>NZ_CP076538.1:7000925-7657695 GCF_018885265.1 Amycolatopsis aidingensis
CACTGTGGATGGAAAGGTCACGGTGCCGGAAGGGCCGGGGCTCGGGGTGCGGCTCGATCCGGAGCGGGTGGCGAAGTACGCGGAGCTGTTCCGCGCCGAGGGCACGGAGTTCGCCTTCCACGACCCGGCCGCCGTTTCCGCCCCGCTGGCGCTGCCGAAGTTCTGACCTTCAGCAGGCGCACAGGCAGAACGGATGCCCGGCCGGGTCGGCGTACACCCAGAACGACTTGTGCTCGGTGTCCAGCACCGTGGCGCCGAGCCGGATCGCGCGCTCGTGCGCCGCGGCGAGGTCGGGCACGGTCAGGTCGAGGTGGAACTGCTGCGGACCGGTCTGGGACGGCCATTCCGGGGGCCGGTAGTCCGCGACCCGCTGGAACTCGAGCTTCGGGCCACCCGCCGGGTTGGTCAGCGTGTACCAGCCCTCCTGCCCCCGCGCGGCGGGCCAGTCCAGCAGGGCGGCGTAGAAGGCGGCGAGTGCGGCGGGGTCAGGGCAGTCCAGGACCACCGAGCCGAAGGTGGGTACCGCGGTCGTGCCGGGGGCGCTCATCCAGGACTCCTTGCCGATCGGGAATAACCACCTAATTGATAATGCTAGTTATTGAGCTCCGGCGCAACCCGGCTGACTTACAGTGAAAAGATGTCCCCGCAGGCGGCCGAGCCCTCCGATGTGTCCCTCGTGCTCGACTTCCTCAACACGGTCGACGTCGAGCACGACACCGACGTGCTGCGCACGGCGGAGTCCTGGCGGGCATGGGCCGAGCAGCGCGGCCGCACGGCCGATCCCCTCGCGCCTGCCAGGCAGGCACGGGACGCGCTGCGGGCCGCGGTCGGCGATCCGGACCTTCCTGCGGACCCGGCAGGCGCCTCCGTGCGGGTCGAGCTCCGCGCAGGCGCCCCGGAACTGGTGGCGGGCACCGTCGTGGGCGCGGTACTGGCGGCCGCCGCCCGGCTGGCCGTACTCGGCCAGTGGGAACGGGTGAAGATCTGCCCGGCCGACGACTGCCGCTGCGCCTTCTTCGACCAGTCCCGCAACCGCTCCCGTACCTGGTGCTCCATGCGGCTGTGCGGGAACAGGGAGAAGGCCCGCAGCTGGCGCGAGCGCGCGGCCCGAGCCGGGGACTGAACCGCCGGACGGCCATAACGTCCACAGCTGTATCCACAGGGCGACTGTGGATAACACCCAGGGATGTGGATAACTCCGTAGGGCTACCGCCGGAAGGGTGACGTCTCTACCCAGAAGAGTCAGAACAGGTTGTGCGCGACGGTGTAGATGGCCAGTCCGGCCAGTGCGCCCACGACCGTGCCGTTGATCCGGATGAACTGCAGGTCGCGGCCAACCTGGAGTTCGATCCTGCGGGAGGTCTCGGTGGCGTCCCAGCGCTCCACCGTGTCGCTGATGATCGTGGTGATCTCGGCCGAGTAGTTGAGCACCACGTGCGCCGCGGCGTCCTCCACCCAGCGGTCCACCTTCGAGCCGAGGGAGTCCTGCCCGCCGAGCCGCTCGCCGAGGACCCGCAGGCCCGCGCGCACCCTGGTGCGCAGCTCGCTCGATGGATCCTCGGCCGCGGTGAGCAACAGGTCCTTCGCGGTGGACCAGGCCGAGCCGATCAGCTTCTGCACCTCGGGGTGCTCGATCACCTGCTGCTTGACCTGCTCGGCGCGGGCCATCGTCTCCGGGTCGTGTTGCAGGTCCGTGGCGAACTCGGCGAGGAACTTGTCCAGCGCGATCCGCATCGGGTGGTTCACGTCGGTCTTGACCGCCCAGGAGAAGGAAAGCACCTCGCCGTACACCTTGTCCGCGAGCATCGAGTCCACGAACTTCGGCGACCAGGTCGGCGCCCGGTCCGACACCACCCGCAGCACCGTCTGGTGGTTGTCCCGGACCCACTCGTAGGCCCGGTCACACACCAGGTCGACCAGCTTGTGATGAGCCCCGTCGCTGAACACCTGGTCCAGCAGCTTGCCGAGCGGCGGCCCCCACGGGCGGTCGATGATCCGGCGGGCCACGGCCTGCTCCATCACCGCCTGCACGTCCTCGTCCCGCAGCACGGTGATCGCGCCGCGGACCACCGTGGCCAGCTCGGCCGTCACCCGCTCGGCGTTCGCGGGCTGGGCCAGCCAGCCGCCGAGCCGCCGGGAGATCTCCACCCGGCGCAGCTTGTCCCGCACCACCTGCTCGGAGAGGAAGTTCTTGCCGACGAAGTCGCCGAGGCTGCTGCCAAGGGCGTCCTTCTTGTTCGGGATGATCGCGGTGTGCGGGATCGGCAGCCGCAGCGGATGCCGGAACAGGGCGGTGACCGCGAACCAGTCGGCGAGTGCGCCGACCATCCCCGCCTCCGCCGCCGCCCGCAGGTATCCCACCCAGCCCGGCCAGCCAGCGGCCTGCGCCCAGCTGGTCAGCAGGAAGATCACCAGCGCACCGAGCAGGAAGGACAACGCGACCAGCTTCATCCTGCGCAGGCCACGACGCTTGCTTTCCTCGGCGGCGAGGCCGCCGGGCGGGTCGGCGGGTTGCCAGGTCTCGCCCACCGTCAGTTGCTTCACGAGGTCATTGTCCGCGAGGATCGCTCATCATGCGCGAACCCGTTCTCGTCCCCCGCCTGCGGCCGTTCACCTCGACCATCTTCGCGGAGATGACGGCGCTGGCCGCGCGTACCGGTGCGGTCAACCTCGGCCAGGGCTTCCCGGACACCGACGGGCCTGCCGCCATGCTGGACGCGGCGAAGAACGCGCTGGTCAGCGGCGCCAACCAGTACCCGCCCGGCCCGGGAAGGCCCGAGCTGCGGGCCGCCATCGCCCGGCACCGTGCCCGCTACGGCCTCGAGTTCGACCCGGACAGCGAGATCCTGGTCACCACCGGGGCCACCGAGGCGATCGCGGCGAGCCTGCTCGCGCTCACCGAGCCCGGGGACGAGGTGCTGGTCATCGAGCCGTACTACGACTCCTACGCCGCCGCGGTGGCGATGGCCGGGGCGAGCAGGCGTGCGGTGCCGCTGGCCTCGGACGGCGGCCGGTTCGCCATGGACCCGGCGGCGCTGCGGGCCGCGGTCACCCCGCGCACCAGGGCGATCCTGGTGAACTCCCCGCACAACCCGACCGGCACTGTGTTCACCAGGGCCGAGCTGGCCGCGATCGCCGAGGTCTGCACGGAACACGACCTGATCGCCATCACCGACGAGGTGTACGAGCACCTGGTCTACGACGATGCCGAGCACATCCCGCTGGCCACCCTGCCCGGTATGGCCGAGCGCACGGTGTCCATCTCCAGCGCGGGCAAGACGTTCAACTGCACCGGCTGGAAGATCGGCTGGGTATGCGCGCGGCCGGAGCTGGTCGGCGCGGTCAGGGCGGCCAAACAGTTCCTCACCTTCGTCTCCGGCGGGCCGCTGCAGCCCGCGGTGGCACACGCGCTCGAGCACGAGCTGGACTGGGTGGAACAGCTGCGTACCAGCCTGGCCGGCAAGCGGGACCGGCTCTCGGCCGGCCTCGCCGCGGCCGGGTTCGCCGTCCGGCCGAGCGCGGGCACCTACTTCGTCTGCGCCGATGTCCGCCCGCTCGGCTTTACCGATGCCGCCGAGCTGGCCTGGCAGTTGCCGGAACGGATCGGGGTGGCCGCGGTACCGGTGCACGTGTTCACTGATCATCCGGACGAGTGGAAACACGTGCTGCGCTTCGCATTCTGCAAGCAGGATGATGTCCTGGAAGAGGCCGTCGACCGGCTGCACAAGCTCGGGTGATCACCAGCCCGGCGCGCGGAGGTGGCACTTCTCGGTGTCGTCCCACCCCGGTTGACCAGCGCTTTTGTAAACACTCAGTGATCAACTCGGCGCCCGATGCCACCGAAGCCGGTAAGTCCGTTCCGCCGTACGGGGTGGATCGAACGCGATCGAGGTGAAACACTCCCCACCGATGCTAGAAATAACGCAGCCTCAGGGGGAACTGCGGCCTGGCCAGATGAGACCAGACAAGATCGGCTGACGATCAGGTGAGCCGAGGCCCGGACGGTGGTGGTGGCGATGCGCGGCACTGGATCGGTGCCCCAGCCCGGCGCCGCGGCACCACGTGTCGTGGTGCGGTTGCTGGTCGCCGCGGGCTGCTCCGCCGCGGGATGGCTGCTGATCGGCGCGCTCGGCTCGGGCGTCGCCGCCGAGGAGCTCCCCGCCAAGGACGGCGGTAGCGGGAGCAGCGCGACCACCGCCTCCCCGGAAGCCCCCCGGAAGTCGGCGGAACCAGGTCCGTCCAGGACGTCGGACATCCCCGAGACGACCGAAGCACCCCCGCCCAGCTCCACGTGGAGCAGCACACCGGCGCCGGAGTCCAGCACCACCGGCAGGCCCGCCGCCCCGGAGAAGTCCCGGCAGGTCGCGGCGGATCCGGCGGAATCGAACGAGTCGGTAGAGCCGGCCAAGTCGGTGAAGTCGGCCAAGTCCGTGAAATCCGTGAAATCCGTGGCCCCGGCCCCGGCTGTCGCCAAGTCCCACGCCAAGTCCCACGCCACGGGAGTCGCGACGAAGGCCGCGCAGCTCGAGCACGCCACCCGCCCTGCGACCGAGGCGCCGCGGGCCCGGCCGCAGCATGGCGGCGGCCTGGTCGGCCTGGTCGGTGGACTCACCAAAGGCCTGGTCGGCGGGCTCGGCAACACCGTCGGCGGCCTGGTGCACACCGTGGACGTGATCCTCGAACCCATCGCGGGTCAGTGCGAGCAACCGTCGATCCTGCCGGTTCCCGACATTCCCTCGCTGCTGCCCGACCTCGGCCAGGACGACGTCCGTCCCGGCCAGGACGGTGCCAGGCAGCCGCGCGGCGAGCCCGATCCCGCCGTCCAGCCGGAGCAAGCCGCCCCGGCACCGGCGCACCAGGAAAGGACCCCGGAACCGCACACCGAGACGCCTCCCGCACCGGCCGATCCCGGGCGGCACGAGCAGCGGGCGCCCCTGGCCTGGGACGGCGCCGGCCCGGCAAGCAGCGTTCCGGACTCCGGCACCCGGGCCGGCGGCGGTTCCGGCGGTGGATCGGATCCCACCCGCTCCCCAGCGGCCCCCGTCACCCCTGCGGGCCCCACCTGCAATTTCACCTCTTCACACGATCACTCCGGCGGTAGCAGACAGCCGCTGGCGGTGCTGGCTTCGACCGCGGGCACCACCCAGCTCCAGCTGCTCGGCAGCAGCCGGGATCACGACGCGGGCGGCACCGGCAAGGAAGCCGCGCTGCCACCGGCCTTCCCGGACTGACCGGCACCCCCTCAGCGGGGTGAGCCACGTCCAAATCAAGATCAACTTCTTCGGTTTCCCACTCCTGCGCGAAACCTCGAGGGATCGGATCCATGAACACTCGTCTTCCCGATCGGCCGACCGCGCCCGGCCGGATCGGGAGCCGGTCCCGGCGTCGCGTTGCCCCCGCGACGCCGGGACCTACACCGGGCGCTCATCGCGGGCTCCTGCTCACCGCGCCGAGCGGGAGCCCTGGCTCGATGCGCGCCTGAACCGCTGGCGGCCCCCGGGGTGTCGAGGGGCTATGCCGGGAAGCCGCCGCGGCGTACAGCCGGTGCGCTGGACCACACCGCCGTCCCACCTCCCTGGAGCGACGGGCTCGCTGGTCCAGCGCGCCGGCTGTTTCGCGTTCGGCGGCGCCCGCGCCTGAACCAGCGCCCGAGCCTGCGCTAGGCCACCGGTACGTCCCAGCCAGGGCCCGGCTCGCCACCGGCCCGCAACGAGCTCGCCGCCGCGCTCAGCCTGCGGACCGCGTCCCACAGGCGGTCCGCTGGCTGGGTGTACGGCAACCGCAACCAGCTCTCCAGCCCGCCGTGCGCAGCGAACCGGGAGCCCGGCACCACCTGGACACCGTGGTTACCGGCGGCCACCGCCAGCCGGGTGCTCATCCGCTCGGGCAGCCGGCACCACAGGGACAGTCCGCCGCCGGGCAGCAGGAAGGTCCAGTCCGGGCATTCCCGGCGCACCGCGGCGGCCAGCTCGTCCCGCTGCGTGCGCAGTTCCTCCCTGCGTCGCCGCAGCATCGGCTCGGGGTCGGCGAGCAGCTCGGCCAGCACCAGCTGCTCGAACACCGGCGACCCCAGGTCCAGCGCGTAGCGGGTGGCCTGCACCCGGGAGATCAGCTCCTCCGAGGCACGCAGCCAGCCCAGCCGCAGCCCGCCCCAGTGAGTCTTGGCCGCGGTGCCCACGCTGATCACCCAGTCGCCGCCGAAGGCACCGAGCGGGGCCGGACCGTCCAGCGGATCACCCATCAGGTCCAGCTCGGCGAGGCACTCGTCGACCACCACCGGAGTGCGGGTGCGGGCCAGCGCGGCGCCCAGCCGCCTGCGGCCCTCGGTGTCCAGCCGCAGCCCGGTCGGGTTGTGGAAGTCCACGATGAAGTAGCCCAGCCGGGGGGCGGCCTGGCGCAGCGCCGCCTCCAATCCGTCCAGGTCCCAGCCGCCTGCGCCCTCGTCCGCCCCACCGTCCACCCCGCCGTTCACCCCGACCGGCACCGGGACGCCGTGGGCGGACCGGATCGCCTCCACCGCGTTCGGGTAGGTCGGCTGTTCCACCAGCACCCGGTCCCCCGGACCGACCAGCATGCGCAGGGCCAGCACGAAACCGTGGTGACCACCATTGGTGATCATGATCTGACCAGGCGTTGTCGGCAGGCCACGGGCGGTGTACCGCTGCGCGATCCGCTCCCGCAGCACCAGCAGGCCGCTGCCGGTGTAGCCGTGCCCGGTCAGCTCCGCGCACAGCTCGCGGCGGGCCACGTCCACGGCCGCCAGCAGGCCGGGCACGGCGGGCGGCGCCGCCCGCGCCAGGTCGATCAGGTCCTCCCCGGAGCGCGGCGCGGGCGGCAGGCCGCCACCACCGGGCGCGGTCACCCAGGACCCGGAGCCCCGCCTGCTGGCGACGACACCAGCAGCGCGCAGCTGGTCCAGTGCCGTCGCGACCAGGGTGCGGCTGACGCCGAGCGCCTCGGCCAGCTCGCGTTCCGCCGGCAGCCGGGTGCCCAGCGGCAGCTGGCCGTCCAGCACCTGTAGCTCCACGGCCGCCGCGAGGTCTCCGGCGCCGCGCCGCGAGCCACCACGACGCCAGGCACCCAACAACGAGGCCAATCTGGGCCCTGATATCCGTCCGCCCGGCGGAACCTGCTGATTCATCAGTCCAATTGTTGCGTATTGGCTATGGCAAAGCCAGCCAATCGAGCGAATAGTGTCGGATGTGGCTCAATCAGATCTGCATCCGGTACGCGTGTCCGTCGCCCCCGCCCGCCGGCTACCCCAGCTGGCGGGCGGCCTGATCCTCTACGGGATCAGCATGGCGCTGATGACCAGGGCGGGCCTCGGCCTCGACCCGTGGAACGTGCTGCACGAGGGCCTGATGAAACGGACCGGGCTGAGTTTCGGCACGGTCACCGCGCTCGCCTCGGTGCTCGCGCTGCTGCTGTGGATACCGCTGCGGCAACGGCCCGGGGTGGGCACGGTGGCCAACATCGTGATCATCGCGGTGGTCGTCGACCTCGCCAGGCTGGTGCTGCCCCCGCAGCATGCCTTCGGCTGGCAGGTGTCCCTGCTGCTCGGTGGCGTGCTGCTGAACGCCCTCGCCACCGCGACCTATGTCGGCGCGCGGCTCGGACCCGGCCCGCGGGACGGGCTGATGACCGGGCTGAGCAGGCGCACCGGCCGGTCGATCCGGCTGATCCGCACCTGCATCGAGCTGACGGTGGTCGCGGCCGGCTGGCTGCTTGGCGGCACCCTCGGCGCGGGCACCGTGCTGTACGCGCTGGCCATCGGCCCGCTCACGCAGGCCTTCCTGCGCAGGGTGACCTGGCGGGAACGGCCGGTCAACCTGCCTGCCGACGGGTCAGTGCCCTGCGCAGCGTGACGTGGTCCGCCCCGCACGCGGCCAGCACATCGGCAACCGGGCCCGGCCGGGCGGCGAGCGCGAGCAGCAGGTGCTCCGGGCCGATGTGCCGGTCCCGCAGGTCGAGCGCCTCGCGCAGGCTCTGCTCCAGGGCGTGCTTGGCCTCGGTGGCGAACGGCCGGTGCGGGCGCTGGCCGAACCACCGGCGCCGCTTCGGCTCCACCACCCGGCCCGCCAGGGCGTTCTCCCCGTGCACCCGTTCCACCCTGTCGACGATCTGCTCCACGTCGATGCCGAGTTCGCCGAGCGCCGCCGCATCGGTGTCGGTGATCCCGCCCCTGCGCCGCACCTTCAGCACCTCCGCGCGCAGCCGCTCCGGCCGCACCCCGAGGTCGGCCAGCAGCCCCTCCATCGGTCCGAGCAGGCCGAGCAGCAGGTGCGTGGTGTCGATCTCGAGTGCCTCCTGCTCGACCGCCTCGGCCTGTGCGTCGATGACCACCTGCCGCGCGTCGCGGGTGAACCGCTCGAACATCCCCCTACCTCCCGTACTTCTTGTGCACCGCTTGCCTGCTGACGCCCAGCTCGGTCGCGATCTCCTGCCACGACCAGCCCTGCACCCGCGCGCTGCGCACCTGCACGGCCTCGAGTTGTTCGAGCAGCCTGCGTAGCGCGGCGACGGCGCGCAGCCCCACCTGGGGATCACGATCGCCGACCATGGCGGCCAGATCGGTTACCTCACTCATGCCCGTCAACTTACGTTGACGTCACCGCGCACGTCAACCCCAGTTGACGGAGCTACTGTCGGCTGGTGCCCGAGATCTCGGTGGCCGAACGGCCCGGCCTTGGTGCGGACGGCAGCCCCCGCCCCAGCGAGGACCACCTGGTGGTGCTGGACCATGCCGTGCTGCTGCTGGACGGCGCGACCTCGCCGAGCCCGCTGCTGCCCAGCGGCGGCTGGTACGCCGGGCTGCTGACCGAACGGCTGGCCGCCGGGTTGCGCGCGGACCCAGGCGCCGAGCTCGGCGAGCTGCTCGCCACCGCGATCACCGAGGTGGCCGCGGCCAACGAGCTGCGCCCCGGCCACGCGCCGTCCAGCACCGTCACCATCCTGCGCTGGCGGGCCGAGGCGGTGGACGCGCTCGTGCTCGCCGACAGCCCGGTGGTCGCGTTCGGCCCGCGGGGACCGGAGGTACTCAGCGACGACCGGATCACCGGGCTACGCGGAGCCGGGCGGCTGCGTACCGGCGCGGAGGTGCGGGCGCTGCGCAACACCGAGGGCGGGTTCTGGGTCGCCGAGGCCGATCCGGCCGCCGCGTACCAGGCGCGCCGGGCCAGCTGGCCGCGGGCGGAGCTGGAGGCGGCGCTGCTGGCCACCGACGGGGTGGCGGTCGGCGTGGACGACTACCGCCTCTTCGACTGGCCGGAGGTGCTGCGGCTGGCCCGCGCCAAGGGTCCGCGGGCGGTGCTGGACGAGGTGCGCGCCGCGGAGGAGGGTGACCCGGAAGGGCGTCGCTGGCCGCGCGCGAAGCGGCACGACGACCAGGCACTGGTACTCGTCGAGTTCAACCGCTGAGCGCCACCCCTGCGGTCACACTCAGGGTGGATTCAGGGTGTTCCCCGGATCACCTCCGGCACGGTTTGCGCCACGCTGAACGTTATGCGGGACATGCGGGCGCGGGAAGCCGAGGTTGCCGGGGAGCTGACGGGCAGAACGCGATCGTGGCTGGTCTCCTCGACGGCCGCGATCGGCTGGGCCGCGTTCACCATGGTCATCCTGCACATCGTCAGCTCGCACGACCCGATCCGGGACACCATCTCCAGCTACGCCATCACTGATCGCGGCGGCGGCATGCTGGAGGCCAGCGTGCTCTCCCTCGCGATCGGCTCGCTGGCCCTGCTCGGGGCGCTGCTGTCCAGCGGGGCCGAACCCCCGCGCACCGCCCGGATCCTGTTGCTGAGCTGGGCGGCCGGGCTGATCACGGCAGCGTTGTTCCCGGCCAGCTTCACCGCGAGCACCGACCCGGCAACCGGCGAGATCCACCAGTACGCCAGCCTGATCGCCTTCCTCAGCCTGCCAGGGGTCGGCTTCTCGCTGGCCGACCGGCTGCGCGAGGTGCCGGAGCTGGCGCGTACCCGCATGCTGCTGCGGCGGCTCACCGCGCTGAGCGTGCTCAGCCTCGCGGTCTTCGGCCTCAGCTATGTGGCCGCCGACTTCCCCGGCGCCCCGGTGCTGGCCCAGATCTCGGCCGTGCTGCCGGTCGGCCTCGCCCAGCGGGTCGCGTTGCTCGCCGATCTCGCCCTGCTGGCCGGGCTGTCCCTGCTGGCGGTGCGGACCGCGCGGCTACGGCAACCGGAGCCCGCCTAGCAGCCAGGTGGCGGTCGCGGGAGCGACCGGAAACGTGCTGTTGTTCCAGAATGGACTCCAATGGGCTAACCGGCCTGGTCGCGGCGCTGCGAGCGGGCGGTACCACCAGCGTGGCCGTCACCGAGCGGATCCTGGAAGGCGCACGGGAGCACGCGGACCGCTGCGCCTATGTGGCACTGGACGCCGAGCGCGCGCGGCAGGCCGCGCGGCAGGCGGATACCGCCTCCGCGGCGGAGCGGGAGCGGCCGCTGCACGGCGTGCCGGTGGCGGTGAAGGACAACATCCATGTCGCAGGCCTGCCGAATACCGCGGGCACGCCCGCACTGGCCGAGTTCGTCCCCGCCACCGACGCCACCGTGGTGCGGCGGCTGCGCGCGGCGGGGGCATTCGTGCTCGGCAAGACCGCGATGCACGAACTCGCCTTCGGGATCACCAGCGCCTTCTCGGCCCATCCCCCGGTGCGCAACGCCGTCGACGCGCGGTACGTCGCCGGCGGCAGCAGCGGCGGCAGTGCCGTGGCGGTGGCCTGCGGGGCACCAGCGGCGCTGGGCACGGACACCGGCGGCTCGGTCCGGATCCCGGCCGCGCTGAACGGCGTGTGCGGGCTGCGGCCGAGCACCGGGCGGTACCCGGGTGACGGGGTCACCCCGCTGTCCACCAGCAGGGACACCGTGGGGCCGATGGCGGGTTCGGTGGCCGACCTTGCACTGCTGGACGGTGTGCTGGCCGCCGAAGACCGCCCGGTGGTTCCCGCCAAGCGGCCGCGGCTGGGCGTGCCGCGCGACTACTTCACCGAGCCGCTGGCCCCGGAGACCGCCGCGGCCTTCGCCTCGGCCCTTGACCGGCTACGCGAGCAGGGTGTCACCGTGCTGGATGTGCCCGCCCCTGGGTTCGACGGCGCGGAGGCCGAGGTCGGCCTGCCGATCGTGAACCACGAGGCCCGGCACGCGCTGACCGCCTACCTCGCCGAGCATCTGCCAGGGCTGAGCTTCGCCGAACTCGCCGCGCGGATCGCCGCGACGGACGTACGCGCGCTGTTCGAGTCGGCGGTACTGGCGGACTCGCCGGGCGCGGTGGCCCCCGCCGACTATCAGGCCGCGCTGACCCAGGGCAGGGACCGGCTGCGGGCGGCGTACCGGGAGCTGTTCCATGCGCACCAGCTGGACGCGCTCATCTTCCCGACCACGCCGTGCCGCGCGGTACCGGTTGAGCAGGCGGGCGGCCCGGTCGAGCTGGACGGCAGGCCCGCGCCGGAGTTCCCGACCTTCATCCGCAACACCGGCCCTGGCAGCATCACCGGGCTGCCCGGCCTGACCGTTCCGCTGCCTGCGACTGGCGGCCTGCCGGTGGGCCTGGCCCTGGACGGCTGGCTGGGCGAGGACCGCGCGCTGCTCGGCGTCGGCCTGACCGTGCAGCGGCTGCTGGGCTGAGCCCGACCGGCCAGGAGGCGTGCTACCGTTCGTTCGAACGAACGAGTGGAGGCGTCATGGGGCTCGGCACCGATATCGCGTTCGCAGGCCTCGCCGGGCAGGCCGACCTGCTCGCCGCGGGCGAGGTGAGTTCGGCCGAGCTGACCACCGCCGCGCTCGCCCGGATCGAGCGGGCACAGCCCGAGCTGAACGCCTTCCGGGTACTCCGGCCGGATGCCGCGCTGTGCGAGGCCGAGGCCGCCGACTGGCGGCTGGCAGCGGGCGAGCGGGCGCCGCTGCTCGGGGTGCCGGTGGCGATCAAGGACGACGTGCATATCGCGGGCCTGCCCACCGCCTTCGGCTGCGCGGGGGACTTCCCCGCGGCCAGGGCGGACAGCGCGGTGGTTGGCGCGCTGAAGCGGGCCGGAGCGGTGATCGTCGGCAAGACCAACACCCCGGAGATCGGGCAGTGGCCGTTCACCGAGGGCCTTGCCTTCGGTGCCACCCGCAATCCCTGGCATACCGGGCACACGCCGGGCGGGTCCTCCGGTGGGTCGGCGGCCGCGGTGGCCGCCGGGCTGGTCGCGGCCGCGCTCGGCTCGGACGGTGCAGGCTCGGTGCGCATTCCGGCCGCCTGGACCAATCTGGTGGGCATCAAGACCCAGCGGGGCCTGGTGCCCACCGGGCCGGACACCGAGTTGTTCAACGGGCTCACCGTGCACGGACCGCTGGCCCGCACGGTGGTGGACGCCGCGCTGCTGCTGGACGTCGTCGCGGGTACCGGCGACCGGCACCTGGCGGCGGCACGCCGGGAGCCGGGACGGTTGCGGATCGGGCTGTCCACCCGGATCCCGTTCACCGCCACCCCGACCGGGCTCGACCCGGTGGTGCGCGCGGCGGTCACCGGGCTGGCGGAGCGGCTGGCCGGGCTGGGACATGAGGTGGTCCGGGCCGAGCCGCGGTACGGGTTGATCGGGCTGGACTTCCTGCCCCGGTCGCTTGCCGGGGTGCGGGACTGGGTGGCCAGGGTTCCTGATGTGTCCGAACTGGACCCACGAACCCAGGGCAACGCCCGCACCGGTGTCCTGCTCGCCGGGCCTGCGCTCGGCCTGGCGCGGCGTGCGGAACCGGTGCTGCGCAAGCAGGTCGGCGCGGTGTTCCGGCGGGTCGATGTGCTGCTGGCCCCGACGACGGCCACCCCGCCGCCGCGGATCGGGGCGTTCGAGGGATTGTCCAACTGGCGGACCGACCAAGCGATGATCGCGGCCTGCCCCTATGCCTGGCCGTGGAACGTGCTCGGCTGGCCAGGGGTGAACGTGCCCGCGGGGCCGACCGGGGACGGGCTGCCGCTCGGCGCACAACTGCTCGGGCCCGCCGGCAGCGAGGAGCGGCTGGTCTCGCTGGCAGCGCAGCTGGAGTCGGTGCAGCGCTGGGCGGAGCGTCGTCCGCCATCATGGTCCGGATGAGCACACGTGAGGCGATCCTGCGCGCGGCGCTGCGGGTGATCGGGGAGCAGGGGGTCGCCGGGCTGACCAACCGGCGGATCGTCGCCGCGGCCGGGGTATCGCTCGGCTCACTGACCTACCACTTCCCCAGCCAGACCGAGTTGCTGCGGCAGGCCATGCTGCTGTTCGCCGAGGACGAGACCAGGCAACTGGGCAAGCTGGTCGAGGCGCACCGCAGCGAGGACCTGACGATCGAGGGCGCCGCTGCCGCCGTGGAGCGGGTACTGGAGCAGATGACCTTCGGCACCGACGAGATCGCTCCGCTCGAGCTGTACCTCCAGGCCGGGCGGGACCCCGGGCTGCGGGACGCGACCGACCGCTGCTTCGCGGCCTACGACGAGCTGGCAGGCACGATCCTGCGCGCGCTCGGGGTGGCCGATCCGGAACGCCTCGCCGGGGGCGTGGTGGCGCTGATCGCCGGGTTGCAGCTGCGCAGGCTGGCCACCGGGGCGACCTCGGGGGTGCCTGCGGCTGACGCGCTGACCATGCTGGTCCGCGGCGCCCAGTCCTGACCGGCACCGGCACCGGCCCGGCCGCGCACGGGAACGGCAAACGCACGCGCGTGAGCGGCAAACGCACGCGCGTGGGGAGCAAACTCGTGCGCGTGGGCGGCAAACACGGTTGCGCGGTCATTCGGTGTCGCGCAGGTGCGCGCTGATCGGCACCACCAGCGGGGTTCCGGCGACCGGATCCGGCAGCACCTTGGCCTCCAGCCCGAACACCTCGGCAAGCAACCGTTCGGACAGCACCTCGCCGGGGGTTCCCCTTGCCACGATCCGGCCGTCCCGCATGGCCACCAGGGTGTCGGCGTAGCGGGCGGCCAGGTTCAGGTCGTGCAGCACCAGCACCACCGTGGTGCCGCGCTCGACATGCAGCCTGCGCACCAGGTCCAGCACGTCCACCTGGTGCGCGAGGTCGAGGTAGGTGATCGGCTCGTCGAGCAGCAGCAGCGAGGTCTCCTGCGCCAGGGTCATCGAGATCCACGCCCGCTGCCGCTGTCCACCGGAGAGCTGGTCGACCACCCGCTCGGCGTGCTCGTCCATCCCGGTCAGCCGCAGGGCCGTGGCCACGGCCTGCTCGTCGTCCGCGGACCACTGCCGGTACCAGCGCTGGTGCGGATGCCTGCCCCTGGTGACCAGGTCGGCGACGGTCAGGCCCTCCGGGGCGGACGGCGACTGCGGCAGCAGCCCGACCACCCTGGCCACCTCCCTGGTCGGCAGCTTCTCGATCCGCTTGCCGTCCAGCAGCACCGCCCCCGAGCGGGGGGCGAGCAACCGGCCGAGGGCCCGCAGCAGGGTGGACTTGCCGCAGCCGTTCGGCCCGATGATCGCGGTGACGGTCCCGTCAAGCACGTCCAGGTCGAGGCCATCCACCACGACCCGGTCGCCATAGCCGAGCCGGACTCCCTCGGCCCGCAACCTGGTCTTGCTCATGAACTCGCCTTCCCCCGGCTCCGGACGAACAGGTAGATCAGGTACGGCGCGCCGAGGATCGCGGTGAGCACCCCGACCGGCAGGCCGTACGCGCCGGGCAGCAACCGGACGGCGACGTCCGCGGCCACGGTGAGCAGCGCGCCGAGCACCAGCGAGCCGAACAGCGGCGGCCGCTCGGTGCGGGCCAGCCGCAGCGCGATCTGCGGGGTCGCCAGCGCCACGAAGGTGATCGGCCCTGCGGCCGCGGTGGCCACCGCGGCCAGGCAGGCGGCGAGCAGCAGCAGGGTGCCGCGGGCGGCGTCCACCCTGATCCCGAGGCCGCGCGCGGTCTCGTCGCCGAACTGCAACCCGCCGATGGTGTGCGCGCAGATCAGCGTGGCGGGCACCAGCACGGCCAGCGCGAGCGCCACCGGGCCGACCGACTCCCAGCCGACGTTCGCGAGGCTGCCGACGATCCAGGTGGTGGCGCGGGCGGCGTCGTCCACATCGCCGACGGTCAGCAGCCAGTAGACGAGGTTGTAGCCGACCGCGGACAGCCCGATCCCGATCAGCACCAGCCGGTAGCCGTCGATGCCGCGCCGCCAGGACAGCCCGTACAGCAACAACGCGGCGAGCAGCCCGCCTGCCAACCCGGCCAACGGCACCCCGAGTTCCGCTGCCGTCCCGCTGACCTGCCCGCGGTACCCGGCGAACACGATGACGCCCACCGCGCCGACGCCCGCGCCCCAGGTGATGCCCAGGATGTCCGGGCTGGCCAGTGGGTTGCGGGCGATGGTCTGGAAGATCGCGCCGGAAAGGCCGAGTCCGGCGCCGACCAGGATGCCGGTGAGGGTGCGCGGCAGCCGCAGGTCGAAGATGATCCCGTTCTCCCTGCGGTCGCCGCCGCCCGCCAGGGTGCGCAGCACGTCCAGCACCTCGATATGCGAGCTGCCCCGGCCGATGTTGACCGCGGATACCAGCACCAGCAGGGCGAGCCCGGTCAGCACGACGGCCGGCACCCGGGGCCGGAAGGCCCAGGCCGCAGGGCCGAGGCGGAACACGCGGCGGCCGGGCAGGGTGTCGACGTCCTCGCTGGCTTTCACAACCGGGCCAGACCTTTCCCGCGCACCAGCACGATGAACACCGGGGCGCCCAGCACCGCCAGCATGATGCCGACCTCGAAGGTGTCCCCGGAGACCACCCGCCCGGCCACGTCCGCGAGCAGCAGCAGGATCGCGCCGAGCAGCCCGGAGAACGGCACCAGCCACCGGTGGTCCGGGCCGGTGACCGCCCTGGCCACATGCGGCACGATCAGGCCGAGGAAGGCGATCGGCCCGCAGGCGGCGACCGCGGAGCCGGTAAGCAGGGTGATCGCGGTGACCCCGAGGATCCGGGCGCGGCGCACCTGCTGGCCGAGTGCGGTGGCCACCTCCTCGCCAAGCGACAGCGTGTTCAGGCCGGGGGTGTTCAGCACCGCGAGCAGCAGGCCGAGCAGCAGGAAGGGCAGCACCTGCCCGGCGACGGCGAAGTCCCTGCCCGCGATGGATCCGACCCGCCAGAACCGGAAGGCCTCCATGCCCTGCCGGTTGCCCAGCACGATCGCCGCGATCAGCCCGTACAGCAGGGCGTTCACCGCGGCGCCCGCCAGCGCGAGGGTGACCGGGGTGGAGCCGTGCCCGCCGGTGGCGCCGAGCAGGAACACCACCACGGCGGCCACCAGCGCCCCGGCGAAGGCGAACCAGATGAAGCCGTACAGGCTGGAAACGCCGAACACCACCACCGCCGACACGATGCCGAAGGCCGCCCCCTGGTTGACCCCGAGCAGGCCGGGGTCGGCGATCGGGTTACGGGTGTGGCCCTGCATCAGCGCGCCGGCCACGCCGAGCGCGACCCCGGCCAGCACACCGAGCAGGGTGCGCGGCACCCGCAGCGCGCGGACCACGAGGTCGGCATCGCTGCCCTCCGGCCGCACCAGGGCATCCCATACCCCGGCGAGCGGGATGGCGCGGGCGCCGAAGGCCAGGCTGAGCCCGGCAGCAACCAGCAGGGCGACCGCCAGCACCGCAAGGCCCAGCAGCCTGCGCCGCCGGTGCGGGGCGCGCTGCTGGTGGCCGGCCCGGCCGGGCAGGGTGGCGGTCATTAGGACACCCTAACCAGGCGGCGGCCACGCTGGGTCAGGTGGCGTTCCACTCGTGCTCGAGCAGCGCCATCAGCACCGAGTCGCGCCAGGCCCCGCCGGTGTACACATGCTCGCGCAGCACGCCCTCGCGGACGAAGCCGAAGCGCTCCAGCAGGGCGATGCTGCTGGTGTTGTCCGGGCCGAGGGAGGCGCTGATCCGGTGCAGGCCCAGCGACCCGAAGCCAAGGTTCAGCAGCGCGCGGATGGCATCGGTGGTGTAGCCCTTGCCCCGGTGCTGGTAGGCCACCGCGTACCCCAGCTTGGCCGCGCTGGTCCCGGTGGGGATGAGCAACGCGAACCCGACCAGCTGGCCGTCCGCGCGGGAGGTGATGGCCAGGGTGTAGTCCGGCCGCGGCCGCCTGCCCGCCCGCTCGACGATCCCGTCCAGCAGTTCCCGCACCTCCGCGCGGGTGTGCGCGTCGAAGGACAGCAGCGCGGCGACCCGCGGGTCGCCGATGATCCCGTACAGCGCCTCGGCGTCGGTGCCCGCGAACTCACGCAGCCGCACCCGCTCGCCCTCGATGTCCAGTGGCCCTTCCCCCGGCTCGTTGATCACGCCTCCACCCTGCCACCCCCGATGGGGTGGGCCGGGCAGTCGGGTGCGCCGCAGTTGAGCAGGCCGAGCCGGTAGCCGAGGGCGACCGCGTGCGTGCGGTTCTCCGCATGCAGCTTGCTCAGCACCGACCGGACGTGGCAGCGGATCGTGTCGGTGCTGAGGAACAGCCGCCGTCCGATCGCCTCGTTGGTCCAGCCCTCGGCCATCAGGTGCAGCACCGTCAGCTCCCGCTTGCTCAGCGGCTTGCGCTCCGGCGCCGGGCCTGCGAACTGCTCCACCGGGGTCAGCTTGGGATGGCGGTAGTCGCGATGGAAGTAGGTCTGCGCGATCGCGATCCGCAGTTCCTCCGGCGTGGCCTGCGCCGGCAGCAACCCGGCGACCCCCGCGGCACGCAACCGGACGAGCTCCTCGTCCGGCACCGGACGCGGCAGCAACAGCAGCAACGGGACCGCGGCGTCCATTCTGGACAGTTTCTGCAGGATGCGGAGGGCCACCGCGGGCGGTGCGTGCGCGACGAACAGCGCGGGCGGGTCCGCACCGATCCGGGTGAAGGCGTCCCGCAGGCTGGTCACGTACACGGGGTCGGTGAACTCGGGCAGCGCCCGGCCCGCGTTCGCGGACACGCCGAGGCCGGAAATCGGCTGCGGATCGAAGATGACCATCGTGCGCTGGCGCCTGCGTTGCCCCTGGGTGGCCCTTGGCGCGAGCGCCGCGGAGCTTGTTGCGGTTTCGCGCGCGCCCGCGATCACGTCGCCAGGGACGTTCCAGGGTGCCGCTACTCCATTCGCAACATGCTCTTCGGACATGCGAAACCATCCTTCCCCGCCTGGTCGTCGCACACGTGGCTCGCGGGCGCCGACGAGGAGTGTTCCTCCGTGCCGGGATCAACGAGGGGCAAGGCGAAAGGTCCTGAGGAACCAATGGATTCACCCGAGCCGTCTCACTCAGTAGGGTGAGCCCTTGGCGGTGGTTATCGCTTCACTGTGTAGCCGGAAGGGGTGACATTCGCTGGTTACCGGTGGCGATTCGGCAGATACGGAGCGCAGGATCAACTGTGACCTGGTTGGAGTTGCTGACGGATCATTCGGCGCGGCGGTGGCTGCGCCGGATGGGCTCCCAGCTGGACTCCGGCTGGGCCGCGCTCGCCGGTGCGGAATGCCTGCGCCACGCCTTCGCCGAGCATCTGACCGCGGTGGCCGAGGTGGTCCGCTGCGAGGAGCAGCTGGTGCCCCGCCCGGAACCGGTGACCAGGCTGGTGTTGCTGGCCAGCCACGCCTACGACACCCGCCTGCTGGCCACCCGCGCGGGCTGGCTGCCGCCGCGCGCCATCACCGACTGGTCGCCGCGGGAGTGGTACGGGCTGCGGCTGCTCGCCTGCTACCGGCTGGCCTGCGAGGTGCGGCACGGACCGCGGCTGCCGAGCGCCGCCCGAGCCACCCACAGCTTGGCGCCACGGCTGGGCCACGAACGCACCGGATAAGGGGCCTGCCGCCGGCGACCGAGGGGGGAGAGGCGACGGCGGCAGGCCGAAACGGGAGCGCGTACTGGGGGAGGGCGCGCTCCCGCCCGCAGCTTATGGGATTTTCCCGACGTTCGCTGGTTGCGGAGGCAGATTCGCTGCTGACAACGTCCCGAACTGGGGTTTTGCTTACCTCTCAGCGAGAACCGGGAAGGCGGCGGGGAGGTCGCGCGGTGCCATGCCCGACCTGAGCGAGTACCGCCGCAAGCGGCATCCGGACCGCACCCCGGAACCCATGCCGGCGGCAGGCGACCCGCCGACGGGCGCCGACGACCTGTTCGTGGTGCAGCAGCACCATGCCAGCAGCCTGCACTGGGACCTACGGCTGGAGCGGGAAGGGGTGCTGGTCTCCTGGGCGGTGCCAAAGGGCCTGCCACCGGAGCCGGACAGGTCGCGGCTCGCGGTGCACACCGAGGACCATCCGCTGGAGTACGTGAGCTTCGAGGGCGAGATCCCCGCCGGCGAGTACGGCGCGGGCCGGATGTGGATCTGGGACCGCGGCCGGTACGAGACCCTGCACTGGAACCCGCACAAGGTCGAGGTGGTGCTGCACGGCGAGCGGGTGCGCGGCCGGTACGTGCTGATCAACCAGCACGAGCCGGATCGCCCGCAGGACTGGGTGCTGCGCAGGCTCGATCCGGCCGAACCCGGCTGGGCCGGGCTGCCCGAGTTCCTGCCGCCGATGCCCGCGCGCGCAGGCCCGCTGCCGGAGGGTCCCGGCTGGGCGTACGAGTTCCGGTGGGGCGGGATGCGGGCACAGGTCCGGGCCGAGGGCGGCAGGCCGGCCGTGCGGGACCGGGCGGGCGAGGAGATCACCGCGTGGTTTCCCGAGTTGCGCGGGCTGGGCGAGCAGCTGGGCTCGCTGGAGGCGCTGCTGGACGGCGAGCTGGTCGCCTTCCACGAGGGCAGGCCCAGCGCGGCGGCGCTGCGCCGCAGGCTCGCCGCGAGCACCTCGGGCGGACAGCGGCCCGGCAGCCAGGCGCGGCGCATTCCGGTGGCGTACCTGCCGTTCGACCTGCTGCATCTGGATGGTCGCAGCTGCCTCGAACTGCCCTACACCGAGCGCAGGAGGTTACTCACCGAGCTCGGGCTCGCCGGGCCGCACTGGCGGGTTCCCGAGCACTACACCGGGGACGGGCAGGCGGTGCTGGCGGCGAGCGCGGACAACGGGCTGGCCGGGGTGATCGCGAAACGGACCAGCGCACGGTACCGCCCCGGCCGGGCGAACCGGGACTGGATCGCGGTGGACGCGGGTAGCCTCACCGGCGAGGTGGTGCCGGATGCCTGAGCAGAAGATCGCGGTCGAGGTGGATGGCCGCAGGCTGACACTGTCCAACCTGGACAAGGTGCTGTACCCGGCCGAGGGGTTCACCAAGCGGGAGGTACTGGACTACTACCGCCGGGTGGCCCCGGCGATCCTGCCACATCTCGCCGGGCGGGCGAGCACCTTCCTGCGGTATCCGGACGGTGTGGACGGACAGCAGTTCTACGAGAAGGACGTCTCCCGGCACGCGCCGGACTGGGTGCGCACCGCCCGGCTGGTCAACTCCGGCAGCCGGGGCGGCTCGGAGGTCAACCACCACCCGGTGATCGCGGATCTGCCCACCCTGATCTGGGCGGCCAACCTGGCCGCGCTGGAGCTGCACGTTCCGCAGTGGACGGTTGGTTCCCGCGGCGCGCGGCACAATCCGGACCGGCTGGTGTTCGATCTCGACCCCGGCCCGCCCGCCACCGTGGTGGAGTGCTGCCGGGTCGCCGACCGGCTGCGCGAGGTACTGGCCGAGGACGGTCTCACCGCGTACCCGAAAACCAGCGGTTCGAAGGGGCTTCAGGTCTACTGCGCGGTGCGGACCCGGCAGCCGGAACGCACCTCGGAATACGCCAGGGCGGTGGCCGAGTCGCTGGCGAGCGAGTCTCCAGGCGAGGTGGTGGCCAGGATGACCAAGGCGGTGCGGCCGGGCAAGGTGTTCATCGACTGGAGCCAGAACAATCCCGCGAAGACCACCGTGGCGCCGTACTCGCTGCGCGGAAGGGAGCACCCGACGGTGTCCACCCCGGTCACCTGGGCGGAGGTGCGGAACTGCACCTCGGTGGCGGACCTGACCTTCACCGCGGCCGAGGTGCCGGACCGCGTCGATCGCCTCGGCGACCTGTTCGGCGGGCTGACCGGGCAACGGATGACCCTGCCGAGGTCGCGCTGAACACGAGGAAAGGCCGTGGCCCCCACGACGCTGGGGAGGCCACGGCCCTGGCTCTGCCGGTGAATCAGCCGGTCACGTCGAGGTGTCCCGGCTGCGGGGTCGGCTGCGGGGCGTTGCCGTTCTCGTCCGCCTCGTCGCCGGGCAGGTCGTCGTCGCCGTCGTCCCCGTTGTCACCGTTGTCCCCGGGCTTGGTCGGCGAGGTCGTCTCGGAGGGCTCGCTCGGGCCGGTGGTCTCCGAGGGCTCGCTCGGCCCGGTCGTCTCGGAGGGCTCCTGGCCGCCCTGCTTCTTGGTGCAGGTTGCCGAGGAGATGTCCACCCTCTGCAGCTTGTCGAGCACCTTGACCGAGATGGCGGTGACGGTCAGCGAGCCGTCCTCGTTCTCGGTCTGCTTGTTCAGCGTGACGGTGGCCAGGCCCTCGACGCCGATCGTGGTGTTCGGCTTGATGTGCTCGCCGAGCGTGATCTTCTTGGGACCGATCTGCACGGTGGCCAGGGCGATCGAGCCGGTGAGGTCGTCGCACTTCGCGACGATCTTCTCCGCGGAGATGGGCAGGGCGGGCAGGTCGAGCTTCAGCTCGGCCACGCTGGCCTTGGCGTAGCCCTGCTCCGCCTCGGCGTTCAGCACACCGGTGTGCAGCAGCGGCATCTCGCCGGGCGGCAGGTCGGCGGCGACCAGCGACTCCTTCCCGGAACCGACCACGTGCGGCGTCTTCGGGATGGTGACCAGCTTGCTGGCCGCGATGGCGTAGGCGGAGTCCTCGGCCTCGGTGGCCGCCGCGTGCGGGGCCAGGCCGCCGACGAGCAGCAGGGACAGGGCACCGGCGCCGAGGGCGGCTGCGGTTCTCTTCTTGGACAACGGGGTTCACCTTTCGGGGGTTGAGCGAACAAACCGTGCGTGCGTTACTTCGGGGGCAACCACCGCTCGGTGCTCAGGCGACGTTGACGATCGTGCCGAGCGGCAGTTTGACGAGGCGGTCCAGGGCTTCCTTGGTCACCCGGATGCACCCGTCGCTGTTGGCCTTGCCGACAAAACTGTTGTCCGGCCAGGTGTGGATACCGACCGTCCCTGGGCCGCCGCCGAAGGTCTCGTGTGAGTCCGAGTGGCTGCTCAGCGGCAGAACGATCGGGCTGTAGGTGTTCTCGGTCTCGGCGATCGAGGCGATGATGAAGGCTCGCCCCTTCGGCGTGGGGTACTCGGGTTTGCCGATCCCCACCTTCCACTCGCCGATCTGCTCGTCGCCCTTGGTGATCCGCAGCTGGTAGGCGGCAAGGTCGACGTGCACGATGTAGTCGTTGTTGGCGGACTCGACGGTGCCCTCGGGTACGTGCACCCAGCCCGCCGAGGTGTTCGGCCGGGACGGCAGCAGGATCTGCGCCCAGTCGCCCTGCCGCTCGATCACCGGCACCCAGGTCGGCGACTCGATCTGTTTCACCGGCAGCCGGGCGATCGGGTCACTGCCCGCGGCGGCGTAGACGACGAGTTCGTCCTCGGGGTGAATCACCTCACCGGCGACCGCCTCGTTCGGGCGCGGGTCCTCGGGCGCGTCCGGCACCTTGCCGTAGGTGGTGGCCTCGGGCAGCGCGGCGATCTCCTCAGCGCTCAGCGCCTGGGGCGCGCCGGGCACCTCCTCGCCACCACAGGCCGAGGTCAGCAAGGTCAGCAGGGCAATGGCACCGACCGCGAGCAGTCGCTTGGCGAAGCCTCCTCGGCGGGGATGACGAATACCGCCGATCGGGTGGTTCTGAAACTCAGCGGGTCTTTCCATCAATCACGTCCTGAACGTCGATCATGCGGAAGGGAGGACGGCATTAAAGCAAAGCCGGATTCCGCGGCAGCACTTGGGGGTACGTGCTGTACCGGATCGTGATCTGGGCCGACCACAAGGCACACCAACACATCTAGACCACTAAGGACAGCGCGTGGCCTTAACAGCGCCCCCGCCGCGCCGTCAACCAATTCGTTCTGCCACCCGCACCTAACACACGGCGATCAGCAGCAAAAAACTGTCATAAACAGCACAGTGGTGCGGCGTAACAATTCACCCTTCTGAGTAGTCTTGACAAAACGAAAAAGACAAACCAACCCTCGAGGACCTCCGGTCCCCGTGCACGAGCGCCCGCCGCGTCCGACCATGGCAGGGCAGTCATCGGACAGGAGGAGCCGGATGGGAACGGCACATCCCGGCAACGCCCCGGTTGTGGCCGGGGTGGACGGTTCGGAGCGGGCGCTCGCGGCGGTCCGCTGGGCCGCGCTGACCGCGGCCCGCCAGCACGCGCCACTGGAGCTGGTGCACGCGGCCGGCTACCCGGACCTCTACGTGGGTGCCGCCGCACCGCCGTCGGAGGTGCTCCAGCAACAGTTGCGGGAGCAGGGTGAGGACGCACTGTCCACGGCCGAGCGCCATGCCGAGGACGCGGCCGGGATCAGGGCCCGGACCAGGCTGGAGACCGACGCACCGGTTCCGTTGCTGCTCAGGGCGTCCGAGGCCGCGCGGATGGTGGTGCTCGGCACCAGCGGGCACGGTGGCTTCGTCGGCCTGTTGCTCGGTTCGACCACGGTCGCGCTGGCTACCCACGCGCACTGCCCGGTGGTCTCCGTGCACGGCGACCCACCGGAGACCGGGCCGGTCGTGGTCGGGGTGGATGGCAGCGAGCTCAGCGAGCAGGCCACCGGACATGCCTTCGAGCAGGCCTCGCTACGCGGTGCCGAGCTGGTGGCCGTGCACACCTGGAGCGATGCCGACACCGATGTCGTGTTCAGCGCCGCCCGGATGGAGTTCGAGTGGGAGCCGGTCGAGGACGCCGAGCGCAGGGTGCTGGCCGAGCGGCTGGCAGGCTGGCAGGCGGAGTACCCGGATGTGGTGGTGCACAAGGTCGTCGCCAAGGACCGGCCACGCCACCAGCTACTGGAGTGGGGTGAGGTGGCGCGGTTGCTGGTGGTCGGCAGCCGCGGCCGCGGCGGGTTCCGCGGCCTGCTGCTCGGGTCCACCAGCCAGGCACTGATCCACCACGCGACCTGCCCGGTCATGGTCGTGCGGCCCGAGCACGGGTACCCAGATGGGGGTGGTGGCTAGCCTGGCCAGGGCCGACGATCCAGGCACCAGCACGCACACGGGAGACGAGATGACTGCGGCGAGCACGAGTATGCAGGCTTTCCAGGCCGCGCGGGAGTTCCTGCTGCGCAACCGGGAGGACTATCCGACGGCCTACCGTGACTTCCGCTGGCCGGAGCTAGGCGAGTTCAACTGGGCGATCGACTGGTTCGGCCACCTGGCGAGTGATCCCGGCAGCGCGGACACCACCGCACTGTGGATCGTCGAGGAGGACGGCTCCGAGGGCAGGTGGACCTTCGCCGAACTGGCGTACCGCAGCGACCAGGTGGCCTGCTGGCTGCGCGGGCACGGGGTGCGGCGCGGCGACCGGATCATCCTGATGCTGGGCAACCAGGTGGAGCTGTGGGAGACCCTGCTCGCCGCGATGAAGCTGGGCGCCGTGGTGATCCCGGCGACCACCCTGCTCGCACCCGCGGACCTGACCGACCGGGTGCGGCGCGGCAACGCGCGGCATGTGGTGGTGGGTTCGGCCGACACCGGCAAGTTCGCCGAGGTGGCAGGCGACTACACGCGGATCGCGGTTGGCGAGCCGGTGCACGGCTGGCTGCACTACGCCGAGGCCTACACCGCGCCCGGCGAGTTCCATCCGGACGCGCCCACCAGGGCGAACGATCCCTTCCTGCTGTACTTCACCTCCGGGACCACGGCGCAGCCGAAGCTGGTCGAGCACACGCACGCGTCCTATCCGGTCGGTCATCTGTCCACGATGTTCTGGATCGGGCTGGAACCAGGGGACGTGCACCTGAACATCTCCTCCCCCGGCTGGGCCAAGCACGCCTGGAGCAACGTGTTCGCCCCGTGGAACGCGGGCGCGACGGTGTTCATCCACAACTACTCCCGGTTCGACGCGAACCGGTTGCTGTCCGAAATGGACCGGTGCGGGGTGACCAGCTTCTGCGCCCCGCCGACGGTGTGGCGGATGCTGATCCAGGCCGACCTCGGCTCGCTGCGCACCCCGCCCGCGAAGGTGGTCGGCGCGGGCGAGCCGCTCAACCCCGAGGTGATCGAGCAGGTGCGCAAGGCATGGGGGATCACCATCCGGGACGGCTACGGCCAGACCGAGACCACCGTGCAGGTCGCCAACACCCCCGGCCAGCCGATCAAGCCAGGGTCGATGGGGCGCCCGACGCCGGGCTACGTGATCACCCTGGTCGATCCGGCGACCGGGGAACCCGGCCCGGACGGCGAGATCTGCATCGACCTCGCGCACCGGCCGCTCGGCCTGATGGTCGGCTATCACGGGGACGAGGAGCGCAACGCCGAGGTGATGCGGGACGGCTACTACCACACCGGGGACGTCGGCTCCCGGGACGAGCAGGGCTACATCACCTACGTCGGCCGTACCGACGACGTGTTCAAGGCCTCGGACTACCGGATCTCGCCGTTCGAGCTGGAGAGCGTGCTGCTGGAGCACGATGCGGTGGCCGAGGCCGCCGTGGTGCCTGCCCCGGACGAGCTGCGGCTGGCGGTGCCGAAGGCCTATGTGGTGCTGGCCGCGGGCTGGGCCGCCGACGAGTCCACCGCGGAGGCGATCCTGCGGTACGCCCGCGAGCACCTCGCACCGTACAAGCGGATCCGCAGGCTGGAGTTCGCCGAGCTGCCGAAGACGATCTCCGGCAAGATCCGCAGGGTCGAGCTGCGCGCCCGCGAGCAGGACCAGGAAACGGCCGGGCGGCGCGCGGGCGCGGAGTGGCGGGACGACCAGTTCCCCGGCCTGCGCGGGTGACCAGCCCCGGCCCGCGGCGGCCCTGCGCTCAACCCAGCTTGCCGAGCGCATCCTCGATCGCCCGGTGGAAGGTGGGGTAGGCGAAGATCATCTGCCGGAGCCGCTCGACCGGCAGCTGGGCGTGCACCGCCACGGCGAGCCCGGACAGGATCTCCCCGCCTGCCGGGCCGACCGCGGTGGCGCCGACCAGGAAGCCGAGTTCCGCGTCCTCCACCAGCTTGATCAGACCCTCGTTGCCCGCCTTGTGGATCCAGCCCCGAGCGGAGCTCGGCAGCTCGGCCACGGCGGTGCGCACCGGGATGTCCCGCTCGCGGGCCTCCCGCTCGGTCAGCCCGACCGCGCCGACCTCCGGATCGGTGAAGGTCACCCGCGGCACCGCGTGGTACTCCGCGCTCTTGCCGTCCTGGCCGAGAATGGACCGGACCGCGATCCCCGCCTGGTACATGGACATATGCGTGAAGGCGCCCTTGCCGGTCATATCGCCGATCGCGTAGACGCCATCGGCGACCCGCATGTGCCCGTCCGGCTCGAGGAACCTGCCCTCGGTGTCCAGTCCGATGGAGTCCAGGCCGAGGCCGGCGAGATCGGTGCGGCGGCCGGTGGCCACCAGCAGCCGCTCGGCCCGCAGCTCGCGGTCCGGCAGGGTGACGGTGAACGCCTCGCCGTCGTGCCGCACCGCCTGCGCGCCCACCCCGGTGTGCACGCCGATGCCCTCGGCGGTGAACACCCCGGTGACCACCTCCGCCGCCTCCGGTTCCTCCGCCGGCAGCAGGTGGTCGGCCAGCTCCACCACATCCACCGTGGAGCCGAACCGGGCAAACGCTTGCGCCAGCTCAAGGCCGATCGCGCCGCCACCCAGCACGATCAGTGACCCTGGTGCCTGCTCCGCCTGCAGCGCCTCGCGGTTGGTCCAGAACGGGGTGCCTGCCAGGCCCTCGACCGGTGGGATCGCGGGGTCGGTCCCGGTGTTCAGCACGATCGCCTTCGCGGCGGTGAACTCCTGTCCCTCGACCGCCACCCGGCCCGGCCCGGTGATCTTCGCCCGGCCCCGGACGAACCGGCCGCCGGTGGCGGTGAAGCGTTCCACGGCCACCTGGTCGTCCCAGTCGGTGGTGGCCTCCTCCCGGATACGCTTGGCCACCGGGGTGAAGTCCGGCCGTACCTCGGTCGCGCCGGCCAGCGCCGGTACCCGCCGCGCCTCGGCGAGCGCGTCGGCGGCCCGGACCATCATCTTGCTCGGCACGCATCCGTAGTAGGGGCACTCGCCACCGACCAGCCGGGACTCGATGCCCACCACGGATAATCCGGCCTCGGCCAGCTGCGCGGCGACGGCCTCACCGCCAGGACCCATCCCCACGACGACGACATCGACTGCCTCGGACATGGCGCGCCTCATCTCAGTGTCTGTTCCTGCACTCAGGCTCTCAGTCTGTTCCTTACCCGATGTCCCATGCTGTCACCCGACCGGCGTCATCGCAGACCCTAGGTGTACACGTCATGACGGTTCGCATTGTCTCGCGCGCCTGCCAGACCCGACACTGGATGGGCGAACCGGAGAGGGGTACGGCATGTTGCGTGCGGTGTGGAACGGGGTGGTGCTGGCCGAGACGCCACGCACCGTCCGGCTGGAGGGCAGGCACTACTTCCCGCCGGAGTCACTCAACCGCGAGTTCTTCGCCGAGAGCGGGACCAGGACGCTCTGCCCGTGGAAGGGCGTAGCCAGCTACTACACGCTGGTCTGCCCCGAAGCGGCCAGCCCGAACGCCGCCTGGCGGTACCGCCATCCCACCCCGCTGGCCTACCGCATCAAGAACCATGTGGCGTTCAACGCGGAGGTCACCATCCATGGCGGACGCGAGCCCGCGCGGAGCTGGGTTCGGCGGCTGCTGGACCGGTTGCGCGGCGCGCGGGTCTGAACCGCGGCCGGTTCCGGCCCGGTCAGCAGGCGGCTTCGGCGAGTGCGACCCGGTCCCGCCCCTCCCCCTTTGCCCGCGACAGGGCGTCGTCGGCCTGCCGGAGCAAATCGGTGAGGTCCTCGTCGGCGGCCGCATGCACGGCGACGCCGATCGAGGCCGTGAGCCCGGCCAGCATCACCTGCTGCCCGCTGGGCGAGCGGATGCCGACCGCCTTCTCCCTGACCCTGATCCGGATGCGGTGCGCCGCCGCCAGCCCGAACTGCGACCCGGCAGCGGGCAACAGGATGAGGAACCGGTCGGACCGGTGACCGCCGGCGCTCTCGAACCGGCCGACCAGGTCGATCGCGCGCACCTCGGCCGTGAGCACTCCGGCCATGGCCTCCAGGACCAGATCACCGGCCTGGTGACCGTATGCGTCATTGACCGCCTCGAACCGATCGAAGTCGAGTAGCAGCAACGCCGCGGCCTGACCGCCCAGCCCGCGGAGCACCCCCGCCGCGTACTCGTCCCAGTTTCCTCTCTCCAGCAGCCCTGCCAGCGCTTCCGGACGCGGTACCAGCGGAGAACCTCCCCCGGACCCCCAGGACCGGGGGTGGTGGCTCGCACTCGCGTACAGCGTCCGACCGCTATACTCCTTCACGTCAGTGGAGCTGCTCACGTGTGGAGCCTAGACTGACAATGCGGACGTTTCAACTGAGGACGAAGACATCGTTCGCGCAGGCGTTTCCGATAGTGGAAGCGCGACCGGGCCATGGGGAGGTCACGATGGTCGAGCAGGCAGATCGGGCGCAGCCGCAACGGAGCCTGGCCGACAAGCTCAACCACCTGTTCCAGAACAAGACGCCGCGGGACGGCGAGGAGTACAGCAATGAACAGGTGGCGGCGGCCATCAGTGCGCAGGGCGACGTGAAGATCTCCCAGAGCTACATCTGGCAGCTGCGGAAGTCGAAGAAGGACAACCCGACCTTCAAGCACCTGCAGGCGCTGGCCGGGTTCTTCGGCGTGCCGGTGAGCTACTTCTTCGACGACGAGGTGACCGACCGGGTCGACCAGCAGCTGGAGTCGCTGAAGTGCGAGCAGGCCCGGCTGAACGAGATCGCGGCCGGGAGCGAGGCGCAGCTGATGGCCATGCGCGCGGGCGAGTTGTCCCCCGGCCGCAGGCGGCTGGTGATGGAGCTGCTCGACGTGGTGTATCGCGAGGAACAGGCCGGAAAGTCTGATCCGCCGAACGGGTGACACTCGAATGCGCGTGCCGAAGTGGGCGGGTGGATCGCTACGGTTCCAGGGATGCGGCGGAAGAACCGACCCACCTGCCGGCCGGGGTGCTGACTGGTGCGCGAGCGAGAACTACGCCGCCGGTGCAGGCGGCTGCTGAAGGAGCTGGACATCCGGCCGCCCCTGGACGTCGCCGAGCTGTGCCGGCGCGTCGGGCAGCAGCGCGGTAAGCCGATCCGGCTGATCCCGCACCCGATCCCGGTACCCGGCCCGTTCGGCGTGTGGGTCACCACGCCGCGGGCCGACTACATCCTGTACCAGCAGGAGACCAGCAAGGCACACCAGGGACACATCATCCTGCACGAGCTCGGGCACATCCTGGCAGGTCACCACAGCGACCAGCTGGACGACTCGCTGCTGACCGAGCTGTACCCCGACCCCGAGCGGGACGACCTGAGCAGTCGCTACCCCGATCTCGCGCCGGAGGCTGTGCGCAGCGCGCTGCGCCGGACCTCATACGACACCGAGCACGAGCGCGAGGCCGAGACGGTGGCCACGATCATCCTGGAATGGGCCTCGGTGCTGGACCGGGTGGCGCCACCGTCCTCGCAGGAGGCGGCCGCGCAGCGGATGGAGACCGCGCTCGGCGACCGGCTCGGCTGGTTGTGATCGCCAGGTGAGTCCCGTCTTGGCGATGACGATCGTCCAGGGCGTCCTGCTGTACGCGGCGCTGCTGTGGAAGCTGTACCAGCTCGCCCGTGCCCCGCGGGACTACCCGCTGCGGATGGTCACGCTCTGCCTCGGTTGCGCGGCCGCGGCCTACCCGATCGGCCTAGCCGGCGGGAACATGACTCAGCCGGAAGCCGGACCGATGTCACTGATGGTGGCGCATTGGGTGCTGCTGCTGGTGATGGTCTACGCGCTGATCTGCTTCTTCCTGTTCTCCGTGCTGGAACCCGCGGCCGCCCGGCGCCGGGCGCGGTGGCAGCTGCTGCCGCTGGCCTTCGTGCTCTGCGTGCTGGTACTGGCCGCGGTCAGCACCCCGGACGGCACGGCGCCCGCGGACTATCCGGTCGGCACCGTGGCGATGTTCTACCTCGCGGTGGACCTGTACCTGGTCTACGGCCTCGGCAGCGCGTTCGGCTGGACCCGCCGGTACGCGCGGGGCGCCGAGCCACGGCTGGCGAGGGGCCTGATGCTCACCTCGACCGGCCTGGCGCTGATGGTGTTCGGCGCCTCGCTGCTGGTGCTGGTGGTGGCCGCGTTCTGGGCCGGGGGCACCCTGCCGGAGCCGGTGTTTCCCGCCGTCTCGTTCACCGTGCTGCCCGGGATCCTGCTGTTCATCGTCGGGGTGAGCTATCCCGGCGCGGCGACCAGGCTGGCGGCCTTGCGGGTGTGGTGGCAGCACCTGCGGGCCTACCATCAACTAAGTCCATTGTGGACGATACTGCACGGGGCGTTCCCCGAGGACGCGCTGGGCAGGGTACCGGGGCGTCGTTGGTGGGACCTGCTCAGCCTGCGCGGTGTGCACCGCCGTTACTACCGGCGGGCCATCGAGTGCCGGGATGGCCTGGTCCGGATCAGCCCGTACCTTCCTTCCGGGCAGGGCGAGGGCAGCGAGGCGCTGGCACCACGGCTGCGCACGGCCTTGCGGGCCTACCGCGGTGGCGAGGCCGTGCCGCGCCGGGCGAACCCGGTGGCGCTGCCCGCGGCCGATGGGCTGCACGCCGATGTCGGCGAGCTCGTTGCGCTCGCCAGGGCCCTGCGGACGGATCAACGGGAGGAATCATGACGCAGGCACTGATCATCGGGGGCGGTATCGCGGGGGCGGTGACCGCGATGGCGTTGCGGCAGGCCGGAATCGGCGCGGTGATCTACGAGGCCTATCCCACCGGCGCCGATGACGTCGGCGCCTTCCTGACCGTGATGAGCAACGGGCTGGACGCGCTGCGCGCGGTGCGGGCCGAGGAGGCGGTCCGCGCGGAGTCCTTCCCCGCGCGAAGGGCGGAACTGGTCAGCGGCACCGGAAAGCGGCTCGGCGAGCTGAACCTCACCGCTGAGCCAGGGCGGCCGGGCCCGCGCACGCTCAGCCGGGCGGGGTTGTACCGGGTGCTGCATGACGAGGCGGCGCGGCGGGGGATCCGGATCGAGCACGGCAAGCGGTGTACCGGCGCCACCACCGCGCAGGACGGCCGGGTGCGCGCCACCTTCGCCGATGGCACCACGGCCGAGGGGGACCTGCTGATCGGTGCCGACGGGGTGCACTCCGCGATCCGGCCGCTGATCGACCCCGCCGCGCCGCGGCCGCGCTACGCCGAGCGCAACACCGTCTGCGGGTACACCCCCGGAGCCTGGGCGACCCCGACCGACACCTACCGGATGATCTACGGCAGGCGCGCCTTCTTCGGCTGCACCACCGCGCCGGACGGCACCACCTGGTGGTTCGCCAATGTCCCCGCCGCGGAGCGGCCGAGGGCGGAGCTGGGCGAGGTACCGCTGGAGCGTGGCAGGCGGGAGTTCTCCCGGTTGTTCGCCAGGGACCGCACCCCGGCCGCGGAGCTGGTCGCGGGCAGCGAGCGGATCGTGGTGAGCAATGCCTACGACCTCGGCTCGGTGCCGACCTGGCACCGTGACTCGATGATCATCATCGGGGATGCCGCGCACGCGGCCACACCGGAGGCTGCGCAGGGCGCTTCGATGGCCGTGGAGGACTCCGTGGTGCTGGCCAAGTGCCTGCGCGACCGGGAGGGGACCGGTGCGGCGTTCGCGGAGTACGAACGGTTGCGCAGGCAGCGGGTCGAGTCGCTGGTGGCAACCAGTGCCGGGATGAGCGCGAACGCCACGCCCGGCCCGGTCAAGCGGATGCTCAGGGACCTGGTGCTGCCGCGGAAGCTGCGCAAGGCGGGCGGTGGCGGCGGCAGCACCGGCTCCTTCGCCGGGTACCACATCGACTGGGACCGCGAAGTGTAGGCATACTCCGGTTTCCGCCGGGCGTTGTCGGCGGGAACTGTCGGTGGGCGACCGTAGTTTGCCGGGTATGAGCGTATCGAGAAACGCACGACGCATGCTCGCCGTCCTGGTCACGATCGGCACAGCACTGGCACTGGTGACGCCGACGGCGAGCGCGAAGGAGAACTGGCATCCGGGTTGGGTGGGTGCGTGGTCGGGTTCGGTGCAGCAGGCGAGCGCGCCGCCGTGGGGAGAGTCCGGATGGTCCGCGGAGGGCTTTGACAATCATTCCGTGCGGCAGGTGGTCCGGGTCAGCACCGGCGGCCCCACCCTGCGGGTACGGCTGTCCAACGAGTACGGGGCCGCGCCGCTGCGGCTGACCGGTGCCACCGTCGCCAAGGCGGGCGAGGGAGCGGCGGTACGCCCTGGCACGCTGCGGCCGCTGACCTTCCGCGGCGCGAAGTCCACCGTGATCGGGGCGGGCGGGACGCTGGCAAGCGATCCGGTGTTGCTGCCGACCGCGGCACTGGACGAGCTGTCGGTGACGCTGTATTTCGCCGGGTCCACCGGGCCGAGTACCCAGCACAACCTGGCGAGTGAGCTCAGCTACCGGGCCGAGGGCGACCGCCGGTTCGACCGGTCCGGCCGGGCCTTCGACGAGACCAGCCAGTCCTGGTACTACCTGTCCGGGGTGGACGTGATCGGCTGGCTGCCGTGGCACCGTGGCTCGGTGGCGACCTTCGGTGACTCGATCACCGACGGCTTCGGTTCCACCGTCGGCGCGAACAACCGCTACCCGAACGAGCTCGCCGAGCGACTGGTCGCCGCGGGCAAGCCGCTGGGCGTGCTGAACGCGGGCATCAGCGGCAACCGGGTGCTGAGCGACTCCCCGTGCTTCGGGGAGAAGGGGATCGCGCGGTTCGAGCGGGATGTGCTCGACCAGCCGGGGGTGCGCACGGTGATCGTGCTGGAAGGGATCAACGACATCGGGTTCAGCGCGCTCGACGTGCCCGGCGAGTGCGGGCTGCCGAAGCGGGAGGTGACCGCCGAGGAACTGATCGCGGGACACCGGCAGCTGATCCGCGCGGCGAAGCAGGAGGGGGTCAAGGTCATCGGGGCCACCCTGCTGCCGTACAAGGGCGCCGGCTACTACACCCAGGAAGGTGAGCGGATCCGGGACGCGGTGAACGAGTGGATCCGCACCAGCGGGGCCTACGACGTCGTGGTGGACCTCGACCGCGCCCTCGCCGACCCGAACGACCCGGACCGGCTGAACCCCGCCTACGACAGCGGAGACGCCCTGCACCCCAACGACGCGGGGATGCACGCCATGGCGGCGGCCATCGACCTGAATACCCTCTGACCTTCCCGGGGTTCACGCCCCCACCGGCTCCTCCGGTGGGGGCGCACTGGGGAGGCCGCCGGTCCCTTCTCCAGCATGCAGGCGCAGGGCCTGCCGGTCGAGGAAGGCGTCCCCGAGGCGATACCCCACGTGTGACATCACAAGTCAGCAGGGTGGCGACCTACGGAAATATGGAGCCAGCCAAGCAAGACCACCCGTTTGGCCTAGCGGCGTTCTACGTGGTTAGCAGACTCTCCACAGTGCCGATGCGGAGGTCCAGCCGGGTGGAGTTCACCCCTTGCGCGGTCTTGCGGGCGCGGGTGATCGTGTCGCGGGCGGCGTCGAACATCCCGGCGCGGGCGTAGGACTCGGCTAGCCATGTCTGGTAGAGGGCGACCTCTCGGGCGTGCTCGGGGGTGTAGACCGCAATGGCACCGGACAGCAGGGGTTCAGCGGCGAGCGGGTCGCCCAGTTCGATCAGGCAGCGCCCGGCCATCACCTCGATCTCCTTTCGGTCCAGCCAGTAGACCCACTCCGGTTCCTCGGCTCCGGCGGATCGTTGCTCGTAGGCGTCGTCCACCGCGTCCAACGCCCGCTGGGTACCGTCGTGGTCCCTGGCGCGAGCGCTCGCCCATGCCATCCGCTCCAGCAGCAGCGTCCGGACAACCGGCGTGGTCTGGTCCTGTGTGCCCACGACCGCCGAGCGGGCCAGTAGAGCCGCGTCGGCGGGATTGCCGACGTTGGCAATCTGATAGCTCAGGCTGGACAGGAGTTGCCCGGCGAGTGCGCGGTCGCCCGCGTCACGGGCGGCGGACACGCCGGAGAGGTAGACGCGCTCAGCCTCGGTGTAGTGCCCGGCGTCGCTGGCAACCCATCCGGCGAGCTGGGCCAGTTCGCCGACCACGGTCAGCAGTCGGCGGCCGGTTCGCTCGGTGTAGCTCGCATCCTTGACGACGCCCTGAGCACTGGTGAGTTCCTTGTGTACCAACGGAAAGAGGTCCCGTCCGCCGATCACGTCGTCCAGGTGACGGAGTTCGATTACGCGGTCTTCCAGCCTGCTCGCCAGCGTCGCACCGACTCGCCGCCCGGCTGTCGAATGGACCTCGGCCGGGGTGTCGGCCACGAGCCATTCATGAGCGACCCTGAGCGGGTCCTCCGGCGGCCCGTAGAGGGTCTCCACCGAGACGTTCAAGGCTCGGGCGTAGGCGGTGACATGCACGGGCTTGAGCGCACGTTTCCCATTCTCCAGCAGACCGAGAAGCGGCTTGCTGTAGTGGGTGCGGGCTGCCATCGCGGACAGACTCACCCCGGCGGCCTCGCGGGCCGCCCGCAGGTTCGCGCCGAGGTCAGACACCGTTCACCACCTGTAGACGCCGGTAGACGCCAAACCTATTCACATTGCCCCACTGTGATGACGAGGCTACAGGGTGAGGCCGTCCCGGTCGGTGATCGACTTCCCCCGAAGTCACCCCGGCCCGGCCGGGTCGGCCCAACCAGGAAAGGGGGCGTCGGATGTCGTTCACGGCCGTTTTGGCGCTTATGGCGTTCTGTGTCCTCGGCTCGGCAGTGGTAAGCGGGCTCGCCTTGGTGGCGGACGAGTGGCGGGAGGCGGCGGAGCGTGCCTTGTTCCGAGGTTGACGAGTTGCTGGCCGAGCTTCGCCGCCGTGGGTGGGTGCTGTTCGTGTTCGGTCCGAAGGATTCGCCGGAGGTGGTGGCGCACGTGTTCCAGTGGGATACCTGCGCGGATGTGGTGATCCTGCGCGGCGAGGACGACGCGAGCGCCTACCGGGTGCCGACGTTCCCGGACACGGACGTGTTCGCCCCGGAGTTGGTCTCGTGGCACTACCACGCCTCGGCGGCCTGGACGTTGCGGGCGGTGCTCACGATCGACCCGCCGGGGCATCCGGACGCCCCGATGGGGGTACTTCGCCCGGTTCCCGGGTGCGGGGTGCCGATGGAGAGACGGCGGCCGGTCAGTATCCGGCCGACTGCGCCGGCCGGGGCCGTGGGTCCGGGCGAGCGAGCACGGTTCCGCGCGACCGGCGCGGATTCGTAGGGTGAATGAGATCGAAGGAGGCCACGGCAGTGGGCAAGGACAAAAACGATCACTCGGTGGAGGACGACAAGCAGACCGGCAAGACCGGCAAGGACTTGGACCCGGACAAGTACGAGGACGACAAGTGACCATCGCTGCCAGCGATGACGGCGTTCGCGCGCTGATCGAAGAATTGCAGTCGGCCGGGAACCTCCCGGCCGACTGCCTCCGCGCGCTGGAGGCGGTGCCGCGCGAGTGGTTCATTCCGGCCCGGATGTGGGTGCAGGAGATTGCGGACGGGACGTATCAGCCGGTGGACCGGACCGAGGAACCAGACCGGTGGTTGGCGGCGGTGTACGCGAATCGCGTCATCGTGACCCAGTTCGATGATGGGGCGACCGAGTGGCCGGAGGTCGGCGACCGGCCGACCTGTTCGGCGTCCATGCCGTCGGTGGTGGTGGGCATGTTGACCGAGTTGGACGTGCGGCCGGGGCATGTGGTGTTCGAGGTCGGCACCGGTACCGGGTGGAGCGCCGCTCTGCTGGGGCATATCGTTGGGGCGCAAGGGAAAGTCACTACGGTGGAGATTGACCCGGTGTTGGCGGCGGAAGCGCGGAAGCGTCTGGAGGCCGCCGGTTTCACCGAGGTGGACGCCCGACTGGCCGATGGCGTGGCCGATGTCCTGCCGGACCGGGTGGATCGGGTGATCGCGACGGCGAGTGTCCGCATAGGACAGTTTCCGTATCCGTGGGTGGCCCATACCCTGCCGGGCGGGGTGATCCTCGCGCCGATGCGGGCCGATCTCGCGTCCGGTCCGCTGGTGCGGTTCGTCGTCGGCGAGGACGGCACCGCGACCGGACGCGCTGCCGACATGCAAGTCGGATTCATGGAGTTGCGTTCGCACCGTGTCGCGTCCGATCCTGTTGGGGCGCAACGGTTTGACGATCCGTCGGCCGAGGTCACGTATACCGATCTTGCGCCGTGGGTGCCGTTGCTGGCCGATGATCACCGTTGGCCGATCGCGGTAGCGGTGCCGTCGTGCCGGGTGAACGTGTGGGAGCGCACCGGGGACCGGCCCGGGGTGGCGTGGCTGCGTGATCCGCTGTCCGGGTCGTGGGCCACCGTCGTCCCGGAGCGCAAGGGCCGTTATGTGGTGCGCCAGTTCGGGCCGCGCCGGTTGTGGGATGCCGCCGAGGCGGCCTACCGGTGGTGGGTCGAACGCGGCGAGCCGCCGTTGTCGGCATGGGAGTGGACCGTCACCCCGGACCGGCAGAGCGTCACGCTGCCGCCCCGTTCCGGCCGCTGAGAACGGCCGTGCGCGCCCCGGCTCCACTCAGGCGGGGGTCAGTGTTCACGCCGCCAGCACAGGGTCTTCGGCAGTCATACGGGCGAGGGTGCTCCACGCCATCCCGGTCGCCTCGGCCTGCCGCCGGGTGAAAGGCCCCTGGTCCTCCGCGATGTCGGCAAGAAGAGCAAGTGTATGAGCATGCGGCATGTCTGCGTTATATAGCGATGCCGCTATACTTTGCAGTATTGCTTGCCGAGGGTGTCGGATGCGATGCGATCTTGAAGTGCCATCAGGTGCTGGGCCAAGAGCAAACCCGTGACTGTGGTCCCTCTTGCAGGTCAGGGGTGAAAGTGGCCGGGGTCGAACCGGCGACCTTCCGCTTTTCAGGCGCAGACATGTCCGCAGGTCAGAGGGGCCACACGCCCGACCCGTGCAGCTCCCGTGCAACGTCAATGCTTGATCACGATGGTCTTCGGAAGCTGCACCGCTTCACCCCGCGAGGCAAGCTTGCTCAGCTCACCCGCCAACTCCTTGGCGCGGCCTTCCACCACATGCAGGTACCGCAGCGCCGCAGCCGCCGACGCGTGCCCGAGCCGCTTCTTCAGATCGGCCAGCTTGGCGCCCGTACTCGCCGCGAGCGTCTGGCCAGTATGCCGTAGGTCGTGAAAGTCACGCCGACGCGCTTCCGAGCGCGGACGAACGCCTGATACACCGCGTTACCCCTCATGGGCTGCCCGCACACGCAGCAGGAGCCGCAGCACTCGGCTACGCCAACAAACCCGGCAAACGCGCCAAACTAACCTAGGCCGGAGCGAACGCCGTGACCGAAACACTCGGCGAACTAGCAGGCGCTACGGCAATAGAGTGAAAGCCTCTGTATGGCGCGGCCTGACCACGGAGAAGTGCCGCTTGTCCAAGGTCGCGATGCGCGTCGCACCGAGCCGTTCGGCTAATGCCACCACACACGCATCGGCAGCACCAAGCGGCAAGTCGGAGTACGTCTCGACCAAGTCTGCCGCACGAGTCACATCAGTCAGCTGCATCGACTCCAGCTCATAGACCCCGTCCGCGACATCACGGAGGAACCCCGCTTCCGCATGCGGTCCGGCGCGAGACCCCAACATATAGCCGATCTCAACTAGCAGCGGTTCAGGCAGCACCAACGGGCCACGCGTCGTGGCTAACAGCCTTGTGCATTGCTCATGGTCATCGTCCCGGCGGTTGCCCATCGCAACTATGGGACCGGTATCAACGACGATCACGCTGTCTTGTCTGACTCGCCGCCCAGCTCCCGGTGCGCTGTCTCCTTCGAGCGTCTACCAAGATCAGGATCTCCCTCAAAGACACCGACCGTCCGAAACCGCCGTCTCGGCTGCTCCTGCTCATCTTGCTGAGCTAGGCGCTGCAACTGGTCTATCGCTTCGGAAACCCGATGAGCTGGCACAGCGTCCAGTAGTCGATGCGCACGCTCTCGCTGCGCACCAGACGCTGTTGGTTGCTTCTTCCGAACAACTGATTGCGTTCCACCGGTGCTGCCTCGTAGACGCACACCAGCTTCGCTAAGCAGCCTATGCACGAAGCCGTAGGACCGCCCGGTGGACTCAGCCAGCGCACGGATGCTGGCGCCCTTCTCGTACTTCTTCTTCAGGTCAGCAGCAAGCTTGTCACGCGTGTTCCCGGTTAAGCGTGCGCCCTTCTTGAGGTTAGCCAAGCTGCCCACCTCCAGATCTCGCTGTCCGCCTCCAGTCTAAACGCAACGACGGCCATGCAAAGCCGTACAGCATCGCAAGACAAACGTCACTACGGTCGTCGTGGGGTCAGATGATGGTTGACCAGCCAAGGGCCATACGCCGCCGAACTTGGCTCTAGGGGATCAAGGCGCGCCGCCAGCGGCGCCGCGCACGCGGCCCCTCACCCTGGCAACCCGCGCCGCATCCATCGCGGCACACGCCGGGCTCCCGCTCCGCTCACGCCCGGCGGGCCGCGCGGCGCAGCCACCACAGCCCGGTCCCCAGCACGCCGCCGCTGACGGCCCACATGACGCATAGAGAACTCAGCAGGCACGATGGCGGCTTCCCTTCGCGGCTCGATCGTCTTACGCCGCGCCGACCGCCTCAAGGGAGCCTACGGCGTCGAAAGATGAGCAAGGCACGAGTAAGCCTCGTCATCCACGGATGCCACAGCGCGCGAGCCAACTCGCGGGTAGCAAGCCGGACCGCTTCCTCTTTCTCGTTATCTAGAAGGAGACAGATCGGCTCACCGTCCGGACCCTCGTCATAGGTCACACTCGCTTGGCGTGCTTGGTCGACAGCATGCATAAACTGCTCAGCCGCCGCTCGGGGCACGCGAGCCAGAATCGCTGATGATTCGAAGGCGGCAACCGCCCGGCGGTACTCGGCGTAAGGCTCGTCGTCCCACCGAAGACGGTCGACCTCTGCAACCTTCTCCCTGACAGCAGCACGAGCCGCACGGCGGTCCTTCGCTTGCGACAACTGAGGCGAGATCACACCGCCGATCACTGCGGCCAGGAGGCTTGCTGCGACCTGAAGCAAAACGGGCACGTCGCCATCCTGACCGATCGCGTGCACTCCCGTGCATCCCGCGTGCAACTAGCGACGGGAACACGCGGTCAACCACGGTCAACTTCGGACAGGGCCATGATCGACCCCAGAACGCACGAAAGCCGCCCTGACCTGGGTCAAAGCGGCTTCCAAAGCACTGCAACGGGAGTGGCCAGGGCCGGGGTCGAACCGGCGACCTTCCGCTTTTCAGGCGGACGCTCGTACCAACTGAGCTACCTGGCCGGAAACGCCGGCGAGGAGCCGAACGCTTTGGCGACCCTGACGGGACTCGAACCCGCGACCTTCGCCGTGACAGGGCGACGCGCTAACCAACTGCGCCACAGGGCCTTGCTCATGGTGCACATCCTACGTCTGCACCACCGTACTCCCAACGGGATTCGAACCCGCGTTGCCGCCTTGAAAGGGCGGAGTCCTAGGCCGCTGGACGATGGGAGCCCGGTCTCTTCGGCGAACCGGACGACCGCGCTCTCAGGTCCCCCTGGGAGCGATAACTAGCATAGGACACGGGTCCATGGGCCTTCAAAACGGGGTCCCCTAGCCGATCAGCAGACCCACGGCCTGCACCGATGCCCCCGGGCTCAGCCGGCCCTGGTGGCCAGCCCGTCCAGCGCGCGCATGCGGTCGAGCAACTCGCCACGTTCCCGCTCGTCCAGCGCGGCCACTAGCAGCTCACCCATCCGCTCATCGGTCAGCGCCTCGGCGCGGCGCCACCGCTCGTGCAGGTCCGGCCGCGCCCGGGCCCGCGCGATCAGCTCGCCGGCCGCCTCGGGCTGCCAGCCGGTGCGCAGCAGGCGGCCACGGCCGCCCTCGGGGTCCGCGACGATCGCCTCCTCGATGGGCAGCCCGACCGCACGCAGGGCCGCGAAGTGCAACCCGCCGCGATACTCCCGAAGCAGGTTGAGACCGTGTCCGACCCGCTCGGCCCCACCCTCCGGCCAGGCCGCCCGGCGCCAGCCACCGAACAACGCGAGCCCGCCCGGCTCGGCCGCCTCGACCAGCCTGGCCAGCAGGACGGCCAGCCGCTCCGGCCGGTCCAGGCCGGACAACCGCGCCCTGGCCCAGCGGGCGGCACCTTCCTGGAAGGCCAGCACCGCCCGGGCCGAGTCCAGCGCCGAGGTGGCCGGGGGCAGCAGCACGTCCAGCAGCCAGCGGGGGAAGATCGCAAACAACTCGGCCACGACCGGAGCAGGCGGATCGCCGAGCACGGCCGAGCGCCCACGGAAGTACAGCGCCCGCCGCGCAAGGCCCAGCTCGCGCTCCACCTCGGCCAGCTCGGCGGAAGCCATGAACGCGCCGCCCCAGCGCTGCACGAACGGGCGCAGCTCTGCCGCCAGGTCCGCGGCGATAACAGTGTTGTCCTGCACAGGAAGATCCTCTCGTCCCAGCAAAGATAACACTGTTATGCTTGACGGTCGACCAGTCCCACCAAGCATTCAGGAACGAAGCGGCCCATCGACGAGTAACCGATTGCCCGGAGCAGGCCGGACACGTATTTTTGCCAGGTACTGCCCAGGTGCACGACCAGGGGGCGTGCACCTGGGCAGTACCCGCTAGCGCTGCACGGGCGACTGCCCGTCGTCATCCGGGATCAGTCCGAGCATGTCCAGCAACTGGGCACAGTCCTCGACGCCATCCGCGCTCCGCGCGACCGCGAGCCGCGCCCGGCGCACCTGGTCGTCGGAAATCCGCGACGCATCGGCGTTCCCAGTGCGCTGAGGGGGAACGCCACCGGGATAGCCACCCGCGGCCTCGCCCTCGTACCGAAGGAGGAACTGTCGAACTTCGAGTGACCCGCTCATAGCTCCTCCATATGGTTGCTCGGATTACTTGGCCGCGAGGCTAGCGATCAGGCCGATCACCCCACAGCCCCCCGCTGGGTGAACCTCTCAACACGCTCAGTGGACTCGGGCCGCCATCCGAGGTCACCCGGGACATGAACGTACGGCAACAACAAGATGACAGGTCAAACGGTTTTTTCTGTTCACCCACTCGCCCCAAGCCGCCCTGTCATGTAACAATCAACGTGCTGACACACCCCCGGTCAGCGCCTGTGGAGATCCCCTCCGGCCCCCGCGTTCCTCCCCCTGGCGCGGGGCCTCTCCATTGGTGCTCGACGCCTGGGCGGCGTCTTCGCACCATCCTCGTATCTCCCGGGGGCCGAGCCCCCGGACCCCCACGGCGCGGGGTGGTTTCTGATCCAGCGTGGTTCCGTTGGTTGTTGCGCTTGGGGTTGATACGGAGAGTTGTGGGGATTGACCTGTGGACCGTGTAGCTCCCCTGGATGGCCTAGGGAAATGGGTTTCTTGGCGACACGCCGTGTGGGCCGTGTCACAGACGCTTTCTCGCCGAAACCCAACCGTTATCGTGTGCCTGTGCCTCTTCCATCGCTAGGACGCAGCCGCACCAACCTCAAAGCCGTGAACCCCGGCCGGCACCGGAACACCGCCGCCAGGGAGGCGGCGGGGTCGGTCGAGGACCAGGAGCTGACCAGCTACCTGGCCGCGCTCGCACCGGACTCCGACGACCCGGAGAGCACCGGCAGCGGGCGTCGCTTCGGCGAGGCGCAGGTGTACCAGCTCCGGCTCAACCTGATCGCCAGCGAACAGCTCAAGGAGCTCGCCGCACAGCGCGACACCTCCCCGCAGGCGCTTGCCCAGGAGTGGATCCTCGAGCGCCTCTCCTGGGAGTCACAGGCGGCAGCGGAGCGGCGCCGTCCGCACAACGTCACCGAACCGCGGACCGACCAGCACTACTTCGACCACCAGTGGCCGGTGGCCGGAAGTCTCTGACAGCCTGCTTCCGGACTGGACTTTCACTGTTCAGAGGGCGGGAAGAACTCGCGCGGCAACGCCCACGGTCGGCGAGGCCGGGCGCCTGAACAGCGAAGGTGACGACAGTGCCGGAGTCCGAGCCCGGCCGAGCTGACCGTGTCGCGAGTTCAGGAACAGGCGCTGACAGCGAGTTGTCAGAAGCGCACCGCAAGAAACGGCGCCGAGACACACCACAGACAAACACCGGGCCCCGGCGGAAACTCCGCCGGGGCCCGAATGTCAGGTACGCAATCAGCCCTGCAGGACGCGAACCTTCTGTGCCTGCGGGCCCTTCTGGCCCTGGCCGACCTCGAACTCCACTCGCTGGTTCTCTTCGAGGGTGCGGAAGCCGCGCCCGTCGATCTCCGAGTAGTGCACGAAAACGTCGCCCTCGCCGCCGTCCTGGGCAATGAAGCCGAAGCCCTTTTCGGCGTTGAACCACTTCACAGTGCCTTGCGCCACCGTCTTTACTCCTCGTTACTGATCCGCATGGGGAGCCGCCATGGGCGGCCCCCGGGCCGTCCCGGGCAGTTCCAACGAGTCGAGCAAAGAGCTGCTTTGGCTCATGGCCCGCGTCAGAAGTTCCGCGAGTGTGAAGCCACGAACACGCAAAACGACGGCCTGAGGGCAGACTACCGGGAATCGGCCCCTTCTGGCCCCAAGGTCCATACGGTTGGACCAACGGAAGCGGAACCCCCTAACAGGTGGCACGGATAGGCGACCAGCAACACACACCGTGTCGCCTTGTGACCCTAGTCACACCGGACGGTGTCAACGTTCCCGCGCGGTCGGGCGTCATCTGGGCAGATATGGGGAGAAGGGGCATTCAGTTGACGCGAAGCGACATTTCCGGTTCGCGTCCGAGCGTTCTGCTCGTCCTGTTGCTGGCGACAGTGCTGGGATTGAGCGCGTGCTCGGGCGGATCCGAGGACGGCGGAACACCGGAACCGGACACCGCGACCACCGAGGCGAAACCCGCGGCGAAGGTACAGGCCCAGCCTGCCGACGGCGCCACCGATGTGGCGCCCGCCGACGACGTCCAGCTCTCGGTCGCCAATGGCACGATCCAGACGGTCGCGCTGACCAACCCGGAAGGCGAGCAGGTCAAGGGCGAGGCCAGCGCCGACAGCACGACCTGGACGGCCACCGAGCCGCTCGGCTACGGCAAGACCTACACCTGGTCCGGTACCGCCATCGGCTCCGATGGTGAGTCCACGCCGATCACCGGCAGCTTCACCACCGTCACCCCGCGCCAGCTGCTCAGGGCCACCCTGAACGTTGGCGACGACCGGACCTACGGCATCGCGATGCCGATCAGCGTCACCTTCCGTGACGGCGCGGGCAAACCGGTCTCGGTCACCAACAAGGCCGCCATCGAGAAGGCGCTCAGCGTGGAGTCCACGCCGCAGACCGAGGGCTCCTGGGCCTGGCTGCAGAACGACAGCTCGGTGCACTGGCGGCCGAAGGAGTACTGGCAGCCGCACACCAAGGTCACGGTGGACGCTCCGGTATACGGGATCGAGCTTTCCGACGGCGTGTACGGCAAGCAGGACCTGAAGGCGAGCTTCGAGATCGGCCGCTCGCAGATCGTCAAGGGCAACACCCAGACGCACCGGATGCAGGTCATCCGGGACGGCAAGCAAGTGGCCGACTACCCGGTGAGCTACGGGCTGGACTCCGATCCCGGCCGGGTCACGCACAGCGGCACGCATGTGGTGATGAGCAAGCACCAGACGTACTTCATGAACAACCCCGGCTACGGCTACGAGGACTTCGAGGTGAAGTGGGCGGTGCGGATCTCGAACAACGGCGAGTTCACGCATGCGGCACCCTGGTCGGTTGGCGATCAGGGCAAGCGCAACGTCTCGCACGGCTGCCTCAACCTGTCCCCCGCCAACGCCAAGGAGTACTACGACAGTGCGCTGATGGGCGACCCGGTGGAGATCGAGGGCAGCACCCAGCAGCTCGGCCCGCGGGATGGCGACTACCACGACTGGACCTACTCCTGGCAGGAGTGGACCGCGAAATCCGCCCTCGCCAGCTGACCAGCCGAATACCCTGAACGTGGCGATCAGGACGCTCAACGTCGCGAACGGCACTATTGAGACATCTGACGTCTCGAAAGCCACGTTCAGGGTTTCAGGGCGGGCCTAGTGAGCGCTTGGCCACTTGATGTTCGGTATGGCGGGTGTGCCGGGTTAGCGTGGACGGGTGAGTAGCTCGGCACAGTCACCGGCAGCCGAACCGGCCAGGGCCTGGCCACCGGTGGAGACGGAACCGGCCGTCCCGCACCCGAACGCCCCCGCGGCGGGCAGCAAGCTCGGGGTGCACTACGCGCAGTGCTTCGGCTGCGGGGACGAGCAGGAGGCCGGCCTGCACCTGCAGTCCACGGTCGGCGAGGGTCGCACGGTGCACTCCCAGTTCACCGTGACCGAGGCGCATCAGGGCGCACCGGGCCTCGCCCACGGTGGCCTGCTGGCCTGCGCTTTCGACGAGGCGCTCGGCGCCACCGTCGGCAACCTGCTGCGCAAGCCCGCGGTCACCGGCAAGCTGGAGACCGACTTCCGCAGGCCGGTGCCGGTGGGCTCGACGCTGTACATCACCGCGACGCTGGACGGGACCGCGGGCCGCAAGATCTACGTCAGCGCGGACGGCAGGCTGGACGCCGAGGACGGGCCGATCGCGGTCCGCGCCCGCGGGCTGTTCGTGATGGTCGAACTGGAGCACTTCACCACGCACGGTGACCCGAACGCGCTGGAGAAGTTCCGTGAGGCGGCGGCCCGCGGCAACCGGGAGGACTGGAACATCAACCCGTGACCGGGGCTGGATAGGGTCGGTCTGGTGTTCCTGCTCCTCGCCGGGCTGCTGCTCGCGATTCTGCATCTCTACCTGTGGAAACGGCTGATCCGGGACACGCTGCCCCGAGGCCGGGTGCGCCTCGTGGCCACCGGCGTGCTGATCCTCCTCGTACTGGTGATGGTGGCCGCCCTCGCACTCGGCACCGCCCTGGATCCGGCCGTGGCGCAGTGGTTCGCCTGGCCCGGCTACCTGTGGCTGGCGGTCTTCTACTACCTGCTGCTCGGCCTGCTGGTGCTGGAGCTGCCCCGGCTGGCGCTGCGCCGGTGGGTCCGCCGCGCACCGGAGGAGCCGCCGAGGGGCGTCAGCAGGCGGGTGGCGCTGGCCCGCGGATCGGCGGCCGTGGCCGGGGTGGCCGCCGCCGGGCTGGTCGGCTACGGGGCCACGGTGGCGATGGGGCCGCCCTCGATCACCCGGGTGCCGATCACCCTGCGCAGGCTGGACCCGCGGGCATCCGGTTGCCGGATCGCGCTGATCAGCGATATCCATCTCGGGCCGATCCTTGGCCACGGGTTCACCCAGCGGATCGTGGACATGGTCAACGCCGAGGGCCCGGACGCGGTGGCCATCGTCGGTGACCTGGTGGACGGGGACGTGCCCGCGCTGGCCGAGGCGGCCGCCCCGCTGGCGGAGCTGCGCAGCACGCACGGCACCTTCTTCGTCACCGGCAACCACGAGTACTACGTGGGGTACCGGCAGTGGGTGGAGCATGTGCGCACCCTCGGCATCACGGCACTGCGCAACCAACGGGTCACCATCACGCACAACGGCGGCCGGTTCGAGCTGGCCGGGGTGAACGACGCCACCGCATACCAGTGGCAGGACGCCGCCGATGTGGCCGCGGCCATGCGGGGCCGGGATCCGGAGCGCGCCGCGGTGCTGCTCGCGCACCAGCCGGTGGACGTGGCCGACGCGGTGGCGCAGGACGTGGACCTGCAGCTGTCCGGGCACACCCACGGCGGGCAGCTCACCCCGTTCGAACTGCTGGTGAGCCTGCAGCAGGGCGCGGTGGCCGGGCACTACCGGTTCGGCGACACCCAGCTCTACGTCACCAGGGGAGCCGGGTTCTGGGGACCGCCGGTGCGGGTGGGCGCCCCGCCGGACATCACCATCGTCGAGCTGCGCTCCCCATAGTTCCGATGCGGTGACAGCAGTCGTCAGGTGAGCGTGCGCGGGCGGACGGCGTTGGCCCGGTCGACCAGCTCGATCCGCTGGTCGGAGCTGCCGGCAAGGCGGGCAAGCGAGCGGTAGCAGCGCTCTAGCCCGAACCGGATGTCCCGGTCGGCGAGGGCGCAGCCGAGCACGGTGGCACCCGGGGTGACCTGCGTACCGCGGGCGTTCGCGCTGCGCAGCCAGTCGTGCGCGGCCTCGAGCACCTCGGCCGAGAGCCGGGCACGTCGCTCCGCGTCCAGCGAGAGCCGTTCCAGCTGGGCGGCGGCCTGCACCAGATCACGCTCGGCGACCTGGCCCTGCTCCCCGTTCCTTGTCTTGATCTTTACCGCGGCGACCTGGGCGTCCACATGGTGCGTGGAGGCCACCGGGATGGACTCCAGCACCTCCACCGCACCGGCCCGGCCACCCTGCGCCAGGTACACCCTGGCCAGCCCGAAGGCGGCGCTCACGTAGGACCGGTCAGTGCGCCAGACCAGCTCGTAGAAGCGGGCGGCCGCGAAGTAGTCGCCGACGTACTCCGCGCTGACCCCGAGCGCCAGCTTCGGCGCGATCTCGCCGGGCAGGTCGTCGTACACCGTGTCGAAGGCCGCCTGGGCCACTCGCGGCCTGCCGCCGGCCAGCTCGATCAGCCCGCGGTACCAGTCGATCCGCCAGTCGTGCGGGTACCCGGCCTTGATCGCGAGGTACTGGGCGGCCTGCAGCTGGCGGCCTGCCTCGGCCAGCTCGCCGAGCTCGATCCTGGCGCGCACGATGCGCAGCCGGACCTCGATGGACTCCCGCGGCGCCCCGGCGAGGGCCTCGATCGCGGTACGCGGATCGGCCTGCAGCACGGTGGCCAGCACCCCCGCGCCCGCGTCCCCGGTGTCGATCTGCGGGATCGGCAGCCCGGTCACCACCTGGCCGGGGTCCGGGAGCGGAACCGGACTGCCCTGCACCCCCTGCTCGGGCAGCACCATGTCCACCCCGAAGGTCTTGGTCTCCGGGCCGAATACGGGGGAGACACCGGGGCGCGGCTCGCCGGTGCCCAGCGACATGATCTCGCGCAGCACCCCGGTGAGCTGGTCGGCCATGTCCTCGGCGGAGAGGAAGCGGCGGTCCGGGTCGGCATGCGTGGCGCGGCGCAGGAACCGGTAGTACGAGCCGAAAAGGGCGAACAGCGGGACCTCGTCCGGCCCGGGCAGGGTGGTCTTGTACTTGGTGGTGTAACCGGCGAACTCGAAGCTGAGCACGGCCAGGGTGCGGCCGACGGTGTAGAGGTCGGAGGCCACCGAGGCGCCGTGCTTGGGCAGCTCGGGGGCGCTGTAGCCGGTGGTGTAGAACAGCGGGCTCTCGTAGTCGTCCATCCGGCGCACCGCACCGAGGTCGATCAGCTTGAGCTGCTCGTGCGTCTGGATCACGTTGTCCGGCTTCAGGTCGCAGTACAGCAGCCCCTGGCTGTGCAGGTAACCCAGCGCGGGCAGGATCTCCAGCCCGTAGGCGATGACCTGGCCGATCGGCAACGGCTCCGGGCGACCGGTCTCCCGGTGGTGCGCCAGCGCCAGCTGGCGCAGCGACTGGCCCCCGACGTACTCCATCACGATGTAGCCGACCGAGGTGCCGGTGTGGTTGTCCGGATGCTGCACGAAGTTGTAGATCCGGACGATGTTCGGATGCTCGACCTCGGCGAGGAACCGGGTCTCGTTCACCGCGGCGGCCAGCGCGGTGGCGTCGCCGGTGTCGATCAGTCCCTTGAGCACGACCCAGCGGTCGCTGACGTTGCGGTCCTTGGCGAGGTAGATCCAGCCGAGCCCGCCGTAGGCCAGCGCGCCGAGCACCTCGTACTGCCCGCCGACCACCTCGCCGGGCCGCAGCTTCGGCAGAAAGGAGAACGAGGCGCCGCACTTCGGGCACCTGCCCTCCGGCTCGCCCGGTTTGCCGTCCTTGCCCCGGCCGACCTTCGCCTGGCAGCTGCCGCAGAACCGTTTCTCCTCCGACACCACCGGGTTCGCCAGCACGGCCGATGCCGGGTCCCGGTAGGGCACCTGCGGCACGTCCACCAGGCCGGCACCGAGCCTGCCGCGGCGCGAGGTCCGCGCGGAACTGCGCCGGGAGGTGCCGGGGAAGGTGCCGGGTCCGGTACCGGGCCCTGTTCCCGGCCACGAGCCCGGCTCGCTGCCAGGGGTGCTGCCGGGACCGGTGCCCGGCCTGCTGCCCCCGCTGGTGCTCGGCGGCAGCACGCTCTCCGTTCCGGGGTCCGGCAAGGGCACGTCCGAGCCCGGTTCCACCGCGGGTGCGGGCGGCGCGATACTCCTGGTCTCCGCGGGCGCGTTCAGCACACTGGTCAGCTGCGGGTCGCCGGCAGCTTGCTGCGGCTGTTGCTGCGGCTGCTGCTGGGGTGGGCGCGGGGGCTGCTGGGGCTGCCGCTGCTCGGGCTCACGCCAGACCTGGTCCGACACTGCTACCTCCCGCTACCTGTACTCGGGCTGGGGCGGGCTCGCCGGACCGAGCCGTTCGGCCACCCACTCGTCATAGCTCTGCTGCCACCGGCCGCCGCGTACCAGCTCGAGCACGTGGTTGACGAACCGCACCATGTCCTCGTTCTCCTTGGGGATGCCGACCCCGTACGGCTCCTCGGTGAAGGTCTCGCCGACGACCTTCGTGGTCGGATCCTGCGCGGCCATCCCGGCCAGGATGGTGTCGTCGGTGGACACCGCGGCCACCTGCCCCTGCTGCAGCATGACCAGGCAGTCCGACCAGTCGTTCACCTGCACCGGGATCGGGCCGGACACGGCCGCGATGTTCTTCAGCGAGGTGGAGCCCTTGGCCGCGCATACCCGCTCGCCTTCGAGGCCGGCCAGGCTGGTCACCGAGGATGTCTTGTCCACGAGCAGCCGCTGGCCCGCGACGTAGTACACCGAGGAGAAGTTGACCTTGTCCCGCCGCGCGCAGTTCACCGTGTAGGTCCGCACCACGACGTCCACCTCGCCGTTCATCAGCACATCCTCGCGCTGGGCCGAGGTGATCGCCTGGAACCGGATCTTCTCCGGGTCACCGAAGATCGCCCTGGCGATCTCCTTGGCGATGTCGATGTCGAAGCCCTCGAGCTTGCCGGTGGTGGGGTTGCGGAAACCGAACAGGAAGGTGTTCTGGTCCACCCCGGCGACCAGATGCCCGCGCTCCCTGATTTCGGCCATTGTGGACCCGGCGGGAATACCGGCCTGGGGCGGCAGGCTGGCCGTGGCGTTGCAGTCCGGCGACTCCGACTTCTCGCTGTCCACATCGACCGGACCGGAGCCCGCGGGCTCCGGGCGCTGCACCGAACCCACCGGCGCCGGATCGACCGGCTCGCCGGGCGAGCCGCAACCGGTGGCCAGCACCGCCAGCGTGCCCAGCACGGCGAACAGTTTCCTTGGCAATCCCCGCTTGCTCACCGATACTCCCTCAGCCGTTCCCTGATCCCCATCGTCACGCCGAGCGCGGCGATCACCGCCAGCACCGCGAACCCGGGCGCGAGCAGGATCAGGGCACGGGACCCGTTCGTGGTGTCGTCCAGAAAGCCTTGCCGCGCGGCGTTGATCGCCTCAGCGAGGTGACCGTCCAGGCGGGTGAACGCCGCCGCCGCGCTCTGCTCGTCCGTGCTGTCCATCGCGAGCCCCACCGCCCGGTCGTGGTTGCCGGCCTGGTCCAGCGACCGGACCTCGGTGTGCGCACGCAGCCAGGCACTCGCGTCCTCCGCCGCGGCGGCCGTGGGCTCGGCGGCGGGTTCACCCGCGGTCAGGTTCCGCGCCCGCTCCAGCATGCCGCCCTCGCCGTCCGGCCCGGCCAGTTCGGCGCTCAGCTGCACGAACTCCTTCTCGTACTCATCGCCGCCGCCCCGTGCCACCAGGGTCAGGGTTTCGTCCGCCCGTGCCTTCAGCGCGGTGATCCTTGCCTGCACCAGCTGGTCCACCTGCTCGGTGCTGTCTCGGCCCGCGGACACCAGCACGCTCTGCACGATCAAAGCCGCAGCGGTCCACAGGATCGCCACCCCGACCGCGATCGTGGCCACCACCAGCCCGATGTTGAACACCCGGTTGGTGCTGCGCTTGATATGCACCTGCGCCGCGATCAGCGCGCCCAGCAGCGCCAGCACGAGCAGCGCGGTCAGCCACGGGAACCCGCTGGCGTCGTCCTGTTCCGCGGCCAGCCGCTGGGTGTCGATCCGGTACAGCTCCTCGGCCGCCGGTAGCAGAGTGGAGCGCATCAGGTGCGAAGCCTCGCGCAGATAGGAGGCGCCGACCGGGAAACCCTGCAGGTTGTTCGCCCGTGCCTGCTCCACCAGTCCGGTGTAGACGGGCAACTGCTGGCTGAGGATGTCGACCTGGGTGGCCGCGTCGCCGACCCCCGCGGAGTCGGAGGCCGCCTTGGCCAGCGCGGCACCCGCCTTGGCGATATCCAGCTCGTACCGTTCCCGCAGTTGCCGCGGCTCACCCCCGGTGAACAGGAAGGAGCTGGCCGCGGTGGCATCGGCGTCGGAGAGCGAGCGGTACACCTCCTGCGCCGCGGCGGCGAGCGGTTCCCGGTGCTCGATCAGCCCGTCGATGGAGCCCTTGCGGTCCTGCATGGCGATGGTGCCGAACACCCCGGTCAGCAGGGCGAGCACGATCAGCCCCACGGCGATCAGGGACAGCCTGCCGGGGGTGCGGCGCGTGGCGCGGACGATCCGGCGTACGGCGCCCGCAGGCAACTCGGCAAGACCCGCCAGCCCGGACCGGGACTGCGCAGGCGCCCCATGGCCGCCCGGCCCCGGCGTGCCTGCGGCCTGCGCGCCGTGCTCCCCGGCAGCGCGGGTCGCGGTGCTCGTCATTGTGTCTACCCTCCGCCCAGTCGCGAGACTCGCATGACCGTAGCCGAGTCCGCGGCGGGACACGCGGTTAGCCGGGTGGTCGGTTGAACATTCTCCCCGGCCGGCGCATCCGCGTGGTCAGGAACCGGACAGATCGTTGCGATACGCATACCGCACGGCCTCGGCACGGTTACGAACACCGATCTTGGCGAAGGCATTGTTGATATGTGTCTTGACCGTTGTCTCGCCGATGAACAGCCGCCCGGCGATCTCGGCATTGCTCAGCCCGGCGCCGATCAGCCCGAGCACCTCGGCCTCGCGAGCGGTGAGACCGTCCGGCGGCTTACGGTCGCCCGTCGGCGGGTCCAGCGCGGCGACCAGCCTGCTGGAGACGTCCGCCGCGAAGGTCGACTGGCCGGCCGCGGCCGAGTGCAGCGCGGCGGTGATCTCGCCCCGGCCGGCGTCCTTGGTCAGGTAACCGCGCGCACCCGCACGCAGCGCGCCCGCGATCGAGTCGTCATCGGAATAGGTGGTGAGCACGACCACCGCGGTCCCTGGGAACTCCCGGTTGATCCGCTCGGTGGCCGCCACCCCGTCGAGCCCTGGCATCCGCAGGTCCATCAGCACCACGTCGGCCCGTTCCCGCGCCAGGGACTCCAGCGCCGCGGCCCCTTCGGCGGCGGACCCGGTCACCTGCACGCCCTCGACCAGCCCGAGCAGCGCAACCAGCCCTTCCCGGATCACCTGCTGGTCGTCCACGACGAGCACCCTGATCGGCTCACCCATCCGGTACCTCCGCGCTCACTCGCCAGGTCCGCCCCTCGCCGCCCGCGGTCAGGGTGCCACCGGCCAGCGCGATCCGCTCGCGTAGCCCGGTCAGCCCGAACCCCTGCGGGCGCACCACCTGGTTGCCGGTGCGCTCGTTCAGCACGCGCAGGGACACCCGGCCGGAGCCGAACTCCAGCACCATGGCGACCGCCGCGCCGGGCGCATGCCGCGCGGCGTTGGTGAGCGCTTCCCTTGCGATCCCGGAAAGTGAGACGGCGGCGGCCGAGGACACCGCGCGCGGCACCCCCTCGGTGCGGAATTCCACCGGCGTGCCGTGGTCCGCGCGATGCCTGCCGGCGAGTTCGGCCAGTGCCTCGGTCAGCGCGGGCACGTCCTTACGTAGCGCGGCAACGGCGTTTCTCGCCTCGGCAAGCCCGTCCGCGGCCAGCCGCCGCGCGCGCCGCACCGTACCCAGTGATCCTTCCACATCGGACTTCTCGGCGAGTTGCGCCTCGGCGAGCTCCAGCTGGACGCCGAGGGCCCCGAGGGAATGCGCGAGCACATCGTGGATCTCCCGCGCGATCCGGGTGCGCTCGTCAAGCGCGGCGGCACGCGCGTGCTCCGCCTGGGCCAGGCGGGTCTGTTCGAGCAGTTGCTCGGCCTGCCGCGCCCGCACCCGGTCCTGCCGCTGGTGCAGGCCGAACAGCATGAACAGCAACAGCACCCCCGGTGTCACCAGCGCCTCGGCGACCGGGGATCCGGCCAGTACGCCGGAGGCGGTGGCGAGCAGGGCGCCGCCCACCCCGGTCAGCACGATTGTGCTGACGCCGGGTGTCTCGAGCGCGGCGAACCTGCCGAGCGCGATGGCGCCGAGGATGGCCGGGGTCATGTCGGCCGCGGGCCCGGCCGCGAGTGCGGGCAGGGCCGCGGCCACCCCCAGCATGGCCGCAGAGAACCGGGGTGCCCTGGCCCCGGCGAGGACGAACACCGTCCAGCAGACGGCACAGGCGCCGTAGCAGGCCCAGATCCACGGCTCGTCCTCGCGCGCGGTGAGCAGGGTCACCGCGAGGAACACCGTGCCGAACACCTGCACCACCAGCCACCCTGGCGCGAGGTTGTCCGGCAGCCGCCATCGGCGCTTCGCTTCGGTCATCTCCCGATTCTCGGCATCGGCCGCCCCGGCGCGCTCACCGGCCGGACAGGCTGGTGATGATCTCGACCAGGAGCAGCCGGTAGGCCAGGAAGCCGAGCAACAGCAGCACACCCACCCCGATCAGCAGGAGCAATGCCCGGCCGCCTGTGCGCTTGTCATCCCTACCCGTGTTGTCCATGAGGCGAACGCTAGGCCGCGGGGCGGGTGGAGCGGGACCACTCCGGGGTGGAGACGCGGGTGGAGATGAGGAGGGTGCAGACAAGACGGTGCCCGCCACCTCGGTGAGGTGGCGGGCACCGGGAAAAACGTCTGGGGGTCAGCCTCAGATGACGCTGACCGAGGTGGCCTGCGGGCCCTTCTGGCCCTGGCCGATCTCGAACTCAACGCGGGCGTTCTCCTCCAGGGTCCGGAAGCCGTTGCCCTTGATCTCCGAGTAGTGCACGAAGACGTCCCCGTCGCCCTGGTCGGGGGTGATGAAACCGAAGCCCTTCTCGGAGTTGAACCACTTAACGGTGCCCTGCGTCATGAAAATCTCCTGTGTGACAAAAAATAAGGACGACACCGGCCGTAACCGAATGTCCTACACAGTCAAGCACACCCGGGCGCTGAACGCCAACGGATACCAGCCGAACGTGTGTGTGATAACTATCCTGAACCGCCCGCGAACCGCCCGGACCAGCCAAGAAGAAATAATCTGAGTATGACGACGAGACTCGCCGGAATAATTACGAACGAGCCGGAAATGCGCCCAGTGGCCAAAACACGATTATTCCTATTGGGCGCTGCTGAGGCTCCGATCTACGAGCGGCTGACCGCGAAACGATGTGCGCCGAGAACGCTACCCGATCGGCAGGCCGTACGCCATGCCCCGCGCGGCCTCCTCGGGGTGAGACCGGAGTCACAGCGGGTACCGGTGCGTTAGCTTGCCCGCATGCAGACCTCCTACCCGCACTGGGAAACCGTGCCCACCCGGTGGAAGGACAACGATGTCTACGGGCACATGAACAACGCCGTGCACTACTCGATCATGGACACGGTCATCAACACCTGGCTGATCCGCGAGGGTGGCCTGGACATCCATGCCGGCGACACGATCGGCCTGTGTGTGGAGTCGCACTGCAACTACCACGCCGCAACGGCCTTCCCCGAGTCGCTGGCTGTCGGTCTGCGGGTCGGCAAGCTCGGCGGCTCCAGCGTGCGGTACGAGGTCGGCATCTACCGCGAGGACCGGGAGACCGTGGTCGCCGAGGGGCATTTCGTGCACGTGTTCGTGGACCGGGAGACCCGCAGGCCCCGGCCGATCAGTGGGCGGCTACGCGACTCGCTGGCGGCGCTGCTGGTGGAACCCGGGTGAACGAGCCCTCCCATGCCTGCATCAGCTCGGCATAGCGCGGCGAGGAGACCAGCAGCTCGTCGTGCCCGCCGAGCAGGGTGTCCCTGCCGTCCATCACCAGTACCCGGTTGGCCCGCAGGGCGGAGCTGAGCCGGTGCGCGATCACCACGAGCACCCCGCCCCTGGCGGCGAAGGCGCGCTCGGCCCTTGCCTCGGCCGCCGCGTCCAGGTTGGCGGTGGCCTCGTCCAGCACGATCACCTCGGCCGGGCTGGCGTAGAGCCTGGCCAGCGCGAGCAGCTGCACCTCACCGGTGGACAGGCCCTCCCCGCCGTGCGCGACCGAGCCGTTCAACCCGCCCAGCCGTTCCAGCAGCCTGCTCGCGCCCACCGCCTCGGCGGCCGCGAGCAGGTGGGACTCGCTGGCCGACGGCGCGAACAGGGAGAGGTTCTCCCGGACCGTGCCCGCGAAGACATAGGACTCCTGCGGGGTGAGCGCGATCAGCCGGTGCCGTGCCTCCGGCCGGATCTCGCGTACCGGCACCCCGCCAAGCAGCACCTGCCCGCGCTGCGGGGCGAGCATTCCGGTGATCAGCCCGGCCAGGGTCGACTTGCCGATACCACTCGGCCCGACCACGGCAAGGTGATCACCGGGACCGAGCTCGAGGTCGAGGCCGGTGACAATGGGTTCGGCATGCGCGCCCCAGCCGAAGGTCAGCCCGCTGGCGACCAGTTCGCGGCCCTCCGGCACCCGGGTGCCGCCCTCCGGCGCGGGCTCGTCCCCGCCTGCCCCGGCCTCGCCCAGCCTGCGCAGCGCGACCAGCAGCCGCAGCACCACGGTGCTCGCCGTGGAAGCCAATCCCTGCAGGGCGGGTTGCATGGTGCTGGCCAGGTAGACCAGCGAGCCGAGCGCGGCGCCCGCGGTGAGCTGCCCGGCCGCGACCATGCCCGGCGCCATGACCAGCACCAGCACCAGCGGCACGAAGGCACCTACCGCGATCACCAGGGTGCGCATCGCGGTCGCAACCGCCATCCGGACCTTCGCCCTGGCCTGAGCCTCGATCCGGGAGTCCACGGCGGCGATCGCGGCGGGTTCGGCCCCGCAGGCGACCACATCGCGCAGGCCGGCGAGCACCTCGCCCGCGGACTCGGCGGTCCCCTCGTCGGCGATCGCGAGTGCCCGCTGCCTGCTTGCCAGGGTGGGCAACAGGCCGACGAACACGGCCACCGACAGCACCACCGGCACCGCGACCGCCCAGGCCAGCGTCCCGGCCACGGTGAACAGCCCGGCGAGCGCGCTCACCGTGGTCACCACCATGCCCCGCGCCTGCACCAGCAGCCCGGCGGTGGCGTCCCGGATCACCTCGATGTGCTGGGTGATCCGGGCGACCCCACTGGCGTCCGGCCGGTGCCGGTGCGCGGCGCCGCCGCGCAGCACCCCGCGCACCACGGCGCCGACCATGGTGTCGCGCAGCGGCTCGATGATGCTGCCGAGCCGCCGCCAGACCAGCCGGGAGCCGAACGCGCCGAGCACGGCGACCGCGCCGAAGACCAGCAGCCAGCCAACGCCGATGGCAGGCCGGCCTGCCCCGAACCCGTCGTCCACGGCGAGCTGGACCAGCCGCCCGGACAGGAAGGCGGGGGCGCCTTCCAGCACGGAGCAGACCAGCAGCACCAGGCCACCGCGCCACTGCTTGCCGAGCGTCGTCCAGTACAGCTTCGTGACCGTCACGATGTACCCGTCCCGGCTTCGGTCTCTTCCTCGGTGAACACGGATCGGTACTCCGGCTCGGACCACAGCTCGGCATGCGGCGCGCAGGCCCGGATCCGGCCATCCTCCAGCCACAGCACCCGGTCGGCGCGGCGCGCGGTGCCCGCCCGGTGGGTGACCACCACCCTGGTCCGGCCTGGCAGGGTCGACTCGATCGCGTCCTCCACCATGCTCTCGGTGACGGTGTCCAGGCTGCCGGTGGCCTCGTCCAGCACCAGCAGTCGCGGCTTGCGCGCCAGCGCTCGCGCCAGCCCCAGCCGTTGTGCCTCCCCGCCGGAGAGCGGGGTCTGCTCCAGTGGGGTGCGGTAGCCCTCCGGCAGCCGCACCACCAGGTCGTGCACCTGGGCGGCACGGCAGGCCTCCCGCACCGCGGACGGGCCGGCCCAGCTGCCATAGGCCACCGCATCCTGCACGGTCGCTCCGAGCAGTGCGGGCCGCTCGAAGGCGTGCCCTACGGCGGCCCGTACGTCCTCGGCCGGGAGCTGGTCCACCGGAACCCCGTGCAGCAGCGCCGCACCCCGGTCCGGCGGCCGCAGTCCGCCGAGCACGGCGGCCAGCGCCGTCTTGCCGGCACCCGACCTGCCGACCACGGCAAGGCTGGTGCCCGCAGGCACGGTGAGGTCGATGCCCTCCAGCGCGCCGTCCACCCCGACACCGCGCAGCTCGATCTCGCCATGGCCCGCGGGCAGTGGCCGGTCGCCGTCCCGCGGCAACGGGGAGTCGAGTACCTCGGCCAGCCGGGTGCCGCAGCCGCGCGCCCTGGACAACGTGGTGAGCAGCGGGATCTGCTGGACCAGGCTCATCCCGAGGACCACGTAGCCGAGCGCGGCGAGCACATCGCCGATGGAGAGCCTGCCGGCGAGCACCCCGAAACCCGCGGCGGTGAGCACGCCGAGCTGCACCGCGGGCAGCAGCAGCCCGGCCCGCCAGACCATCCGGGCCTGGGTGCGCCACATGCCGATCCCGGCCGCGGCCAGCCGGGGCAGCGGGCGCAGCACGCGGGCAGCCTCCCGCTCCGCGGTGCCGGAGGCCGCGATGGTGCGCAGCCCGCCGACCGCGTCCAGCAGCCGGGCCGAGAGGTCCCCGGAAACCTGCTGGTAGGAGAGCACGTCGGCGGCGGTGAGCCGCAGGTGGGAGCGGGCGAGCAGGAGCGCGATCGGCACGCTGCCGAGGAACACCACGGCCAGCCGCCAGTCCAGCAGGGCCAGCAGCACGATCGCGCCGGTGGAGACGACCACGGCGGAGCACAGCTGCACCAGGATCGAGGAGATCTCGGCTGCGCCCGCGCAGTCGGTGGTCACCCTGCTGACCGCGTCGCCCGCGACGAAGGGGGAACGGGTGCCGAGGCCGGTCAGCTGCCGGGTGAGCCTGCGGCGCAGCCACGCGCCCGCGCCCGCGGTCACCCTGGCGGTGATGATCACGGCGGCCACATCGGCGACGATCTCGGAGATGCCGAGGGTGAGCAGCCAGAGCACCTGGGGCCAGGAGCGCTCGGCGGCGACCGCCGCGTCCACGGCGTCGGCGAGCGCACCCGGCAGCAACAGCCCGGCCGTGGTGGCGATCACGGCCATCAGAGCGAGTAGCAGCAGCCGAGGGGGGTCGTGCCGCAGGACCGCGAGCAGCACCCGGTCACCAGGCGCACGCACGCTCGTTAGTCCCACCACGCCCCTCCTTGGGGAAGAATGAGTGACGCGGGAGCGGCACACTTGGCCTGTGCCGCTCCCGCGCCCTCGCGTTACCGTCCGAATCGGCGCTTCAGCGCCGGAGCGAACCTCAGTGGCAGGTCAGCAGGCTGACGGTGCTGTTCGCGCAGGAGGCGATCAGGCTCAGGTTGCTGCCGCCACCGCCGTGGCTCGGGCCGCCGTACTCCGGCGCGTCGGCGGACTCGAGGTTCTGCAGGTCGAGAACGTGCTCCATCAGTATTTCCTTTCGGGTTACTTACTTTCCTCCGGCCGGGGATTGACCGGGGGTCCGGGGAGGACGGCCAGGGGTGCCCAGGAAGGGCAGCACCGGCCCATGACCGTCCACAGTGGAGGCGAGCGCGAGCAGCAGCCCCGCGCCGCCGGTCTTCAGGTCCATGGAGAGCCGCAGCAGCTGGTTGCCGGGGACCGCGATCCCGTCCTCGCCGAACGGGATGCCGTGCCAGGCCAGCCGGGAAAGGTGCCGGTTGACCGACTCGGCCAGCACCGGATCGGGCGCGCGCCGGTCGGCCTCGGCCAGGGTGACCATCAGGCCCGCACGGCCGAACAGCAGGCTGGGGTGGACGACGAACTCGCCGCGGCAGGCCTTGAGCAGTTCCGGGATCCGCGCGGCGCTCTCCGCTCCCGGCCGGTACTCGGCCAGCTCACCGGCCACGATCGCGACCCCCGCGCTGCCGATGGCCAGGTAGGGCAGGGTGCGCGCGCCGCCGTCGCGTACCTGCAGCGAACCGTCGTCGGCCAGGACGCCTTCGGCGAGGTCCCGTTGTAGTGCCTGTTCGGCGAGGTCCAGCCAGGACTCCTCGCCGGTGTCGTCGTACAGCCGCAGGAACAGCAGGGCCGGGCCGGACCAGCCGTGCAGCAGCCCTGCCCTGGCGAAACCGCCGGGCGCCTCGGCTCCGGCCACCGCCTCGGCCAGCCGGTCACCGATCCGCATCGCGTGCGCCCGGAAGTCCGCGTCCTGCCGGGTGGCGGCGAAGTGCCGCAGGTTGAGCGCGATCCCGGCGAGGCCACCGTCCAGGCTGTGGTCCTGGGTCTGCTCCACCAGGTTGGCGGCACCGTCCAGCACCGCGGTGGCCTCCTCGGAGTGCCCGAGGTTCTCCAGCACGTAGGCGATGCCGTGCGCGCCGTCGTAGAAGCCCGGCCGGGCGGGCCGCTCCCGGCGCACCGCCTCGATCAGCCAGCGTTCGTGCTCGGGGTAGCGGCCGGCACCGGTGACCTCCAGCGCATGCAGCACCCCGGCCGCGCCGTAGCCGAAGCAGGTGCCGCCGACGCGGAACTGCTCGATGTCACCGGGGAACAGCCGGTCGGCACGCTCCGGGGTGGCGCTGGCAAGGATGGCCTCGGCCAGCGACTTGCGCACCATGCCCCAGTCCGGTTCCGGCTGGTCCAGTTCGGTACTGGCCGGGGCGAGGCGTGCCCCCTGCTCGTCCCGCGGGGCGAGCACGTTCAGCACGGACTCGCCGAAGCCCGCCGGCACCGGGAAGCGCCGTTCGACGAACTCGACCAGCGGGAACAGCTTCGCGGGCGAGAGCTCGAGCAGCGCGTTGACCGGAAGGAACAGCCACAGGCGCAGCGCGGCGAGCGCGTACTCGTCGATCTGGAATCCGGTGCGGTCCCGTGGCGCCCGGAAGCCGGGGGCGCCGAGCGCGGGCCTGCCGCCGGTGTCCACCGGAGCGGCCAGCTCGAAGTCGATCAGTGAGATCCGCGGCGACCCGGCGGTGTGCTTGGTGTCCCCGGCCTCTTGGCCTTCTTGGCCTGCCTCGTCGTCCACCATGATGTTCAGCGCGTGCAGATCGCCGAAGACGACCCCGCGCTCGTGCACCTCGGAGATCAGCCTGGTCACCGAGTCGAGCAGGCCGAGGGCACGCCGGGTGTAGTCGGCCACCTCCCGCTCGTCGATGTCCCCACGGGTCAGCGGGTAGTTGCGGGACAGCCAGGAACCAAGGGGGCGCCCGCGCACGTACTCCATGGCGAGGAAATGGTGCTCCCACACGGTGAACAGGTCGTACACCTCGGGAATGCCCTCGATGCCCGCCAGCCGGGTGAGGATGTCGTACTCGCGCTGCAGGCGGGTCACCGCGTCGGCCTGGTCGCGGTCCAGGCCGGCGTGCGGTCGGCCCTCCTTGAGCACGAGCTCCTTGCCGTCCGCCAACCGCTCGGCCTGGTACACGCCACCGCCGTTGGAGAAGTGCAGGGATCTCGTCACCCGGTAGGGGAAGTCGGCGGGGTCGCCGCCCTTGCGCGCCGCGACATGCGGCTCGAGGCACTCCGGAAGGTCGACCCAGTCCGGGACCACAAAACTGGGACCACGTTTGTCGGGTACCAGGGTGCCGTCCGATTTGCGGATCGCCAGGACCCGGGTACCATCCGCTTCCACCCACCGTTCGACGAACCCGCCGTAGCGCACGAAGAGCGGCCCTTTACCATAACGAAGATCACTCAGAATATAGGGGCCTTCCTCGCCGTCGAGTTTCCCCGAAAGATCGGCGAGCACCCGCTCGAACTGACCGTCGTCGGCCGGGTAGATGGTTATTAACTTCCCACTCGCCGAACGCGGAGCGTATTTGGAATTACGAGCGAGCAGGATCGACCGGGTGCGCAGGTACTTGAAGGAGATCTTATGTGCGAGACAGTACTCGTGAACCGTCGTCAACACCCGTTCGGCGTTGTCGAGACAAGCGGAAACATGGATCTTCCAACCCTGCTCGGGCAGAGGCCCCGAGGTGGGACGCAGCATGCGCCACACCCCCATGTCCTCCCGTAGCCAGCCGGAATCCGGTTGCTCAAGTTCGTGCCCCAGCACATCCTCCGCCGTGGCGGACTCCCGCTGCTCGTCGAAGAACAGCGGATCCGCGAAGCAAAAAGCCTCATAACGGAGATCCATCACACAACCTTTCCGTCCCGCGACGGTATCTTTCGGCCACGCTCAACCCCTCCGGGCAAGGAAGATCCGCATTGCGTATCCCGCAACCGATTACCGCAACGTCCGGACCATCCGCACAACGCCTATCCCACAACAATGGGAAGGCCTGAGCCAATCCGCCATCTCAGCGGTTCGGCTGGGCTGTTCAGGGTACGAAAAATCTCCTACACCCCGGCCGGGACAAAACAGTGAGTGGGCACGTCACTCACCGATATCACCCGGATGAGTCGTAACACTCATCTGCACTCCACCAATGCAGGTGACAGCTGTGTGAATGCCTGCCCCTTTTTCACACTAAAGAGGAGCAGAACCGCCGGGCACTACTAACGAGTATGCGATAAAGGCCGACTTTGTCGTGCACCTGGCTGAGTGTCGACCACCCGGACGCAGCATCCTCCGCCGTACCATCGGCTGGCCCAAGGGGACAGGTATACACTACCGCTTGTAGTAGTTTTGCTGGACGGAGGATCGTGGTCACCTGGCTCGCGACGGCGGTCGCGCTGTGTTCACTGGCCGTCGCCTGCTGGAGCTTCGTCTCGGCGGCAAGGGGCCGCTCGCCGAAGGACCCGCTGCTGGTCGCGATCGCGGTGCTGGAGGTCCTGCTGCTGGCGCAGGTTGTGGTGGCCGTCGTGCTGCTGATCTCCGGGGATCGCCCTGGCAGCATGGCCACGTTCATCGCCTACCTCATCGGCTCGCTCGCCGTGCTGCCGGTGGCGACGCTGTGGGCGCTGGCCGAGCGGAGCAGGTCGAGCACGGTGGTGCTCGGGGTGGCCTGCGTGACCGTGCCGGTGTTGATCCTGCGAATGCACGAGGTATGGGGAGGTGCTGGTGCCTGAGGACCGTGCCGAGCGCGCCGCGCCCCGGACCGCGAGTGGGCCGGGGCGGGTGCTGGTTGCGGTGTACGCGATCTTCGCGGTCGCGGCGACCTCCCGGGCGGCGGTGCAGATCGCGACCCGCTTCGAGGAGGCACCGCTGGCCTACCTGCTGTCCGCGTTCGCGGCCGTGGTGTACCTGCTGGCCACCCTCGCGCTCGCCCGTTCCGGCCGGGCGTGGTGGCGGATCGCGCTGGCCGCCTGCAGCGTGGAACTGGCCGGGGTGCTCACCGTGGGCACGTTGACCGTGTTCGACGCCGCGGCCTTCCCGGATGCCACGGTGTGGTCCAACTACGGACGGGGCTACCTGTTCATCCCACTGGTACTGCCCGCGATCGGCCTGTACTGGCTGCGCCGGACCGGGCGGGCTACCAGATAACGGCGATCGCGACGTTCGCGATGGTCAGCAGGGTGATCGCGGTCAGCAGGTTCCGGCTCGCGGCCTGCTTGCGCACGGCGGTGTAGCCCAGCACCAGCACGATCAGGGCGATCAGCAGCTTCACGCCGATCTTGATGTGGTTGACCTCGGCGCCGACCAGGTCGGCCGAGGCGATCCCGACCATCGCCACCCCGGTGACCAGCTGGGTGGCCGCGCTGTGCGCGATGATCGTGAACGCCTTGGGGGTCTGGGCATAGGCGTAGGTCATCAATCCGCTCAGGATCCCGGCCATACCGAGCAGATGCAGAACCACGAGCAGGTCGTAGACGATTTCCATGCCGGAAATGTACTACATAACGTAGTATGTCTTCAGGCGGGCACCACGAACAGGCTGGCCGAGGTGCCGAGCGCGACCAGGGCGACCAGTACCGCCAGCAGCCGGATCGGTGCCGCCGAGTGCCCCGCCCACGCGGCATGCACCGGTTGCCGTAGCCGCCGGATCCGGGTCTCGACATTGTCGTCGATAGCGGCAAGCGCACCGGCCGGTGTGCCGCCGGAACCATTGCGGTGGAACCGCTCCAGCGCGCTGGCGAGTGGTTCCGCGCCGTGCTGGCTGGCCGCGCGGTCGTCGGCGCACATCTCCACCAGCAGCGCGATGGCGGCGCAGACCCTGCCGAGCAGGCGGCCATGTGGCCACAACCGGTGCAGCGCGTGGAAGGGTGCGAGCACCAGGTCGTGCCGCTCGCGGGCGTGTGCCCGCTCGTGGGCGAGCACCGCGTCCAGCTCGACGCCGGTGAGCAGGTGCCGGGCGCCCGCGCTGACCACGATGCGCGGCGTGCGGCCGGGCAGGCAGTAGGCGACGGCGATCGGGTGGTCCACCACCAGCGCGTCGGCCGCGGAGTGCGCGACCAGGTTCAGGATCGCGCGGTGCCGGGCCCGCAGGCGGTTGGTACGCAGCAGGCAGACGATCTGGTTGCCGATCAGCCAGCAGGCCAGGGCCAGCCCGGCGGCCGCGATGCCGAGATGCGCCGGATCAACCGTGCGCCAGAGCTCGCCGGCGGCCAGGTCGGCCGCCAGCGCGCCGAGCGCGGGCACCAGCCCGAGTTCGTAGGGTGCGAGCCCGATGCCGAGCAGGGCACCCACGGTCGAGACCACCACGGTGAGCCCGACCACCTGCCAGAGCACCAGCGCGGTACGGGGGTGCGCATGCGTCCAGCGGCCGTGCCACAGCCACAGCACCACGACCGCGGCCACCAGGAGCGCCGCGAGGTGGTGCAGGACGATGGTCACCGGGCGTCCCCCTCGTCCCGTGGCGGGGCGAGCGCCTTGCGCAGCGCGTCGGCCTCGTCGCTGCTGACCGAGTGCGCGAACCGCACCAGTGCCGAGTCCCGGTCCCCGGTGAGCGCGAGCGCCTCCAGCATCAGCTCGGCGACGTACTCCTCCCTGCTGGCCAGCGGCGCGTACAACCAGGCCCGGCCGGCCCGCTCGCGCCGCACGATGTTCTTGGCCGCCAGCCTGCTGAGCACGGTCATCACCGTGGTGTAGGCGAGGTCCCGGTCGGCGAGCCCCTCGTGCACGGCGCGCACGCTCAGCGGTTCGCCATGTGCCCACAGCACATCCATCACCGCGCGCTCCAGCTCGCCGAGCCTGCCCACCAGCACCCCTCTCCTGTCTCTCCTCGCCCCATCATCCCACCCCGGCCCATCGGCGTGTTTGCCCTCCACATCCGCGCGTTTGCCGTTCCCGCGCACGCGTTGGCCCTTCCCGCACGCGAGCCCCTGCTCCGGCAAGCGTGTTGGCCGCCCAGGTAACCGAGTTTGCCGCTCACGTAGGCGAGTTTGCCGTTCCGGTGCCCGGGGTGGCGGCACCCCTAACCGCCACACCGTGCTCGAGGTAGGTGGACACAGACGCTTCGATCGATGACCGGATCCGGCGGCACAACCGGTCGATGGTGAGCCCTTCGAGTTCGTCAACGTCCACGTATCGTGTTTCGTCGATCTCGCCGTCCGCGAAGCTGAAAACGGCATCGGATGGCAACTGCCCGGAGAAGAGAAACAACAGCTTGTCACCATCCTTCACCGATGGCGCCCAGTCCACCGCGAGCAGGTGCCCGATCCGGACGTCCACACCGAGTTCCTCGCGTACCTCCCGAATCGCCGCGTCGCGTGGCGACTCGCCCTGAGTCACGTACCCACCGGGGACGTCCCAGTAGTCCTTGTAGGTCGGCCGCACGAGGAGCACGCGGGACTGGTCGTCGATGCAGATCACGCCAGCGGCGACACGAGGAGTGGAGATTGTCACGACTTCGGGTAACCAATCAGTCGGCCCTGGTCACCAGCAGGAGCTGGAGGTGGCAGGACAGCCGGGCTCGCGGGTCGTCCAGGTCGATCCCGCTCACCTTCCCGGCCCGGCGCACCCGGTGCCGCAGGGTGTTCGGGTGGATGTGCAGCTTGCCCGCGGCCGAGCGCACGTCGCCCATGGCGTCCAGGTAGGCCAGCAGGGAGCCCGCCAGGTCGCTGCCGTGGGCCGCGTCGTGCTCGCGCAGCGCCGCGACCCCGGGGTCACGCAGGTCCGGCTTGCCTGCCAGCAGGGTGAGGGTCTCGCCGAGCAGCACCTCGGCACGCAGCTGCGCGATGGTGGCCACCCGGGCATCCGGCTTGCGGGCCATGGCGTCCAGCACCCGGTCGGCCTCGGCCCGGGAAGCCGCCACCGCGCCCAGCGTGCCCACCGGCGAGCCGATCCCCGCCTGCACCCTGGTGCCGACCCTGCGGCGCAGCACGTCGACGATGTCGGCGGCGAGCGCGGAGACCGCCCGCTCCTGGCGGGCCGTGACCTCCGGCAGCACGGCGTAGACCCGCGACCCGATCGTGCCGACCAGGGCAGCCCTGCGGTAGGAGGTCGCGTGCACCGACACCACGGTGCCCGCCTCCGCCAGGTGCAGCTCGTGCGCGGGCAGGTCCGGTCCGGTGGGCAGAGCGAAGGCGAGCACGGCCGCGGAAGTCGCCGGATCCAGGCCGAGGTGCCCGGCCACCAGGTCGGCGCTGGCTCGCCCGTCCAGCAGTCCGGGCAGCAGGTCCCGGCCGGGTCCGGCGGGATGGGCGTCGCTGCGGTGCCGCAGCAGCTGCATCGCCGCCATCCGGGCGGCCCCCACCAGCGCGCGCTCCGCCCGGTCGGCGAACGGTTCGCGGCCCTCCTGCACCCAGATCGTGCCGAGGTGGTGCGAGCCCGCCCTGATCCCGATCGCCAGCCTGCGCCGGATGCCCAGCTCGGGATTCTCGTCGATCCGCACGACCTCCTCACCAGCCCGCAGCCGCTGGAAGATGCCCCATTCCCTGAGCATCGCCAGGTAGGCCTCGGGACCTTCCCAACCGAGGATGGACAGCCTGCGCAGCTCGTCCACCTCGTCATCGGAGCGGGAGTAGGCAAGCACCCGGTTGCCTGCGTCCTCGATGCTGACGCTGCCGCCGGTCAGCACGGCGACGGTCTGCGCGAGCGAGAACAGGTCGCCCAGCGGCATGTCCGCGCCGAAGCCCGCAGAAAGGGCGGCGCTGTCCAGCACCTCGCGCAGCAGGGTCTCCAGCTGCTCCCACCGCACCCCCGGCCGGACGGCGAGCAGCGCGATCCCGGCCTCGGCCGCGGCGGCACGCAGGTCCTCGGCATGCCCGTCCTGGCCTGCCTTGACCGCGGTGGCCACCGCACCGCCGCGGGCGGCGGCCCGGACGAACCGGATGGCGTCCCGGCCTCGCGCGCCGATCACCAGCACCAGCTCGGCCGGGTAGGCACCCGGTTGGTCGTCCGGATCGAGGATGGAAACCCCGCGCACCCGCAGGTCCAGCCCCGCCCCGGCGACATGCAGGTCGACCAGGGGATCACCGACCGAGACGAGCAACTGGCGCAGGGTGACCCCGCCGGTGGACCGGGCATCCTCGACCATCGCACCCCTTTGTTCGATCGGACAGTGGGTACCCCGAAAAGGTAGCCGATCGGACAACCACTGGCCGGGCCGCGCTGCCTAACGTCAGCGGGAAACGTTCCCGCGCAGGAGGCACCCCGAATGGACGCGATCACCACCACGCCCGCGCCCCGCAACGAACCCGTGCGGGACTACGCCCCCGGCTCCCCGGAACGGGAGAGCCTGGTCGCCAAGGTCAGCGAACTGGCAGGCAAGCAGCACGAGCTCACCGTGACGATCGACGGTGAGCAGCGACTCGGTGGTGGCAGGCAGATCGACGTCGTGCAGCCGCACCGGCATGCGCATGTCCTCGGCAGCATGGGCAACGCCACACAGGCGGACGCCAAGTCCGCGGTGCAGGCCGCGCTGCGGGCGGCCGAGTCCTGGCGGCGGTTGCCCTTCGACGAGCGCGCCGCGGTGCTGCTGCGGGCGGCCGACCTGCTCTGCGGCCCGTGGCGGGACACCCTGAACGCCGCCACCATGCTCGGGCAGTCCAAGACGGTGCAGCAGGCCGAGATCGACTCCGCCTGTGAGCTGGCCGACTTCTGGCGGTTCAACGTGCACTACGCGCGGCAGATCCTGACCGAGCAGCCGGTCAGCTCGCCCGGGGTGTGGAACCGGCTGGACTACCGCCCGCTGGAGGGGTTCGTCTACGCCGTCACCCCGTTCAACTTCACCGCCATCGCCGGCAACCTGCCCACCGCGCCCGCGCTGATGGGCAACACCGTGCTGTGGAAGCCCGCGCCGACCCAGGGCCTCGCCGCGCACCTCACCATGCGGCTGCTGGAGGAGGCAGGCATGCCGCCAGGGGTGATCAACCTGCTCACCGGGGACGGCATCGAGGTCTCCGAGGTGGTGCTGAACGACCCGGCGCTGGCCGGCCTGCACTTCACCGGTTCCTCGCAGACCTTCCAGCACCTGTGGGCCACGGTGGGCACGAACATCGCGAACTACCACACCTACCCGCGGCTGGTCGGCGAGACCGGCGGCAAGGACTTCGTGCTGGCGCACCCCTCCGCCGATATCGACGTGCTGCGCACCGCGCTGGTCCGCGGCGCCTTCGAGTTCCAGGGCCAGAAATGCTCGGCAGCCTCCCGCGCGTTCGTGCCCCGCTCGGTGTGGGACCGGATGCGGGACGACTTTGTGTCCGAAGTGGACTCACTGAGCATGGGAGAGGTTACCGACCTCGGCAACTTCATGGGCGCGGTGATCGACCGGCGCAGCTTCGACCGGCTCGCGGGCGTGCTGAAGATGGCCCACACCGACCCCACCCTGGAGGTCGTGGCCGGGGGAACCGCCGACGACTCGGCAGGCTACTTCGTCCGGCCCACCGTGCTGGTCGGCTCCGACCCCACACACGAGGTGTTCCGCACCGAGTACTTCGGGCCGGTGCTGGCGGTGCACGTATACCCGGACGAGGACTTCGAGCGGATCCTGCGGGAGCTGGACCAGGGCACCTCGTACGGGCTCACCGGTGCGTTCATCGCGCGGGACCGGCAGGCCATCGCGCGGGCGAGCGAGGCGCTGCGGTTCAGCGCGGGCAACTTCTACGTCAACGACAAGCCGACCGGCGCCGTGGTCGGCCAGCAACCCTTCGGCGGAGCCAGGGCCTCGGGCACCAATGACAAGGCCGGATCGGTCTACAACCTGCTGCGCTGGGCCAGCCCGCGCACGATCAAGGAGAACTTCGTCCCGCCGGTCACCTCCGGCTACCCGCACCAACGCTGACAAGGAGTCACCCATGCTCCGTTCCGCACTGATCGCCGCCTCGAAGTCGGCCGGGGTCCGCAGCCTGGCCGAACGCACCCCGCTGGTCCGCCCGATCGTGGACCGGTTCGTGGCGGGCACCGGTGTCGAGGCCGCCATCCACACGGCGGCCGAACTCAGCACCGACCGGTTCGTATCCCTGGACCACCTCGGTGAGGACACCGGGGACCGGGCCCAGGCCGACGCCACCGTGCAGGCCTACCGTGCGCTGCTCGCCCGGCTCGCGGACACCGGTCTCGCATCGCGGGCCGAGGTCTCGGTGAAGCTGTCCGCACTGGGCCAGGCGCTGGCCATCGACGGCGACAAGATCGCGCTGGAGAACGCCCGGCTGATCTGCGCGGCGGCCACGGCGGCAGGCACCACCGTCACGGTCGACATGGAGGACCACACCACCACCGACTCCACCTTGGCCATCGTGCGCGACCTGCGGCTGGACTACCCGGACACCGGCGCGGTACTACAGGCATACCTGCGGCGCACCGAGGCGGACTGCCGGGATCTCGCCGGGCCGGGGTCCAGGGTGCGGTTGTGTAAGGGCGCCTATAACGAACCGGAGTCGGTCGCCTTCCGGGACAAGTCCGAAGTGGACAAGTCCTATGTGCGCTGCCTGCGAGTACTGATGGCGGGCGAGGGTTACCCGATGGTGGCCACCCACGACCCGAGGTTGATCGACATCGGCAAGGAGCTGGCGCGGCGGGCCGGTCGCGGCGGCACGGACTACGAGTTCCAGATGCTGTACGGCATCCGGCAGGCCGAACAGCGGGCGCTCGCCGCCTCCGGGCTGCGGATGCGGGTGTACGTGCCCTACGGCACGGAGTGGTTCCCGTACTTCATGCGCAGGCTCGGCGAGCGGCCCGCGAACCTGGCCTTCTTCGCCCGCTCCTTCCTCACCAGGAGCTGAGCCGGACCGGGGGTCGTGCGTGTGCCATCCGGGCGGGACACGCACGACCCTCGCCCTGCCAACAGGCTCAGGCCGAGGTGGTGGTCACCGCGTCCCGCGCCTCCTTGCCGGTCGGGCCTGCCTGCCGGGCGCAGTGGGCGCAGCAGTAGAACCGGCCGTCCACCTGCACGCCGTGGCCGATCACCCGGCAACTGCAGTGCTCGCAGATGGGCGCGAGCCGGTTGATGGCGCATTCGAAGGAGTCGAACGTGTGCCTGCCGCCATCACGGGTGTGGACCTCGAACGCCAGGTCGTAGTCGTTGCCGCAGACCTCGCAGGTCGCCATGGTGGATCACCCTTCCGTCTCGGATGCGGGTGTAGTGATTCCCGCATGGATGCCACCCGAAACCCGGAGTGGATCAGCGGCCGGTGAACCGGGCCTCCCGCCGTTCGACGAAACTCTGCAGCCCTTCCCTGGCGTCCTCGCTGGCCAGGATGCCGGGCAGCAGCTCACGCAGGTGATCGGCCGCGGCCCGCTCGGACTCGGCGCGCTGCGCGAGGCGGGCGTTGGCCAGGGTGCCCTGCACGCCGAGCGGGGCCTGCGCTGCGATCACCCTGGCCAGCTCGGTGGCGCGTTCGAGCTGCTCGCCTGCCGGGACGACCTCCTGGACCAGCCCGATGCGGTGGGCCTCGGCCGCGCCGAACTCCTCCCCGGTGAGCAGGAAGCGCATGGCGTTGCCCCAGCCGAGCTGCGCGGGAGCACGCAGGGTCGCCCCGCCGAATGGCAGGATGCCCCGGCCGATCTCCAGCTGCCGGAACCGCACGTCCTCGGCCGACACCACGATGTCGCTGGCCAGCGCGAGCTCGATGGACAGGGTGAAGGCGATGCCCTGCACGGCGAGGACCACCGGCTTACCGACCGGCTCGTTCCACAACCCGAACGGGTCATGCCTGCCGTCCCCGGAGAGCGCGCCAGGGCCGTGCTCGGCCACGGCGGGCGAGACGTCGGCGAGATCCAGTCCGGCGCAGAAGTGGTCGCCGTGCCCGAAGAGCACGCCGGCCCGCAGCTCGGGGTCGTCGGCAAGCTGGTCGTAGGCCGCGCTGACCGCGGAGATCGTCGCCAGGTCCCAAGCATTGCGTTTCTCCGGCCGGTTCACCCCGATGAGCAGCACATGACCGTCCCGCTGCACGGTGACTCGCTCAGACATCCATCCTCCTACTGGTCGGTAACTACCCGACACAGTAGGCGGTTCCCTGCTCAGGGCCGCAACACCACCTTGCCGGTGGTGCGCCGGTTCTCCAGCGCGGTGTGCGCCGTGGACGCCTCGGCCAGCGCGAATGGCTCGTGCACCAGCGGGGTCAGCCTGCCATCGGCCAGCGCGGCCAGCGACTCCTCCTCCAGCCCGCGCAGGCCGCCGGGCCTGCGCTGCCACAGCCGGGGACCCAGTGCGACCGAGGCGGTCAGCCCGCGGGAGAACAGGTCGGTGGTGTCGAGCCGCACCGGATCCTGCCCACGGGCCCAGCCGAACATGATGATCCGGCCGCCGGCGCCGAGCAGGTCGAAGGCCGCCCGGCCGGCGCGCCCGCCCACGCCGTCCAGCACCGCGGTGACCTCCCGCCCGTCCAGCCATTCCCGCACCCGCTCCGGCCAGTCCTCCTCGGTGTAGTCGGCGGAGAAGGTCGCCCCGAGCTCCCCGACCCTGGCGACCTTCTCCGCACCCCCAGCCAGCCCGACCACGGTGGCGCCGATATTGCGCGCCTCCTGCACCAGCAGGTTGCCGATCCCGCCCGCGGCGGCGGGCACCAGGACGACATCCTCCGCGGTCAGCTGCGCCACATGCAGGATGCCGATGGTGGTGCGGCCGGTGCCGATCATCGCCACGGCCGCCTCCTCGCTCACCCCGTCCGGTAACGCATGCAGCGAACCGGCCTTGGCGAGGACCCGCTCGGCGTAACCTCCGTTCGCCTGACCGAGATGCACCACGACCCGCCTGCCGAGCCAGTCCCCTTCCACCCGCTCGCCGATCTCGTCCACCACCCCGGCCACTTCCCGGCCCGGGGTCATCGGCAGCTCCGGGGGCGCGAACGGACCACCGGACCCGCCCTGCCGGATCGTGGTGTCCACCACGTGCACCCCGGCCGCCGACACCGCGACGCGGACCTCACCGGGTCCCGGCCGCGGATCCTCGACCTCCTCGTAGCGCAGGTTCTCGGCCGGGCCGAACGCGTACTGGCGGATGGCGTACATGGCGGGTCTCCGTACTGTTCGCTGCTCATCGACTGCGCTCGACGCTAGAACCTCGAGCTAGCTAGAAGTCAACCGCGCGGAGCACCGGCGGTAACCTTGGTCGGTTCGGCCGACGCGATGGGAGGTCCCGGATGACTCGGCACGTACTCATCGCGGGCGGCGGTATCGCCGGTTCGGCGGCTGCGCTGGCGCTGCGCAGGGCCGGGATGGCCGTGACCGTGTACGAGGCGCGGCTGGATGCGGGCGACTATTCCGGAGCCGCACTCCGGCTGCCCCGCAACGGGCTGGACGCGCTGCGGGCGATCGAGGCGCACCAGGCCGTCGTCGCGGTGTCCGCCCCGCTACCCCGGACCGAGCTGCTTTCCGGGACCGGCAGGCTCCTCGGCACGGTGGCCCTCAGCACCGGGTCCGAGCAGGAGCAACCACGTGCGCTGACCAGGGCGCAGCTGGCCGGGGCGCTGCGCGCGGAGGCCGTCCGGCAGGGCGCGCGGCTCGAACTCGGCAGGAGCCTGCGCACGGCCGAGCGGACCGGCAGCGGGGTGCTGGCCACCTTCGCCGATAGCGGCACCGCGGAGGGCGAGGTGCTGATCGGGGCGGACGGGGTGCACTCCACCGTGCGCGGCCTGGTCGATCCGGCCGCGCCGGAGCCGCGTTTCTGCGGTACGCACATCCGCTACGGCTACACCCCGCGGACCGTGCAGGCCCCGCCCGCACCGGAGGCTTTCCGGATCTTCTGGGGCCGGAACGCGACCTTCGGCTACACCAGCGCCACCGGGGACTACTACTGGTTCGCCGGTATCCCGGCGCGAGAGCCGTTACCCACCACCGCGGCGGCCGAACTGGAGGGCAGCAGGCAGTGGCTGCTCGGGCTATTCCGCCGCGACCGCACACCCGCCACGGCGATCATCCGGGACGCCGAGGTCATCCTCGCAACCAACCCGCGAGCGGTACCCGGCCTTTCCAGCTGGCACAACGGGTCCATGGTGGTGATCGGGGACGCCGCGCATGCCGTTCCGCCCGCCACCGAGCAGGGCGCGGCGCTGGCCATCGAGGACGCCGTGGTGCTCGCCCAAAGCCTGCGGGACGCCGGGGACACCGGGCAGGCGCTCAGCGCCTTCGAGGCGGCACGCCGGGAGCGGGTCGAGCGGGTGGCCGCCCGCGGTGCCGGACAGACCGCGCGGCTGCGGGCCAGGACCGGCTGGCTGGCCCGGCGGAAACGCGACCGGGCGATGGCGGAGGCGGTACGCGGCGGCGCGCTGGCGCCACCGGCCTGGCTGCATGATTTCCACCTGGACTGGGAGGAACGGACCTCCGGGACGGGAGACTAAGCCACTTCGGCCACGTACCGCACCGTGGCGTCCCGCCAGGAGGTGGTCACCTCCCAGCAGCCTGCCGCCAGGGACCGGAACACCGTCGGCCACCATTCGGACGGGGTGGTCTGCGCCGCGCGGGCGTACCCGCCCGTCTCCGCCCGGACCGAGCCGGAGCCGTCCAGGCGTCGCGCCCGCACCGTGGGCGGTCCGTCGGCTTCGGTCAGCCTGCCGTCCTCGGTGGTGACCGTCGGGTACTTGACGACATGGTTGGCGTCCTCGGCACGCTGGGTCCTGGAGTCGTCCAGCCACCACGCATGCACCCACAGGCCGTCCCGGCCGTGCCAGGGGGCTTCGCGGGTGGACTGCCGGAGTATCGAGGGCATCGAGTCCGGCCGCTCCGGCATGGTGACCGCGCAGTCCGGCTTCCCGGCATCGCCCGGTTCCGCCGGGCCGGGGCTGCACCCGGCCGCGCCGCAGGCCACCACGGCGAGCAGAACGGGGAACAGGACACGCATTGCCGGAAGTGTGACACGAGCCACTGACCCGGAACAACGGTGCCTGCCTGGCGACCGGGACCCTGTCTGGCGACCACTATGAACTCAATCGCGACCGGCCACCGCCACCGTGCCTAGCATCACACCTCCCCGGTGCGAGGGCGCACCGCAGACCAACGGAGGTCGCCCGTGGATACGCGTCAGCCGGCGAATCGGCCGTACCGGATCACGGTGGTGGCCACCCTGCTGGTGGCCGCCCTCGGCAGTGGTCTGCCTGCCAGTGGCGCCGAGCCACCCGCGGCGCGCGAACGTCCTGCTCCTGGGGCCTGCCCTGAGGAGATCACGGTGCCCGCGAGGTGCTACTCCGGGCGGGACGGCCATGGTGCCTACTACTCGATCGCCATCCCGCGGCGGTGGAACGGATCCCTGGTGCTGCACGCCCACGGCGGGCCCGGCCTGACCACGGGTTCGGATCCGGAACGCAGCGGCAAGGACCTCGCCCGGTGGGCGGTAATGGTGCGCGAGGGCTACGCCTGGGCCGGATCGGCTTACCGGCGCGGTGGCTACGGGGTGCGGATGGCCGCCGAGGACACCGAGAACCTGCGGCGACTGTTCGTGCGGAACTTCGGCCTGCCACACACGACCCTGCTGCACGGGCAGTCCTGGGGCGGGAACGTGGCGGCGAAGGTCGCCGAGATCCACGGCACCTGGCCGCGGCGCCGGTATGACGGCGTGTTGCTGACCAACGGGATGCTCGCAGGCGGCTCGCGGGGCTACGACTACCGGCTGGACCTGCGGGTGGTCTACCAGTACTACTGCGGCAACCACCCGCGTCCCACCGAACCGCAGTATCCACTGTGGATGGGTCTGCGCGCGGACTCCACGATGACCAAGGCCGGGCTGCGCGCCAGGATCCAGGAGTGCACCGGTTTCGCGTCGGCACCGGGCGAGCGAACCCCGCGGCAGCGGCGGAACCTGAGCGATATCCTCGCCGTGACCGGGATTCCGGAACGCACGCTGGAATCTCACCTGCGTTTCGCGACCTTCACCTTCCGCGATATCGTGCACAACCGGCTCGGCGGCCGGAATCCCTTCAGCAACCGGACCATCCGCTACACCGGTTCGCATGACGACGCGGCACTCAACGCCGGTGTACAACGGTTCACCGCGGACCCTTCCGCGGTACGGGACCTTTCCTTCGACAGCGACCCCACCGGGGCCGTCTCGATTCCGGTGCTCACCCTGCACGCGATCGACGACCCGACCGCGTTCGTCGAACACGAGGCGGCCTACCGTGCCAGCCTGCGCGGCTCGCGCGCAGATGGAAGGCTCGTGCAGACCTTCACCAGGGAGGACGAGCACAGCACACTGAGCACTTCCGAGTACGCGACGGCCATCGACGAGCTGGCGACCTGGGTACGCACCGGCCGCAAGCCCGCGCCCGCCGATATCGCCGCCGCCTGCCCGGCACATGACGAGGCCTACCGCACCAGATGCTTCTACGACCCCGGGTACGTCCCCGCCGCGTACTCGTCCCTGGCGTACCCGCGCCCCGGCGGCACGCACTGGCCCGCGCTCTCCCCGCTGGCGGAATGGCTGCTGCGATTCCGGCCCGGCGTGGGAATCCCGGCCTGAACGAAGCCCGGCGGACCCACCACTGTGGACGCTAGACCGCGGGAGCCGGACCCGCCGTGACGGCACCGACTTCGAGGGCGCGGTGTCCCGGCCTGGCGTCGATCCCGCCGAGGGACCAGTTCAGCCCGATCTCCGGATCGATGTGGTCGCCATGCGGGTTGCGGTCCGACGGCACCGTCACGGTGATCGTGTCCGGCGTCTGCTGCTGCCCTGCCGGGCCGATCGCCGTCCAGTGCAGCGGCACATAGGCCGACCCGCCGCTGTTCAGCCCGACCGCGGGGGCGTCCTCCGGGGCGGTGTGCCGGACCCGCACGCCCGCGGCGCCGGTGACATCGACCGGCAGCGTGCCGGGCAGCACGCAACGTTCCCCCTGCCTGGCGGTGAACTCGATCGCACCGTGCCGCGAGCCCATCCCGGCTCCGCCGTACACCAGCTTGGTACTCACCTGGTTGGCGGTGCACTCGAAAACGGTCGGCTCCGCACTGGCGGCACCGGCCGCGAAGGTGGCGACCCCGGCGGTCACCCCGGCGACGGCGAGGGCCGCGGTGGTCCGGCGGATCATGCTGCGTGTGGTCATCGGCTTTCCTTCCCTGCGCTGGCCGTCCGGGCTTGCCGCCCGGCGGCAGGGGACCGGAGGTGATCCTTCACCTCCGGTCGCTCTCACCGGGGTAGATGTCCACACCCCCGGCGCCGATGCCCCTGGGTGGGATCGGCCCCAGAAAAGCAACCTCCGGCCGGTCCCGGCCGTCAGCACAATCTCTACCCTTGCGTGAGGATAGGGTTGTGGCGACCAGGGGCACCGGCCCCGCGTGGCCGGTACGGTGGTCGGATCCAGGCGCGGGAAGCGAGGTTGGCGTGGCCGAACACATGCAGATCGGCGAGGTGGCCGAGCGCACCGGCCTGTCCCTGCGCACGATCCGGTACTACGAGGAGGTCGGGCTCGTCCGGCCGAGTGCACGCAGCCAGGGCGGCTTCCGGCTGTACACCGATCCGGACGTGGCACGCCTGCTGCTGATCAAGCGGATGAAGCCACTCGGGTTCCAGCTCGAGGAGATGCGGGAGCTGCTGGCGGTGTTGCGGCCGGACGATACCGGCGCGGCAGGGGCCGGTGGACTTGGCGCTGAGGAGGCGGAGCGGCTGCGCGGGTTCAGCGAGGCCGCCGAGCGGCGGTGTGCCGAGTTGCGCGCCAAACTGGAGGACGCCGAGGCGTTCGCCGGGATGCTGCGGCGGCGACTCGATGAGCGGACCTCCGGCGCGGTGCGCAGCGGTTGATATCGGGCAGGAAGCCCCACAGGTCCAGCCCGGGCCAACCGCCGCGGGAGCGTACTGTGACGTGAGAGTAGAGTTCGAACGCAATGGCCCAGCAGAGCACGGACGTCGTGGCCGAGGCAGGCAGGCGGCGTACCTTCGCGGTGATCAGTCATCCGGATGCCGGTAAGTCCACCCTGACCGAGGCACTGGCGTTGCATGCCGAGGTGATCTCCGAGGCGGGTGCGGTGCATGGCAAGTCGGGTCGGCGGGGTGTGGTGTCGGACTGGCTGGAGATGGAGCGCAGCAGGGGGATCTCGATCACCTCGGCGGCGTTGCAGTTCGCCTACGGCGACGCGGTGATCAATCTGCTGGACACCCCGGGGCACGCGGATTTCTCGGAGGACACCTACCGGGTGCTGTCGGCGGTGGATTCGGCCGTCATGTTGCTGGACGCGGCCAAGGGGCTGGAGCCACAGACGTTGAAGTTGTTCGACGTGTGCCGGTACCGGGGTATTCCGGTGATCACCTTCATCAACAAGTGGGACCGGCCCGGCCGGGAGGCGCTGGAGCTGTGTGACGAGCTGGTGGAGCGGATCGGGTTGCAGCCGATGCCGCTGACCTGGCCGGTGGGGATCGCGGGGGACTTCCACGGGGTGCTGGATCTGGCCGATGGCTCGTTCGTGCGCTACACCCGCACCGCCGGTGGCGCCACCCTCGCCCCGGAGGAACGGATGGACGCCACCCGGGCCGAGGCCGAGGAGGGCGTGGACTGGCACCGGGCGCACGAGGAGTCGGAGCTGGCCGTCGGCTCGGGCGGGGACTTCGACGCCGCGGCGTTCCTCGCGGGGACCGCGACGCCGGTGCTGTTCGGCGCGGCGGTGCTGAACTTCGGGGTGCGGCACCTGCTGGATCTGCTGGTGGAGCTGGCCCCGCGCCCGTCGGCCCGGCTGGATGTGGACGAGCGCCCGCGGGAGCTGGACGCGCCGTTCTCCGCGTTCGTGTTCAAGGTGCAGTCCGGAATGGATCCGTCGCATCGGGACCAGGTCGCCTTCGCCAGGGTGTGTTCCGGGGTGTTCGAGCGGGGGATGGTGGTCACCAACGCCTCCACCGCACGCCCGTTCGCCACCAAGTACGCGCAGCAGGTCTTCGGCCAGCAGCGCTCCACGGTGGAGGTGGCGTACCCCGGAGACGTGATCGGCCTGGTGAACGCCTCCGCCCTGCGGGTGGGCGACACGCTGTACGACGGCAAACCGGCTGTGCGCTTCCCCGGCCTGCCCAGCTTCGCGCCCTCCCATTTCGCCACCGCCCGGCCCGCGGACCTGAGCCGGGCCAAGCAGTTCCGCAAGGGCATCGAGCAGCTGGAGTCCGAGGGCGTGGTGCAGGTGCTGCGTTCCGACCTGCGCGGGGACGCCGTGCCGGTCTTCGCCGCGGTCGGGCCGATGCAGTTCGAGGTCGCCGCGCACCGGCTGGAACACGAGTTCAAGTCCCCGGTCAAGCTGGACCGGCTGCCCTACACCGCGGTCCGCAGGCTCGCCGACTCGGGGCAGCGGGGCGTGGTCGACGGTGCTCGCCGCTGTGAGGTCCTCACCCGCACCGACGGCGCGGAACTGGCGTTGTTCGAGGACGAGATGACGATGCGCATCCTGCTGCGGCAGAACCCCGAGCTCGCGCTCGAGCCGCTCGTGGCCGAAGGCGCCTGACCGGCCGGTCCCAGCATGCGGTCGCCGCACGGTGATCCCGCCCTCATCTCGCGGTACGAGCGCGACGAGCGGCCGATCTCTCGTCTAACGTGAGGTGAGAGTTGCGGCGATCATGGTCGCCGCCGTCGCCAGGGGTCGCCGACGCCCCCGCCGTCTTCCCAGTCCGTTCCATCCGTGGCCGCCGCGTTTCCCGCCGGTGGCGGCCGCTTCGCGCCCCAGGGCGCCCGACTATGTCTGGTTGAACGTCGTGCCGTCTTCCCGTTCCGTCGCACCCGCGCGTCTTCGTGGCGTCCTGCCGCCCTGGCTGGCGTCACCGAGGATCGCCGGTACCGAGATCCTGTCCGGCCTGGTGGTCGCGCTGGCGCTGATCCCGGAGGCGATCTCGTTCTCCATCATCGCGGGGGTGGACCCGAGCGTCGGGCTGTTCGCCTCGTTCGTGATGGCGGTGGTGATCTCCTTCGTGGGTGGCAGGCCGGCGATGATCTCGGCGGCGACCGGCGCCATCGCGCTGGTCGTGGCCCCGCTCGCGCGGGAACACGGGCTGGGTTACCTGCTGGCGGCCGTCGTCCTCGGTGGGTTGTTCCAGGTCACGCTCGGCGCGCTGGGGATCGCCAGGCTGATGCGGTTCATGCCGCGCAGTGTGATGGTCGGTTTCGTGAACGCGCTGGCCATCCTGATCTTCATGGCGCAGGTTCCGGAACTGGTGGATGTGCCGTGGCCGGTGTACCCGCTGTTCGGCGGTGGCCTGCTGATCATGGTGCTGTTCGCCAAACTGACCAAGGCTGTGCCCGCGCCGCTGGTGTCCATTGTGGCGCTGACCGCGCTGACGGTCGGCGCCGGGATCGCAGTACCGACCGTCGGCGACAAGGGCCAGCTGCCCTCCGCGCTGCCCACCCCGGGAATCCCGGACGTTCCGTTCACTATGGACACACTGGCGCTGGTGGCGCCGTACGCGCTGGCGTTCGCGCTGGTGGGCCTGATGGAGTCGCTCATGACGGCGAAACTCGTGGACGACATCACCGACACGCATTCCAACAAGACCCGCGAGTCCATCGGGCAGGGCGTGGCCAACATCGTGACCGGCTTCTTCGGCGGTATGGGCGGCTGCGCGATGATCGGCCAGACCATGATCAATGTCAAGAGCGGCGCCCGCACGCGGCTGTCCACCTTCCTGGCCGGGGTGTTCCTGCTGATCCTGTGCCTGGTCTTCGGCCCGGTCGTGTCCGATATCCCGATGGCGGCGCTGGTGGCGGTCATGGTGCTGGTGGCGTTCAGTACCTTCGACTGGCACAGCATCGCCCCCGCGACGCTGCGGCGCATGCCCATCGGGGAGACCTCGGTCATGGTGGTCACCGTGGCCACCGTGGTGGCCACGCACAACCTGGCCATCGGCGTGGTCACCGGCACGCTCACCGCGCTGGTCCTCTTCGCCCGCAGGGTGGCCCACCTCGTCGAGGTCAGCGCGATCACCGACCCGGAAGGAACGCAGGTCGTGTACGCGGTCACCGGCGAGCTGTTCTTCGCCTCCAGCAACGATCTGGTCTACCAGTTCGACTACACCGGCGACCCGGACAGCGTCGTCATCGACCTCACCGACGCGCATATCTGGGACGCCTCCACCGTCGCCGCGCTGGACGCCATCACCACCAAGTACCAGGCGCGCGGCAAATCGGTCGAGATAGTCGGGCTCAACAAGCGCAGTGCCGTGATGCACGACCGCCTCACCGGTGAGCTCGCCGGCAGCCACTGAGATGGCACCCGGCACACGGGCTACCCTGCCGGGATGAACACGGAGACGGGGCGGATCAGGTGAGCGCGCGGTTCGCCGAGCTGGACTGGTGCCCGACGCCGATGGGTGAGCTCGTGCTGCGCCGGAGGTGGGATCCCACCTTCGGCAAGGAGGTCTACGAGATCAAGCTCGGCGATGAGTTCCTGATGTCGAGCCTGTTCACCGTCGCCGAGCTGGAGCTGGGACGCCGCCCCCTCGCCGCGCTGGAGGGCACCGGACTCGAGGTCGCCGTGGGCGGGCTCGGCCTCGGCTACACCGCGCAGGCGGTGCTGGAGCACCCGAACGTGTCCACCCTCGTGGTCGTCGACGCCCTCGCCGAGGTGATCGGCTGGCACGAGCGCGGGCTGATCCCCGCCGGGGAGAGCCTGACCGCGGATCCACGCTGCTCGTTCGTGCACGGTGACTTCTTCACGCTGCTGCGCTCGCCGGAAGGGCTCGACCCGGCGGTTCCCGGCAGGAGGTTCGACGCGGTACTGGTGGACATCGACCACTCCCCGCGGCACGTGCTGCACCCCGGGCATGCCGGGTTCTACCAGCGGGCCGGCCTGGCGCGGCTCGGCGAGCACCTGCGCCCTGGCGGGGTGTTCGCCCTGTGGTCGAACGACCCGCCCGACGAGGAGTTCCTGGCCGCACTCACGCACTGCTTCGCCGAAGCGCGTTCCGAGGTCGTCACCTTCGACAACCCGCTCCAGCACCGCGCGGCAACGGCCACCCTCTACCTCGCGAAGGTCGGACCAGCCTGAACGGTTCCGGTCATGGTTGCCGGTCCGGCCGGGACCCGGCGGCTCGCGGCACCGGCGGCGGGGTGCGGACGAACACCGCGGCCACGGTAACCGCGAGCGGAAGTGCGGTGGCCACCAGCAGGATGGGGCGGTAGCTGGTGGCCTGCTCGCGGCCGATGGCGAGCAGCAGCGGGCCGAAGGCGGAGGCACCGACCGTGACCGAGTGCACCACCCCGCGGATAGCCCCGAGGTGACGCAGGCCGAAGCAGCGGGGGAAGGCGACGGCTTCCAGGGTGCGGATGCCGTTGCCGCACGCGCCAAGGGCCAGCCCGTAGAGCACCGCGGTGAACCCAGGCGTGAGCCATCCCGCCCCGGCGGTGGCCATGGCGAGCACGGCCATGGTGACGATGATGAGTACCCGGTCGGAGAACCGGTCGGCCAGCCAGCCGAGGCCGAAGCTGGCGATCAGCCCGGCGATGGTCTGCGGCAGGAAGGTCGCGGCGGCCTCGGCCGCGGAGAGGCCACGCTCGCCGAGCAGCGAGACCTGGTGGAAGTTCAGGCCCGTGGCGACCAGTGCGCAGACACCGACTCCGGCGGTGACGACCCAGAACATCCCGGTCCGCGCCGCCTGGCCGAGGGTCCAGTCCACCGGCGGCAGCGAGCTGCCGCGGGCGGGCCCGGCCACATCCTCGGCCGCGGGCCGCGGGGGGATGCGCCGGGGCAGCAGCAGGAGGGCGGCCGGGATGACCAGTGCCCAGACGGCCAGGCCCTCGATCACCCAGACCTGCCGCCACCCCCAGTCCGACACCAGCCGTTCCAGCAGCATCGGGGTCAACGAGATTCCGGCCGTGCCGATCGCGGAGGCGAGCCCGACGGCGAAGCCACGGCGCCGGTGCACGTAGATCGCCACCGTGGTGGTGGCGACCAGGTTGAGCGCACCCTGGCCCCCGACCCGGATGCCGATGAACGCCGCGGTCAGCCCGGTGATCTCGGAGGCCGCGGTCGCGCTGATCAGGATCGCGCCGAAGCACAGCGCGATGGCGGCCATCACCCGCCGGGGCCCGTAGCGGTCGAGCACGCGGCCGAGCACGGGCATCACGAACGCGCCGGTCAGCGACCCGATCAGGTAGGCCGTCGACACGGCCGAGCGGGAGACGCCGAGATCACGGATGAGCGGGTCGACGAACACCGAGACCGCCGGGGTCTGCCCCGGCGCGGTGAGGGCCAGCGCGACCGCGGCGGCCGTGACCACCCGGGGCAGATGGGCACGCCCCGGAGCCCAGGCGGACTGCGGTTGCGTGGCGGTGGTGCCGGTGCGCACGGACGTTCCTTCCTGCGGTCGTCGCGGTCCGGCTGGCAGCACGTATCGCCCCGAACCCGAAGGCCCGGGCGACGCCGCGGGTGCGGCGGCTGCTCCGGCCGGGTTCGGTTCTGCTCGGTCGGGATGCACCGGTGGCCGATGCCGGCAGGACGCCAGGAGGAAGTCCTCGGGCCGGTCCCGGCAGGCGCCGGATCAGTGACGGGCAACGGGCACCATAGCTGCCACGGCGACGACCCGAAACCATGATCGTTTCCGGTGCTGCCCGCTCCGCGCCGCCATGAGCCGCGGGCCGCCGTGTCCGGCAGGCCGGCCGCGCTGCTACCCTACCCTAACGTGACAGGAGATTTCCCGGCGTGCCGCGCCCACGGCCGGAACCGGAGCGGGCATTGACGGACGCGCAGACGCGAGACGAAGCCCGGGAGCGCCGATACCTCGCCGAGACCGTACAGCTGCTGCGCACGGAGCTGGAGCGGCTTACCGGTGACATCGACGAGTCCGCGCGCACCATCGAGGAGCGGAAGAAGCACCTGTGGGACAACCTGCGGGACATGGACTTCGCGGAGAAGGCCAACTTCCGCGGCGAGGTGGACATGTCGGTCCGGCTCGCCGAGCACGCGGTGCTGCGGCGCAAGCGGATCGAGCGGTTGCTGGAGTCGCCCTACTTCGGGCGGGTCGACTTCCACACCCGGGGTGAGGTGCAGGCCAGGCCCTACTACATCGGTGTGCACAACTTCTCGGACCCCGAGACGCAGGAGATCGTGATCCACGACTGGCGTGCGCCGGTGTCCAGCCTCTACTACGACTTCGAGTCGGGCGAGGCGTTCTTCGAGACCCCGGCTGGCACGGCCCATGGGGAGATCACCGGCAAGCGCCAGTACAAGATCCGGGGTGGGCGCCTGGAGTACATGTTCGACAGCACGCTCAACATCGGCGACGAGGTGCTGCAACGGGAGCTGGGGCAGTCCGCCGACGACCGGATGAAGAACATCGTCGCGACCATCCAGCGCGAGCAGAACGCGGTGATCCGCAACGAGGCGGCACGGGTGCTGATCCTGCAGGGCGTGGCGGGCTCGGGGAAGACGTCGATCGCCCTGCATCGGGTGGCGTTCCTGCTGTACCGCTTCAAGGACACCCTCTCCTCCGACAACGTCATGATCCTCTCCCCGAACAAGGTGTTCGGGGACTACATCGCCGATGTGCTTCCCGAGCTGGGCGAGGAGCAGGTCGCGGAGATCGACTTCGACACGATTGCAGCCAGGTTCCTGGCGAAGGTCACCGGCTACGAGACGTTCAGCGAGCAGGTGGTCACGCTGCTCGACCAGGTCGACGACGCGGCGGCCGCACGCATGCGCTACAAGGCCACGCCCGAGTTCGTCGCCCGCCTCGAGGACTGGATCGCCTCCCGCGCGCACGAGGAGTTCACGCCAGCAGACATCGAGCGCAAGCACAAACGGCTCTCCGCGGACTGGGTGGCCGACCTCTTCCACGAGTCGCCGGCCCTTCCGGTCTTCACCCGGCTCGACCGCGTCGCCAATGCCGCTGTGCACAAGCTCAAACACGAGGTGCTGGACAAGGGTGGCAAGTGGGCCGCCGCCGACACCGCCAGCATCCGCAGGCAGGTTCGCGCCATGTTCCCCTACCAGGACGCGTTCGCCATCTACCGGGCGTTCTACACCGCCGACCCGGCCCGGCGCGGCCTGTTCCAGCCACTCGGGCGGAAAAAGATCGAGTACGCTGACGTGTTTCCGCTGATCTACACCATGATCAGGACATCCCGGCAGGAGAGCTACGGCCACATCCGGCACCTGCTGGTCGACGAGATGCAGGACTACACGCCCATCCAGTACGCGGTGCTGCGCGAGCTCTTCTCCTGCCAGATGACGATCCTCGGCGACTCCAGCCAGTCGGTGAACCCGTTCAGCTCATCCTCCCTTGCCACCATCCACAGCATCTTCCCGCAAGCCCACTGCCTGGAGCTGTGCAAGAGCTACCGCTCCACCAGCGAGATCACCGAGTTCGCCCAGAACATCTCCCGCAACGACAAGCTCGTCCCGATCGAGCGCCACGGGCTGCCACCCCAGGTCATCGCCTGCACCGACCGGCGGGACCAGCAGGCGCGGATTCTGACCCTCATCAAGCAGCACGAGCACAGCGATCACCATTCCCTCGGCATCATCTGCAAAACCGTCGACCAGGCGACAACGCTCGCCACGGTCCTGTCCGAGGCCGGTGTCGAGCTGACCTTCCTTGACTACGACAGCACCTCGTTCGCCGGCGGCATCATCATCACCTCGGCACACATCGCCAAGGGACTGGAGTTCGACACCGTGATCGTCCCGCAGGTGGACGAGGACAACTACGCCACCGACATGGACAGGTCCATGCTCTACATCGCCTGCACCAGAGCCATGCACGAACTCCACCTGACCCACGATGGACCGCTCACCCGCCTCCTGGCGTTCGCCACAGAACCCACGAGCGGCGCGGACCACACCCAGGCGGCAAAGATCCACGACCGGGCGCCGGACGCACGAGTGGGCTGACCCGGTACCTGCCTCGAACGGTTCCAAAGCTCACGAATCCGCAACGGTCTGTGAATCCGAGCTGACCGCGTGCCGTACCTCGTCACAGTATCGCCATGGGAGACGGCAGAACCATCGCGATCACCACCGGGCTGGCCGCCTTCGCGTTCGTCGTGCTCGTCGGGAACGGGCTCGCCCTCGACGTCCTGTCGCCGATGATCGGTTCGCGGGCCGCGGCCTGGATCGCCGGCTGCGCCACCTGGCCGCAATGGTGGGTCCTTCCGAATATCGTGACCATCGCGGCGTCGTTGGCCGCCGTGCGGGTGACCTACAAGGTGATGCTCCGCATCGTCGATCGCTGGCACCTGAATCGGATCGCCGCGTTCGGCGCCGCCTGGTTCGCGACGATCTGCGGCGGCGTCGTCGGCGGCACCATCCAGTGGCTGGTGCGAACGGCCTTCGTCGTGCTGGGAAACATCCTAGACCTGGTGATCCCCGATTTCGACGAGATACTGGAGAACCCGCACTACCTCATCCCCTACCTCGGAAATCTGGCCGAGGCCGAGGACATCTACCACGAAACGCAGTACCCGGATTTCCTGCTGCCGCTGGGAATCGGCACCACCTGGGGCGTGCTGGCCGGGCTGATCATGGTCGCTCCCGCGGCGCTGCTCGCGGCACTGCTCGCGACCCGCCGCCGAGACTGGTGAGCGTTCCCGACCGCGAGAACCGATGCAATCGATCCCGCTGGGCAAGCTCGAAGTAGCTGCCGAGCCCATCTGGTCAGAACCATGAGGCAGGGGCGGCTGTGCAGGAGATCGGCGCGGGCTCACGCCGGGAACGAGAAGAACTACCCCACTGCTGGAGGTCCGGATGAATGGCCGCTGCCCGTACCCGTTGGACGTCACCGGCCAGGACGTCCACGGCGAAGCGAAGGCACTGCGGGAACAGGGATCGGGCATCGCCATGGTCGAACTTCCCGGAAGCATCAGGGGCTGGGTCGTTGTCGCGCACGAGCTGGCCATGGAGTTGCTGATCAGTCCGAAGGTATCGAAGAACCCGCGATTGCATTGGCCTGCATGGATAAGCGGGGAGGTCGGCACTGACTGGCCGTTGGCCAGCTGGACCGAGATGCGGAATATGGCGACCGCTTACGGGACCGAGGTCCAGCGGTTGCGCAGCCCCATCGTCAAGGCGTTCACCTCCAGACGAGTGCGCACCATGGAGCCGTACATCGAACGTACGGTGCGGCACCTGCTCGACGAGCTCACCAGGGCGCCCCTGGATGAGGTGCTCGATCTGAAGCGGGACTTCGCGTACCGGTTGCCCGCGACGGTCATCTGCGATCTTTTCGGGGTACCGGAACAGGATCGTGCGGCGTTGTTGGGCAGCGGCGAGAACGCACCGGACTCATCGGTCAGCCCGGAAAAGGCCGAGGCCGACATCCGCGCCTGGCACGAGCAGTTCAGCAAGCTGATCGCGTTCAAGCGAGCGAACCCCGCGGACGATCTCACCACCGATTTGATCAACGCCGACGTGCTGACCGATGAAGAGCTGATCGGCACCCTGTTCAGCGTGCTGGGCGCCGGCTCCGAGACGGTGGTCATCCTCATCACGCACGCCGTGCTCAACCTGCTCACCCACCCAGAACAGCTGGCGATCCTCCGGGAGGGCCGCGCCACCTGGGAGGACGTCATCGAGGAGACGCTCCGCGTCGAGTCGCCGATCAACCTGCAGCCGCTCCGTTTCGCCGTAGCGGATCTGCACATCGGCGACGTGGTGGTCCCGAAGGGAGACCCCATCATGTTGGGGTACGCCGCGATCGGCCGGGACCCGGACGTCCACGGCGCCAGCGCGGACGACTGGGACATCACCAGGGCGGACAAGCGGCACCTGAGCTTCGGGCATGGCGTGCACTACTGCTTCGGCGCGCCGCTCGCCCGGCTGGAAGCCAGGATCGCGTTGCCTGCGCTGTTCGAACGATTCCCCGACATGCGGCTGGCAGTCGAACCGAAGGACCTCGAACCGCAGGGCACGTTCGTCACCAACGGTCACAAGGCCTTGCCGGTCGTGCTGCGCTCCGGAGCCGCCACCGGGTGAAGGAAGCCGAAGGGCGGGTGCTGGTCAGAGGTCGACGGACACGTTGTAGGTCTCCAGCCAGGCGTTGAGCCAGAGCGGGGTTTCCAGATCGATCCGGTCGATCTGCGAACTCGTCTCACTCCGCGGTCGTCCCAAGCGCTGTCGCACGCCTTCCGGATCGAGCAGGGGCAGGATCGGTGCGGTCCCGCCGGCCACCACCTCGGCGAACTCGTCACGCAGGTTATGCTCGTAACCAGCGTCGGCGGTGGTGGGATACGGACTCTTCACCCGCTGCGCGATCGACTCCGGCAACAGGTCCGCGGTCGCGTGCCGCAGCAGGCTTTTTTCCCTGCCATCGAAGTTCTTCATCGCCCATGGCGCGTTGAAAACGTACTCCACCAGCCGGTGATCGCAGAACGGCACGCGAACCTCGAGGCCGACCGCCATACTGATCCGATCCTTCCGATCGAGCAACGCGGGAAGGAAACGGGTCAGATTGAGGTAGCTCACCTCTCGCATCCGCTTTTCCAGACCCGTCTCCCCCGGCGCTACCGGCGTCTCGGCGATAGCGCTGTGGTAGCTGTCCAGCCGATGGGCCGGCAGGTCGAGCCGGGTGAGCAGACCACGATCGAGCAGCGGGGTGCCGTCAAGGAAGGGGCCGGTCGTACTGGTCAGCCATGGGAAGGTCTCCGCAGTGAGCACTTCCGGGTCATGGAACCAGCGGTAACCACCGAACACCTCGTCCGCGGACTCTCCGGACAACGCCACTGTCGAGTGTTCCCGAATGGACCGGAACAGCAGATACAGGGAGGGCCACGTGTCACCGAAATACATCGGTGGTAAGTCGGTCGCGCCGAGCACGGCCTTGCGAATCTCCGGAGCCGTGAGGTCGTCGCTGTCCAGCAGCACCTCCGTGTGATCAGCGGACACATGGTCCACCAGTTCCCGCACGAACGGCGCGTCCGGGGTGGGCCGCATCGGGTCAGGGACGAAGGTCTCCGCCACGCCGAGGAAGTCGACCGAGAACGAGCGAACCGCCTCGGATCCCTTGCCGGCAAGGGACTTGGCCGCGATCGCGGTGATCACCGACGAGTCGAGGCCACCGGAGAGCAGGCTGCACAACGGCACATCCGCGATCAGCTGCCGCTCGACGATGTCTTCCAGGAGCTCCCGGACGGTTTCGATGGTCCGTGGCAAGGGATCCGCGTGCTCGTGTGCCTCCAGCTTCCAGTAACAGTGCTTGGTCAGCCCCTCCCGCCGCAGCCGGACCAGATGGCCGGGCCGGACCTCGTACATGCCCTTGAAAATCGCTTGTTCGGGGGTTCCCACCAGGTCGAGCAGTTCACGCAGTCCGTTGGCGTCCACCCGGGGCGTGACCATGGGATGAGCCAGGATCGCCTTGGGCTCGGAGCCGAAAATCACGCCATCCGGAGTCGGGAAGTAGTACAGCGGCTTGACACCCATCCGGTCGCGGACCAGCAGCAGCTCCTCCCTTCGCACGTCCCAGATCGCGAAGGCGTACATCCCGTTGAGCCGGTCCACCATCGCCGCGCCCCACTCCAGATACGAACGCAACAGCACCTCGGTGTCACTCTGGGTACGAAACCTGTGGCCACGGGCCTTCAGCTGCGCGCGCAGCTCCAAGTAGTTGTAGATCTCCCCGCTGAAGGTCAGCACTGCCAGTGTGCGCTCGTTCTCAGCCACCGTCATGGGCTGACGGCCGCCGGGCAGATCGATGATCGACAACCGGCGATGCCCGATGGCGGCGCGCGGGCTCAGCCATATTCCCTCATCATCGGGCCCGCGACGGGCCATCGTCTCGGTCATGGCCTGAACGGTCTCCCGTTCATCCGAGAGATCACGCTGGTAGTCCACCCACCCCACGACGCCGCACATATCGTCTCCCTTCTGCGAGAGTGAAGGCTCTGACTCCAGAGGCAGGCCTCCTCCAGCGCTATGAAACGCGGCAGCACCTTGCTCCGAGTCCGTTCGGAGGTGAATCCCCGGTCATGGTTGGACGGCAACATCTCGTTGCCGTCCAACAGGTCACGCGATGCCTCGGCGGCCGTCCGGTAGCCCGGGCCCGCTTCGATGTCTACCGTGCTCATCAGCATCCCTGCCGTTGTCGGCATCCGGCCGCCGTTCGATCGTCAGCGAATGGCCCGGAGCCTAGCGAGACCTCCGGGGGACCGGCTTCTCTGACGTTGCCCGGTCGGCGTCGCCTTCGCGGCAACACACGGTCATGTACGCCCGCTCACCAACGCGTGAACCGCCATTCAGAGGGCAGATGAGCGGGCCGCATCCACGATCCGGGGCCAGATCCCCGGAATGAGCTCGCGGCTGTCGGTTCCGGCTGAATACTGACCCCCTGGTTCCGCTTGGGTTCCAGTGCTTGTCGCAACACTCCTGGTAGAAGAGGGCGTGCTGATGGCGAGGCGTGGAGCGAAGCGGCGGCTGGATCTTGAGTCGCGGTACTGGCAGTTGATCCTGTCGGGGGTAGGGACGGTCGAGGCGTGCCAGATCATCGGGATCGGCCGTAAGACCGGCTACCGCTGGCGGGCGGAGAACGGCGGGCTCCCACCTGCGTTGGTCGCCGAGGAGGCCCGTTCGAGCCGATATCTGTCCCGGTCCGAACGGCAGCGGATCGCCACCCTGCGGGCCCAGAAACTGTCGATCCGGGAGATCGCGCGGCGGATTTGCCGTCACGCTTCCACGGTCAGCCGGGAGCTGCGCCGCAACGTCCGGCCGCATGATCAAGGGCGCTACGACGCTGACCTGGCGCATTCCCGGGCCCGGCAACGTGCGCGTCGGCCGCGCCAGGCTCGGTTGATCCAGGATTCGCAGCTGCGGGCGGCCGTGCAGGCGAAGCTTGAGCTGGAGTGGAGTCCCGAGCAGATCGCCAACTATCTGCGGTCCGCTTTCCCTGATCACGCCAGCTGGCACGTGTGCCACGAAACGATCTACCAAGCGCTCTACCACGGTGGCAAGGGCGGTCTGAGCCGCCGGCTCACGCAGCGTCTGCGTACCGGCCGGGCGTTGCGCAAGCGTCGCCGCCGCGCTGATCAGCGACGGAGCCGGTTCGTCGCGCCCACTCTGCTGATCGAGCACCGCCCGGCGGCGGCCCACGAGCGGACCCGCGTTGGTGATTGGGAAGGTGACCTCATCGTGGGCCGCGGCAACCAGTCGGCCATCGCCACCCTTGTCGACCGCTCCAGCCGCCTCCTGCGTCTGGTTCACCTGCCCGGCAACCGCGGCGCCGACACGGTCCGCGACGCCCTGATCGCTGTCCTGGGCGCCCTTCCCGAAGCAGCGCGACTGACGTTGACCTGGGACCAAGGATCCGAAATGGCCTACCACGAACAGATCGCACCGCTGCTGCGTGAAGGTGTGTTCTTCGCGCACCCAGGAAGTCCATGGCAGCGCGGCACGAACGAGAACACGAATGGCTTGCTGCGCCAGTACTTTCCCAAACGCACCGACCTCGCGATCCATACGCCCGAGCACCTCGGCATGGTCGAGCACAAGCTCAACCACCGGCCACGCAAGACACTCGGATGGCGGACACCCGCCGAGGTCTTCCACAACGCCGTGGCATCATAGACCCCGTCACCGTTGCGACGACCGCTCGAATTCGCCCTGGAACCCAAGCGGACCAGGCGGGTCACGATTCGACCGGCGTTGACAGCGGCGTCTGCGTCCGGTTGCTGCCTGTTGGCGTCGGGCTCGCCTCGATCATCGAACAAGATCGACTGCGGTTTAACGCTGCTGAACGTTTAACACCTACGTCGCTTCCGGGTGTGTGCGTGGCTCAGGAACTCATCTTGAATGACAGAGAGCACGCCGTTTACAGCATGTCACGAGATGCGATAAGTGAGAGAAGGTGCGGATCGATGGCAGCATCCGAAGTACCGACCGAGGAACACTCGAAGCGTGAGTTGCCGACGGTCGGCCGATACGGACGATCGCGATGACGACCACGCGCGTTGACGTCGAGGCGGTCTTAAGGCGGGCGCGGGCGGTTCTGTACCCCGCCTTGCGTGAGGCGGTGGACACCTTGCCAGCCCCGCATCGCGCTGTGGCTCGCTACCACTTCGGGTGGTGTGACGAGAACGGTGTCGCTGTCCGCGGGTCGCCAGGCAAGGCCGTTCGGCCGGCGGTGGCGTTTCTGGCTTGCGAGGCAGTGGGTACTGCTGGCCGCCGTGCGACGGCGGCCGCGGTGGCCGTGGAACTGGCGCACAACTTCTCGCTACTGCACGACGATGTGATCGATGCGGATCTGACCCGGCGACACCGGACCACGGTGTGGTCGATGTTCGGGATACCGACGGCGATCCTGACCGGTAGCGCCCTGATGGCCCTGGGGGTGCAAGTCCTCGCCGCGGCTTCCTCGCCTAGTGCCGGAGCAGATGTCGCTGCGTTGACTCTGGCGGTGCAGCGGCTGCTGGAAGGCCAGGCGATCGACTCCGAGTTCGAGGATCGTACCGACGTTGAGCTGTCTGAGTGCGTAGCGATGTCCGAGGCCAAAACCGCAGCGTTGCTCGGATGTTCAGCCCTTCTGGGAGCACGGGCCGGTGGCGGCACGGACGCGCAGGTCGCGGCACTGCGCGACTTCGGTGAGCATCTTGGGTTGGTCTTCCAACTAGTCGATGACCTGCTGGGTATCTGGGGTGACCCGGCGGCTACCGGCAAACCCGTGCGTTCGGACCTCCGTGCGTACAAGAAGTCTCTGCCAGTAGTGGCTGCCCTTTGCTCCGGGACCCGAGCCGGGCAGGAGCTGGCCGAGCTGTACTTCCGGGAGAGTGAGTGGACGGAGAACGATCTGGAGCTGGCCGCCGAATTGGTCGACCAGGCGGGGGGCCGCAGCTGGGTCCAGCGCGAAGTCGCCCGGCAACTCGATCTCGCCAGCGCATGCCTGACCTCGGCTGACCTGGCTCCCCGAGCCGTGGTCGAACTGGATGCCCTTGCCACGATGCTCGCCGCCCGGGATGCGTGATGGGACGGAAGTGCCGGGAACCGGCTGGCGTGGCTACCCGGTCATCTATGCGCTCTTCGACGCGTGCGCGGTGTTCCTGGCGGTTATCGAAGCGGAGCATTCCGGTCTTGGCCGCCGAGAGCGGCTTGCGGCGACCTGCCGCCGGTGCGGTCATCGCCTACACACCGCGTCGTTCGTTCGCGCCACCACAGGCCACCTGCGAAACCACTCCGGCAGGGCCAGTGTCGAACCGACCATGCCGTCCTTCGGGCATCAGCCCGCAACATACCGAGGGAGACCACGATGCTGACCATCGGAGACCTATACTGCCCCGGGCCTGTGCGTGACGATCGAGCATTGGGTGACGAGGTCGAAGACCGCTTGATCGACTGGGCCGGGCAGGTGGGAATCTACCCTGGACGGCTCGACTCGCTCCGCGCCTGCGAGTTCGGCCGGTTGATCATGCTGACCCATCCAGCCACCGACGACCCAGATCGACTACTCGCGGCCACCAAATGTGTGGTGGCGGAGTGGGCCACGGACGACTACTACATCGACGAGGTGTCCCTCGGTAGCGATCCGCGGATCGTCGGTTCTCGCTTGGCGAACCTGTACGCCGTGGTGGACCCCGTCGATCTGTCGACGGGATATATGCCGCGGTTCGAACAGTACGTCCGACGGGAGCCGATAGCGACAGCGTTCCGTTCCGCTATCGAGCACCTGGCCCGCTACGCGACCACGTCACAGATGGGTCGATTTTACCACCAAATGGCGATCTTGTTCGTGGCCTGGAACCAACAGGCGGACTGGCGTCGCAACAAACGGATCCCGCCGGTGTGGGAGTACCTCGTGCAGCGCCACCACAACAGTTACCTGCCGCCCATGATCCTGATCGACCCAGTCGCCGGTTACGAACTGCCGGCCGCTGAGTATTTCGACCCGCGGATTCGCCGCACGTTCACCAGAGCCGGCTTCGCCAATGTCCTCCACAACGACCTGCACTCGGCTGCCAAGGAGACGGACACTGACCTCAATCTCCTCACCGTGCTCGCCGCTGAGGAACACTGTTCGACCCAGGAGGCCGTCGCCCGCACCGTGCAGATCCACAACGAGTTGATGCATACCTTCGAGGAGGAGGCCGTGGCGCTGGCTCGCTCAGGCTCACCAGCGCTGCGACGTTTCCTATCCGACACCTGGGCTTGGCTTGCGGGTAGCCGCGAATGGCACGCCACGTCCAGTCGTTACCACGAACGCGCGCACGCGCCCTCTGCACCACCACCCGATCGGCAAGCATGACTAACTAATAAGGAGTTCTCGTGACAACCTCCGACGTACTACGCACCGACTATCAGAGGTCAATCGCAAAATACTGGGACGAGGAGCGCGATCCGGTTAACCTCCGACTCGGCGATGTTGATGGTTTCTATCATCATCACTACGGAATCGGCGAGGTCGACGTCAGCGTGCTGGCCGGCCCGGAAGACGCTCGCGATGAACGGATCATTGCTGAGCTACACCGGCTGGAAAGTGCCCAAGCGAGCCTTCTGCTCGACCACTTAGGGCCCGTCGCTTCCACAGATTCCCTGCTGGACGCAGGCTCCGGGCGCGGTGGTACAAGCTTCCTCGCCCATCAGCGTTTCGGCTGCCGGGTCGACGGCGTCTCGATCTCTCAAACGCAGGTCGAATTCGCCAACGCCCAGGCTGCCAAGCGCGAAGTCGCCAGCAAGGTCCGGTTCCACTTTCGCAACATGCTCGAAACCGGCCTGGCCACCGGATCCCGTCAGGGAATCTGGACGAATGAGACGACCATGTACGTCGATGTGTTTGAACTGTACAACGAGTTCGCGCGGCTACTTCGGTTCGGAGGGCGCTACGTCAATATAACTGGTTGTTACAACGACCTCACTGGCGGAAGGTCGAAGGCCGTGAGTCAAATCGACGAGCGATACACCTGTAGCGTCCACCCTCGCAGCCGATACTTCAAGGCACTAGCGGAGAATAATCTTGTGCCCATCGCGGTGGTCGACCTGACAGCTCAAACGATTCCATACTGGGAACTTCGGGCGAGATCATCCGTGGCCACAGGCGTCGAAGAATCATTTCTCGCTGCCTATCGCGAAGGCAGCTTCCACTATCTTCTCATCGCCGCCGACAAAGTCTGAAAGCATGGCCATGCACACAGTACCCCGATTTCCGAATAACCTTACCATACTGATTAACTCAAACCGAAAGCACTCCGATTGACGCTATTCTCCACGTTTTAAAAGTAAATTGCTTGGTGGCTTGTACGGCACTCTCAGGCCTGCTCGAGGGAAGGGATACGAGGTGAACATTACCCCACCAAATACCGACCCGCGCGAGAATGCCCGGCGACGGCACGATCCCGACAGTGTGCTGGTCGCGGATAGGATACTACGAGCGAGCATGGGAGACATCGCGTGTCCGGCGGCGGATCTGCTTGACGGCGAGATACGCAGGCTTGGTATGGCCACGATCCGAGGTGCTGTGTCCGCGGACGCCGCGGACCGCGGGCCTGCGGGGCAGACCGTGTTGACTACCCAGCTGCGTGAGGGCGGCCGCGTGGTGGGGTTGGGAGTCGCCGCAGCTGGGCGTGAAGGTGGCGTCGCTGCCCGCGCGGCGCTGGCGTCGTGGGTCGCTGTCACCGGTGCTCGGCGCATCCTCCTGGCCGCGCCCCGGTCGTTCTGCGCCGGGGTGGAGCGGGCGATCGATGTCGTGAAGAAGTTGCTGGACCAGCGGCGACCCCCCATTTACGTCCGAAAACAGATCGTGCACAACCGGCATGTGGTGGCTGATCTGGAGGCGCGTGGGGTGGTGTTCGTCGATGAGCTCGACGCGGTGCCGGATGCGGCGACGGTGGTGTTCTCCGCGCACGGCGTGTCGCCTGCGGTCCGGGCGGAAGCAGCTCGCCGTCGGATGGAGGTCGTTGACGCGGCTTGCCCGTTGGTCTCCAAGGTGCATACCGAGGCTCGGCGATTCGCGGCCCGTGGTGACACGGTCGTGCTCGTCGGCCATGCAGGGCACGAAGAGGTCGAGGGCACACTCGGCGAGGCACCGGAGCAGATGGTCTTGGTACAAGATGTCGCGGAGGTGGCGGCACTCGTTGTTCCCGATCCGGAGCGAGTGTCGTATCTGACCCAGACGACCTTGGCGGTGGACGAGACCACGGAGATCATCGACGCATTGCACGCCAGGTTTCCGGCTCTGCGTGGTCCTGCCTCCGACGACATCTGCTACGCCACCACCAACCGGCAGGACGCTCTGATGACTATTGCGGACGAGTCCGACCTAGTTCTCGTTGTTGGTTCGGTGAATTCGTCCAACTCTCAACGGCTCGTGGAACTGACGCGCCGGCACGGCACTTCTGCCTACCTCATCGACGCTCCTGGGGACATCCGGCCCGAATGGCTCAACCAGGTCAGCGTGGTGGGGTTGACCGCGGGCGCATCCGCACCACCCGGGCTGGTGGATTCGGTCATCGACGCCTTGTCCGGTCTGGGCCCGGTCACGGTGTCCGAACGGGAAACCACCCGGGAGGACATCCATTTCGCCCTTCCCTCCCCTGTGAGGCATTCATGAGCGCGAGCCCTCTCCTGCCCGAACCCCGGTTGCGCCGAGTCGTCGAAGCCGCAGAACTGCGTGATCTGTCCGAGGACGAGCTCATCGGCTTGGCATCGGAGATACGGGAGTTCCTGGTTGACCACGTCTCCCGGACGGGCGGACACCTTGGTCCGAATCTGGGTGTGGTCGAGTTGACCATCGCCTTGCACCGGGTGTTCAACTCGCCGAGAGACGCACTGGTTTTCGACACCGGCCACCAAACTTACGTACACAAGATGCTCACCGGCCGTTCCGAGCGGTTCGGTTCGCTGCGCCAGCAAGGAGGGTTGTCGGGCTATCCCTTCCGCGCCGAGTCGGTACACGACCTCGTCGAGAACTCCCATGCTTCGACGGCGCTCTCCTATGCCGATGGCCTGGCGAAGGCGTTCGCGCTGCGCGGTGAGCACGACCGTACCGTCGTTGCCGTGGTGGGTGACGGAGCGCTCACCGGCGGGATGAGCTGGGAAGCGCTCAACAACATCAGCTCGGCCCGGAACCGGCCACTGGTCATCGTGCTCAACGACAACGGCCGCTCTTACTCGGCCACCGTCGGCGGCTTGCCCTACCACTTGTGCAGACTTCGCGAGTCCAGCGACAACCGGCTGCACGACTATACCTTGAAAAGTCGCCGCAACATTTTCGAGGATCTGGGCCTGGCGTATCTCGGTCCGGTCGACGGCCACGATATCGGCGACCTCGAACACTCGCTGCGACGAGCCAGAGCGCTCGACCGGCCCGTCGTGGTGCATGCGGTCACCGTCAAAGGGAAAGGCTATCCGCCTGCCGAGCAGGACCCCACCGATCGCCTACATGCCGTCGGCGTGATCGACCCTGCTACCGGCCGCCCGCCCGCCGCGAGCAAGTCGAGTTGGACGTCGGTGTTCACCGACGAACTGCTCGCCCTCGGCGCACGCCGCGCCGATGTGGTCTGCCTGACCGCGGCGATGATCGGGCCGACCGGGCTCGCCCCCTTCGCCAAGGCCTACCCCTCGCGAGTCTTCGACGTAGGAATCGCCGAGCAACATGCGGTCACCTCGGCCGCCGGTCTGGCGCTAGGCGGGATGCACCCGGTCATCGCAGTCTATGCGACATTCCTGAACCGGGCCTTCGACCAGGTTCTGATGGACGTCGCACTGCACGGCTTACCGGTCACCTTCGTCCTCGACCGGGCTGGGGTCACCGGTCCGGACGGCCCCAGCCATCACGGGATGTGGGACCTGTCGGTGTTGCGGGCCGTCCCGGGCCTACGGGTGGCGGCACCCCGCGACCCCACCCGGCTCCGGACACTGCTGGCCGAAGCCCTGGCCGTCGAAGATCGTCCCACAGTGTTGCGGTTCCCCAAGGGCGCGGCAGGCCCGGACGTCCCTGTCGTGCAGGACTTCAACGGAATCGATCTGCTGCATACGCCCAACAGTCGGGATGTCCTGCTCGTCAGCGTCGGAGCTTGCGCGGACGACGGGGTGCGTGCGGCCGAATCTCTCCAGGCTCGCGGGATCGGCGTCACTGTCGCCGATCCCCGTTGGATCAACCCGGTCAGCACCGAGTTGGTCGGCTTGGCCGCGGAGCATCGCCTGGTGGTGTGCGTAGAAGACAACGTCCGGATCGGCGGTACCGCCTCCGGGCTGGCGCAGGCCGTCACCGATGCCCGACTCGGCACCCCCGTTCACGCGCTCGGCTTGCCGTGCGACTTCCTGCCCCATGGGTCCCGTACGGATCTCCTGAGCCAGCACAACTTGGACGCTTCCGGGATCGCCGACACCATCACCGAGCTCTGGACGGGAGGCAGTTGTGAGCACTGTTCCGCTGGGAATACCCATGGTTTCGGCAACCAGCACTCGGCGCGAAAGTCGCCAGGTCGTCATCGGCCGGGGTAAGTCGGCCGTGCCAGTCGGCGGGGGCGCACCGGTATCCGTACAGTCCATGACCACCACGCTCACCTCGAACGTCGACTCCACCCTGCAGCAAATCGCCGAGCTCACCGCGGCGGGGTGCGAGATCGTCCGGGTTGCCGTCCCCTCGCAAGACGACGCCGACGCGCTGCCCGCCATCGCTGCCAAGGCGACCATCCCGGTTATCGCTGACATCCACTTCCAACCCCGCTACGTCTTCGCTGCTATCGACGCGGGCTGCGCCGCCGTCCGAGTCAACCCGGGGAACATCAAGAAGTTCGACGACAGAGTCGCCGAGATCGCCGCCGCGGCCGCAGCGGCGAGTACTCCGATTCGCATCGGTGTCAACGCCGGATCACTCGACAAAAGGATCATCGCCAAGTACGGAAGCGCTACCCCTGAAGCACTGGTTGAATCCGCGCTGTGGGAGTGCGCCCTGTTCGAAGAACACGGTTTCACCGATCTCAAGATCTCGGTGAAACATCACGACCCGATGGTCATGGTCACCGCCTACCGCCTCCTTGCGCAACGCTGCGACTATCCTCTCCATCTCGGCGTCACCGAAGCAGGCCCACCGCCACAGGGCATCGTCAAATCCGCGGCCGCGTTCGCGATCCTGCTGCACGAAGGGATCGGCGACACCATCCGGGTCTCGCTGTCCGCTCCACCGATCGAGGAAGTCAAGGTAGGCAGCCAGATTCTGGAGTCCCTCGGACTTCGACCCCGCCGACTGGAGATCGTGTCCTGTCCCTCCTGCGGTCGCGCCCAGGTCGACGTCTACACCCTCGCCGACAAGGTCACCGCAGCATTCCAGGATTTCCCCGTTCCCCTTCGGGTGGCTGTGATGGGTTGCGTGGTCAACGGCCCCGGCGAGGCGCGCGAAGCCGACCTCGGCGTCTCTTCCGGCAATGGCAAAGGCCAGATCTTCGTCAAGGGAGAAATCATCAAGACCGTTCCCGAGAGCCAGATCGTCGAAACCCTTCTCGAAGAGGCGATGAAGCTCGTGGATCTCGACGCAGAGGACACCAGCTAGCCTGTCGGCATCGTGCGACCGCGACCCGCGCACGCCTTCCGGGCCCACCCCACGGCGAGGCGTCGTGCGTCGCACCGACGCTCCCCTGCTTGCCGATCGCCTCCAGCAGGCAGGCCACCCGCTGCGTCTCGCCAGCCTGCTCAACATCGACGTCCGCAGCACTCACTACCCAAGTTGGTCGGAGCTCTGCAATCGAAGTAAATGTCATCGCGGTTACCTCCGCGGCCGATATCGATCGCCTTGGCCACTTGGACGCGGACAGGGTGTCTTCGTCGTGGCACCCGGAACCACACCCGAGGACCGCATCGGCCCGATCACACATCCGCGTCAGATGCAGGCAATCCGGTATCTTCGGCAGTCACCGTGGGCATTCTCACCACCGAATCAGCACCGGTTGGCATCTTCGGAGAACTCCTGGCACCTCTCTGAGTTCCTCGCTCCGGCACCTCCACCCGCGAGCGTCCGCTTGCCCACGCTCAACCTGCTATGAATGATCGTGCGCGTTCAACTCCGCAACTCGGCGACTCAGCGCCTGCACCTCGGGTCGGCCCGCGTGCGAACGGATCCTCGCACGCAACGTGGCCACCGCGCGATCCGCACGGCGGGACCGCAAACGCGGGTAATCGTCAAGAAAACGACGCCACGTACTGCAAGCCAGTTCCAGCTGTCCGCCGTCGAGCTGCAACTCGGCCAGCCTGGCAAGAGTGATTGCCCGGGAGCGATGTTCCGCCGACGGCCGACGACGTATCGAGCTCTTCAAGGCCGCGGCGGCCGCGCGCCGATCCCCCAGATGAGCTCGCACCGCCGCATGCTGATGCCAAAAGGAAGCATGATGGTATGCACCCACCACACTGTGATCACTACTCGCCCGGTCAAGCACCGCCTCGGTCCGCCCGAGATGAGCGAGCGCCGTCTGGCCGTCGCCCGCCGACGCCTCCGCCACCGCACACTGACCGAACAGAAACGCCTGGACCCGCCTCGAAACACGGTCGGCCGCAGCATCCGCAGCGGCCTCGGCTAGGTCAACAGCCTGACGGAAATGGCCTAGCATTCTGGCCTGAACACTCAACGCCCGCAAAGCACAAGCATACCCGAGGACGTCGCCAGCATCCCCAGCCAACCGCAGGCTGATGAGATAATACCGCTGTGCGGCACCATGAAACTCATCATCAAAACACATGAAACCGCACAGGTACGTCAGCTTCGCGGCAACAGCGCACAGGTCGCGGCGTGTCGAGGGACTTGCATCGGACCGCAACCACGGCGTGATCGTCGAACGGAGATAGCTTGCCAACGCGATACGACCATAGCCACCCCCGAAAGCGGCGTCAGCGTCGGCAAACAGCCTGGCCATAGCCACCGCCGATCTCACCTCCGCCTGTCCGATCTTGCCCACCGCCGATGGGCTTGTCGATGTGCTGGCCGCCGCCGCAGACGTCAACTCGCTCCACCCCGGAACCGACAGGGACGCTAGACGATAGGCATACCCGATCGAACCGGAATCGCGTGACGCTCCGCTTTCACTCAACCCGACCAGTTGGGCACCGACGTCCTCACCCCATAACGGATGACGATCCAGACCAGCCGCAGGCCCCAGCCCCAGCGCCTGCACCGTGATGGGCCGATTGAGCCGACGAGACAGAACCTCTGCCAACAACTCCGGGACCGGCGGCCGTGGGCGTACGCCAGACACCCACTGGGTCACCGACGCTCGCCGATATCGAAGCCTCAGCCCCGCTTCCGCACCCACCTCGTTGACCGCTCGAACCAAGGCGTCACCGGTAAAGCCCGCCTCGGCGATCAATAGACGCAGCAGTTCGTTGGGCCTCCGCGGCGACGGCATCACGTCTCCATCGGCAGCTTCCAGTGCTGGAAAGGAAGATCACGGCAGGTAAATACTCTAACGTCCGTTGAACGACTATTGCTCACGCATCCACCTCAGGGATAGACCCATCCAGGTAGTATGCCCACAGCTAAGCAACAGAAGTCGTCACTCGGAGTAATATCACCAATTGATATTGCGAACTACTAATTCATGTGAGTTAAGTTGCGACATATAATGGGTACGGACAGCCGGGACTGTCGAGCCGAGATTGGCCGCGAGGGCGGCGACATGCGTAACGATGTGAGTCGAAGACAGTGGTGTCGGATGCGGTGGGCGAGGTCGAGGTGGCGCGGGATCGGGACTCCAGTTCGACCCGGAAATCGTAAGAACCGGCAGCGTGACCTGGAGGAGCGATCAGGTGACCAGGGAGACGGCGGAGTAGCACGGCCGTTGTGTTCGGTTTACGCTGCGGTGTTATCGACGCTGTGCAGGTAAAGATCCGCCCAGCTCCACGCGACCTGCCGCAACGGCCGATTACTGGAGCCCACCAGCTCGACCGCATCCCGTCGACACCGATCCGGATACCCCGACGAACGCGACCCAGCAGACATCCTCACCCAGAACACCAGCCTCTGGAAACAAGGGGTCCGCGCCACAAGGTGCCCACGGCCAAATTCTGGATGGACACTCAATGTTGAAACTGATCACCCGTCAGGGGGTTTCTGGCTTTTCATGCACGTTCCACCGTGCTCCGCGACAAGAAGCGTGTGAGTATTCGCCTGTCTCGTTGTTCTGGTGAGGTGGGTGTCTCGTGTCAGTTCTGGGCAGGTTCGGTCGGTTGGTGGTGCTCGTGGCGATCGCCGCGGGCAGCTTGATCGTGGGCACCGGGTCCGCCCCAGCCGGGGTGGTCGAGCCGTTCGACCTTTCCTTCAACAAGGTCGTCTACGGCGACTTCGTCTACGCGGGCAACGGTGCGCTGCGCTGCCCGGTCGCCGGGGACGGTGCGCCCACCACCGGAACCGGCAACACCCCGGCGGCCTGTGCGGACACCGCAGCCCGCGGGGACATCCGGGTCAATGACAACTTCTTCATGCAGTGGGCCGACGTGGACGCCGACCCGGCCACGTTCAACTCCAGCCGCGCCGCGGTGACCATCCCGCCAGGGGCCAAGGTCGAGTTCGCCCGGCTGAACTGGGCCGGTCACACCGGCGTCTACATCAACCGGCCGGGCTCCCCCTCGCCGGTCCGGATGTGCCAGAGCCGCAACTCCGACACCGCGGCCGTCCTGCCGCCGGGCAGCCCGGCCCAGCAGCAGGTCCGGCTGGACGTGGGCGGCCGGTCCATCGACGTCGCCCCTGCCTCCTACACCGAGGACCCGTCCTCGACCTTCAGCGGCGCCGCCCAGTACTACTCCGCCCATGCCGACGTCACCGCCGCGTTCGCCGGGACGCCTACCGGGTCCGCCGTGGACGTCACCGTCGGAAACGTCTGGGCGCCGAAGGGGTTCGGCTGCATGGGCGGCTGGTCCGTCGCGGTCGTCTACTCCTACGCCGAGCGCAATCCCGAGTACGCCCCCAGCAAGCGGGAGGTGTTCGTCTACGACGGGCACGTCCGGCAGAACAGCTCCGACCCGACGACCACCACGACGATCAGCGGCTTCCGCGCGGCCGCGGCCGACGCCAGGGTCGCGGTCACCGCATACGAGGGCGACTGGGGCATCTCCGGGGACAGGTTCCTCATCAACGACAACGCCACCCCGGAACCCGCGACCAGCGGTATGGACAACTACTTCGTGTCGAACGCCGACGGCGCGACCGCGCCCGCGGTGGCGAACAACTTCAGCGTGGACGCCAAGTCCTTCGGCACCGCCGCGATACCGGCCGGGGCAACGAGTGCCCGGCTCGGCTTCGGCACCAGCGGTGACTCCTACCTGGCGCAGAACCTCGTCTTCTCAACGTCCGTGCCGGAGTTGCAGATCAGCAAGACCGCCGCCCCGCCGGTGGTGCACGAGGGTGATGAGGTGACCTTCACGATCACGGTCACCAATCCCAGCGGCGCGCCCGCCCGCGACGTCCGGGTGACCGACCAGTCGTATCCCGGGTGTGCTCGGGAGATCGGCACCCTGGCGGGCGGCGCCAGCCACAGCCATACTTGCACGACCACCGCCAGTGCGGACGACGTGACCAACACGGCCACCGTCACCGGCACGTCCGCGCTGGACGATCCGCTGGAAGGCACCGCGAACGCCACAGTGGACGTCATCAACCCCGCCATCGGGATCACCAAGACGGCCGACAAGCCCGCCTACCGCGCCGGGGACACCGTCACGTTCACCATCACCGTGACCAACACCGGTGACACGCCGCTGGATCCGGTCACCGTCGCCGACGAGCGGACTCCCGGCTGCGCCCGCACGCTGGGTGCCCTCGAACCCGCCGGGCAACACACGTTCACCTGCCAGGCGACCGCACCGATCGCCGGTGACCTGAACAGCGCCACCGCCACCGGCACCGACCGGCTCGGCAAGTCCGTTACCGCGACCGACGACGCCCCGGTGCCGCCGATCGACCCGGCGATCGAGGTCACCAAGGCCGCCGACCCTGAGGTCGTCCGGGCAGGTGAACCCGTCACCTGGACGGTCACGGTGACGAACACCGGCGACTCCCCGCTGGACCCGGTGACCGTCACCGATGACGTCACCGCCGCTTGTGGCCGAACCCTGAACGGCCCGCTCGAAGCGGGCGCGACGCGGCAGTACACCTGCACCGCCAACCTTGGCCAGACGACGACGAACACGGTCACTGCCGACGGCACCGACCGGTCCGGTCAGCACGTCACCGACACCGCGCAGGCGACCGTGACCGTGGTCAACGCGTCGCTGACCATCCAGAAGGAGGCCGAACCCGGCACCGTGCGGGAGGGTGATCCGGTCACTTTCACCATCACAGTGACCAACAGCGGTGACACGCCACTTACCGACGTCACCGTCGCTGACGAGCGGGCTCCCGGCTGCGCCCGCACGTTCGACACCCTTCCCGCCGGCGCGGTCGAGAGTTACGAGTGCACGACGACCGCACCCGCGGAGGGCATCGTCAACACCGCGACGGTGACCGGCACCGACCCGACGGGCCGCCCGGTCACCGCGTCCGATGACGCCGAGGTGGCGGTGATTCACCCCGGAATCGCGATTACGAAGGAGGCCACTCCGTCCCAGGTGCGCGAGGGGGACACCGTGACGTTCACGATCGTCGTGACCAACACCGGCGACGTGCCGCTGACCGAGGTCACGGTGATCGACGACCGGACCGAGGGCTGCGCCCGCACGCTGGCCCAGCCCCTGGGACCGGGCGACAGCGAACGCATCGAATGCACCACGACGGCCGCTGCGGAAGGCGTCACCAACACGGCCACGGTGACCGGCAACGACCCGACCGGGCGCCCAGTGACCGCCACCGACGAGGCGAGCTTCACCGTGCAGCAACCAGGTCTGGGGATCGTGAAGGACGTCAATGGCGGACCGTTCCGGGCCGGTGACCAGGTGACATTCACGATCACGGTGACCAATACCGGTGACGTGCCGCTGACCGCCGTCACGGTGGCCGACGAGGCGGCCCCTGATTGCGCCCGCACCATCCGCACGCTCGAGTCCGGCGCGGCAAGAACCTATGAATGCACAATGACGGCCCCGGAGGACGACACCACCAACATGGCGATCGTGACCGGCACCCCGCCGACCGGCCCGCCCGTGGACGACACGGCGGACGCGGACGTCGACGTGGTCCATCCCGGGATCACGGTCACCAAGGACGCCTCGCCCACGCAAGTCCGGCCGGGCGACACCGTCACTTTCACCATCGTCGTGACCAACACCGGCGACACCACGCTGACCGGCCTCACCGTGGCCGACGACCAGGCGGCCGACTGCAACCGGATTCTGGACGAACCCCTGGAGCCCGGTGCGTCTGTGCGATACGAGTGCGAGATCGTCGCCCAGCGGGACTTCACCAACACCGCCACCGCGCGCGGTTCCGACCCGACCGGCCGCGAGGTCACCGGAACCGACGACGCCGAGGTCGACGTAATCGGGCCCGGGATCACCGTCACCAAGATCGGGCCCGCCAAGCCGCTGCTGCCCGGCCAGGCCGCCGCGTTCACCGTGGCCGTCACCAACACCGGCGACGTACCGCTGACCGACGTGACGCTGGACGATCCGGTCGCCCCTGGCTGTTCAGTGAACGTCGGCACGCTGGCGCCAGGCGAGTCCGCCGCCCCAGTGACGTGCCAGTTGCTCATGGGCGACGAGGACCGCACCAACAGTGTGACCGCGAGCGGGAACGACCCCACCGGAAGGGCCGTCACCGACATCGACTCCGCCGTGGTGACGGTGGCAGAACCGGGCATCGAACTGACCAAGGAGGCGACACCGGCCGTCGCGAAGCCGGGAGCCACGATCACCTTCACGATCACCGTGACGAACACCGGCACCGTGGACCTCACTACGGTCCGGGTAACCGACCCGACCGTGCCCGCCTGCGACCGGACCTTCGCCCTGCTGCCGGTAGGCGAGCAGCGCGACTGGACGTGCACCGTCACGGCACCGACTTCCGGAACACTGGGCAACACGGCGGCGGTGAGCGGCGAGCCGGACACCGAAGTGCCCGGCGACCCGGTTGTCAGCTCCGACACGGCGCAGGTCCGAGTTGAGGAGCCGGACCAGCCGGGTGTCCCCGAGCCCCCGGACGGCTCGGACCGGCCGACCCCAGGCTCAGGACCGGACCGGGGCTCGCTAGCCGACACCGGTGTCGACCCGGTGCCGACCAGCCTGCTTGGCACCGGCCTGCTCCTTGCCGGGGCCGCCCTGGTGCTGCGGGTAGGCAAACGTCGGCAACACCGCCGGGGACACGAGCAGGCGTAGCCGCGACCAGGCGCGTCCGACGAAGAGTGCCGATCTTCGGTCCGCGATCCAGGCGGACTATGCGGAAGTGACGGCGTGGCATGCGCCGTCGCCGTCGACGCGGGCAATGATCCGGCTGGCGTGGATGCAGATGGCGGTTCGGTGGCGTCGCTGACGGCGGACAAGCCTGCCACCAGCGAGGTCCCGGATCCGTCATGGACGATCTGGATGCGAGGCCAGGCTGATGACGGAACTGCGGTTCTACGGTAGTTGCGCAGATCAGTGATGAGCAGACGGGTGCAGGGGCTGGACTCCCATGGGGCACCGGCGGCCAGGACTGCGGTCACCGCGGCGGCGGGCAGCGCGGAGCGGCACTTCTTAGCTGGCGGCCAGCACTGCAGGCGTTACGCCGTTATCTGGAGCGTCGGGAGTCGCGGCCGGCGCATCTTCTGGAGTACGCGCGTCAGCTGGGTGTGGAAGGCCCGGTGGCGAGCGCGGTGGACGTGGTGTTGAGCTGATGCCTGATCCTTCTCGCGCCACCATCGCGGGCGCGGTGTTCCAGGACTTGCGCAAGCTGGCCCGCGCAAGGGCGCGGCACCGATGAGCTGCTGGTGTTCTATGTATTAGAACGCTTCCTCTACCGGTTGTCCCGATCACCGTACGCCGACCACTTCACTCTCAAGGGCGGATTGCTGTTGGCGACGCTGGACGCGCGGCGGCCGACTCGGGACGGCGACCGGGACCGGCCAGGGTGAGCGCTAGCTGAGTGGCGCCTGGAAGGCTTAAGCACCGATCTCGACGGGATCGGTGAGGGGTATCTGCGGCTTCGGTACTCGGCAACACCAGAGGGATCGTGATCATGGACCTGGGTTTCAAGGTTAATAGCATGGAAGACATCCACCCGGGGCACCCGCATACCGGGGCAACCCGCACAGATGAGAGGGCAGGACAATAGGTATCTACGTATCGGTCAGGGGATGGCTTGAGTGCGACGAAAAGCAGCGCACGGCCATCCAGGAGGTCATCTCTTCGCACGACGACGGCTTCTACACAGGCGGCTGGTGTATGCCCACCAAGCCCGTCAACTGGACCTGCTACATCTTTTACGGCGGCGACATCCGACAGCAGGCGGTTGATTGGCTGCTCGACCAGCTCAGGGCCATCGCACGGCTCCCAGCCTCCGACGCGGACGATGACCTCGTCCGGGGGATGTTCCTCGCCAGCCACGAGATCGACGGCATGAGCGAGTGGCAGATCCGCGGAGGCCAGGTGCACATCACGTCGGCTGACGACCGATACCGCTACCTGGATGACTAGCGCCGCCCCACCCCATTCCGAGAGTTCGGATATCTGATGTCGCCAAAACATCTCGCGGAGGCACAGCGCGACCAGGTGCGTACGGCCACGAGCAACGTGTTCGCGCTGCAGACGGCCAAGGCCGACGACTCAGCAGATCAGCAGGCTGACCGGGCTTGGTGGGCCGCCTGGGGCTCGAACCCAGAACCTACGGATTAAAAGTCCGCTCTTATATAAGTGACGCCGAGTATCACATGGTGCCGCCTGGTGTCACGTGGTCCACATCGGCGCAGGTAGAAACGAGAGCCGTTCATCTTCGAGTGCCGCCAAGTGTCGTCCAGTGTCGGGCAATGTTTCGACACAGGAGCATCCAGGGAGCACCGCTCCGGCGGTCACGGGGCGGGCGAGTCGCCCGCTGTTGGAAGAGTTGCCTCTTTCGTGAGGTCTGCTGCCGCTTGGCGGATCTCTTGTTCGATTCCGGCCCGGTCGGGGAGGTTGCTTCCCGGGCGTCCATGAGTTCCCTGAAGACAGCGAGCTGGTGGGCCTTGTCGTGGAGGTCGCGTCCAGCGTACCAGATCTTGGTGGCGCCCTGGTAGGGAGCCAGGGCGTCGTTGGTGATCTTTCGGGCGGTGTCCTGGATGTGAACGTCGGCGACGAGTTGCGGGGTCAGGGTGGGCGGGCCAAGGCTCTGGACGGCGTCGTCGAAGAGGGGACGAGTTCCGCGACCGCCCGGACGACGTCGTGGGTGACGCGCCGGGCCTTTATGTCTGGCTTCTATCAACTTGTCTGCCCTGGTTGGAATGGTTCAACTATTCCGTTGTTCGAGATTTATGCATGTTGCTGGTCGTCAGTGTGGTGCAACGGGTAGGTCGGTGAGGCCGCGTAGGGTCACACTGTTCTTCCATTGTGGCTGCGTGGTCATGCGGAGTGTCGGGGCTTGCTGGGTGAGTTCCTTCAGTGCGATGCGGGCTTCGAGGCGTGCGAGGGGAACGCCGAGGCAGAAGTGGATGCCGTGCCCGAAGGTGAGGTGACGGGTCGTGGTGCGGATGATGTCGAAGCTGTCGGGGTCGGGACAGACGGCGGGATCACGGTTGGCCGCGCCGATGAGGACGAGTACCCGAGTTCCCGCGGGTGCAGGAATGCTGCCGACGGTCGTGTCCTCCAGCGCGGTGCGGAGGGTGAGCTGGACCGGTGGGTCGTGGCGCAGGGTTTCCTCGACCGCCTGTTCGGCGAGGGTGGGGTCGGCGGCGAGGGCGCGGTGCTGGTCGGGGTGGCGGAGCAGGGCGAGTACGGCGTTACCGATCAAATTGGTGGTGGTTTCGTGCCCGGCGACGAGCAGCATGGTGAGGGTGACCAGGAGTTCGTTCTCGGTCAGCGTATCGCCGGCGTCGGAGACGGCCACTAGGGCGGAGACGAGGTCTTCGCCCGGCTGGCGACGGCGGTGCGCGGCTACATCGCGGAAATAGGTGATGAACTCGTGGCGAGCCTGGGCCGCGGGCTCGCGGACCTCGGGCGGCAGGAGAAACGCCGGGTCGATGGCATTGGCCATGGCACGTGACCATTGGGCGAATTGTTCGCGGTCGGCGGCGGGCACGCCGAGCAGTTCGCTGATCACGATGATCGGGAGCGGTTGTGCGAGCACGTCGATCAGGTTGGCTTCGTCGGCCTCGACGAGGTGGCGTACTAACTCGGAGGTGATCTGCTCGATCCGCGGGGTGAGCTGGTCGACCATGCGTGGAGTGAAAGCGGTGGAGACTAGACGGCGCAGGCGGGTGTGGTCGGGTGGGTTGAGGTTCAGGAAGGCTCGCACGACGCGGCCCTGGTCGTCGAGCAGTTCGCGGGGATCGGCGGTGTCACCCAGGTACTCCGGCTCGGGATGCCCGAACCGCGGATTCCGCAGGATCTGGGTGCATTCGGCATGTCCGCTGGCAACGAGTAGCCCTTCAGCCGCGCGCGCCGCGGGGGCGTGTTCACGCCACCGCCGGTAGAGGGGATAGGGGTCCACCCTGTGCTCGGCTCCCAGCAGCGCACCGACCCCACCCGGGACCGACGGGAACGCGGTGCTGCCGGGAGCAGACGACTCGTTCTCAGACATGCCCGCCATCTTCCACCATGGCGTCATGTCGGCGGACGCGTGCCCGGCTATCGACTGCTGGGGTCGGGTGCTGTGCGAAGTGGTGCGCGACGTGCTCGAGGAAGGTCACGGCAGCCGCGAGGTTGTTGCCGGTGGCTGGTGCGGCTAGCGCGTGCCCGGTGTGGGAGGCGGTGTCCTGGTGGTGTCGACGTTGCAAGGCATCGTGCCAGAGCGCGGCTTCGACTGACGCAGCCAGTTCGTCTCCGCGCAGTCCGTGTCGGTCACCGGTTTCGAAAGCGCGGCGGGCAACGTCGGGATCGAGGAGGTGGCGGATCCGTGAACGGCCATCCCAAATCTCGATGACTCGTCGATGCAGCAGGAATTCCGCGTCCCATGACGGTGGTGTGACCGGCAGCCGTATGTCGGGGTAGGCCGCGCAGAACGCCGCCCACAATGGTTCCAGCCGCCGAGCGGAACGCCGGTACCGCGTCCACTGGCGGAGTGCCGATAGGCGAGGGCCCCACGCGGGCATTGTGACGCCTGCCAAGCCTAGGATGACGCCGAGCGCGATCGGGACAATCTCGATGTCTGTCGAGTACGGCGGTTGGATTTCGAGTGCGGGCAAGACGACGAACGTGGCATGGTGCGCCGCGTACACCATGGTGAACCAGCAGGCGATGGTCAGCGTGCTGAGCCCACGGCGTAACCAGGGCTTGTCGGCGATACGTGACCATCGTCTGGCTAGTAAGGCGATCGCCACCATGGCGACCGCAAGGCCTCCGTTGTAGAGCAGGACTGTGGCTAGCGCCCAGGGTTGGTGTTGATAGTCGAGATGAAGGAAGTCTGGCTTCTCGAGGACAACGCTCACCGCGAACGCTAGGAGCATTGCAATGGTGAGCGCAACCAGTACGCTGATGTGCCACCGACCTGATCGCCAGTCGTGACCGCGCTCGGAGATTGAGAGCCAAAAAAACACCTCGACAGCCAAAAAGGAACCAAGAATGAATATATGCTGGATGGCGAAATTGGCGTCCGGCGGGAGAAATGACGTGATGTTGGGTCCACACGTCATGGCCAGGGTCAAAGAGAGGATTCCGCACCACAAGGCCCACTTTGCGGGCTGGCGTGGTGACCGGAGAAGGTCGCGAAGCCGATAGAGCGAGACCAGCGTGCCGAACGCGATGAGAAAGTACTGAATAGTGGCGCTAAACATGCCCGGACTTTCCCATGCCTTCCGCTAGTCGATCGACTGTTTCGGCGGGTGTGCCGCTCAACTTTCGTGGTGGGGGAAGTAGTCGGCGGCCGGCTGCTTTCCAAATCAGTGACGCGACCAGTTCTGCCTCTAGTTCTTGCCGATCGGTATAAGACTCTCGATGAAGCTTCACCGGAGAAGCACCCTCGTCCGCGTCCGATGTTGGCGACAATCCGAGGGCACGCGCCAGTCGGGGATCAAGCGGACGATCCTTTACGGCTGCTAGGTCGGTCCCGTGGTGACCCATCAGCATGTGACCAAGTTCGTGAGCGATGATCTGTTCCTGATGCAGTTCGGTCGTATTCTGGTCGTAGATAATGACATCGACGCTCCGCAGGGCGATCCAGATGCCGACCGGACCGCCACCTGGCATACTGTAAGGAACCAACTCCAGCGCCCGCCCCCGATATCGGGCTACATCCTTGCAGAACGCATTGATACTCCACGGCTGGGACACACCGACCTCCCCCAGGAGAGTTCTGATGCGCCGACGTAACCGTGCATACTGCTGTAGGCGCCTGAGCGGACCGAGAAGCCTGGTCAGGCTCGTGCCTATCATCTCACTACGTCCTTGCTCCGGGATCGACCGGTGTGCCTGAACAATCGCTGGTTGCGGCCCTTCACCGCCGTTTCTTAGCATGTTCCGGGATCCAGACTGAAGACATGCTGGCGCTGTTAGCGATGTTGCTGACGAGGCGTACTCCGAACGGAGTACGCCTCGTTGTCTGATGTGACCCCCTTGCACGGCGCCGTGGCCAGGCTCCGCGAGCAGGGCGTGACCGGGCCGACCGACAACGTCAGGGGCTGGTTTGACGTGTCCAGGCCGCCCGGGACCGCGATCCGCACCCGGGGTCGGGACCGGTCCGGTGCCCCGGGTGAATCTGACAGCTCGCGCCTCCAGGCCGCAGCCGCGTGGCACTGCTGCCAGACACGAGGCACCCACCGGTGGTGCGGCTGATCACTGACGAGATGGCTGATCTCACGGACTGTCGCGTGCCAGGCCCGCCGAGCACTGCGCACACGGACCGACACCACAGCCGGGCATGTGGGTGCGCCCTGGACGAGTTCACCCCACCTGCTGCAGCGCACCGACGCCATCGTGACGAAGACCCGGTACCGGCTGATGAGTCCGCCCGATCCGGACGTCCGCCTGCTCCGCTGCGACCGTCTGGGCATTCCGTCGAGTTCGGCTACGCGGCCCAAGCCGTTGATGACGCCGGGCGTGGGTCGACGACCAGTGTCGACACAGAACTGCACGGCCAGGACCTGCGTACCGTCACCATGCATGCCCATCACCACAGCCTCAATGAGATCAACGGTCATACCCGACCTCGGCCCATCAGGTCGAGGTCGGGTATGACCGACGCCACGGGAGGCTCAACTCTAGGATACTGCTTGCTGTCAGTGGTATAGTTCAGTTGACTCGGAGGAGGTCCGGTGGCTGGTAAGGGTGGTGATACATTCGCGGACCGACTCAACTATTTGATTGAGAATGTCTACCCTGCTCATCATGGCCCATGGAGCAATGCTGAGGTCTCTAAAGGGATTACCGAACAGGGAGGTCATTTAAGCAAGGCTGCTATAGGCAAATTGCGTAAAGGTGAGAATGTCAACCCGACTCTTGCGACGATTCGCGCCCTGGCAAGATTTTTTGGGGTCCCTACTTCATTCTTCACCGATGAAGACACGCACTCAACAGAGGTCGACATTGCGCTTGCCGTGCTCGAGCGGGACGCAACAGTAACAGACACAATGCTACGTATGGGCCAACTATCGGAGCAGAGCATAAATATCATTGCAGATCTTAGTCAAACGTTAATTAACTTCGAAGAATCACATTCGAAGGCGTCTAGTTCGAAGTCGGAGCAGCAGAATAATGGAGATTATCAGAAAAGAGGCTAGCGCGCCTCAGTAGTCGCGCACTGTGCTGGGGGATGGTTGTGTCGTAAATACATGACAACAAAAGAGGGGGATGTGTGTCGAATAGCACTTCGACCGAGCGGGAAGGAAGTGTAATCGATGAGCCCGACCTGTGTTGGAGGACACGGCAAGACACACAGGTCGCCGAACCGACGACAGCGGTGATACCGGTTGACTCGCTGCTGCCAGCCGATTCACCGCGTGTGGGTGGGGAAGATATTGAGCATGTTCGTACTCTCGCAGAGTTGGACGATGATTTCCCTGCGATAATCGTGCACCGCTCCACCATGCGGGTGATTGACGGTATGCATCGGCTGCGTGCCGCCAGGGTTCGCGCCGCAAGCCACATCAAAGTGCAATTTTTCGATGGCAGAGACGAAGACGCGTTCGTACTCGCGGTCGAGTCAAACAGCAAGCATGGGCTACCTCTGACACAGATCGATCGAACCGCCGCAGCAGCACGTATCATCGACACCCATCCGCAATGGTCCAATCGAGTGATTGCGTCATTGACCGGATTGGCCGATACGACCGTGGCGGCTATGCGACAGCGTTCGACTGCGAACGAACCGCAGTCGAACAGGCGGATCGGCAAGGACGGGCGATCCAGACCAGTTAACGCTGCCGAGGGGCGTCGACGAGCAAGTGATTTGATTGCCCAAAACCCGAATGCCTCCTTACGTGAAATTGCGGCGGCCGCCGGCATCGCGGTCGGGACTGCACGTGACGTGCGTGAACGCATGCGCGCTGGGACGGATCCAGTCCCGGTTCGGCTACGTCAAGCTGAACAAGGAAAGCCTTCTAATGGGCATCGCAAGTCAATAGATAAGGAGCAAAGTCCACCATCCGGTACCAAATCAGCTGCCGGGTCAACGCTGCACAACCTCAAGAAAGATCCTTCTCTGCGAATGACCGAGGTGGGACGTACTTTACTTCGACTCCTTGACATACACTCCATCGATCCGGAGGCCTGGAAAAGACTCGCCTCCGGGATACCGGCACACTGCAACAATGCCGTCGCGCAAGCTGCTCGACGATGCGCCGAAAACTGGGAGAACTTCGCGCAATTTATTGAATCGGAAACGTGCGACAGATATTAGTCAGGCTGCCAGCTCCAAATTCTATGATCACGGAGTTCCGGTCTCGGCCGCAGGTCGGTGGTGTGGTGACGTTGCCTGATCGCGACGTTACCGTGATTGTGTACGTGCTGGCCAGCAGGTGCTCCTGGCAGGGTCGTTGCCCTCGTTCGGGCCGCTCAGCCCGCGTACCGGAGCTTCGGCCAGTGGACCGACGCCGGGTTGTGGAGCAGAATCCATTTGCCGTGCTCGACGATTTGGGTCGCAACGAGAAATATTGGTCTTCCCCGGGTTTCGCGGAGTCGTATTACTGGGCTTCATGCCACGATGGTCGTGTTCTCGTACTCTATCGGGGTCAGCATGCCGATGCTGCTGTGGCGTCGTTGTCGGTTGTGCCAGATCTCAAGGTACCCGAAGATCGCGTTGGCCAACTCGATGCGGATGCCAGCGTTGGCGGTCAAGCAACTCGACCTGCATGCGGGACCAGAACGACTCCATCATCGCACTGTCGTAGCAGTCACCGACGCTGCCCAGGGACGGAACCAGCCAGAATCCTTGGCACGCTTGGTAAACGCCCATGATCCGTATTGCACACCCTGGTCGGAGTGGATGATCGCCCCCAGCAGACGGGGTGCGGGTGTCGATCGCCATGCCGAGCGCGTAGGTCACCAAAGCGGCCGTGGGTGAGGAATCGATGGACCAGCCGACCACCCGACGCGAGTAGACATCGAGCACGACCGCGCAATCGACTTTCCCCTCGCGAGTGTGGTGTTCGGTGATGTCGATGGCCCACTTACGATTCGGTGCCCCTGCCGTGAAGTCACGTTTGACCCAGTCCCGAGCGATCTCATCCGGCTTGGCGCGTTGCCACTTCGGCCGGCCCATGGCCCCGGCAAGCCCGGCTCGGTGCATGAGCATCTCCACCGCACCATGCCCGACCACGACGCCACGGCCCAGCCGCAGTTCGGCGTGCACCCGGCGGCTGCCGTGGATACCGTGCGAACTCTGATGAATCTCGGTGATCACCTCGGTCAGCCAGGCGTGCCGGATCGACCGGGCTGATTAGTGGCCGGGATCGCCAGTCGTAGAAGCCGGACTCCGACACCCAAGTACCCGGCAGGCCACCTGGATCGGCAGGCCTTCCTCAGCCATCGCCGCGATCGCAGCGTACCGAGCTTTTGGGGCACCGCCTCCTTCAGCAACTTCCCGGCCCGCCGGTGCACAGCCAGTTCGGCCTCCAACTCGGCGATACGCTGCTTCGCCGCGGTCAGCTCGGCCTTCTCAACGCTGCTCAGCCCGGGTTCCAGCCCGCGATCGATCCGATCCTGCCGCCTCCAGGTGTAGATCGACCGGTCGCTGATACCCAGATCACGCGCGACGTCGGCAACCCTGCGACCGGCCTCGACCAAGTCCAGCACCTTCCATCGGAACTCCGGCGGATACCCACGCCGTCCCATACCACCCTCTCCTTCAAGATCGAGTGGCACAAGAATCCAACAACTCGCCTCCGAAGAAGCCGGGACACACCACTCCCATTCCTTGAGGAGAATGGCGTCATGGCACGATCTTCACGGCACCCGGCTGAGAGAGTGGGGTCTGTAACGGAATCGGTGGGTTCGGCATTGCTGGCTAGTACTTCTGTGCGCTCGGCCAACGGTCACCGAACGTGGTCGCGAACGCGTTGAGCGCTGGCTTCCACCGCATCGTCCACCTCGCCTGGCCCTTGCCGGTCGGGTCGAGCGAGCGGGTGACCAGGTACAGACACTTCAGCGCGGCTTGCTCGGTCGGGAAGTGACCTCGTGCCCGCACGGCCTTACGACACCGCGCGTTCAGCGACTCGATCGCGTTGGTGGAGCACAACACACGCCTAATTTCCGGGTCATAGTCCAGAAACGATGAGCTGCGTGAGAGGGCGACGCGGATGGCGTTGGCGGGATCGCGGCCGAGGGGCGGCGGATGGCAGTCATCCGCCGGGTCGCGGGCCAGTTGGATGTGCACCCGGAGGCGTTGCGGACATGGGTCAAGCGCGCCGAGATCGACGCCGGCACGGCGGCCGGCCGCACCAGCGACGATGCTGCACGGATCGCTGAGCTGGAACGTGAGGTGCGTGAGTTGCGGCGGGCGAACGAGATCCTGAAAACGGCCTCGGCGTTTTTCGCCGCCGCGGAGCTCGACCGCAAGACCAAATAGACCTTGACGTTTCCGCTCGTCGGAGGGAGGTTCCGCTCGCGGTGGTCATCGACTATATCGACGGCCACCGTGAGCGTGTTGTTGAGGGGAAGAAACTCTGGGTCGAGCCGATCTGCGCCGTCTTGAACGATGCGGGTGTGCAGATCGCCCCGAGAACGTATTGGACAGCGAAGAAACGCGCGCCGTCGAAACGCGTTCTTCGCGATGCGGAGCTGCTCACCGAGATTGAGCGTCAAACATCCGTCGTTTCGCATGGCACCACCCGGTTGGCCCAAAGATCATCGAAGTCAGCCTGGAAGCACCCGCGCTGTGATCTACTGTGTTCCGGAGGGCCTTTCGTCTTCGCGTGTCGGCGAGTGTTTCGGGCTCGGCTGGCCAGGTGTCTTACCCGCGGTCGACCTCGGCCGAGGGGCGGGCAGGCCAGACCCATCCTGCGGCGCGATGGCGGCAGGGACATGAAGGACGGGTTCGCCGCATCGTTGCGGCCGTAGTTATCAGGGGGAACACTTGAAGTTAGGGGCTGACAATGTCCACAACCGAAGTGCAAGACCAAGTCACGACCCAGGCGGGATGACGGGGACGTTTCAGCAGCCGGACCTCGTGCAGGAGGCCGCCCCACGGTTGAGGATCCTCGGCCCGCTCGAGGTGGAAGGCTTGGCCGCGCCTGTACATGTCACTGCGCCCCGTCAGCGGGTCCTCCTCGCTATGCTACTTCTCGGCGCCAACCAGGTGATCTCGAACGACCGGCTGGCCGATGCAGTGTGGGGTGGCTCCCCACCGAACACCGTCCGCAGTCAGATCCAGATCTGCGTGGCTGCGCTGAGACAACAGCTCGCCGAGACGCGGCTGGGGACTTGCATCGAGACCAAGCCACAAGGCTACCTGTTGCGCACAGCAGACCACGAGCTCGACGCTCATATCTTCGAACGTTTCGCGGAAGCCGGGCACATCGCGGCCAAGCACGGGGACCACATGAGTGCCTCGGCGGCCTACCGCAGTGCGCTGGCGCTATGGCGAGGCACTCCGCTAGAGGACATTGACAGCCCGGTAGTACAAGCTGCGCTGGTCAGGCTCGTCGAACAGCGCATGACAGTGATCGAGGACTGTTTCCGGGTCGAGCTCGAGCTGGGCCGTCACCACCAGCTGATCGGTGAGTTGAAACAGCTTGTCGCCCAGAACCCGCTGCGCGAACGGCTTCGTGTTCTGCTCATGCTGGGCCTGCACAGGGCAGGCCGCAAGGCGGAGGCGCTGGAAGAGTACCTGGCGGCGCGCCGGGTCCTGATGGACGAGCTGGGACTCGAACCCAGTCTGGAACTCCGTGAGCTCGAACGAGGCATCCTCGCTGACGATCCTGGACTTATGCTGCCCGCCGACGTCGAGGTCCGAGTGCCGAGGTCCTCAGCGCCCTCAATGCTGCCCTCCGACATCTCCGATTTCACGGGTAGGGAACAGTTCATGGCACGGTCGCGCCAGTACCTCGTTTCAGCCTCGCATACACGCGCGACACCGATACTGGCGATCACGGGTGGCGGCGGGGTCGGTAAGTCGGCCGCAGCCGTGCACCTGGCCCACCAGGTGACGACCGCGTTCCCCGACGGTGTGCTCTACGCGGACCTCGGCGGCTCGTCCGACCGGGCCGATGCCTCGGAGATCCTCCTGCAGTTCCTCCGCGCCCTTGGCGTACCCGACGAGAGGATTCCTGCCAGGACTGCGGAGCGCGCCGCGCTGTATCGCACGACGGCCACCGGTAAACGCGTGCTCGTCCTGCTCGACGACGCCGTCGACGAGCGTCAGGTGGAGCCATTGCTACCCGGGCACCCCAGCAGTGGCGTGGTCATCACCAGCAGAGCGAGGCTTGTCGGCCTGCCGGGAGCCCGCCTGTTCTCCATGGAAGCACTGGATAGGCACGACGCGCTGCGACTGCTCGGCACCCTGGTCGGGCGGGAGCGGGTTGCCGTCGAACCCAAAGCCGCCCAGGAGCTGGTGGAAAGGTGCGACGCGCTTCCCCTGGCACTGCGGATCGCCGCCACGCGCCTCACTGTCCGGCCACATTGGACTATTGAGCAGATCGTGCGACTGCTCGCCGACGGAACGAGGCGGCTGGACGTGCTGGCGCACGGCGGTCTCAGCGTCCGCGCGAGCATCGAGGTGACGTACCGTCGGCTCGACGCCCAGGCCAAACGGCTCTTGCTGAGGCTCGCCTCGCTGGAGGATTCGGAGTTCGACGCTGGTACAGCGACATCGCTGCTGGGACTCGATGAGCTCGAAGCGACGAACATCCTCGAAACTCTGGTGGACGCCTACCTGGTGCGTGTCGTACGAGGTACCGCTGGGGAGACAAGGTACCGGCTCTCTGGACTGGTCAGAGCGTTCGCCGCCGAGCCCCAGTCGGTGCAGGGTAGGGCGGCCCGACAAGCTCGTGACCCTGCAGCGTAGCAGGAGATGCCGACGATTGCGGAACGATACCGCTTCAAAGGACCGACCCGCTGTAGTGTAGGCATGGTCGCGAACAGAAACTTGTGGGAGACCGGATATCTTCCTGCCGGTGGTGCCGATGGCTTGGAGCGTCTGCGTGAGCTGGTGAACGGCGGGCTAGACATCTTGCGCGACACCGCCAGCCGCCGCGTCGGACCCGTGGCGCCCGGCGGTCCGGCCGGGGTGGCGGCGGCCGCTGCGGAGCTGTTCAGGCGGCTGGATCCCGCAGGCGGCAACCGCGATCGCGACGCCTTCGGCGACCTCGTGCGTGCCTACGCGACCTGGTCCGTCGACCTCACCCATCACGCCGCCGTGGCCCGTATGCAGTGCGCGCCGGCTGTCGAGGCCGCAGCGGCCGACCTCATCGCGACCGTCACGAACCAGTCGCTGCATGCCTGGGAGAGCGGCCCGTTCGCGCTGGAACTGGAGCGCTGGCTCGTCAGCTGGCTCGTCGCGCTCGTGGGCTACGATCCCGGGGCTGGCGGAACGTTCACTGCGGGCGGCAGCGTCTCCAACCTCATGGCTCTGCTGCTGGCCCGCGACCACAACCTGTCGCGTCGAGTGGGTGCCGCGACTTTCCGCGACGGAGTCACCGGGTTGGGCGTGCGCCCGGTCGTGCTCTGCACTGCGGCCACCCACTTCTCGATCGCGCGGTCGGTCGGGATCGTGGGGCTGGGTTCCGGTTCGATCCTGCGGGTGCCCGACGACGAGAAGGGCCGGATGATCCCTGATGCGGCGGACCGGATGCTGGCGGAGCTCCCGGACGACCGGCCCCCGGTCGCACTGGTGGCCTGCGCGGGTACGACGGACTTCGGCGAAGTCGATCCCCTGCCCGAACTGGCGGCCATCGCCCGCAGGCATGGCGTCTGGCTGCACGCGGACGCCGCGTACGGGGGCGGTGCACTATTCTCTCAGCGGCTGAAGACAATGCTGACCGGCATCGAACAAGTCGACTCGATCACGCTGGACCTGCACAAGTTCGGCTGGACGCCTGCATCGTCAGGCGTGTTCCTGGTGCGCCGTGCGGAGTTCCTCGACTCCTGGTCGGGGCAAACGACGACGCTCAACGCCGATGACGACAAGGTCGCAGGCTATTACGGCCGCTACGAGTCCTCCTTGCAGGCCACCCGCCGCGTCGACGCTCTCAAGATTGCCACGGTACTGCTCACCTTGGGAGAACAGGGCCTGGGCGACATGGTCGAAGCCTGCCATCGACAGGCTCTGCACGCCGCGCGGCGCATCCTCGGCGAGCCTCGCCTCGAACTGGCGGCCGAACCGGCGCTCAGCACGGTCGTCTTCCGCTACCTGCCTGAATCCGCGGGTGACGCGGACGCGTTCAACGGCGAGCTACGGCGACGCCTTATGGCCGAGGGAAAGGTGCTCATGGCCAGGACACGCGTGCCACGTCCCGATGGAGACCCGGTGTTCCTGAAGCTCATGCTGCTCAACCCGGAGACGACCAGTGACCAGATCGACGAGATCGTCGCGGATGTGCTCGCCGTCGCGGCACGAATGGAGACCGCCGTCCCCGCGTAGCCAGCGTTGCGACAGTTTTCTCAAGGACAGCTTGCCCAGACAGGAGGTGGTTCAGACATGAGTTCGCAGGTTTCGGATGGAGTTGAGCTCATGTCCTCCTACCGTAAGGACCCAGTTAGAGAGTCGATGACAGTGCTGCCCGCGGTGTTCGCCCTGCCGCTGACCCTGCTCACCGGGAAACCACACGCCGGGCAGCGGCCGTTCCGCATCACCCCCACAGTTCACCTGGTGAACGCCATGCTGTCGGTGTCCTCCGGTCTCGCGCTGTCGGCCGGAGCGCTCGCCTGGACGGGATGGTGGCTGTTGCTGCTGTTACCAGGATGGGCCATGACGCTGCACGGCATCCGCAACCTGCGCATGATGATCTTTCACCAGTGTGCGCACCGGAACATGTGGGGACGCCGGAAGCTCGACGCACTTCTGGGCCGTGTCCTGTCGGCACTGCTGCTGATCCAGCATTACGACACGTACAGCGCCGAGCACGTGCGCGACCACCACGCGCTGCACCACATGACCTTGCGCGACCCCACGGTGCAGGCCTTCCTGCTGACCCTGCGGCTGAGACCCGGCATGACCCGCCGACAGATGTGGCGTATGGCGATGGCTAAGACATTCTCCCCGGGCTTCCACGCTCGCTTCTTCGTCGCCCGGATCTGCTCCTACTGCAGCGCGGCGACCCGCATCGAAAGGACTGTCTTCCTCTGCTCCGTACTCACGCTGGCGGCACTGGTGTCGTGGCTGGGGCTGTGGACATTCGTCCTGGTCGCGTGGCTGCCACCCGGGACGGTGTTCTTCCAGATGAGCAACGTGCTGCGGCTCTGCGTCAAGCACACCTTCCCCGCCGCCGGGGTGACCGAGCGGCGCGGCAGGGACTACTTCGCCGGTCTGACCAACGCCATCTTCCTCGGTGAGGCGGCGCCCGCCCCCGGCCTGGCGTGGCCGAAACGGATGCGCGCCTGGGCGCGGTGGTGGCTGCGTATGGCGTTCGTCCATTTTCCGGCGCGCTACCTCGTGCTGACCGGCGACACGGTCTGTCACGACTTCCATCACCGGTATCCGATGAGCAACAACTGGGCGAACTACATCTTCGCGAGGGAGGCCGACTTCACCAAGGGACATCCCGGTTGGCCGCCCTACCGGCACGTGTGGGGCCTCGCTGCAGGAGTCAACGTGGTGTTCGACTCGCTCGCCGCAGCCGATGCGACCGAATACGACCCGGAACGCCTGACCGCGGTGAACAGGCGCGACCTGTTCCTAGCCTTCGACGACTGACCGACTGCGGCATGACGCCCCCAAGGAGGACGATATGACTGGCGAGGATAGGCAAGGGGCGCCCCTGGTGATCCTCGGGGTGGCGGAGAGCGACGCGCACGCGGTGGCGAACCGCCTTATCGAGATGTACTTGCGGGCGCAGGGGTATCTGGTGGTCAACCTCGGAGTCTGCACCCCGCTCACCGACTTCGCCGACGCGCTGGCCGCGCACCCAGAGGCGGTGGCCGTCCTGATCGGGAGCCTCAACGGGCACGCCTACGACGACCTGCGTGACCTGCCGGCACTGCGCGCCGCCGGCTGGCTGGACCGTCCAGTCGTCGTGGGGGGCAACCTGTCGGTCGACGGCGCGGAGGGGCATGCAGGGCTCCACGCGCTCGGTGTCGATCACGTGGCCCGCGACGAGCACGAACTGCTGGCTCTGCTCGATCAGCTGTGTTCGCCGGTGGCTCGGTCCCTGGGTGAGGGGCGATGACGGGTCTGTGGGAAGGTCTAGACCTCCCGGCCGAGTTGGTGCGGAACCTGCCCGCTGAAGCAGACACACTGGCCCACGCACGAGCCATCCAACTGCGTCCCGTGGATGTGCTGCGGGCAGCCGACGCGTCCGGCCGGCCGGTGATCCAGCCGCGCTGCGGGGTCGGTGGACACCAGCAGATGGTGGACCTGCTCCGCGACCTGGAGCGAGTGGATTCCGCGATCCTGTCGGTCACCATCGACTCCTACACCAGGCTCGGCCGGTTCGGGTCGGCCGAGCGGCTACTCCACGACCGGCCCGCCGACCTCAACGGATACCCGCTGGTGGCGCACGGGTGGCAACGCGGCCGGGACCTGGTCTCGGCCGTCGAGACTCCGCTGGAGGTGCGGCACGGGTCGCCCGACGCGCGGCGTCTGTTCGCGGTCAGCGTCGCCTCGGGAATCCTGTCCTTCGAGGGCGGCGGCCTTGGGTACAACCTGCCGTACTCGAAGAACGTGCCTTTGAGCACGTCGCTGGACGCGTGGCGCCGTGTCGACGCCTCGTGCGGCTTGCTCTCGCGCGAAGGTGTCATCGTGGACAGGGAGCTGTTCGGAACGCTGACGGCCGTGCTGGTGCCGCCCTCGATCAGCCTGGCGGTCACCATGCTGGAGGCCCGCGCCGCCGCTGGGGAAGGCGTCACCTGCCTCTCGATCGCCTATCCGCAAGGCGGCCAGGTGCACCAAGACGTCGCGGCGCTGCGGGCGATCCGCCCGCTCGCCCGCCGGTACGTGAGCGCGGAGGTCGAGGTCTACCCGGTACTCCACGAGTTCATGGGTGCCTTCCCCCGTACGACGACGGCCGCGGACGCGCTGATTCTCCACGGTGGACTCGTCGCCAGGCTCGGCGGGGCGACGAAGATCGTCAGCAAGACCTCGCAGGAGGCGCGACGGATTCCGGACGTGGTGGCGAACGCTCACGGTGTCCGTACCGCGGCGCTCGGTGCGTCGAGCCTGTTCGACTTCGTCGAAGTCGACGAGGCGCGTGTCGCTGAGGAGCAGTACTGGATCGAGCGCGAGGTCGCCGAGTTGGTCGAGCCCGTCCTGGATGACGGCGATCTGACCGGAGCCATCGAGCGGGCTTTCCGCGCGGGGCGGCTAGACGTACCGTTCAGTGCCAGCCTCCACGCCAGGTCGGACGTGGTGCCGTGCCGCGACCGGTACGGCGCGATCCGGTACGGCACCCTTGGAGCACTGCCATTCTCCGGCGCGGCCTTGCGTCGGAACGCGGCCTCGCTGGCCGAGAGCCCGGAGCCCCGCGACGGGCGTTCCCAGTCACCGATTGAGCGGGTGTCCGCCGATATCAACTACTTCGTCAACCTGGACGGCACCCGCCCCAGGCCGTTGCCCGCCGTCCCTTCCCCACCGTTCGCGAGAAAGTCACGATGAAGGTGCCATCGACTCCGAAAAACGACCAGGCGATCTCTCCGGCGGAGCGCGACCGCCTGGTGCGTGAGGCGCACCGTGCCCACGTGTTCCAGCCCTGGTCGGCACAGGCGCATGTCGCTCCGTTCCCCGTGGCCGGGGCGGAAGGCCGGTACTTCTGGGATCACCAGGGCAACCGGTATCTCGACTTCTCCTCCCAGTTCGTCAACCTCAACATTGGGCACGCCCATCCGAAGGTCGTCGCCGCGATCAAGGAACAGGCCGAACGGTTGTGCACCATCGCGCCGCACTTCGCCAACGAGCAGCGGAGCGAGGCGGCTCGCCTTATAGCGGAGCTGACGCCGGGAGACCTCACCAAGATCTTCTTCACGAGCGGTGGAGCGGAGGCCAATGAGCACGCGGTTCGCATGACGAGGTTGTTCACGGGGCGGCACAAGGTGCTTTCCGCCTACCGTTCCTACCACGGTGCCACCTCCACGGCGATCCACCTCACCGGCGACCCCAGGCGGTGGCCCAACGACACCGGGGCGGCTGGCGTCGTGCACTTCGTCCCGCCCTACCTCTACCGCTCGGCCTTCGACGCCCGCACGGAGGCGGAGGAGTGCCGAAGAGCGCTCGACCATCTCGAGCAGATGATCTGTTTCGAGGGGCCGCGGACGATCGCGGCGGTGATCCTGGAACCAGTCATCGGCACGGGTGGCGTGCTCGTCCCGCCTGCCGGATACCTGCCGGGCGTACGCGCCCTGTGCGACGAGCACGGCATCGCGCTGATCGTCGACGAGGTCATGACCGGCTTCGGGCGTACCGGCAGGTGGTTCGGCGTCGATCACTGGGATGTCGTTCCCGACCTGCTGACCTTCTCGAAGGGAGTCAACTCGGGCTACGTGCCGCTCGGCGGGGTGGCTATCACGGCGCGTATCGCGGACTTTTTTGCCGACCGGCCCTACCCCGGTGGGCTCACCTACTCCGGCCACCCGCTGGCGTGTGCGGCCGCGGTCGCAGCCACGCGGGCGATGGCCGACGAGCGGGTAGTCGAGCACGCCTCCTGGCTGGGCGAGCAGGTGCTGGGCCCGGGGTTGCGGGATATCGCCGAGGCACATCCGTGCGTGGGCGAGGTTCGCGGGCTCGGTGTCATGTGGGCCATCGAGCTCGTTCGCGACCGCGATACGCGGGAAATGCTGGTGCCCTACGCGGCCACGGGTACCGACACGGCTCCGGTCGACGAGGTCATGGCCGAGTGCCAGCGCCGCGGGCTGTGGCCCTTCGCCAACTTCAACCGCGTGCACGTTCTTCCGCCGTGCAACACCACGGAAGACGAGGCACGGAAGGGCCTCGGCATGCTCGACGAGGCACTGACGGTGGCCGACTCCCGGGTGACGGCGGGATCGCGACGCGGCCGTCCGCGGGGACCGAGAACAGGAGACATCGAATGATTATCTGTGGTCTCAAGCTGACCCACGACGGGGCGGTCGCGCTGCTCGACGGCGACCGGTTGGTGTTCAGTGTGGAAATCGAGAAACTTGCGAACAACCGGCGGTACAGCGACATGCCTGATCTACGGGTGATTCCGGAGATCCTCGCGTCGTTCGGCTGCCGGGTCGCCGACGTCGACGAGTGGGTGATCGACGGATGGGATGGCGACGTGAGCAGGGACCTCGAGCTCGCCGACCATGGGAGGGCGATCACGCTCACCGTCGGCCCGTACCGCGAGTCGGCCAGCAGCCCCTCGCTGACGAGCCCGAGCCTCACGGGCCAGTTCACCATCGACGGAAAAGAATTGGTCTATACCAGTTATCCACATGCGGCCGGCCACCTCGCCGGAACCTACTGTTCGAGTCCCTTCGCCGACCGGGGTGAACCGTCCTTCGTGCTGATCTGGGACGGCGGCCTATTCCCCAGGCTCTACTGGGTCGACCCGGACCGCGGTGTGGACAACGGAGGCGAGCTCTTTCCGTTGATCGGGCACGCGTACGCCATGGCGGGACTGAGTTTCGGTCCCTTCCGCGGCTTGCCTCAGAAGACCAAGACGGACGAGCTGTCTGTGGCCGGCAAGCTCATGGCCTACATCGCGCTGGGAAAGGCCGATACGCCGGTGATCGACGTGCTGCGCGAGACGTTTCACGAAACCTTCGAAAGCAAGACACCGGAGGCGGTGCGCTACCGCGAAACGATCGGGGGTTTCGGCAGCCTCTTCGAACCGTCCCGCGCGCCGGTGAACGCGTTCCTCGGCAAAGTGCGAGACCGCGTTGAGGCCCTCGGTGTCCCGGACGAGGACGTGCTGGCGAGCTTTCACCAGTTCCTGGAGGAGCTGCTGGTGGAGCGGATCGAGGCGAAGGTGCGCGAGTGGAAGGGGGATGGGCCGTGGAACCTGTGTTTCGCCGGAGGTTGTGCGCTGAACATCAACTGGAACAGCGCGCTGCGCGCCCGTTCCCTGTTCGGTGAAATGTGGGTTCCGCCGTTTCCTAACGACTCCGGATCGGCGCTCGGCGTCGCGACGCTGGGCATGATCCAGCACCGCGGAATCGGTCCGATCACCTGGCATCCCCAGTCAGGGTCGGCTCTGGGGCCGGTCACGGAGGTGCCATGCGGCTGGACCTCCCGTCGCGCCGCGGCGGCGGAGGTGGCCCGGTTGCTGCACGAGTCGGGTGAGCCCGTAGTCGTGCTCGAGGGCAGGGCCGAGCTCGGCCCGCGGGCGCTCGGCGGCCGCAGCATCATCGCGCCAGCAGCGGACCCGGCGATGAAGGACAGGCTCAACGACATCAAGAACCGCGAGTCCTACCGTCCCGTGGCGCCGATCTGCCTGGTCGAGGAGGCGCCGAAGATCTTCGACCCGGGCACGCCCGATCCGTACATGTTGTTCGACCACGATGTCCGTGAAGGCTGGGCGTCGCGCATCCCGGCCGTGATCCACCTCGACGGAACGGCCCGGCTGCAGACCGTCTCCTCCGACGACTTCCCCGAAATCGCCGCCCTGCTCGCCGAGTACCACAAGCTCTCGGGGATTCCCGTGCTGTGCAACACGAGCGCGAACTTCAACGGCAGCGGTTTCTTTCCCGACGTCGCCTCAGCGATCGAATGGGGCCGGGTAGCCCGGGTCTGGAGCGAGGGCGTCCTGTACGAGCGGACCGGGAGTTGAGTGGAGGTTCAGCGTATGCGTTTGACCAAGCCGCAGCTCGACCGGTACCACCGCGACGGCTTCCTCGAACTCGACCGCGCGTTGAGCGCGGAGGAGACACAGGTTCTCCGCGAGGCGTTCGCCCGGGACTGCGACGTGCCGGGGCCCCATCGGGTGCTGGAGGACGACCGGACGGTCCGGGCCGTGTACGCCTCGCACCAGCGGCAGCGCGAGTTCGCCGCCCTCGTGCGCGACCGGCGTCTACTGGCCCCCGCACGCCAGCTGCTGGGAGACCAGGTCTACGTCTACCAGTTAAAGATCAACTCCAAGTCGCCGTTCACCGGGGAGGGCTGGTCCTGGCACCAGGACTACCCCGCCTGGCGCATCGCCGACAGCCTTGCCGAACCTCGGCAGGTCAACGTGGCGGTGTTCCTCGACGACGTCGACGAGTTTAACGGCCCAGTCGTGTTCGTGCCCGGTTCGCACCGCTTCGGTCCGCTCCACCTCGACCGCACGCCCGACGCGAAGTCCGATCAGCACATCGACCCCGATGACATCGCGCTGACCAGAGAGCAGCTCGCGAAACTCGTCGACGCGGGCGCGATGGTGGCCCCCAAGGGGCCTGCGGGCACAGTCGTATTCTTCTCCTCGGAAGTCGTGCACGGCTCAGGCGTCAACATCTCGCCGTACCCCCGTCACCTACTGATCGTGACCTACAACGACGTCAGCAATCCGCCGAGCTGGCGTGGCGAACCACGGCCCGGTTACGTCGTCTGCCGGGATAACGATCCGCTCACGTACCTCGACGATCCGCTCGGGCCGTGGACCGTGCGCCGTGCCGCCACGGTTCCGGTCTCCGAGGACATCCGATAGTGCGGTGATATTCCTCAAATGGAAGCCGTCGGCATGGTCGAATCAGTGAAGCCGCAGGGTGCCAACGTATCCCGCCGTAACGAGCGCCGGTATCGCCCCCGTGGGAGGAAGCCAGCATGACAGACCGAGTGACGGCCCGGTACCTCGACCGGTGCCTGGCCGGCGACCGGGGCCTCGCCGCCGCGATGACGGCCGCTAGGCGGTGGCTGCCAGGCAGCCTCGACGAGCGTTGGGGCGATCGGCTGATGTCCCGCCCCGCATTTGTGGACGACGCCGGGATCTTCTCCTTCGCCCACGACCTCGAAGCACTCTTCGGGCTTCTCGTCGCGCTGCCCAGCCGACTCTTCGACGGCGACCTCGGCCGATTCTGCGAGGCGGTGGGCATCACCGCGCGCCAGGCCGCCTTGATGGCGCGGCTACCGGATCCGGCACCCTGCTACGGCAGGGCTGACGCCTACCACGACGGCACCGGTCTAAAGCTGCTGGAGTTCAACGTGGGTAGCGAGATCGGCGGTATCGACACCGCCCACGTCGCCCTGGCCCTCACCCAGGTCGACGCCTTCCGGGCCTTTGCCGAGGAGAACGAGTTGGCCTACGTCGACACCGGTAAGCGGGTGACCGACGCCATCAGGGCCGCGGCCGAACCGCTGACCGGCGGCACCGATCCCGTCGTGGCGCTGGTCGAACCCGACGGCCTCATGCACGAGTATCTCGAGGAGGACCGCTCCTTCCAGCAGATGCTGTCGGACCTCGGCCTCGACACGTTACTCGGCGAAGTCGGCGAGCTGCAGCACCGAGCCGGCCGCCTGCATCTGCACGGAAGGCCGGTGGACATCGTACTGCGGTACTTCACTGAGAAGGAGATCGCCGGTCAGACCGCGAGCGAGCGGGCCGTCGAGATGGTGGCGCGGGCGCATGAGGAAGGTCGGGTCGTACTGTGGACGACAATGCGCAGCAAGCTCGCTGCCAGCAAAGCCTGTTTCGGCTTGCTGTCGGACTCGCGCTGTCGCGAAGCGTTCTCCGCGGACGAGATCGCGCTGATCGAGCGGGTCCTTCCCTGGACCCGGATCCTGGACGACGTCGAGACCGAGGTGGAAGGGCAGACCGTCAGGCTGCTCGAGTACTGCCGCGAGGCCCGCACCGGTCTCCTCATTAAACCGCACCTCGGGCATGATGGCGTCGGCATTGTGGCGGGCTGGCGCGTCACGGACGCGGAGTGGCGCGACGCCCTCGAGTCCGCCGCCGCCGCGGGCGCGATCGTGCAACGCCGGGTGATCTCCCGGCCGGAGCCGATGATTGATCCCGAAAGCGGCGAGGTGGAGCACTGGGGGTGCACCTGGAGCGTGTTCGTCGTGCCGGACGGATACGCTGGCACGACCATGCGGACGGTCACGCTGGACAACAGGTCGGAAAGACGCTGCCTGGCCCCCATCTTCCAATATCCCGCGAGCACATATGGGGGAGCGCGATGAAGTACACGCGGTACTGCCGTTCGATGCTGTCGACCCCGGCGCTGCAGACGGACCGCTTTCGCAAGAGCCACGAAGCCGACGCCGACATCTGCATGGTGGACTTGGAAGATTCCATTCCGCCGTGGGATAAGGACACCGCGCGGAACCTCGCGGCGAGGTTCTTCGTCCCCCCGGCCCCCGCCAGGTGCGCGATACGGATCAACACACTCACGACGCCGGACGGGCTGCGCGATCTGTTGGCGATTCGTGACTATCCGACAAAACCCGCGATCGTGGTGGTTCCCATGGTGGAGTCGCCACGTGACATCGAGGTCGCGGAGAGCGTCCTCGTGCGGACCTGCCCCGACGTCGAGTTCCTCGCCGTGGTGGAGACCCCGCGTGGCGTGGAGAACGCCAACGCGATAGCCGCCGCGTCACCGCGGCTGCGGGCGCTCATCTTCGGTTCCGCGGACTACTCGTTCTTGGCCGGCGTGCGCCTGGCCTGGGACACCCTGGTCCACGCGCGGGCGCGGCTGGTGAACGCCGCGCGAGCCGCTGGCATCGAAGTCATAGACGCGCCCACCTTCGAGATCTCGGAGCACGCGACGATCAAGGAAGACGCCGTCCGTGCGCACGACCTGGGCTTCAGTGGCAAGATTGCCATCCACCCGCGACAGGTACCGGTGATCAACGAGGCGTTCTCGCCGGACACCGCGACGCTCGAGAAGGCCCGGCGCATCGTGGCCGCAGGGCAGGAGAACGGCCGGAAGATCGCGGTGGTCGACGGCGCGATGGTGGGAATTCCGTTTTTCGAGGCGTCTCAGCACCTGATCGAGGAATTCGGCGACCTGCTTCATTCCTGACCGCAAGGAGAGATATGAGCACGGATACCGGCGCTCTGGAGCGTGTTCTCGGCGCGCACCGATACCGCAACACCGAAAAGATGCTGCGAATGTCCGACCCCGTGTGGCTCGCCGCGGCCAGCGAGGGTCTGATAAACCTCAACGTCGAGGCGGCGTCAAACAACAAGATGATCATTCCCGAGAGCGGGCACGAGTTTATCAACCTCTGCTCCAGCGCCTACCTCGGACTGAACTTCCATCCCAAGGTCATTGAAGGTGCCATCGACGTCCTACGGGAGGCCGGCACCACCGGCTTGTTGACGTCGAACGCGCGGATTCGGCACCGGACGCTGGGCCGCCTGGAGGAGGAGCTCGGCGAGCTGTTCCGGGCGACAGCTCTGGTCGGCGTCTCGTGCACGGCGCTCAGCTTCGGCATACTTCCGCTGGTCGCCGCAGGATATCTCGCAGAAGGCGGGGCGCGCGTGATGGTCTACGACCGATTCTGCCATTTCTCGATGGCTTATGTCAAGCCGATCACGGCCGACGAGTCCCTGGTGCTGACGGCTCCCCACAACGACCTAAACTATCTCGAAGACGTGTGCAAGAAATACCCGCGAGTGGCTTACATCGCCGACGGTGCGTACTCCATGGGTGGCGCCGCGGCGCTGGACGGGCTCCAAGAGCTCCAGGACCGCTATGGATTGTTCCTGTACCTCGACGATTCGCACTCGTTGTCTATCACCGGGGAGCACGGCGAAGGTTTCACCCGATCTCAGATCGAGATGAACCCCCTTTCGATCATTGTCTCGACCCTGAACAAGGGATTCGGCTCCAACGGTGGCGTCGCGATGCTGGGACGGCCGGAACTCTATCCCTTCCTCACTCGCCACGGAGGGCCGATCGGCTGGTCGCAGAACATCGAAGTGACCAGTGTGGGCGCGTCACTGGCCAGCGCCGAGATCCACCGCTCGTCCGAACTGGGTGAGCTCCAGCACAAACTCCAGGAGAACATCGACTATTTCGACCAGCGGTATCCCACCAAGTTCGCCGGTAACAACCTGCCCGTGCGCCTCGTCCCGGTGGGCGATGCCGACCGCTCCGTCCGCCTGTCCGGCGAACTGTTCCGGCGCGGGTACTACAGCTCGGCGGTCTTCTTCCCGATCGTACCGCGTGGCAAAGCGGCCCTGCGTGTGATGATCCGAGCGGACATCAGCAAGGACGCACTGGGCGGGTTCATCGACACGGTCGAGGAGCTCACCGCTGACTCCGACGCCGACGAGGCTCCCGCCCATGGATGAGGGGCCGACCGGATATCGGCGCGTCGGTGTGCAGCGGTACCGGGAGACGGTAGGCTTCTACTACGAGGAGTTCACGGTGGGCGACGTTTTCGAGCACCGCCCCGGGCGCACCATCACTGAGATGGACAACGTGCTCATGAGCATGCTCGGTATGAATGCCTCACCGCTGCACATCGACGCCGCCTACATGAAGCACACCCGCTGGGAGCAGCCTATCGTCTCCAGCCTGGTGACCCTGGGAATAGTCGGTGGAATGACAGCGCGCAGCACCAGCGGCCGCGCTGTCGCCAACCTGGGATGGGACAACATCCGGTTGCTTTCCCCGGTCCTCGCAGGGGACACTCTCTATGCGGAAACCGAAATCATGATGAAACGCCCGTCGCAAAGCTATACAGATCACGGGATTGTGGGTTGCCGGACATTGGGTATTAAGTCGACTGGGGAAAAGGTCATTTCTTTCGACCGGTCGTTTCTGGTGCCCATGCGTGAACACTCCCGGGACGCCGAGGTTGGTTACTGAGGTCGCAAGACGAGGAGTGCCCACTGGGCGGATTACGATCTCAGGGCTCTTGTGAGCTTGCGGTAGTTTGTTGACTCTGGCGGCTGGTGGTAGGCCGTGATTTGACAGGGTTTCGCGGTTGGTTGAGGGTGTGCGCTATGACCCGAGTTGGGCCAATTTAGTGCGTAGCGGCGCGGGTCTTGATTGCGTCGAGGATCTGGTGGATGTCGTCGGGTAGCGGGTCGGCTGCCGTGATCACGTGGTCGCCGGTCTGGATGTGGATGGTGCGGTAGCGGCGGATGGTCTTGACGAACTTCTTGATGGACCAGCCGGTGGTGTCCTCGATCCAGCGGGAGACGGCCAGGGCGGCGAATACGATCGTCAGGTGCGCTTCGATCGACTCCTTGGTGTGGTGGAAGATCGGGCGTGCGGCTAGGTCGGACTTGGCCATGCGGAAGCTTTTCTCGATCTGGAACAGCTGGCGGTAGGCGCCGATGACCTGTTCGGGTGTGGGGTCAGCGATGTTGGTGACGTAGCCCTTCATCCCGGCCAACGCGCGGGTCTTGGCCTCCAGGTCGCGGTTGACGGTCTTGGTGGCGTCGGTGAGCTTGACGAATCGATTGCGCTTGAGGGCGGTTTTGCCGGCCACGGTCTGCTCGGCCTTGCGGATCTGTTCGTCGATGCCCTTGAGCGTGCGGCGTGCCCGGTCGTGCTTGTACTGGTAGTACCGCATCTGGTCTTTGCGCTTGTCCTTTGTGCCGGCTGGCCAGGGTTGGACGAACACGTGCCCATCCGGGATCGCTTTGTCGGGGTGCTCACGGCGCCACTCGTCCACGACGTACGGGACGTCGGGGATCTTCATCCCGAGGATGAACGAGAGCCCGGCGGCCTCGATGTCTTTCATGTTGTTCTCGGAGATCATTCCGGCATCGGCGACGATGACCACGTCGTGCAGACCGTGGGCGGCCATGAACGCGGTGATCGTGGGCAGCATCGTGGTGATCTCGGCCTTGTTGCCCTCGAACGCGTGGACCATGAGTGGAACCCGGCCGCGTCGGTGAGCAGGCCCACGGTGATCTGCGGTTCCAGGCGGCGTTCCTTGGAGAACCCGGACTCACGGAACCCGTCGCCGGTGTCGGTCTCGAAGTACAAAGTCGTCACGTCGTAGAGCACATACGTCGCTGGTCCCAGGCCGACATGGTGGGCGCACAGCGCCGCCAGCCGCTCCCGCCACGCATCGGCGGCGTACAAGGGAAGACGGCGCTTGAGCGTGCGGTAGGACACCGGCGCGATGCCCGCCTCCTCCAACACCCGCAGCGCGTCGAGCTTGCTGGACGGCTCGATGATCCGCGCCAGCACCAACTGCCGGAACACCTCATCGCCGTCGGCGGCAGCATCGAACCCGAGCACCTCATACGCCGACGACAGGGCGTCCCACAGGTGCCCCATCCGGGAGGCGGTGATCGGCAACGGTCCGCCCGCCTCCGGTGAGGCGTCCAGACTCAGCTCGAGCTCGCCCTGCCCGGCCGTCATCCGTTGCCGGGCGACGGTCCTGAGCAGCTCTAACTCGACATCGTCATGGGCGGAACCGATGTGCTCGATATCGCGCGAGCCCTGGCGCGAGGAGTGCACGATCTGCACCGCACGAGCCCCGGATGCGGTCTTCACGGTGCGGATGTAGGCCACCAGCCAACACTAGGACCCCGACTTAGTGCACAAGCCCCACCCAACCCACCAACGAACTCCCAGGTCAGCGAGCCGCGCCGCCGATCAGCCCCGATTCGTGGCCCAAGTCAGGTCTCCGCCAGGACCGATCTCATGATCGAATGGCTCAAAGACCCGAAACAGTCGGTGATATCGCCCTCGATGAACCACACCGTCCCGTGCCATTGGTGATAGATCTCCTGCAAGGCGGTGTGACAGCCACGGCCAGGTCGGAACCCGTGGGAACGGTCGGAGAACTGCGGCTCGTAGTACGCCTCCAAGATCAGGCGCAGCACTTCTTGCAGCAGCTTGTCCGACCAGGTCGGCAGCCCCAGCGGGCGCTTCTTCGAGGAGTTCTTCTTCTCGATGTAGGTGCGCCGCACTGGGGTCCACCGGTAGCGCTCCTGCCGGAGCACGGTGATGATTGCCTCGATCTTGCCGAGGTTCATGCCGTCCACGGTCTCGCTGGTGACCCCAGGAGTCATCGCCCCCTTGTTGCGATAGAGCTTCCCATAGGCAAGCAGGAACAGATCCGGGTTGAACAAGCACCGGTAGACCCGTTCCAACGGCAGTCCTCTCCTGCCGCGTTCACGAATGATCTCCAATACGGTTGCGGCGTCTCGCATCTCGCGTACCTCACCGTCCTTGTTGACCTTGAGCACCTGGGTCCCTTCGCCCGTGTGGACGGCTCTCCCGTCCTCCCTGGCAGGGCGTGACTCCTGCGACTACTACGGACCCTCCGTGGCCCTAGGGCTCGCGCCCCGTAGGCCATCTCGAATTCCTCAATGCGCCAGACGTATCGAGCGTGACGTAGGCGTCCCGGTCCGTCCCCTTGAACGGGCTCACTGCCCGTCGCCCGCCGACCGGAAGGGTTCAGAGCGACGAAAGTCGGAATCGCCCCTATGCTGGCGGCCCCGACAACAGACGCCGTGTCGGGAGGTGTGAACGTTTGCACCGCTGGGAACTGGGTTTCAAGCAGTGTGGCCTTCGCCGTATCACGCGGGCCTTGCACGGCCATACCTTCGGCGTCTTCGCGGCATCCCGCGCTTTCCCGCCATGCTCTTGTCCCCTCCCGGTTTCCCGTTCAGGTAAGGCGGGTGGCCCAGAGGTCACCTCCTCCCGAACCTCTGCCCCCTGCGGGGGCGATCCAGCGCCGAGTTAGACGGCGCACCCTTTCAACGCAACGGGCTCTCCACGGTTTCTGTCGTTAGGCGTGGTTCGTGCAGGGCCACGGGTTGGGGATGCTGCGTCGGCGGTACCGGGTGACCGGTGTCGCCGCGATGTTGCGCAGTTCGATCCCGTCGGCCGCGATCGGCCGCCACCCTGTTGGGGTTCGTAGCCAGCGGTGGACGTCCTTCCATCTCCAGCGCCGTTTGGTCTTGACCCATCGGACGATTCGCCACCAGATGAAGTAGGCAAGCCGGTCGAAGGTGTGCTTGGCCACGGCGTGTCGGAAGTATTCAGCCCAGCCGCGTGTGATCCGATTGATCCGGATCAACACGGCTCGTAGGTCCTGCTGTGATGTCCTGCGCGTCAGGGCACGGATTCTCGCTTTCAGTGATCGGACGGGCCGATCGCCGACGAAAGTGTAGAGCCGCCACTGATCGCGGGTCCCTTTCTTGATTCTCCACCGGATGCGGAAACCCAGGAAATCGAACCCGTCGCGTATGTGCACGATCCGAGTCTTGGTCGGCGACAAACGCAGACCCATCGGAGCGAACACCTGCGCGATTTCCTCGCGCAACGCCACCACGTGGTCCCTGGTGCCGAACACCATGACGACGAAATCGTCCGCATACCGGACGAGTCGCCAGGTCGGCAGACCCAGGCGCCGATGGCGGTGACGCCGGTTTTCTGTCGACATCCAACCCCCTGGCCGCCAGTCGCGGTGCATGTACTCGTCCAGCACCGACAACGCGATATTGGCCAAAAGCGGAGAGAGGATGCCCCCTTGCGGCGTCCCGGTCGGTGTGTCCCGTTCCTCGCCGAGCTCGGTCAGGACCCCGGCCTTGAGGAACGATTTCACCAGCGTAAGCACACGCTTGTCCGTCACCCGTGCCCGCACGCGGTCCATCAGGGCCACGTGGTCGATGGTGTCGAAACAAGCCTCGATGTCGGCATCCAAAACCCATTCGTAGCCGCGGCTCCCGAACAGATGGATATCGGCGATCGCATCATGTGCCCGCCGTTTGGGCCGGAACCCGAACGAGACCGGATGAAAATCAGCCTCAAAAATCGGTTCCAGGACCAGTTTCAGGGCGGCCTGCACAACGCGGTCGATGACAGTAGGAATGCCCAACCTGCGGACTTTCCCCGACCCGACCGGCTTGGGAATCAACCGTTCCCGCACCGGCTGCGGCCGAAACGAACCGTCTTTAACCACGATGCGAATGCCACCCAGAAACTCCAGGGCGCCGATGTCCCGCTCGATCCGGGCGACGGTGACGCCGTCCGAACCAGCAGTACGTGCCCCGGCATTCGATGCGACCCGTTCCCACGCCACACGCAGGGTTGCCGGGTCGTGCACGAGGTTGAACAGGTCATCGAACCGTCGGCCAGGATCGGCCGACGCCCAACGATGAAGCTTGGCCTGCATTTCCGATACCCGACGGAACGACCCGACGTCGGGTTGTTCCAGAGCGCCGCTATTCAACGGCGCATCTTTCGGCAATGCAGCATCCCTTCTTCTCGAAACCGCTGCCGTCCTTCCCCCTGTGACCGGCTTTCCCGGCCTCCGAGTACTACGACGGCTCCGCCCTGCCCGGCGTGTTCAGCAGACGGTGTGCCTATCCCGACGTGCGAGCTGGATGCCCACCAGTCGGGAACCATCACCAGACAGTTCCCGTGTTCACATGCTGATCGCTTGCCGAAGGAGGCATCTGACTTTGTTCCCGCGATATCGCCGTGACTACGCCGCAGACCTTCACCACGGCCTCCCTGCGAAGGTGAGAATCCCCGCTCAGGAGTTCCCTGCCTCATCCAAGAAACGGGTGCGCATCGCGACCGGCCATCCACCAGGTTTCAGCCGGTGACTACTTAGGAAACGTAACACGCCAGTTCCTCGCGTATACCTCTTCGACTCGTTTGCCGGACCCGCACCATCCGGCAGTTCTGGCACGTCCCGGTTTTGTCGGGGCCGCTTGCCACCCTCACCGGCACCTCCCAGTTCGGGCTGCCCCCAACTTCAACAGGCCGCTGCGACGGCCCGCAGGAGAAGGTCTTCCACCTCCTCGCGACACAACAGCGCTTTCACGGCGCACTCTCGCCGGTGGTCAACCCTTTCGCATACAACGACAACACAATCTCATCCACACTGCCCAACCTGCGCTGCCGCTTCTTCACCACCACTGGCTCGAAGCTGCCCTCCCGATCGCGCGGCACCCGCACCTCAACCTCGCCCTCGGCGTCCGAGACCACGGTCTTGGCGCGGGAACCGTTGCGCACGTTCGTGCCCTCACGGCCGGGCTGATCAGCGTGCTTGGCATGCCCCAGGTGCTCGGTCATCTCCGCGTCCAGCGCGGATCTCCAGCACCGTCTTCGTCAGCTGCCCCAGCAGCCCGTCCGGGCCGGTCAAGGCCATGCCCTGCTCCTGCGCCTGCTTGATCATCTCCGCGGCCAGCCGCTGCTGCGCACCGGCGGATCAGTCGCCTCGGCCTGCTTCTTCGATGCCTCACTCGTCACAGCATCAACAGTCATCCCACTCCGTGCCCATCCCGCCTGACCTCAGCCCGGCGTGTCGGGCCGAACCCACCGATCTTGAAACAGTCCCTGGTCACACAACGTGATCAGAGGGTTACATACGTTCAGGTGCGGTAATGCCGAGGAGCCCGAGTCCGTGGTTAAGCGTGCGGGCGGTGAGCTGGCATAGCGCGAGTCGGTTGCTGCGAGTAGGTTCGCTAGCCTTCAGCACGAGGCAGTTTTCGTAGAAGGCCGTGAAGTCGCGGGCGAGGTCGTAGAGGTATCCGCAGAGGCGGTGCGGTTCGAGGCTTGCGCTGACTTCGGCCAAGATGCTGGCGTAGGCGTCAAGTTCCAGCGCGAGGGCGCGTTCAGCGGGTTCGAGTGGGATGTTCGGGTCGATGGTGACGTCGGGGTCGTCCACGTTGCGGAGCATGGACCGGATGCGGGTATGGGCGTACTGGAGGTAGACGCCGGTGTTGCCGGTGAAGGAGACCATGCGGTTGACGTCGAAGGCGTAATCCTTGACCCGTGAGGTAGACAGGTCGGCGTACTTGACCGCCCCGATCCCGGCCTGCTCGGCGATCCGGTCGAGTTCCGCTGGATCGAGGCCAGGGTCTTTCTCCGCGACGACGGCGCGGGCGCGGGCGACGGCGTCGTTGAGGAGGTCCATCAGCCGGACGGTGCCCCCGGCGCGGGTCTTGAACGGGCGCCCGTCGGGGCCGAGCACGGTGCCGTAGGGCACGTGGGCGGCGTCGACACCGTCAGTGAGCCACCCGGCGCGACGGGCGGCCTCGAAGATCAGCTGAAAGTGCAGGGCCTGCCGGGAGTCCGTTACATAGAGCAGCCGGGTGGTCTTGAGGTTGTGGATGCGGTAGCGGATGGTGGCCAGGTCGGTGGTGTCGTAGCCAAAGCCGCCGTCGCGCTTACGCACCATTAGCACAGCCGGGCCCCCTTCGGGGCCAGTGACCTCCTCGGAGAAGATCACTACTGCGCCCTCGCTGTCGACCGCGATTCCGGCGTCGACGAGTTCGGTGATGGTGTCGGCGAGCAGCAGGTTATAGAAGGACTCGCCGACCGAGTCTTCGGGAGTAAGCAGCACGCCGAGCCGGTCGTAGATGACCTGGAACGCCTTCTCGGATTCGTCAACGATCTCCTTCCATCGGGCGACGGTGGCCGGGTCGCCGGATTGCAGGGCGACCACGCGGGCGCGGGAGCGGTCGGCGAAGGCGGGGTCGGCGTCGAACGCCTTGCGCGCAACCTTGTACAACTCGTCCAGCGCAGACACCGCGGAGGTAGTGCCGGAGAGTTCGTCCTGGTGCCAGGTGGCCTCGGGGTGCTCGTCGAGGTACTGGATGAGCATGCCGAACTGGGTGCCCCAGTCTCCGAGGTGGTTCTGCCGGATCACGTCGGCACCGAGGAAGCCGAGTACCCGGGCGAGGCTGTCCCCGATGATCGTGGTGCGCAGGTGACCGACGTGCATCTCCTTGGCGACGTTGGGCGCGGAGTAGTCGATGACTGTGCGCCGCCCCTCTTCCGGGGTGCCGACGCCTAGGCGCGGGCTGGCCAGCCGCCTGGCCACCTGGTCCCAAACGACCTGGTCTGGGACGGTGATGTTCAGAAAACCTGGCCCGGACAGTTCGACCGAGCCGATCGGGTCGCCCTCGAGGACCATGCTCACCTCGGTGGCGAGATTACGAGGTTTAGTGCCGACACGCTTCGCCAGTGATAGGGCCGCGTTGGACTGGAAGTCGGCGTGCTCGGATCGGCGTACCAAGGGATCTGCTCCCGTCAGTTCGGGGCGTGCACGGCCGATCGCCTCCAACACCGCGGCGGCGACCTGGTCGAGCAGCGGCAGCACGTCGTGTTTACTCACAGATACAGTCCTCCTCCGTCGTTCGCCATTGTTTCAGGGGCAGCCCGCCAGGCCACGTCCGGCCACGGGGTGCGTGAGAGCAGGACTGTGTGGTCGCTCATCAGATACTTGTGTGTCGCCTATGCTGATCACATGTCGTCGCTCAAGTGGTTGCGCCGCCACGCAGTCGGCTGGTCATTGCCGCGTAAGCCCGGCCTGCTTGCCGATGTGCTCGCAGAGACGGAGTTTGTCCAGGCTGATCCGATCCGAGCACCGGCCAGGGCCCAGGACCTGATACTGCGACAGCGGGTGCGCGGTTACCGGGTTGGTGACCTCGACCAGTGCTATGCGGAACTCGAGATCGACGAGGATGTGCTCTACGCCTACGGCTACACGGCCCGCCGGCTGCGGCCGTACCTGCATCCGCGGCACGATCGCCACAGCCCCGACGGGGTTTTCCGGCCGTGCGGGCAAGCCGCCGAGATTCTCGAGTTCGTTCGCGAGAGCGGCCTGGCCCATCCCCGCGATGTCCAGGCACACTTCGGTCACCAGAAAGCCACGAACGACTGGGGAGGTACGTCGTCGGCGACTACCATGACGCTCGAACGGCTCCACCACTTCGGTTTCTTGCGCGTCGTCGACCGGGTCGCCGGAGTTCGCCGGTATCAGATCGCTCCCCCGCTGGGCGATCCGCTGGGCCTGGCCCAGCGGCGGCGGGCCTTGGTACTGCGGGTGGCCCGCACGCTCGCACCGGTGACTGAATCAACGCTCGGCAGTGCCGCGAGCCGTCTGGTGTCTTGGCTGCACGCCCCCGACACCCCGCGGCGCGGCATCCGGGTGGTTCGGGAACTGCTGGCGCGAGGCGAGTTGGAGGCAATGACGATCGACGGCGTTCGTTACGTCTGGCCTGCTGACCTGGTGCCCGTGGATGCGGAGCCGCCTGCGCGCGTCCGGTTTCTCGCGCCATTCGATCCGGTGGTGTGGGATCGTAAGCGTTTCGGCCATATTTGGGGCTGGGACTACAGGTTTGAGGCCTACACGCCTGCGGCCAAACGTGTCCTGGGGTACTACGCGATGCCGATGCTGTGGCGCGACAAGGTCATCGGGTGGGCCAACTGCGCTGACATCACCAGCAGTGTCGAGGTGGGTTTTGTCGACGGGGCGCCGAAGGGGGTGGCGTTCGAGAAAGCCTTGGACTCGGAGGTCGGTCGACTCAAAGCGTTCCTCTCTCCAGAGTGACCCTGGCTTGGGCTGGTCCACCGACGCGGTCCATCGGCGCGACGGTGGCGGATCAATACCGACCTAATACCCTGGTCCCCTCTACTGATGCCTATGTCGCGGGGTTGCCACCGTCCTGGTCGATCCGGCGACTCTCTTGTCCGCCTTAGCATTCTCGAGAGAGGGCCAGGGATTCGCTTGTCGTCTGATGTCAGATCGAAGCCGACCGCACCGCTGGCTCGGTTTCGCAGTGTATTTACCGGCATGCTCCTCGCTCCCGGAGACCAGGGCTATGACGCGGCGCGGCGCGTATGGAACGCGATGTTCGATCGCAAGCCTGCGCTGATCGCCCGTTGCCGCACCACCGGCGACGTGCGGGAGGCACTGCGGTACGCAGCCATCGTGAACCTGCCGGTGACGGTGCGAGGCGGTGGCCACAACGTGGCGGGTGCGGCAGTCGCGGATGGAGCACTGCTCATCGATCTCTCGCTGATGCGTGACGTTCGGGTGGACCCCGTCGGCCGGGTAGCGCGGGCGCAAGGAGGTTGTTTGCTCAGCGACCTCGATGCGGCGACGACGGCGCACGACCTGGCCTGCCCCGCTGGGGTCGTGTCGCACACCGGTCTTGGCGGTCTGGTACTCGGTGGGGGATACGGATGGTTGGCCCGGCAATGGGGGCTGACCTGTGATCACTTGATCGCAGCCGAGGTGGTGCTCGCGGACGGTTCCGTCGTTGAAGCGTCGGAGAGCGAACACGAGGACCTCATGTGGGCTCTCCGTGGAGGTGGCGGCAACTTCGGGGTCGTCACCCGCTTCACGCTGCGACTCCGCCCCGTCGGCACGATTCACCATCACACGGCCGTATATCCTGCCGGTGACGCCGTTTCCGTATTGCGGGCCTACCAGACCTTTGCCGAACAGCAGCCGGATGAATCGCATGTCGTTGGGGCGTTCCAGCAGGCGGGCGCGAAGGAGTGGGTTCCAGCCGCTCTGGTCGGCGCTCCGGCACTGTTCCTCACTGCGATCCACACCGACGCTGATCGCAACTGGCCGGACCGGGTCGCGTCGTTCGTCCAGTCGACGGCTCCGGCCGCCGGCTCCTCCCGATCGATGTCCTATCGGGAGCTCCAGTCGATGGCCGATAGGAGCGAACCACACGGGCACCGCTACTTCACCAAGTCCCGTTACCTCACCCGGATCGCCGACCCCGCTGAGGAGCTCACTGAGGCGGCCCTGCGTAGCCCGGCACCGTGGTCGTCTATCGACTTCGAGTACTTACGAGGCGCCATTGTGCGCCCACCGCCTGGTGGTTCCGCCTTTCCCAACCGGGACGCCTCGTATATCTGCACCGTCTCCGCGCACTGGGCGGATCGTCATCGGGACGTGGAGAACATCGAATGGGCGAGGCAGGCGATCGAGCGCCTGGAGCCTTGGCTGGACGCTGGCGCGTACCTCAACTACACCAACCGAGAACCGGGCGAGAACGCGGTATGGATTTACGGGACCGAGCGACACGGCCACCTGGCCAAGGTTAAGAAGCGGTACGATCCGGATAATGTTTTCCGCGGCATTCAGAACATCGATCGCATCTGACCACACACGCACGCCTTCTTCGTCGCGTCCGAAATTGTCTCTCTCTGGGTGGTGGAAATATGGCAGGCCGGAAATCGTTGGATAAAATTTCCCTGAGCGCGCCGCGGACATGGAGCAACGAGAAGGGCGCCTTCCTGAGCGCCCTGAGGTCCCCCTGGTACCAGCTCGTCACTAACCTGGAGGACACGGTACTCGCCGGCACCGTGGACTATGCGCACAGTCGTGGGCTCAGAGCCATGTACCCACCTATGACCACGCGCACGGTTACGTGCCCGTCGGGACTCGGCAGCGACTCCGCGCCCGTTAGGGTGGCTGTTTGCGGAGTGGATACCTACCTTGTCGACTCACTCCAGTTCTCCCTAGAGTATGGGATGCGAATCTTGCCCGGCGGCAGCTTCACGATCATGCCGTCGTTCCGACACGAAGAGCCGGACGGCACGCATCTCGGCCAGTTCTTGCACAGCGAGGCTGAGATCCCAGGCGGACTGGATGAGCTCACCGATTACGTGGAGGGATACGTTCGTCATCTCACGTGGATGATTCTGGACCGGCATGCGGACGACGTGGCCGCGGCGGCATGCGGACTCTCCCATATGGAGCGAATGCTCGAGAGTTCGGATCCCTTTCTCCGGCTCACCTTCGACGACGCGGCCGACCTCCTGCACAACGACTCCCGCTACGTACAGGACGAGGGTGACTGGCGGATTCTCACCCGCGAAGGTGAACGGCGGCTGATGGACACCGTAGGAGAGTTCGTCTGGGTTACCGATCACGACCACCTCTCGGTGCCGTTCTACCAGGCGTTCGCGAATAGCGGCCAGACCAAGGCGGCCAACGCCGACCTACTGTTCGGCATGGGTGAGGTCGTCGGATCTGGCGAGCGGCACGTCAGTGGTGACGAGGTTCGTAAAGCGCTGGCGCTGCACGACGTCCCCGAACGCGACTACGACTGGTACATTCGCATGAAGGACGAGTTCCCCATGCGGACCTCAGGGTTCGGCATGGGCGTCGAACGCTTCCTCATGTGGGTACTCCACCATGATGACATTCGAGACATCCCCGTCATCTCCCGCGTAGCCGAGGACCAGCAGTGGCCGGACAGCGTGCACCGTCCCTGAGCACAACTGTAAGCAACTTCCCGAAAAGAGGATCGACGTGCCGACACTCTTATTTGCTAATCCCAACAGTCGTGCGATGGTTTCTCGCTTGGAGGACATACCGGAAGACGTGCGACCGACGTACGACACAGTCGCTTCTCGTCTACTATGGACTCTAGACAATAGAGACGTCGCCGTCGTCCCGGGACCTGCGGACGCCGAGTTCGTCGACTACGTCAGGCGCGTGCTCGGCTTGACCGGAAGCGGGCCGACCGTGCTGAGCCTGCAGGACTTTGACCGGGCGAGTTGGTATCCGGGCGACAATCCGGAGCTGATCGTCGACCTGAAGCGCCGGATCGGTGCCGAGCAGCCGTGGTCGGTGCGATGTTACCTGCATGACCGGGACGTCGCACACTGGCAACGGCTACTCGGTCTCGAAAGCGAATGGACACCCTACGCCCAGAACATGGCCGAGCTGGTCAACACCAAGTCGGTCTTCCGGACGCTCGCTGAGGCGGAAGGCATTCCGGTGCCGGAAGGTCGTGTGGTCGACCCCGGCGCGGAACTTGTCGACACCGTCACCGATCTACTCAGCCGTACCGGTTCGATCATCCTTAAGGAAGATCGGAACTCGGGCGGCGACGGCAACACCCTCGTCACCACGGATCACGACGTGCGCCACATTGGCGCCTACCACGCGGTGCAGCTTCCGGCGTCCGACTGCGCGAATGTCGCCGCGGCTCTCGATGAGATCGGGTTGGCAAGCCCACCGGCGGCGCCGCGTTTCACGTCTCCGGCGAAGTTCATCTGTGAAGTCTATCACCCTAACGCCCGGACGTTGTCCCCGGAACTCCACATCCCCCGCACCGGCACGCCCGTGCTGCTGAATTACGGGGACATGCGCATGGAGCCGGTGTGGAACGGTTACGTCATCCCACCCCAAGACCTCGCACCCCCACTGCACGCCCGGCTGTGTGCGGTCAGCCAGCAGATCGCCCTCGTCGCCCAGCGCATGGGTTACCAGGGCTTGATAAATATCGACGCCATTGTCACCCCGGCGGGCGAGCTGCTGTTCACCGAGTTCAACGGGCGCGCTGGCGGAGCGACTAACATCGATGTGATCGCCAGGCGGCTGATCGGGCCGGAGTTCATGGACACGCATGTCCTCGTGACGCGCAATGGTATGAAGTCACCTCGGGTGGGAGAAGTCGCCGGACTTCTCGACGACCGTGGGTTGCATTTCGATCGGGCGAAGAGCGCCGGCGTCGTCATCACCACCAACAACGCGGCGCTGGGGACGATCGAGTACGTCGCGTTCGGCAGGGATTGGGCCGAAGCCGAGTCGTACGAGTTGCGGCTGGAGGAGTTGTTGCGCGAGGTGGCCTAAAGATCTTTCGGTAATATGGTGAGTCGTTGTGGGTGATTTGTCTTGTCTGGTAGGATAATCGTGGCGTGTCGACACCTTCACGATCGGGCGGCCAGCGCCAGAAGGCCCGTGCTGGCAGCAAAGTACGTGCTCGCAGGGACTTCGAAGCGCTGCGGGAACGCCGTATGCGGGCGGCGGAGCTGTTTGCCCAGGGCAAGCGGCAGGTCGATGTGATGGTGGAGTTGGAGGTGTCGGCGCAGACCGCGTCGCGATGGCATCGGGACTGGCTGGCCGGGGGGCGCAGGGCGCTGGCCGGTGCTGGGCGTGCCGGACGGTTACCGCGGTTGTCTGACGGGCAGATCGCCGAGGTCGAGGCGGCATTGGAACTCGGGCCGAAGGCGAACGGGTATCCGCCCGATATGTGGACGCTGGCCCGGGTCGCCGAGGTGATCGAGAAGGTCACCGGGGTGCGGTACTCCACCACGCAGACCTGGACGATCCTGCGCGAACGGCTGGGCTGGAGCAGGCAGTGTCTCGCACGGCGTGCCGTCGAACGCGACGACGAGGCCATCGAGCAGTGGGTCAAGACCGAGTGGCCGCGCATAAAAAGGGGCCCGGCACCGCGGGGTCCGGAGCTGCTTCCAGGACGAGTCCGGATTCTCCCTGCTGCCCGCAGTGAGGGCCACGTGGGCGCCCCGCGGGCGACCCACCGGTTCAACTGGACCCGCATGTCCATGTCCGGGACACTGGCGTACCGGCCCGACCGCAGCGAAGCGACGTTGGTGTTCCAGATCAAAGAAGGCAGCTACAACACCGACTCGCTGATCGGCTTCCTCACCGACCTGCACGACCACCTCGACGGCCAACCCGTCACCCTGATCTGGGACGGCCTGCCATCCCACCGCTACAAGGCCATGAAAGCCTGGCTGGCGACCCAACGCCACTGGCTGAGGGTCGAACCCCTGCCCGGCTACGCCCACGACCTCAACCCCATGGAACAGGTCTGGGCAACGTCAAAACCCGCGAACTGGCCAACCTCTGCCCCGACACCATCGACCAAGCCCACAACGCCGCACAGACCGGCCTGGAACGCATCGGCACCAGCTGCCAGCTGTGCTTCAACTTCCTCGACCATACCGGCCTTTCCCTATAACCACCCTCACCCAAATACCGAAAGATCTTTAATGGGAGCTGCCGGGGCCGTCGCAGGGGAGTGTCAGCGATCTTGTGGGTGATGATGTGATCACCTTGTCACTGCTGAACGTCGAGCCGGTCGCCGTAGTGCATGGCGAGTGCGTTCAACGCCTGCTTCCAGCCTACTACCTTTCCAGTGACATTGGAACGGTTCTTGAGTGGATTATTGATCACGAGATAGAGCACTTTGAGCGCGGCCTGATCGTTCGGGAAATGACCGCGCCGCCGGGTAGCTTGCCGAAACCGGGCGTTCAGGCTCTCAATCGCATTCGTCGTGTACACCAGCCTCCGCAACTCGGGCGGATAAGCAAGGAACGGTGTGAACTGTTCCCAACTGTTACGCCACAACCTGACCATCGCCGGATAGCGTTCCCCCCACTCGGCGCAGAACTCGACGAACTGCACCTCGGCGGCCTCCGCAGTGGGCGCGGTGTACATCAGCTTGAGCCGTTTCGTGATCGCCGACCAATACTTCTTCGATGCGTAACGCAGGCTCGCCCGCACCAGGTGTACGACGCACAGCTGGACCTCCGCCTGGGGCCACAACGCGGCGATCGTCTCGGGAAGCCCCTTCAGGCCGTCACAGGCAACGACCAGGACATCCTCGACACCACGGTTCTTGAGGTCAGACAGATGGTTCAGCCAACCCTTGGCCCCTTCGCCGCCGGTACCGACCCACATGCCCAGCACATCCCGCTCACCCGCCAGGGTGATCCCCACCGCGATATAGATCGGCCGGTTCGCTACCACCCCGTCCCGAATCTTGACGTGAATAGCATCGATCAATGGAACTCGCCCGCGATCCAGCGGCCGCGCCTGCCAAGAATTCAGATCATCGACCACCTTATCAGTGATCTTCGAGATCAGCTCACGCGACACCTGGGCATCATAAATATCGGCCAGGTGCGCTTGAAGTCGAGTCGGCCTGGGGCGCAGTTCTGACGTTGCCGTCGGTCTGTTTCCCCAGGCCGCTCGCCGAACCCGCCGTGCGCCTTTCAACGCAACGGGCTCTCCACGGTTTCTGTCGTTAGGCGTGGTTCGTGCAGGGCCACGGGTTGGGGATGCTGCGTCGGCGGTACCGGGTGACCGGTGTCGCCGCGATGTTGCGCAGTTCGATCCCGTCGGCCGCGATCGGCCGCCACCCTGTTGGGGTTCGTAGCCAGCGGTGGACGTCCTTCCATCTCCAGCGCCGTTTGGTCTTGACCCATCGGACGATTCGCCACCAGATGAAGTAGGCAAGCCGGTCGAAGGTGTGCTTGGCCACGGCGTGTCGGAAGTATTCAGCCCAGCCGCGTGTGATCCGATTGATCCGGATCAACACGGCTCGTAGGTCCTGCTGTGATGTCCTGCGCGTCAGGGCACGGATTCTCGCTTTCAGTGATCGGACGGGCCGATCGCCGACGAAAGTGTAGAGCCGCCACTGATCGCGGGTCCCTTTCTTGATTCTCCACCGGATGCGGAAACCCAGGAAATCGAACCCGTCGCGTATGTGCACGATCCGAGTCTTGGTCGGCGACAAACGCAGACCCATCGGAGCGAACACCTGCGCGATTTCCTCGCGCAACGCCACCACGTGGTCCCTGGTGCCGAACACCATGACGACGAAATCGTCCGCATACCGGACGAGTCGCCAGGTCGGCAGACCCAGGCGCCGATGGCGGTGACGCCGGTTTTCTGTCGACATCCAACCCCCTGGCCGCCAGTCGCGGTGCATGTACTCGTCCAGCACCGACAACGCGATATTGGCCAAAAGCGGAGAGAGGATGCCCCCTTGCGGCGTCCCGGTCGGTGTGTCCCGTTCCTCGCCGAGCTCGGTCAGGACCCCGGCCTTGAGGAACGATTTCACCAGCGTAAGCACACGCTTGTCCGTCACCCGTGCCCGCACGCGGTCCATCAGGGCCACGTGGTCGATGGTGTCGAAACAAGCCTCGATGTCGGCATCCAAAACCCATTCGTAGCCGCGGCTCCCGAACAGATGGATATCGGCGATCGCATCATGTGCCCGCCGTTTGGGCCGGAACCCGAACGAGACCGGATGAAAATCAGCCTCAAAAATCGGTTCCAGGACCAGTTTCAGGGCGGCCTGCACAACGCGGTCGATGACAGTAGGAATGCCCAACCTGCGGACTTTCCCCGACCCGACCGGCTTGGGAATCAACCGTTCCCGCACCGGCTGCGGCCGAAACGAACCGTCTTTAACCACGATGCGAATGCCACCCAGAAACTCCAGGGCGCCGATGTCCCGCTCGATCCGGGCGACGGTGACGCCGTCCGAACCAGCAGTACGTGCCCCGGCATTCGATGCGACCCGTTCCCACGCCACACGCAGGGTTGCCGGGTCGTGCACGAGGTTGAACAGGTCATCGAACCGTCGGCCAGGATCGGCCGACGCCCAACGATGAAGCTTGGCCTGCATTTCCGATACCCGACGGAACGACCCGACGTCGGGTTGTTCCAGAGCGCCGCTATTCAACGGCGCATCTTTCGGCAATGCAGCATCCCTTCTTCTCGAAACCGCTGCCGTCCTTCCCCCTGTGACCGGCTTTCCCGGCCTCCGAGTACTACGACGGCTCCGCCCTGCCCGGCGTGTTCAGCAGACGGTGTGCCTATCCCGACGTGCGAGCTGGATGCCCACCAGTCGGGAACCATCACCAGACAGTTCCCGTGTTCACATGCTGATCGCTTGCCGAAGGAGGCATCTGACTTTGTTCCCGCGATATCGCCGTGACTACGCCGCAGACCTTCACCACGGCCTCCCTGCGAAGGTGAGAATCCCCGCTCAGGAGTTCCCTGCCTCATCCAAGAAACGGGTGCGCATCGCGACCGGCCATCCACCAGGTTTCAGCCGGTGACTACTTAGGAAACGTAACACGCCAGTTCCTCGCGTATACCTCTTCGACTCGTTTGCCGGACCCGCACCATCCGGCAGTTCTGGCACGTCCCGGTTTTGTCGGGGCCGCTTGCCACCCTCACCGGCACCTCCCAGTTCGGGCTGCCCCCAACTTCAACAGGCCGCTGCGACGGCCCGCAGGAGAAGGTCTTCCACCTCCTCGCGACACAACAGCGCTTTCACGGCGCACTTTCACCGGTCGTCAGCCCCTTCGCATACAAGGAAATGACCGCATCATCGAACCCCTCGACCCGGCGGGCGTATTTCGGCACGATCTGCGGAGTGAACGTACCCTGCCGGTCCCGAGGCACGTCGATCCGCACATCACCCACATCGGTCCGTACCGTTTTCGACGACGTGCCGTTCCGCTCGTTCACCCCGAACTTCCCGGCAACATCACCCTTCACATAACCCAGATGATCATCAAGCTCGGCGTTCAGCGCCGACTCCAGCACCGTCTTCGTCACCTGCCGCAACAGCCCGTTCGGGCCGACCAGCGACACACCATCCGCACGGGCCTTGTCGATCAACTCCCGGGCAACCCGCACATCAAGATCATCACCAGCGGAGCCCGCACCGGCAGCCGAGCCGGCCGCCCTGTCTTCACCTGTCAACCTAGATCCTTCCCAACCGGAGCGACCGCTCCAGCATGGTCAAGATCACCCACCACCCACAAGATCACGGACAGTCCCCGTCGCCAGGGCAGACTCCCGTCCGGTAGCGGCCAGTGGGTGAGCATTCTCGCCGCCAGGCATCCGATGCCTAGACGGCTAGACGGCTTATTCCAAGGGGTGCGGAGACGGCGACGAGGATGAGGGGGTCCATGATCGTTGTGTGACGAACAACCTGGACACCCTCGCGACCGTACTCTACGTGAAGACCGATGATCTGCTGAAGGAGTCGCCCCAGCTGGTGCCGTGGCGGCCACGGGTGGGTATTGCGCCCGAGCTCACCGGCGCGGAGTCGGTGACGCTGGCAGTGATGCAAGCGTTGCTCGGGTTCACTGAACCGCCCCGGGATCGGTGGAGACTCTGGGATCTACTTGTCCCGACCCGGCCTGGGACAGATCCTGGCGGCCCGGGTCGGTCCTCGGCGAGTTCGGCGACGACGAGCACCCGCTACGCCACCGCCAAGAACCGCAAGAACTACGCTGGCACCCAGCCCTATCATCCGCCAGTCCGACAAGAAGAAGACCGTGCTGGCCCGCTTCATCCACAACGCCCGGCTCGTCGACGCCCTGCACCAGCAGGCCTTCTGCGCCCTCAGCGCCTCACCAGGCGCCCGCGCCTACTCCGACGAACTCCGCCGCCGCATGAATCACCACGCCGCCCTCCGTCAGCTATCCAACCGGCTGGTCGGCATCCTTCACGGCTGCCTCAAAACCGGGTATCACCTACAACGAACACACCGCATGGGCACGCCACAACCAAGATCAACAAACTGCCGCTTGACAAACAAAGCCCATGGGATATCTAAGCCGTCCCACCACAAGCGGCCGGCACGAACACAGTGCTTCACCCGACGTTCACCCGCGGCTCTTTGGGCAGGTCCCGCTGCCGTCGCATCGGACCGGGTACGAGAGTCAACCCGGAGAGCATGAACAGAGCAGCCATGCAGAACAACGTCGCCCGTGGACCGATCACCGTGGCCAGCGCACCGCCCAACAGCGCGCCGACCGGGATCGTGCTGTAGTTGATGACGAGCATGGTCGAGACCACCTTGCCCTGCAGATCGGCCGGGCAGTAGGTCTGGCGGAAGCTGCTTAGGATGATGTTGCCGGACACGACCGACACCAGCATCACCAGCGAGCCAGCGATGAACAGCAGGATTCCCGGCCCCGGGGCAGCAAGCGGAACGAGCAGCGCGGCAGGACCGGCGCACAGTTGCCAGATGAACAGTCCCCGGCCAGTGCCGAAACGGCGGCTTATCGGTTGGGCAGCCAGCGCGCCCAGAATTCCCCCGATGCTGATCGCAGCAAGCGCCAGACCCACGACCACGGGACTGGCGTCGAGCGTCCGGACAAGGAAGACGACCCTGATCGCCTCATAACCGTCGATCGCCAGGTTCGCCAGCGCGCAGTAGAACACGATGGGCCGAAGGTAGGGGTCACTGGCGACGAACCGGAGTCCGACGAGAATCTGCCTGCGAATGGGCAAACGGTCCGCGGCGGGGCGTAGGCGTGGCGCCGACCGCCGAGACCGCAGCAAGCACACGGTCGACACGAGGAAGGTCACGGCGTTGAACAGCAGGCCGACAACTGCTCCTACCCATTGGGCGAGCACACCCGCGACTGTGGGGCCGACGATATCCGCAGCCGACTCGCTGCCTTGCAGCTTGGCGTTTGCCTCGATCAGGTGTTCCTTACCGATTATCTCCGGCAGGTAGACTCGGTAGGCGGTGTTGAAGAAGACCGAAGCAGTGCCAGCGACGACAGCGGCGATCACCAGCCAAGTATAGCTCAGGACGCCGAACCACCAGGCGAGCGGGGCGCTCGCGAACGCCACCACGGACACGAAGTTGCAGGCGACCATGACCGCACGCCGAGGAAGCTGGTCGACCCAGACACCGGCAGGTAGGCCGACGACCAACCATGGCACCCATGACGCTGCGGCCAGCGCCGCGACTTGAAAGGTGCTGGACTGCAGGGTAACCACTGCGATAAGGGGCATGGTGGCAACCGCCACGCTGTTCCCCACAGCGCTCGTGGTTTCTCCGAACCATAGCAGGAAGAATGTCCTGTCGAGCAAGAGCCCCAGCCGCTTCCGGACGGCGCCCGTGGTGCCGGGGACGCCGGAGCCAGCGGATGCCTCGGAAACATCCGTCTCGTTCGTCATGCTGCTCTCCCCAGTCAATGATCTGCGGATCGTCACGTTACTCCGGCCGGCCTCACTCGCCGGCCGGTGACCAGTACAACCAGCCGGACCGTCGACTCGCTATCGCTCCCGCGCGCCCCGGCGCGATACGCGGGACACCGGCGATGGGGTTTGCATACCGGATCGATAGGCGCTGCCTGTTGACTCTTTCTCAGCCGTCCCGGCCGAGGCCAGACGGCATCTCCTGCGGGTTCGAAGGAAGGTGGTCAGTGTGCTGTCTCGTCGCCTGAGCTGCTTCCCGTGCGGGGACCGTTAATGCGCATCGGAGTGCTCGGCTGGGACCGCGAAGAGTCGGAATCGCTCAGCCTCCTCGAACATGGGCTCTACCGAGGGCATGACATGACGCTGTTCACCCTCGACGACGTGGGGTGCCGACCGGGTGGAACCGGTGTCGAACCCTGTGTCGGGCAGATGCCGGTCAGTACGTTCGACCTCATCATGTGCAGGCCGGAGCTCAGGCCCGACCGGATCCAGATCGACTACGAGCGGTTCGCACTACTGTCCGATGTTCCCGGTGTGGTGACGATGGACGCCGCCACACCCTACTTCCTGGTGGAGAACAAGCTGCTCGCGCTGCGCCAGTTGGCCGATGTGGGGTTGCCGATCGCGCCCAGCCTGACCTGCACAACGGTCGCGGAAGTCGCGGACGCTCTTGAGCGTTGGGGACGCGTCGTGCTCAAGCCCTCCTTCGGATATGGCGGGAACGACGTGGAACGTGTCGGTGAGGTGGAAGCGGACCGGCCGGTGATCGACTATCTGCTCGGCAGGTATCGTTTGCTGTTGTGCCAACCTTTCCTGCCGCATCCGGAAGGAGACTTCCGCATCACGGTTGTCGGTGACCGGGCTCCGCTGAACTTCCGACGAGTGCCAGCTTCGGACCACTGGAAGGCCAACACGATGCTCGGCGCGACTGTCCACGAGGCCGAACCTCCCGCCGAGTTGATCGATATGGCGATCGAAGCGGCACGGGCGGTCGGCATCACGGTCGCTGGCCTCGACTTCGTGCCCGACGGCAACGGCTACCGCATTCTGGAGATCAACAACACCCCCGGCTGGTATCTCTCCCGCAAGGAACTGCGGACGCATCTCCTGGACGCCATCTTCCTGGCGGCAGAATCCCATCCCGACCTTCGTTGATGAGGAGTCGTCATGTCTGGACAGTTCATGGCTTCGATGGCAAGCGACGGCACGTACGAGAGCATCGCCGGCGCCGGTGCCGAACCGCCAGTCGTCAACTCGTACGATCACTGGTCCAGCTTGGAGGAGGTGATTGTCGGGGAACCTTCCTTTCTTGCCTACGACGACGACGTAAGCTTCCGGTTGTTCTTCTGCGCCGACCTGGACTCCCCGGTGTCGCCGGGTGTACGGGAGCCGTGGACGGTACCCACCGGCACGTTGGCGGAACGGCAGCTCGCGAAGGAGATGGCGGAAGACCTTGCCGCTTTCGTCGATTTGCTGCAGGAACACGACGTGCGAGTGCGCACACCCGAGACTCGGCCCGATCCGCGGCGCGTGGAGACTCCGGACTGGTGGACGATCGATGGGCATTCCGTCATGCCACGAGACCTACTCCTGGTCGTGGGCGACGAAATCATCGAAACGGCACCGCTCGTTCGCTGCCGGTACCTGGAGGCTGACCTCTACAAGGATCTGCTTATCGAGTATTTTGCCCGTGGGGCGAAATGGACCGTAGCCCCGCACTCCCGGTTACGCCCCGAGAACTTTGACTACACGTACGCGCTGGCCAACGGGTACACCGGCCCGGTACCAGCGAACCCGCGGTACGAGATTATGTTCGACGGCGCGCAGACGGTCCGTATCGGCCGGGATGTGCTGTTCAACTGCTCGACGGAGAACCACCGGCTGGGCATGCGCTGGCTCGCCCGGCACCTCGGCGACAACTACCGGGTGCACGAGATCAACGTGGTCGACAACCATGTCGACACGCGCGTCGTCCCGCTGCGCCCTGGAACCCTGCTGCTGCATCACGATGTGCGACTCTCACAGTTACCCGCGTTTCTCCACGACTGGGACATCATCCGTTACTCCCCGCCGCCTGACCGCCTCGGCCGCGATCTCTACGGTGACCGCCCGGTGCTCTCAGCGCCGTCGCTGGGGATGAACGTTCTGTCGCTCGACGAGGAACGCGTCGTGGTGCAGGAGGATGAAACGGCACTGATGAAGGATCTCGCCAAAGCCGGCTTCAACCCGTTGCCTTGCCGATGGCGGCACGGGCGCATCGTGGGCGGAGGCTTTCATTGCATGACCTTGGACGTGCGCCGCCGCAGTGTCCTTGAGGACTACACCTCCTGAGTCGAGAAGACCTGGACCGTTCCCGGTTGGGTGGACATTGGGAGGGTCGCCCGGTTCTTCGGGAGATATGGGTGTGGGTTCGACATGCCGTCGATTTACCAAGGAGTACAAGGCGCAGGCAGTCGAGTTTGTCATCGATGCTCTTCGGTCTATTGTCGAGGTCGCACGCAATATCGGTGTGCACGAGATGACGCTGGGGAAATGGGTGAAGAAGGCCAGGGAGTCTGACGACTCGGCGGGTAAGCCGCTGGAGGATTCCGAACGCGCCGAGCTGGCGGTTGTGCGCGGAGAACGTCCATCTGAAGATGCAGGACACCGACGCTGCCAGGTGCGACAGGCGATCACCAGCAGAATGAGACCGCATCCCGGCCAATGAGCTGGCGTACGGACGCCGTAAGCCGACCACACCGCCAGCGGAACCGGATGCAGCAGCGTGAAGGCGTGCTCGACGACTCTCCGGCGGATGCCGAACCCGAGCCGTGTCCAGCGCTCCGACGGGCCGCGATCCTTCGATCACTGCAGGTCAAAGGTACCCCTCAGGCTTCCCCGGTGATCGAACTTGTGTTCTACTCTGGTTGTTGGCGTAAGGACAGCCGGGGTGTTGCCCTGCGGGCTGCCCAGTGAGCATGCGGGAGGTGCGAGCGATGGGTCGGGATCCCCTCTACGAGGCCCGGCACGAGGTCGGGAGGCTGGCCGATGAGTTCCGTGCGCTGACCCGGGCCGCCCCGCCGTTCAAGGTCGTCGAGAGCGACGCAGAGCTGTTGATCTGGGACACCCGATCCGACCTGCGACTCGGTGTGCTGGACGGCCCGTCCTGCTCGTCGATGGCGAACTACCTCAACCTCGTGCACCCTTACAGCGGATACGCGTTGGCCGAGTTGCTGTGGCGCATCGGCGGACATGGTGGCGGGGGCGACATCGTCAACGCGGCACAGAGCCTTTTCATCTCGATGGGGCTCGCGTCGCGGCCAAGCACCTGGCGCCGCCGACGGTGACTGTCGAACGTGTCCGTGTCTCGCCTCAGCGGCTCCTGGGCCGCCGGGTCCTCGGAAGTGCGTCCAGCCAGGCACGCGACGCATCGGCAGTTTGCCGACGGATGAGACGGCGCCTGACCTGCGGAAATCTGTGGGCCGCCCGGGGCTCGAACCCGGAACCTATGGATTAAAAGTCCACAGCTCTACCAATTGAGCTAACGGCCCGTCGCCAGTGAGTCTAACGGGCGGCTGGTTGCCGCCCCGCACGCCGGGCCAGCTCGGCCGCAACCAGGCAGTGCGGGTGGGCGAAGGCCCTCCTGTCGTGATTGCCAGCAAGGCGCGGGACAACGGGCTCGTGGAAGGATTCACTTGGCGGTGGTGTCCGTGCGTCCGCTCCGGCGGTGGATGTCGCGGTGGTGGACACTGACAGTCAGCCCAGTTCGAGACATGAGGGTCGTGATCCGCTCTCCGATGGCCACGCTACGGTTGTGCCCGCCTTTGCAGCCGATCGCCATGGTGACGGCCCGGCCGGAGTACTGCTCGGCCTCGCGGAGGTACGGTTCCAGGAGGTCGAGCAGGGTCATCAGCCACGGTTCGACACGGGGCTGTGTGCACAGCCATTCCTGCACCACGGTGTCGCGGCCGGACAGGTCCGCGTACTCCGGCAGGCTGATCGGGTCCGGCATCCAGCGCACGTCCAACACGAGGTTCGCCACCGGCGGCGGGGCATGGTCGTAGCCGAACGTCACCAGATGCAGAATCGGCGGTGGCCCGTTCACTGGTGCGAGTCCTTGAGCCCCGGCACCTCTGTACGGATAGGCGTGTCCAGGTACAGGGCCTGCGACCAACTGGAGATGGGCACGCCATCCTTCGACTTGGTCATGGTGTGCTGCGGCGGGCCGCAGGCGAGCTTGTAGCCGAACAGGGTCTCCGACTGTGCGCCCTCGGCGCAGGAGCCTTCCCGGATGTGGGTGTGCAGCCAGTCTCGGACCGCGTTGCTGATCTCCGGGGTGGGGAACAGCGACGGCGCGAGGTAGGACACCTCTTGCACGAGGGCGTCCCGTAGTATCTTGCTGTACGTGTCTGGTGTTGTACTGTCAGTCGCGCCCTCCTGGAAGCCTAGGATCTTCACATGCTCGATTCGCTGGCTGCCCTCTGCAGGAGACCGCAGCACGAGCTGGTGGTTCCCTGTCCCGCGTGTCGGGTTTTCGCAGGTGGTGACGTCAGGTGTGACCTCGGCCGGGCGGCACCGATATTCGTGGAACCGAATGGTGTCTTGGAGTCCGGCGATGGTGACCGATTCCGGCCAGCACAGTTTCCGGCGCGGCTGTCCGTCCTGGCCGGAGCAGACGACCGGCACGCCCTCCAGGTCGGGCAGCTTCGGCTCGCTGGGTGTGGGGAGCGGCGGAAGCGTTGACGGCTCGGACCAGCGACTCGCGGCGTGCTCGGTCTCGGGCGGCGCGTCGGTGGTGTCGCAGGCCAGGCTCGTACCGGCCAGCCCGAGCATCAGGGCGCAGACGAGGACGGTGCGGCCGGTGGCGCGCCTCGTCGTGGCACGCTCGGCTGGTGGGTGCTCGCGCTTGCTGACACGAGCGAGGTCGTTACCCCGAGCGCGCTTGCCGGCGGTCACTTCACGTTCCTCCCGGAGCCGCCGGGGAGGTGCAGTTGGCTCACGATGTTCGCCGGGAGTATGATAAGTCGTGGCGTTTCCTCGCTGCGACAAGGAAATTTCCCCTCTTTTCCGATATGGCCTATGGCGTTGTGGGCACGTCCACGATGTGTGTGGCACGCCCGGTTGAATTGGCGCGTTAGCGGTACACGGGATCGGAGATCCGGGCGAATCCCTCGCGAACCGGGTCACGTCCGGCGGAGCTGTTGAGCATTCCTGGGTCCACGCGGGGGTCGACCTCGGTGCAGCTGCTTTCCCAACGCAGGTAGCCGTACACAGCGGCGGTCGCTTCGCGTCGTAGGGCTGCTTGAGCGTGAGAAGGCTGTTGTTCCCAGGTCCCCGACACCGTGCTCCTTCTGTGATGGAGCGCTTGAGCGGCTTCTTCCAATCCGGGGTGGCGACTAGGGCACACGGATAGTTCCTCCTGCGGAGGTGTTGGGGAGGTGCTGGACCCGGTCGGTCGTAGGCCCAGCACCTCGAACGGCGGGCTCAGGGGTTACCGGTGCGGGCCACCTGGTAGATCCAGTCCCGGAAGTCGGGCTGGCTGGTGTAGACGCCGGGTGCAACGCCGCACAGTTTCGTGGCGCCACGGCTGGAACCGCCAACGAGCTGGGGCACGCCGTTGACGAGCTTGTACGCGGGTCCGCCGGAGTCTCCATAGCAGGAGCCGTCGGTCCCGCTCGGGTTGTGGGTGCAGAGTTCCCCGGACGACAAGAAGGCGTCGGCGCAGCGAGACGGGGCGGCCACTGTGGTGTCCAACCGCTGGAGCTGGATCGGCAGGTCGCCGCTGTTGCTGTCGGGCTCGGTGTCGCCCCACCCGTAGAGGGTGATCTTGTTGTTCGGGTGGGCGGGGGGTTCGGGCCAGCTGCACGGTGGGCTGCTGCAGCAGGTGGTCGAGCTTGAGCATGGCGATGTCGTTGACCGGCTTCTTCGGCGCGCCCCGGGCCCAGTTCCAGCCTGGGTGCACGATGATCTTGGTAACCCATGCGGTCTCTCCACCCCGGGTCCGATTCACACTGCCCACGCGGACTTTGAACTTCTTGTCGGCAGTGGGGATCGGCGGCGCGGTCCAGTCGAAGACCTGATGCGCGACCGGGGATCCGGAGGGCGGGTCGGTGACGCAATGCGCGGCGGTGACGACCCAGCCGCGGAAGACGAGCGCGCCGCCGCAGGTGTGGTAGTCGATGTACCTCTCGCCGTGGGCGGGCGCGTCGTACTGCAGCGAGGTGATGCCGGGCGGCGCGACCGAGGCGGGGTGCCCGCCGATGATGTACGGCTGTGCCTGTCCGAGAGGTGTGTCCGCGGCGAGCGCGGTGACCGAGGTGGCGACGGTGGTGAGGGTGGCCGCGACCGCCCCCAACAGCAAGGTTGTTCTCTTCACGTGGATTCTTCCGGTTTCGCTTGGTTTGTTCGTCTACTACGAGCTATGTGCTGTCGATTGGTGAGGCGTACCGCGCGGCTAACGGCCGTGGGGATCCGCCCGTCCGATGCCGGGTTCGCTGGTCCGTCAACCTTTCTTCCGCATGGGTGGCGCGGAGGGCATTACCGCACGAGCCTTTTGTCGTGTGGGCTTGAGAGGAGGGTCTGCGGAGGCGTTATCGGCCTCGGATGGCCAATTAAGGGCGCCGCAGTCACCGAAGTGCAGGCAGTGCGCGATCTCTCGCGTATCCAGGGTCGCGGCCCGCTGTTCGAGGTCGGCGAGGATAGCGAGGAACGCAGGGTGGTGCATCGCCGTCACGATCGGGATTGTGCGGTGGGTACCGCAGCCTTCGATGCTGCCACAGGGGGTGATCTTCGCGACCCATCATCCTTTGTAGAGATTGAACTCACAGTCCAGTTCGGCGAGACCGAGGTCCGCGGGGAGGCGCTTGCGGTGGTTCTGCAGTAGACCTGCGAAACTGCGGGGGTAGGATACGAGTCCTGCGTCGTCACCGCCGTCGAGTGGTGTCCAGCCACGTTTGCCGAACCAGTCGATCAGGAGTTCTGCCGCATCGGTCGATGAGCACAGGCTCTTGTTCAGGGACGCCTGTTGCGACTCTACGGTTTCTGCGTAGCGGAAGATGTCGACGCCTCGGACGAATGTGTGTGTGATCGGGGAATTCATACGTACTGCCTGATGTGGTGTCGAGGATTGGCGGGGTATGGCGTGGTCACGGGGGGTCGTGGTCGATGGCGGCGCCCGGTTCGTCGTCTCCTGGGGTCGGGGCGGCTGGGCGTGAGCTTGGGTGGTCGGTGGGGCGGGCCGGGGAGGTGAGGTATCGGCGAGGCCGGAGTTGCGGGCGCCTTGCTGGTACCGGACGCTGCGGTGGCTCGGCGCTCGGTGCGCGGATCCGGGGTATGCGGAGGGTGGGCTGGTACTCGCGTCGGTGGTGCAGGTCGGGATCCACGCGGGGCCAGGCCGGCTGGTGTGCTTCGGCGCGCACCCGAGCTGCGATCGTGGCCACAGAGTCTTTGCGCGCATGCCACCTTTGCCGCCGTCGCCGAGCGCGGAGCCACAGCAGCACCGCAGTCAAAACCGTGCCGGTGGGCAAGCCGTAGGCCAGGACTTGGGTGATCACGAGGACCGATCACGACCGCAACACCACCCACGCGCTCGGGCCGCGACGCCATTCGTGGGCTTGGCCAGAAGCAGCGCAGCGGCGGTCGTCGGGCTCAGGGCTGCGGGCACTGCCCGCTACGGCAAGGTCCAGTGACGACCGGATTCCCCGGCCGTGATCGTGCTCGAGCAAGGTCCGGATGATGGTCACGCCCTGGGCCACCAGGTCGAGGTCGGCCACCAGTTCGACGGTCTCGCAGCGGCCGACGAATTGCCCGACATCCGTGATGGCCAGCACGACGGGTAGAAGCCTTTCCTGAGGTCGAAGGGTGAAGCGTGGCGCGCGGTGGTCGAGCGCCGTACGCGGATGGCGCGCGGGTTCGACGTGGAAGCTGCTGGGAACCAGGCGGTCCCTACCTGCGGTGCTGGCCATCGCGAGGTCGATGCCGGGGCGCGCCGACGGGTGCAATCGCGTGGTCCACGGTGGCGGCGAGGGCCTCGTGCATACGGTTGCGGGTAGCGACGACCTCGACGCACGGGTTGTAGTCGAACCCGTCCCGGTGGCGCTCCCTGCCCAGACGTTCTGCACCGTGCATCGCACTCGCGCGGAGCAACGGCCGGGTTGATCGCTGCCGGTCATGTGGTTTCTCCCCGGCCGGCATCGTCAGAAGCGGTGCTGGTGGCGGCCAGGAACGCGCGTGCGGCAGCGATGACTGAGGTCCGTGCTTGGCCGGTGTAGCCGGTGCTGGCTGTGGCGAACAGCCACGGGCCGAGCCGCGCTACGAATGCCAGCCATACGCGCTTGGCGAGCACGTCAAGGTCGGGGTTCAGGTCGCGGGCACCATGCCAGGCCGCTATCAACGGATCCGGCCAACCGGCCGCCCCACTGTCGCTCCGCGGCCGTGGTTCTGCCGCGCGCCACGCGAGCAGGTCGTTCAGCACCGTGCGTGGGCAGCGGCCCAGGCCGAGGTCGCTGACCCACGGCGGCACGGGCGTCCCCGGACGTGCAGGTTCGAGCGGGGCAAGCCTCAGAGCGGCCTTCACCAGGCCGAGGACCTCGGCCGCATCCAGAACAGGTCGCGCCTCCCACGTCTCCTGCGCGTCCAGCACGGGAAGGCGGGGCAAGGTCTGGCCGATGTCGAGTCCGGCGTGGCGGGCGGCGGCCACGATGCCTAGCCCGTGGCCGTGTGACCAGCCCATGTCTACCAACATCGAGCGCCGGGTGAGCGCTGCGGTAACGGCCTCGGCAGAAAGGACCAGGGTGCGGGCCTGCGGGTCGAGCAGCAGGAATCCGAGCGTGGGCGCGCACAACGGGCGCAGCACGTGAATCGCGAGCAGCCGACGCCACCAAGGGGCTGCCAATGGGCAGCACACAGCCCCCTGCCGTGGCTGCTCGACCAACCTGCCCATCCCGGCGGCCAGCCGGCTCGCGGGTGCGGATGCGTCGAGATCGGCGGGCACCTCGGGATCGGCCACCACCACGGTCTCGGCACCCGTCTGCTGGGCGTGGCGTAGGCCGTGCTCCACCGCCGTGCCCCAGTTGGCGCCCGGCCGCGGCAGCACCCGGTGCGGCGCACGTAGCCCGCAAGACGTGAACCGTAGGTGGACGGTTGGATCCACGGGACTACTGGTGTCGATCAGCACTGTGCTCACTGGCCGACCCGCTGCCCCGGCCAGTACCGCGTCCTCAGTACGCGGTGCGATCACCCCGATCCTCGCCGCGTGCGCGGCGAGGGCAGGCAGCACGATCATCACGGGCCCCGGCGGGCGTGCTGGGGCGGCGGAACCCCGGGCAGGGGAGGGCGTCTGTAGCGTGCCCGGTGGTTCCGCCGCCCCAGTCCTCGCCCGGTCCCCTGCGGACCCCGGGGGACGGGCCGTCGCGGGGTCGGGCGAGGACTCCGGGGGCGGGGTCTTACTCACTGCCATCGGCGGGTTCTCCCCTCCGATACAGCTGCGATTCCGTGCCAGGCCACGCGATGTCGCTCGTGCCGAGCGAGTGCAGAGCCGTGTCGACGGTGGTGTTGTCTGCTCGCATACTCCAGCGGACATGGGCTCCGTTCTGGGCATCGATGACCATGCTCGGCACGCCATCCAGACCGCGCAGCACCAACAGCGCCCGCTGCGGCGGCAACAGCAGGCGCGCCTTCAGACGACCACTGGACGGATCCGGCCGCGGAGGCAGGACCTCGTCGAGGCAGGCGATCATCCGCACGTCCGCCTCAACGGCCCCATCAGGGTTCGGCGTGGCCAGCCAGCCAAGGTAGGTGAGGTTGGTCAGCGTGACCGCCAACTCCTCGGCGACTTCGCGACGCGCGGTCACCTCCCACGAGCCCTCCTCCCCCGGTTCCGGGCAACCACCGGGAATCCCGAACGACCCGTGGTCGGCGAACAGTGCCAACCGTCCCTCGCGGTCGAACACGAACACAGCCACCCGCCGTACTGGCACTTCGGCAGGTACATCACTGCCGACATGCCAGGAATCGGCGCCTGCCTGGTCTTCGGGACTGAGATCGACACCGAGCGCCGATGCCCACGCCAAGTACGAGCGTGCCTGGGCCTGCGCCTTCGCTTCGATCGCGGACGACTCGGCGGTCGCCAGCTCCCAGTATGTTTTGCCGATTGACTTCAGCAGCTGGTGCGCGAGCCTGTTCAGCGGCGACCCCGTTCGCAAATCCGCGTCCAGCGGCCCGGCCGGGCTGGCGGTGTCGATGAAGGACATGACGGGACTCTCGACGATTCCATCTTGGAGCTGGCGCATCTCAGAGCTGAACCGCAGCAGGGCCCGCTCTACCTGCTTGCGGTTCTCGGGGGCGTCGCGGTACCGAGCCATTACCTGCGCCACGCCGAGCGCGTCGTCGGGATCGTCCAACAACGAGCACCACACATAACCGTCGCACCCGGGCGCCGTGATCGGTGCCGCATCTGCGACCGTGACCACGATGGTTTGGTATGCGATGAGCTGGCCGTCGAGCGTGTGATGGTCCATCGTGCCCAACTCGCCCGTGACCGTGGCGTCCAATGCAGTCGCTTCGCGTACTACCCGCAGCGCTGCGGCATCCGTCGACTCGCCAGAGTGTTGCTCACCTTCGGGAAGAAACGGCTCGACACCGCCTGCTATCGGTTTCCGTAGCAGAAGCAGGAACTGGCCACGATGCACCACTAATACTCTTATCGGGCTGGCGTCGGCACAACGCGGACCTGTCGCCGTTTCGTCATAGTGCACGGAATTCGACTCCTGAAAATGAGTGTGTGTTCACTAGTGCAGCGGAAGTGGTGACCGCGTACGATCGGGTGTCCACAGACGTGGTGCGGGGACAAGAACCAATCGCGACGTTGCATCAGGCGGTGGTAGACAAAGTAGTTCGTTTACGCAGGAGAACAAGTCGTCCTCGTGCTTCCACGTCACGCCACCGCCGTGTCCTGGATAGTCCACGATCCGTTGCGCCAGGCACTCCTTGATGCTGCGGAGGCGAAGCATGTCCGTCACATCGGAGCCTGGATGCTCGTACGCCCCGACGAGTTCGGTCAGTTCTCCGTTCTGATCGTTGAGGGGAAAGAAGATCCAGCCGATGTTACGCAGTTGCGCTAACGAGTCCGCAACCTGCGGCGCCTCGGCGTAGGTGTCGAGTTCCGCCATATTTTCCCTCCCGCGCGGAATCGTCACTGACAAGAATCCGACCTGGTTCGTTTTGTGGCGATTGACTCGTGTTCGGATGTAATCTAGGGCGCCGAAACACCGCAGGACGGCGACCGATCGCGCCTCAGCACTTGTCGTCGCAGCCCACCGCCCGCTGTCGCTTTCTCGGCATTCGAGGAAACGAATCGTCATCGCCAGCTCCCTTCGCGCATCGTTGCGCTGCGTGAAGAAGTCGAGACTATGAGCGACTGTCCGGGTGAACTATCACCAAATCATCACCCTTGATCATCGGTGCGCTGCCCGAACCGAAGTCGGTCCCTACGAGCCGCCTCCCTTCGCCTGGTCGCAAACTGATTCACCTGCACGGCGCCGGGCTTGTGGTGCGTGTTCACGGCCAGCCCTGTGCGTGCGGTTGGGCGAGCTCGGTGACGTGTCAGCGTCGTGCCGAAGCTGACGCTATGGTGGTTACTGACGGGTAACCCGAACTGTCAGTTCGGGTGTGTGGGTGGCCAGCGGCGCCTTATGTCAGAAGCGGACGCCGATGCTGCGCGCGAGTCGGGACGCCTCGGCGGAGACGGATCGACGGCCGCGTTCGATGGCGGCTCGCAGCAGCCGGTGCGCGGAGGGCCGGTAGCGGAGGTCTTCGGGAGCTTCGCGGGCGGTTGTACGCAGCAGCGGCAGACTGCGGCCGTAGTCACGGCGCTGCTGGTAGCCCTTGGCCTGGTCGAGCAGGAAGGCCACGCGCCGTTCGATCGAGGGCGCCCGCTCATGCTGGATGCGCTCGGCCAGACGCAAACCTTCGACCGCCTCGCCGGATTCCACCTCGATGCTGACTGCGTACAGGGCCACGTTGGTGGGACCGAAGGCTGTCCAGCACGTGTTGCGCTCACCCGTTTTGGCGGCGAACGGGGTGGCCAGCCGGAGTCGGTCGCGGGCGGCCCAGGCGTCGCCCTTGCGTACGGCGGCGACGGCGCCGACGAGTAGTAATGCCCCGGACAGCGCTGCGGCATCGAGATCGCCGTTCGTCGTGAGCGGCCGGAGGTCGTCGACGGCGTGCATGGCCACCTCTTCGGCGCCCTCGGCTTCCTTGTCGGCAAGTAGGACTTGGGCCAGGTTCCACTGCGCGCCGGCCAGCCGGATCGGATCGTCGGCTGCCTCTGCGGCGCGAGCGGCTCGGTCGGCGACCAGCAGGGACAAGTCCTCGCGGCCGATGCGTTTGGTCACGGTACGAAGTAGGCAGTAGAGATCGGCGACCGACCTGTACGCGGCGCGGCTTGTCTCCGGGTCTGCGGTGCGGAGCGCTCTCTCCGTATCGGCGATCAGAGCAGGCAGGCGAGTGGTTACGGCGCTGTAGCGCCGGGGCGAGGTTTGCCAGACCTTCCACGTGTCGAGCACGCCGCGGCGCACCGCCTCGACTCCGCATGAAGCGGGCGAGGGCACCGGCGGATTGGTCAGCGCGCGATAGATCGCATCTCCAGCGTTGCCGTCGGGACGTTGCCGAGCAGGAGCAGGCAGGGCACCGAGCAGGTCAGCAAGGTCGACGCGCAGGACGGTTGCCAGTTGGGCCAGTACGGGCAACGTCGGAACCTTGAGGCCGCGCTCGATCTGGTACAAGTAGTCGGGTGTGATCCCCGTCAACCCAGCGACGACCGCCTTGGTCTGGTGACGGTCGGTCCGGAAGAACCGGATTCGCTCGCCCACTACGCGCGCCAGGTGATCGTCCATCGAGAAGTTCCTGATTCCCTCCACGGTCGCGACCAGGATAAACGATCTCGACCACGGTATGGCCCGCCGTCGGTGAAAGACTCTCGGTATGAGTGCGCCGCAACTGCCCAGCCTGCTGGTGCTATGGGATGTCGACCACACCCTGATCGAAACTCGCGGCGTGGGCCGCGCGATCTACGACCGTGCTTTCAGTGAGGCGACCGGCAAGCCGCTGGTACAGCTTGCGGTGATCTCGGGCCGGACCGAACTCGACATCATGAGCGAATCCTTGCGGCTCAACGGTGTCGAGCCCACCGAGGACGCCGTCGACAGGCTCGCGAACGCCTTGGTCGACTGCTACCGCGCGATGGCCGACCACCTCGCCACCGCCGGGCGGGCGTTGCCCGGAGCCCAGCAGACCCTCGCCGCACTGGCGGCCGATGCTCGTGTTCACCAAGGTGTGCTGACTGGCAACCTGCGCGAGGTTGCCCGGATCAAACTCAAGGTCTTCGGCCTCGATACGTATCTCGACTTGGAGGCCAGTGCCTACGGCGACGACGACGCCCATCGTCCACGACTGGTGCGGACCGCTCAACGCCGCGCCACCGATCGCACCGGCGTGGCGTTCGACAACAGCCGTACCGTGCTGATCGGCGACACACCCAACGACGTCAGGGCCGCGCTGACCGCCGGCGTCCGTGCGATCGCGGTCGCGACCGGCAAAAGCACCGAAGCAGACCTGCGCGCGAGCGGCGCCATCGACGTCATCCCCGCGCTGAACCCGGACGTCGTGGCCCGCTTGCTAGCGTGAGAAAGGACCGGGTTAAGGCGGCCGGATGCCGGCCTGCCAAACGGAGGTCAACAGCCGACTAAGCCCCAGGTCGGTAGCATGAACAGTGCGGCACGCAGGGGAGGTGCAGGTCCATGACACCCGAGGAAGAAGGCCCGGTCGGCGTCGGTCGGCGGGTTCGAGCCGCGCGGAAGCTCCACACCAACCTCAGCCAGCAGCAGTTGGCCGACCGCATGCACGTGTCGCTCTCGCTGGTGCAGAAGGTTGAGCAAGGGCTCAAGCCAGCGACTCACTCGTTTGTCACCGAGGCCGCGCGCGCTCTGAACCTCACCGTGTACGACCTGTACGACCAGCCCAGCCCCCAGTTCGGCGCGGAACGTGAAGGCATCGCCGGGGTGGAAACCGCTGTCATCGCAGGCCCCGCTCTGGCCAGCGACGCACGACCCAAGCCGCTTGACCGGCTCGGCGAGGCGGTAGATCAGGTGGCCGAACTGCAGCGCCGGTCCCGCTACCACCGGTCTTCGGCCCTCATGCCCGATCTGCTCGAAGCACTGCACACCGCCGCCGCACAGGCCCAGCCAGGCGCCGAAGCCGAGCGCGCCCACTACCTGCTGGCGAGCTTGTACCAGTGCGCGACAATCTGCCTGCACCGCCTCGGGTCACCGCTGGCCGGTCAGGCGGCCGAACGCGCCGCGGATGCGGCGACGCAGTCCGGGGATCCGTTGCTCGCCGCGCTGTGCCGAGGCGAGATCGGACTGCCGCTGATGCACCGCGGCGCATACGACGCTGCCGAGCGCCTCGCCGCGGCAGGACGCGCACTCGTCGAGACCGAGCCCACCGGACCCGGCTCACTCACCGTGCGCGGCTACCTGCACCTGCGCTCAGCTATCCTCGCCGCCCGCGTCGGCGACCGGAGTACCTCGGATGCGCATCTCGCCGAAGCAGCCTCCTGCGCAGCCAGGCTACCGGCCGACGCCGACCTGTACGACACCGCATTCAGCGCGACCAACGTGCGCATCCACGACGTAGCCGCCGCCGTCGAACTCGGCGACGGCGGCACCGCCCTCTCCCGCAACACGCCGCTGCCGCCCGGAACTATGACCTCGCGCCAGGGACACCACCACATCGACCTGGCCCGCGCTTGGCTGCTGCACGGTAAGCGCGAGCAGGCGTTCGAGGAGCTGAACACCGCCCGAGTGCTCGCGCCCCAGCTGACTCGCTACCACCCGCAGGTCCGGGAAACCTTGGTCACCCTGGCGTACCACGACCGGCGCAAGTCCGACACCCTTGCAGGGTTCGCCCGCTGGGCAGGTATCCGGCTCTGAACCGCCCTGGTCAGCGACGCTGGAAGGCCCCCGACTCCACCGCGCCGACGAAGGCGTTCCACTCGCCGTTGTCGAACACGAGTACCGCGCCGTCGGGGTCCTTGCTGTCGCGCACACCGACCGCGTTCGTGGTGAAAGAGACTTCGACACACTCGTTCCCGTTCGGTTGGCTCAGCGGCGACTTGACCCACTCGCGGAAGTCGGTGTCGAGGTGCGGCTTGTGGCCATTCTGGATGTTCATGATCCGGCGTACCCTTCGAGTGCTTCGGGTCCTGCTACAGGTCGGCAACGAAGTCGAGTAGGAACCGTCGTGCTCGTTCCTGGCCGATGGCTGCGGCCTTCTGCTGATCGAACAGCTCCAGGTAGCGGGAGATCTTGTTCCCGCCGACGTACTCGCCGCCATCATGCGTCTCAAGGTAGACGATGCTCACCGGAGTCCTGGTGTCGTACTCGAACACGGTGTAGTCGTGCTCCTGACCCATGTAGTAGCCGACCTCGAACGGGACAATCTGCAGTTCGACGTTGGGGCGGTCGATCACCTCGACCAACCGTATTATCTGGGGCTTCATCTCCTTCGGGCTGATCGGTGTCCGCCGGAGCGCGGCCTCGTCGATGATGAACCAGAACGTCTGACCAGCATTGTCGAGCACACGCTGGCGACCGAGCCGGTTCGCTGTGTCCCGGTCGATCTCGTCCTGGGTGGGCGAGGGTCGCCAGGCCCGGAACTGCGCCCGCATATACGCCTCGGTCTGCAGGAGACCGGGCACCACCATCGAACGATGTGACAGCATCCGGTTGCAGCTGGGCTCCATGTCCACCAGCAGCCGCATGTGGTGCTTGAACCGGGTGCTGAACGCACCGCGTTTGGTCCGCCGATTACTTTCCGCCTGCAGAGCCCGCGCGTAGGCGGCGTCGTTCTCATCGGCTCCGTAGAGCTCCAGCAGCGCATCCAGCTCCGTCGCGGCCTTGATGCCACTGCCACCTTCGGCCTGAGCGATCTTGGACTGACCACACCGTAGCCGCTGGGCGGCTTGTTCCTGGGTGACCGCCGATTGAAGGCGCAAGCGTTCGAGCTCGGCTCCGAGCACCTTCTTCATAACCGCAGGTGGCATGCCCTGGTGCTGACTCACGCCACTCTCCTTACCCGATCGCGTCACCCCGCAGCGGAAGGTGATCGCACATCACCCATACGGATGACTATCTAACTCTAATATTCAAGTTACTGTCGATAGGTGCCGGACTGAAAGCCCAGTACATGGAGGGGTACCCAGTGGCAACTATTCAAACTAGCATCGCCGCAGAGGCAGGACTCCACTCCGCGCCGTGGAACCTCGCCGCCAGCTCATTGGCTGCGCCGATTGCTGGGGTGGCGGCTGGAGCACTCCTTCTGGCGGGCTGCGTGGCTGGAGCCGGTGCAGGGTGGTGGTACGCCGCCGAGCATCGGCGAGTGCACCGGTGCCGCGCCGAGCGATCACCACTCCTGGCCCCCGAGCCACCGGCGACCGGGCTCCATCCTCCCGCCTCCCGGGATGTCGAGACCGCCACCGGCCACGCAGCCCCTCCACCTCCCGTGTTTACGGCCAACCCGTCGCAGGACAGAACCGGTCAACCAACGTCAGGAAGGAGGCCGCTATGAAAGGCCGAAGGTGCGCTCGCCCCCTGCTCACCCTGCTTGCGCGGCTGGGCTGGCAGCCAGATCCGCAGACATGGACGGTGCGGTGCTGGGACCTGGACGGGCACCGGAGAAGCGTCCGGGTGTCGATGGGCGAGCGGGGTCCCCAAATCAGCTTCGACCGCCCTGGCACGGCAGAGTTCGATCCATTGGCGGCGGGCCGCCTGCGAGCGGCCCTGCGCGATGCCATCGAACTTCACGCAACACTGTCCAATTTGGACTATTCGCCCAACGTTCGACAACATCCCGGACCAGTTCCTACGCCGCACGCGGCCTGGCCAACGGCCCGCTGCGCGGGGACGGAGGAGCGAGTCCGAATCACGCTGTCCTCGGCCGTTGGGGACGATGCCCGGCGCGGTCGCCACGCACGCCACGCAGCCGTACCGCCGTCACCACAAGCCACCGCTCGGACGGACGTGAGCCCGCCACAGCTCCGGGAGGTGGCCTGACATGGGGCGGCCGTGGGCGCGCAGGGAGGTGACGTGTCATAAGCCGTCACGCGCTGGGCGAAACTCGCAGACCACCGGGGCAATTGCCCATGACGGACGCCTGCGTTGACGCAGGCGACGACGAGGGTATGTCGCCCACCATGCCATCGAGGAGCAGCCGGAACCCACGGTGCTGTTCACGCAGGTTCTGGCGGACCTGAAGATCCAGAAACAGAAACCTGACCGCGATGGTGCGCGTGCATCCGTACCAGGAGCGGCGCTGACGGAGATGCGCGATGCGGCGACCGAGTTCGCCACCAACGTCATGACCCGCAACAGCTAACCGAGTCATCCGGTTCCGCTCAGCCAGGATGCAGCCCGAGCCAGGCGAGGGTCGTCACCGTTTGCGGGAAACATCTAACACTGAACGGAGGGCGTGCCGTGGACACTGAGGTAACTGACCGCGTGCGCGGCGGCGACCTTGAGGCGCTTGGTCACTTGTTTGACCTCTACCGGGATGACGCCTACCGGGTAGCGCGGGGTCAAACCTCCTCGCGTTTCGATGCCGATGAGCTGGTGGCCAAGGCGTTCGACAAGACCATGATGGCGTTGTTGAACGGTCATGGACCTCGTGACGACACATTTTGGGCCTATCTGAGTGTGGTGATCCGACGGGAGGCCGCGGACGCTGGCCGCCGTGCGACAAGAGACCGCGTGCTGGCCGAGCGGATGGCGACGGAACCGACCGTGCCCCACGGGGTCGAGCGGGCAGTGCACGACCGAGTGTTGGTGGCGGCTGCTGCGGAAGCCTACAACCGGTTGTCGCCGCGGCATCGCCTTGTGCTGCGTCTGACCGTGATCGAGCGCCGGAGGAAACCGACGGTGTGCGCGGTGATGGGCCTGAAGCCGGGTGCGGTGGACGCTCTGGCCTGCCGCGCCCGTAAAGAGCTGCGGCGGTGGTTCACCGAACAGCATCGCGAGCTCGACGCTGCCTCGGATAGCGAGCAGCTACGGCCACGCGCGTTGCGACACATCGTTACCGTTCACCCCGGTGACAGGCGGAACGAATCACGATGAGGCTACTCAACGGCCAGCAACGCGTCCTGTGTCGCGCTTGTTTCGTGGACGAGCAATCCACGTCGACGTGCCCTCCCCGGAAGCGAGGTCGAGCTGGGATCACCGGTCCGCCTACGACGTGCCGGTGACCTCGGGTGAAGCTGTCTTGACGTTCCGCAACTCGCCACGGGGTGTACTGGTTCCTACAGCACTCGCTGCTCCCATTCGAGATGGTGGTCATGGAGCCAGGAAGGTGGTGCCATCGCGCCGTTCTGCGCGGCTCGCGCGATCGCCTGGTCACGCTTTCGCTGGGCGAGCCAACGGGGCATGCGTCGCCGCTGAGCGGTGCGTCCCGCCCCTCGGGCGACGACGCGTTCGACCCGCTCCCGGCGGACACCTTCGAACACCCTCAGCGCATGCTGCGGGTCGTCGGCGTCCCGGAGACATTGGGCGAGAACGACGGCGTCTTCAAGGGCCAACGCAGCGCCTTGCTCGGTGGCCGGCGGGACCGCGTGCGCGGCATCGCCGATCACCACCATGGACCCGTTGTGCCAGCTCGCGAGATCACGGACCTCCCGCGGGCTGGTCGCGAGGATGACATCGGCGGCGCGGATGATTGCGCTAGCGGGCGTTCGGTCGCGGCGGAACAGTTTGAGGAGCCTGCTGCGCAGGGCTTCCACGTTGGTGGCCTGTGCGGAGTCGAGGGGCGCATCGGCGGGGATGCTGCCGAACCAATAGTAGTCTCCAGCAGCGCTGGTGTACCCGAAGGTCGCGTTCTTGCCCCAGAAGATCTTGAATGCGTCCGGCGAAGGTGAGGCCGAGACCGACTGGGCGGTGTATCCGTGGAGGATGTGTACGCCGCAGAAGCGCGGCTCCGGCGCTGACGGGTCGACGAGCCCGCGTACGGTCGAGTGGATCCCATCCGCACCGATCAGGACCTCAGCTTCGGCGGTGGTGCCGTCGTCGAAGGTCGCCAGCACACCGGTGTCGGTCGTTTTGGCCGTGGTCAGGCTCTTGCCGAGTTCAACCGTCGCGCCCCGTTGCTCTGCTTCCTCCCGGAGGATCCGAGCCAGCTTCGCCCGGGGCACGGCGCGGGGCGGCTCCTGGTCGGGGCCGCTGCTGAGCCGTACCGTGCCGAGCTGGCGACCGGTCCCCGAGCCCAGGTCGGTGCGGAGCAGGAGTGCGGACGCCTCAATGACTGCCTGGTGTGCGCCGATTGCACGCAGTGCGTCGAGTCCATTGCGCGGCAAGCGTAGGGCGGCACCAGAGTAGTCGCCGGCGTCCCGGCGCGCTTCGTACACCGTGGCCGCGATACCAGCCTGTCCCAGCGCCAATGCCGCCGCGGAACCGGCGATACCGCCTCCCGCGATAAGAATCCGCCGAGTCACGCAGTACCTCCCGCCGGGATGCCTTCAGCGCGGGCGAGGGTCCGCGAGAGCATGATCAGTTCGTGCACGTCGGCGTCGACACCGGTGGTGGTCGGTATCGCGATGGGTACAGCATGCGATGGAGCCGGTTGGTTTGCGGCGTGGGCGCGCAGAGCTTCCCGGAGCAAATCAGCCACCGGCTTGTCCTCCCTGTGGTTCTGGCGTAGTTGGGCGATATATGGGCTGATGCGGACAAGTCCGTCGCGGCACTCGATGACGCGGCGGTAGTAGCGGCGATGCACTCCGACCAGTCCGATGACATCCCACGGCTTACGGGGCACTCGGCTGAGTGCGTCCTCAGGAAACTCCTTATGCAAGATAGTCCACAATGGATCTAAATCCTGGACGGCTCGCCGGTGACGCCACCACACCCGGATGGCTGTCAATCTCATGCGGGCTGCCGGATAGAGCAAACCAATCGTAATGGCCACGAGAGCCAGGACGGCGACATAGCCGGTGGGGATGGCCAGCGTCATGGGCACCGAACCCGTGAACCAATAGACGAAGTCCACGACGAGGAACACGGCCAAGCTGGTCGCCATCACCGCGAACCCCGCGGCTGCCAACCGCAGTCCCCAGGCGAGTCTGCGTTCGCCCTGCCGTGCGTAGCGCAGCGCCGAGCGTGTGCAGGCCACGAATATGACACCCATGAACAGATTCGCTGTGACATAGATGACGGACGTATGTTGCTGCGAGATGGCTTTCGGTGCGGCGGCAGCCGTACCGACCAGCACCGCGATCTCCAGGGTCAGCGCCAGTGCGTTCCTCCGCGTCCGTCGTGCGGCCTCGGCACGGGCGAGAGTCGCGGCGTCGAAGAAAAACAACAAGGAGACACACGCCGCCGATATCGGGACATACCAGGCAACTGCAGCCCACACGGGCCCGCCCTGAGACAGGGTCGCGTTCTCGGTGATCGCACGCAGCACCTGCCCGAGAAGCGCGAACGCGAGAAAGGCCACAATGGCCTGTAACGGTAGATTCGCCGGCTGGCGGGCCAACTGGTACCCCTTCCAGATCAGCGCGGCGACCAAGCACACGATCAGTACGTCGTCGATCAGCCAGCTCATAGCCACCCCATCCGGGCGCCGAGGGCCGTGTCCATCCCGCGTGCCGCGCCCTGCGACGGACGCGGTGCGGCGACGTCGAGCACCGATGCCCACTCCAGGATGATGGTGGCGACGGTTTCCGCCTCGCGTTCCTGGGTATTGCCATAGGAGGTGCGTCGGAGAGCGCGGCGCACAGCGTCTGACGCCATGGCAGAGTATTGCTCGCGCAGACGATCGGGGGTCGTGCCCGGATAGAGTTCGGCGAGCAGAGCATCGTCTTCCTCGTCGCTCTGGTGGCCGGCGAGGATGTGCCCGAGCTCGTGCAGGATGATGTGATCTTGGTGGAGTTGGCTGGTTTCCTGCTGGTACAAGATGTACTCCACCCGTTTGGTGGAGATCCACACTCCGAACGGGCCGGGTACGGGGATCGGGTGCGCGACCAGTTCGATCGGCTTTCCCCGAACTTCGCCCATCCGGTGGCACAGGTCGGTCACATCCAGCGGCGGGCGGACATCGAGCTTGCTCAGTAGCTGTCGGCACTGTCTGCGCAGTTTTCGCTCGCCCATGGTCAACCCTCCCGCCTGCGGGCCGAGCCGCCATCCCGTGACTGGTTCGAGCCGCCCTTTCGCTCGACCTGCTCAAGTCGGTACACGACGTCGACCAGGTCCATCACCTGCCGCCGTCCCTCCGGGGACAGTTCGCCTGCTCGCATGGCCAACAGTTGCGCATCGCTGCTACCCGCCATCTCCGTCAGGCGTTCCTGCTCGGCCTTGATCTCAGCCAGTTTCGCATCGATTCGCTCGGAGTGTTCATCGTCGAAGAAGTAGCTGACCGGAACCTCGAAGAAGTGCGCGAGACCACGCAGGTGTTGGGCGGTGGGGTTGTCTCTGACGCCATTGCGCAGCTGCCAGATGTAGCTGTGGGAGATCGTCTTAACAGTCTTAGTGGCGCGGACCGCCTCGGCGACCTGCTCGTTGGTGTACTCCTTGCCGTCCGGCCGTCTCACCATCTCGAACAAATAGTTCAGTTTGCTGGCCAAGCTCCGGTTCGTTTGTTCCGCCATGGCCGCCTCCCGCGCCCGGTCGTCTCTACTGTCTCAGTAACACTCGATCAGGTGGCCACTTTTTCTTCAGTTGAAATCGCTGGTCACGTCAGTTTAGACTCCATCGGACCCGTACTCAACTGGTGCGAAACTAGCCGTCACTCGGATGGTCTACGGCAAGTGCATCGGCCAGTCGAATGGAGGGTCACGATGCAAGCCACCTCGACCGCTCTCGCAGCGGAAGCGACAACAAGAACAAGACCACGCTGCAGTGCTGGTGGTCAGCCGCTCGGCTACACCACGACCGACCACTTGACCGGATTGCTCGATCGCTGGAGTTGGGATAAGCGAGCTGTCCGTGAACTTCGGCGCGATCGCCGACCGTCCATCCTGCTGTTGCTCGATCTCGATCGCTTCAAAACGGTCAATGACACGTTTGGCCACTTGGCCGGTGATGAGATCTTGCAGGCTGTCGCGGGCATCATCAAGGACGCTGTGCGGGCGAGCGACATCGTCGGCCGCTACGGCGGACATGGCGGCGACGAGTTTCTCGTGCTGCTGCCTGCCACTGTTCCCGCGCACGGCCTCCGGGTCGCGCGCCGTATCCGTAGCCGGATTCGACAAGCGCACATCGATGTCCTGTCGGCTGACGGCCGGTCGGAGACGATCACGCGTCTAAGCGTCTCGATCGGCCTGACTGTTCGGTCCCCAGCGGATGAAGGCGACCTTCGGCAACTGGTTCGCCGTGCCGATGCGGCACTACTGCTCGCCAAACACGATGGCCGAGACCGCATTCAAATCGACAATCAACTAATCGGGCTCGACATGGGACCACCGCTCCACCGACGTGCGCCGGGGTCAGGGACGTCGCGAAGATGACCACCGACAAATCACCCATCCGTGGGGCGGGGCGTTAGGGGGAACCGCTCCACCGGTCATCACGCCACGGAGCGCGAGGGGTGGAAGCGGCTGCCACTGGAGTGACAGATGAGGCAGATGTGCAGGGGGAGGTCCATGAATACCGTCAACAGTTTCGCCGCCGCGGTGCACCGGCTCAGACGGGCACGGGGCCTGTCGCTAGGTGCTGTCGCAACGAAGAGCGGCCTCAGCCAGAGCTACCTGTCGAAGATGCTGCACGGGCACCGTTCACTGCCCCTTATGACGGTGGGCAGGATCGACGAATTCCTGGAGGCTGGCGGCGAGCTGGTCCGCATCGCGCAAGAGCAGAGCGGAGGCGGGCTGGCACTGCCGCAGCCGAGGCAGCTGCCGCCTGCTGCCGCTGACTTCGTTGGCCGCGAAGAGTACTTGCACCGGATGGACAAGGCGCTGATCGAGCAGGACCGACCCGGCGCTGTGGTTACCGCCGTCATCGAGGGCGGCTTCTGGGTGGGCAAAACCGAACTGGCACTGCAATGGGCAGCCCGCGTGCAGGAGCGTTTCCCAGGTGGGTGCCTGTTCGCCGATCTGCGCGGACGCGCCCTCGGCCCGCCTGCCGATCCAAGCGAGGTGCTGGACGGCTTCCTGCGCGCCCTTGGCGCCGGACCCGATGCCCTGCATGGCTCTCTGCAGGACCGTGCCGCGTGGTACCGCTCGCTCCTTGTCCGGCAGCCCGCTGTGGTCGTGCTGGACAACATCGCCAGCTACGACCAGGTGCAACATCTCCTTCCCGGCGCCGGAAGCGCCGTGGTGCTCACCAGCCGCGAGCGCCAAGCAGCACTGCTCGGCGCTCGCGGTGGCCTGCGCATCGAGCTACCGCCACTGACGCGCGACGAAGCGCTCGAGCTGCTGCGGCGACGAGTCGGCGAGGCCAGAGTCGGCGCTGACCCCCTGTCCGCGGAGACCGTGATACGTCGATGCGGGTGCCTACCGATGGCCGTGCGCATCGCCGCCGAGCACGTCCAGCAACGTCGCTACCGCACATTGGAGTACCTCGCCGGGGAGTTGGCTACGGCAGCGCGTCGACTGGACCCGTTCATCTCCGCCGATCCGGCCGTTTCCATCCACACCGCCATCGACGTGTCCTACCTTGCCCTGCCTCCTCTTGCCGCTCGGGTGTTCCGGCTGCTGGGTATCAGCCCTGCCTACCTCGTTAGCCCCGAATCGACCGCGGCGCTCACCGGCCTCGACCTGGCCAGAGTTCAACGAGCGCTCGATGTCCTGTACGGCGCGCACCTCCTTGACGACGCCCCTGCCGGTCGGATGCGTATGAACCGCTTGCTGCGGGCCTACGCCGCCCAGCGGGCCGTGGTCGAGGAGTCCCTGTCCGAGGTGGAACGAGCGCGTGACCGAGTCCTGCGCTGGTACACCGCGACCGCGTGGGCCGCCAGCAACGCGCTGGCGGCCAACTGGTCCGAGGCCGGTCTCACTCCGGAGAACACCACCGAGGTCGTGCCGATTACCTTCGCCGAGAACGACTACGACGCCGCGATGGCTTGGTGCGACGCTGAGGTCGAAACCGCCATTCACGTGGCCCGCCATGCGCGAAGCTACACCGCCAGCGACGCGGTATGGATGCTGCCGGCGATGTTCCTGCCCTACTTCCACCTGACGAAGAACTGGAGTAGCTGGCTGGCCGCGGCGACCGAAGGACTCACAGCTGCCCGCGCGGCCAGGAACCAGGCAGGCATCGCCCGCTGCACCCAGAGCCTAGGCTGGGTGTTAAACGAGCTCGGCCGCATGGCCGAAGGCGCCGAACACCTCCGGGAAGCCATCCGCCTGCAAACCGAGATCGGCGACGACCGTGCACGCGCCTGGAGCGAGTTCGGCCTTGCTTCAACCCACACCGCCTTCAACCGCCACAGCGACGCCTGCGAGGCATACCTGCGCGCCGAGGAGCTGTTCGCGGCAGCCGGCGTCGACCTCGGCGTTGCGGTAACCCGCGCCATGTTGTCCGACACTTACCAGGCCCTCGGCAAGACCGGCGACGCTAGCTCCTGCGCCCACGACGCACTCGCCCGCGCCCAGAAACTATCCTCGAAGCCGGTCACCGGCCTGGCCCACCACCGTCTCGGACTGGTCCTGCTCCACCAACAGCAGTACCGGCCGGCTTTGACGCATTTCGATGCTGCTCTCGCCCTGCGCCGAGCCAGCCGGGAACGATGGGGCGAAGCGGAAACCCTCATCGCCCGCGCCGAGGCACTGTCGAACCTGAGAGATCCCCGTGGCGCGCGCGACTCCTATGAGGCTGCCGCCAGCATCTTCGAAACCTTGCGCGATCCTCGCGCACTCGAGGTCCAAGCACACGTCGTCACGCTCAACGCCTGCCTCGGACCCCACGGCGACACCACCGCCTGAACCAGGCCTTCCGGCTACCGGCAGCAGGCGTCCACCCTTGTCGCTGCATCAACCGGCAGCTGGCGGCGAACTCGGATCCCTCTCCAGGGCTTACCTGCTCAATTATCGCGCTAACATAAAAACAAAAGGGCCTTTTGTTGAAAACAGTTGCCATCTTGACAGGAGCGAGACAAAAGTAGCACAAAAACAGGACAGGTTTGTCCTTCGAAACTCGTTCCCTGGCGATGCCCGGTCATCCATAGTGGAGGAATGCGAGCCGATCGTCCTGTCGTAACCAGCCACTACCGGGGCCTCGAGTCGCTCGGTTTGCGGAACCTGGTGGTACCCAACCGGCTCGGGGTTCCGTCCGGTGCTGACCGGTCCGCCGCGGCGCGCAATGCAGGGGTGAGAAACGAGCAGTCACTGGGCAAGTCGCCCTGAGCCCTGCACGACAACCAGGAATTTTTCTCACGCATCAACTTTTCAAGGGGAAGACTATGACAACGAAGAAGCGATACGGCCGTATGGCATCTGGCTCCCTCGTGCTCGCCGCTGCGGTTGCTGGCGGTACTTTGATCGGAACTGGACCAGCGTCAGCGAACGTCAACACGGCCTACGCATACTCCCCAGCCGCGGCCGAGGAACGCTGTGGCTACCTCGGCTATGGCAAGTATCGACACTGCGATGGGGGAACGGGATCGACCATAATGCTCGATGTCGAGGATATTTGGGGAAACATCGGACGCTACTGCGTCGGGCCGGGCGTCACCAATCTTCAGCCGACTTTCGAATGGCGCGTCATCGGTGCATGGTGGAACGGTGGCGTGGGATGCTGGCCCGGCAGAGTTCGGGGCTTCGCCGCTATCAGGTAGCTGCAATCAGCTTTCGCTCAATGTGATTCTCGAAGCTCCCCTCACCAACTCCCTGGGAACCAGGTCCCAGGGTCCCCCAGGTGTGGTGGGCGCAGCTCCTCCCCTCGCGCGCGCCCACCACACCGCCAACCCCGATGTGTACCGATGCCCTATTCACAGTGGGTGCAATGATGACTGTCGATTTTCACCTCGAGTGCGACCACACGCACACCGTAGCCGTCTCAGAGTCCGGGATCTGCCTCATGGCTACGGGTATACCGACTAGCCACGCCAGAATCGCACGGCAGAAGAGTCGACCGGAGAACTCATCATGAGCACAAGCTTGACTGGCTCCGGGGCGATCGCAGTACCGTCACCCACCTACGGCGACCACCATCGTGATCAAACCAGCGAGCAGGCAGGGTCCGAACGGCAGGCCAGCCGAGGCGTCCCGGTTCGGGCGGCGGCCCGTTCCAGCCGCGAGCAGCACGATGGCCACGGCCAACGCGACCAGCAGGGCGCCGACGACGGTGGACCATCCGGTCCAGCCGGCTGCTGCGCCGACCACGGCTGCCAGACGCACGTCGCCCGCGCCGACTCCGCCAGGTACGGCCAGGGCCAGCAACAGGAACAGGCCCGCCGCGGCCACCATCGCCGCCAGCGCCCGGAGGCCGGGCCCGAATTCGTCACGGACGAGGCAGATCCCGCCGAAGGCCAGCATAGTCCCGGCCAGCAAAGGCCCGACCAGGATCGAGGGCAGACGTTGCTCGATCCAGTCGATCACGGAGAGCGGGATGGCGACGACGACCACCAGGCCATATGGGAGGAGTTCCTCGCGTGGACCGACGCCCCACCCGACTGCGACCAGAAGAGCCGCCGTCCCGAAGGTGGCCAGCCACCACGACGTCAGGACGCTAGGCGGACGGTCGGTCAGCAACCGCCGGGTTACCACGCTGAGCGGGGCAGCGGCCGCCGCGCCGAGGCTGGCGTAGGCCGCCAGCCAGCCGACGGTCACCGCAGCCTCAGCTTGCGCACCCTGGCTGGAACGTGGGCGATGCTGGCGCGGGTCGACGTGTTGAGCGATGTCGCCATGCCGCCATGCTGCTCAGACGGCAAACGGCATGCACTGTGGTTCATCCGAATGAGTGGATCTCGCGCCGCCACCATCGCCGCGGCCGGTGCTGTGGTCATTGTCGAGGTTGAACCGAGTTCGCGCTGGAACCGAGGCGTCTCGCCGCTGCACGAGCGTCGTCGCCAGCCACTGTTGATGATCAGGGGAAGCGCCATGGTTTACACCGCGACTAAGTTTCGGTACAGGTCTGTTCTTGCTGTTACTGCCGCTTTGGTGCTGAGCGGCGGATGTACCACCGCCGACCAGACGTCGGGGCCGGGCGTTCAGCCTTCGCCGACGCCAAACCCGACCACCACCCCCGCTTCCCCTGTGGAGATCGCGAAACAAGACGCGATCGCCGCCTACATGGGGATGTGGCGCGACATGGCTGATGCAGCGACGACCTCCGATTGGAAGTCGCCCAAACTCGCGCGGCACGCTACCGGTGAAGCGTTGGTCACGATCTCCCGAAGCCTGTACGCCGACCACTACAACGGCCTGGTCACGCGAGGCCAACCCGTCAACCACCCTGAAGTCAGCTCGGTGGAACCACCCCACGCGCCCACGACGATCAACATCACGGATTGCGGCGACTCCACGAACTGGCTGAAGTACCGGGTCGACAGCGGCGAGCCCGCGAACGACGGCCCCGGGGGACGGCGCCACATCGAGGCACTCGTCAAGAAGGCCGTCGACGGTTCCTGGAAAGTCACCACCTTCGCAGTTCACGAGGTCGGATCATGCGGTTAGGACGAACATGGCCGACAGCTGGGATCGCGGTCACCCTCTTACTGCTCACCGTCCTGCCGGCGCACGCAGACGGCTGGGGCAATGTCAACTGCGGTGAAGGCGGGAACCCCGCCTGTGATCTGAGCGCCGGTAAACGCGGCGGTGCTCCGCCGCGCGCGGGACAGGCCCCGCCGGTGAACCCAGGGAAGGGAAAGTCCCACTCCCCAGGTGGTCCGCAGCAGAGCCCGGGCGATCGGGTACTGGGTGATGCTAGCCGGGCGGATTGTGCATATATCCGGAGTGATTACCAGCCTCCGGCCAATGGGGTCCAAACGGTGGCGTTGCGATCGCGCCCGGGGTCGGGCGGGATTCAGCCGGTGGCGTGGCCTGCCCAGGGACGTACGGCCGTTGGACGCATGCGGGCGCAGGGTGAGGGCGGTGCTTGGTATGTGTACCGGTGTTCGGGGCCAGGTGTGCGGGATGGGTTGTATCGCGCGCCGGTGTGGATTGCGGACGGGCAGGAGCCGGGGGCGGCGGCGTTGCCGTCGCCGGAGGAGTTGGCACAGCAGGCCCGGTCACAGTTGCGTTTACCGTCACCGCGGATCGTGTCAAACCCGGCCGGCACACAGCTGGTGCGCCTACCGACGTGGTTGTGGTTGGAGCGCGGCAGTTGGGGCACGCGGTCGGCGACTGCGTCGGTGCCGGGGGTGTCGGTAACGGCGGTGGCGAGGCCGACATCGGTGTCGTGGTCGATGGGAGATGGTGCCGAGTTCACCTGCGCCGGGCCGGGCACCCCGTTCCCTGCGGGTGGAAATCCGCGGGCGGCTTCACCGGATTGCGGGCACACCTATCACCGGTCCTCGGCCCGCGCACCGGGGGCGACGTTTGCTGTATCGGCCACGGTTCATTGGACAGTGACCTGGTCCGGAGCCGGCACGGGCGGGACGTTCCCGGACATGACGACCACCGCATCGGCCTCGCTGCGCGTCGCCGAGGCCCAAGCACTCGGAACCGGTAACCGCTAACCGGTTTCCGGTTTTCCACAGCTGAATTCCCTTTCCTTTCCGCGTATTCCGAGGGAATGCGGGGTTTGGTCGAGCTTTGCCTGGAGGAGATCGTGACGCACACCTACACCACCCCACCGGAGACCGGGCCCGAGATGTCGGGATCGGCGGCCTGGTTGGGGCAGAAGGGAAAGCCCACCCCTGTGCCGCGGGCTTGGAGGCGTCATCGGTTGCCGTACCTAGTGGCGGGCGTGCTGCTGGTCGTGGTGTGCGTCGGCGGTGCGGTGTGGTGGACCACCACCATTCAGGACCGGGTGCCGATGTTGGCGTTGGCGAAGCCGGTCACGGTCGGGCACGTGCTGACGCGGGCGGACCTGCGCAGCGTCGACGTTTCCGCCGCGCCGGGCGTGGCGTTGATTCCGGCGGATCAGGTGGCCAGCGTGGTGGGCCGTCCGATGGCGACTAGCCTCGGGCCCGGAGCGCTGCTGGCCCCCGATGCCGTGGGTAGTGCGGTGATCCCGGCGGTGGGTCGGGCGGTGGTCGCGGTCGGCGTGAAGCCTGGGCAGTTTCCTCCTGAACTCACTGCTGGAGCCTCGGTGACGGTTGTTGTCACGGCCGCCACCGGGACGGGAACGTCGGCCACCACCGCGCAGCGCCGAGGGCCGGGTACGTCCTGGCACGCCACGATCGTCGGCGTCGCGCCTGCAGGCGCGGATCAGAGCACGGTGGTGTCGCTAGACCTTGACGCGGGCGCAGCGTCTCAGCTGGCGCAGGTCCCGGCCGGGCAGCTTGCCCTGGTGATGCAACCCGCGGGCGGTGGCCGCTGATGCTCATCGCTTTGTGTTCGGTGAAGGGTTCCCCGGGAGTGACCACTCTGGCCGTCGCGCTGGCTGCGCAGTGGCCGCACGCCGAGAGCACACGCCGTCTGGTTGCCGAGGTCGATCCTGCCGGCGGGGATCTGGCGATGCGGTTCCGCCTTCCTGCCATACCAGGGCTGGTTAGTCTCGCTGCCGCCGCGCGCCGCACCCGTGATCCTGCGGTGGTGTGGGACCACACCTGCGCCCTGCCCGGTGGTGTCCGTGTGCTGGTGGCCCCGCCTAACGGGGCGCATGCCCGCGCTGCGCTGGCCATCCTGGCCACGACCCCCGGCGGGTCACTGGTGCACGCCCTCGCTCGCGATGCGGGGGTGGTGGTGCTGGCGGATTGCGGTCGTGTCGATCCGGGGTCCCCGGCCGAGGTGATCGCGCGCCGCGCGGACGCGCTGGTTCTGGTGACCGGAACCCACGCCGAGGATCTCGCGCACACCGCTGCGCGTTTGGGTGACCTGGCCCGCTGGACCCCGCGGCCCGGGTTACTGCTCGTTGGCGACGGCTACCCGACCGTCGATGTGCAGCGCGAGTTGGGTGTGCCCGCGATTGGCCGGATCCCGCACGACCCGGCCGCTGCCGCCGCCTTGGCCGGGCACCGGCCACCGCCAGGCCGCCGCCAGGGCCACGGTGGCCTCGCCCGCCAGGCTGCCGCCCTCGCCCGAGCCCTGGCCGGACCTGCTGCCCCAGCCGCCTTGCCGTCGGTGAACGCGGCGGCTGCCGTGCCGGGAGTGACGGCCCAGCAGGTGCGCCAGCCCGGCGGCGCGATGCCCCCGCCTGGGCAGGGACTTCACCCGCTGTCCCCGGTGCGCACGCCACCGCAGGTCGGTCAGCCGCATCGCAACGGCCACCAGCCCAGTATCGCCGGGAAGGAGCCACCCACATGACCCGGACCGACCATCCACCTGGGCCTCCCGCCGCGCCCGACGGTGGGGGTGATGCCGAGCAGCGGCTGCGTGCCCGGTTGCGGCAGGTGCTGACCACAGACCTGCCCGGCCGGGTCGAGGCCGCCATCCGCACCGGCGAGGGCTCGTTGAGTCTCGCTCGGCGCCGGGAGATCGGCCGCGAGGTCCTCGATGCCGCGGTCGCCGCGCAGAGTGAGGCCGAGTTACTTGCCGGGCGCGCCTTGGTGGACTCGGCCACCGAGCAGCGTGTGGTCGAGCAGGTGCTGGACGAGGTGTTCGGCCTGGGCGGGCTGCAGCCGTTGCTGGCCGATCCGTCGGTGGAGACGATCGCGGTCAACCGCTACGACCGGGTGTTCGTTCAGTACAACGATGGCCGCCGGGCTCAGGTCGCGCCGGTGGCGGCGTCCGATAAGGAGCTCACCGATCTGATCCGCACGCTCGCGGCACGCGCTTCGTCGGAGGAGCGCCGGTTCGACCGCGGCTCACCCGCGCTGAACCTGCAACTGCCCGGTGGTGAACGGCTCTTCGCGGTGCTGGGGCTGACCGCGGGCGGGGTGACGGCGTGCACGATCCGGCGGCACGGTTACCTCACCGCCACCCTCGCGCAGCTGCGCCGCCGCGGCACACTCGATGTCGGGCTGGAGCGGTTCCTGCGCGCGCTGGTGCGGGCGCGCAAGAACGTGCTGATCACCGGCGGCACCGGGGCCGGGAAAACCACGCTGCTGCGGGGACTGGCCTCGGAGATGGACCCACGGGAGCGGATCGTCACCGTCGAGGACGCCTTCGAGCTCGGCCTCGGGCTCGACCCTGAGCTGCACGCCGACGTCACCGCCCTGCAGTCCCGCGAGCCCAACGTGGAGGGCGAGGGCGCGATCGACCAGGCCGAACTGGTGCGCTGGGGGCTGCGCATGTCGCCGGACCGCGTGATCGTCGGCGAGATCCGCGGCGCCGAGGTCATCCCGATGTGCAACGCGATGAGCCAGGGCAACGACGGCTCCATGGCCACCCTGCACGCGAGCAGTTCGAAGATCGCGTTCACTCGGCTTGCCTCCTACGCCGCGCAGGGCCCGGAGCGGCTTCCGCTGGAGGCCACCGCGCTGCTCGTCGCGTCGGCGGTGCATTTCGTGGTGCACCTGGACCGTGCTGCCGACCGCGCGACGCGGGTGATCGCCTCGGTCCGCGAGGTGGTCGACGCCGAGGCCGGTTCGGTGATCTCCAACGAGGTCTACCGCCGTGGCCCGGATCGCCGTGCCGTGCCGGTGGCCGGGGCGTTGCGCGCGGACACCCTCGACGACCTGGTCGCGGCCGGTTTCGATGCGGACCTGCTCGCCTGCCCGGAGGGGTGGTGGACGCCATGAGCATCGACACCATGACGGTTGTGGCCGCCGCTCTGGGTCTGGGCGCTGTCGTCGGTCTGTTGCTGATCACCGCTTGGTACCCAACCGTGGCGGTGTTGGCCCCCTGGCGTGGTGTGGGCTGGCTGCGTGCCGTGCGTGGCCGGGTAGGTGACCGGCGTGCGCTGCTGCGCGTGACGGTGGTCGTCGGGGCGGGTGTGCTGACCGGGGCGGTGACCGGGTGGGTGGTCGGCGCCGTGCTGGCCGCCGCTGCGGTGTGGTTCCTGCCCCGGCTGGTCGGCCCGGACCGCGCCCACAAACACCGGGTCGCCCGGATCGAGGCGATCGCCTCGTGGACGGAGATGCTGCGCGACGTGCTGTCCGCGGCGGCCGGGCTCGAGCAAGCCATCCTCGCCACCGCGCCGTTCGCGCCGGCGGCGATCCGCGGCGAGGTCGCCACGCTGGCCGCTCGCCTGGAAGGCGGGCAGCGCCTGGCGCCGGCACTGCGGGCCTTGGCGCGCGAGCTGGACGACGCGACCGCGGACTTGGTGCTCGCTGCCCTGGTCTTGGCCGCCGAGCACCAGGCTCGCCAGCTCGGCGAGTTGCTCGGCTCGCTGGCGAGCACCGCCCGCGGGCAGGCCGCGATGCGGATGCGGGTGGAGACCGGCCGGGCACGGACCCGCACGTCGGTGCGGGTCATCGTCGCCACCACCCTCGCGTTCGCCGCCGGGGTCGTGGTGTTCAACCGCGCCTATCTCGATGTCTACAACACCGCCGCCGGCCAGGTCGTCCTGCTAGGTATCGGCGGCCTGTTCGCCGTCGGGTTCGCCTGGCTCGCCCGGATCGCCACCAGCGGAAGGCAGACACGGGCGCTAGCCCTCGACGCCCCCCGCGTGACCGCAGCGCCGGACGGTGGCGAGGCGACGGTCGGCGGAGGTGAGCGCGCATGATTCCCGCTCTCGTCTTCGGTGCCGGTGCGGGTGTCGGCCTGTGGCTGCTGCTGACCTGGGTCCTGCCGCCTCGCCCGGCCTTGAGCGACCGCCTCGCCGGGGTGAGCACGCGTGCGCCGGCGGCGCCGATCCTGGGCACGGCGGACGCCGCCTGGGTGCGGACCTGGGGCCGGTTGTTCGTGCCGGGGTTGCGGATGCTCGGCCTGCCCGGCGCGAAGATCGAGGCCGATCTGCGCGTCACCGGCCGCGGCACCGACACCCACCTGGCCTCCAAGGCCCTGCTCGCCGTGGCCGGGCTGCTGGCGCCGTGGCTGCTGCAAGCCCTCCTGGCCCTGGCAGGGCTGTCGCTGGGGGCGCAGGCGCCGCTGGGGGCCGGGCTCGCGCTCGCCGTACTGGGCTTCCTGGCCCCTGATCTCGACGTCCGTGCCAAGGCCACCCGGCTGCGGCGAGAGTTCCGCGAGGCGCTGTCGGCGTTCCTCGACCTGGTCTGGATCACCCTCGCCGGAGGGGCCGGGGTCGAGGCCGCTCTCGGTGACGCCGCGACCGTCGGGCAGGGTCCGGCGTTCGACAAGATCCGCCGCGCGCTGCACGCCGCGCAGCTGACCCGCACCACCCCGTGGAACACCCTGCGCCAGCTCGGTGAGGAACTCGACATCACCGAGCTGTCCGAACTCGCCGCCTCGATCTCCCTGGCGGGCACCGAAGGCGCCCGGGTACGCGCCTCCTTGGCCGCGAAAGCCCACGCCCTGCGCATCCACCAGCTCGCTGACGCCGAAACCGATGCCCAGGCCGCCACCGAACGTATGGCCCTGCCGGTGACGCTGCTGTTCCTCGGTTTCCTGGGATTCATCGCCTACCCCGCGGTGATCCAGGTCCTCAATGGACTGTAACTCACCTCAGATCGATCCTGTCCTCAGAAAGGCATCGCACCACAAGGGAAAGAAGGCATCATCATGTGGCACTGCATCCACACCCTCTGGGCGCTGGCACGCGCACGCAGTTCCCTGTTGCGCGCCGACCCGGAGCGTGGCGAGATCACCACCACCGTCATCGTGACCGCCCTGATGGCCATCGCCGCGATCGCCATCATCGCGATCATCGTGGCGAAACTGACGGCTAAGGCAAACTCGATCGATCTCGGGCTCGGGGGCTGAGGATGCTCGCCAGATCCATGCGCGTTCGCTCCCGCCGGGTGACTGAGCGTGTCCGGGGCGCGCTGCGCGGAGACCGGGGCGCGGTCACCGTCGAGCTGGTGCTGGCCACCCCGCTGCTGTTGCTGGCGTTGCTGGCGATCATCCAGTTCGCCGTGTGGTCGCATGCCACCCACGTCGCCCAGGCCGCCGCCTCCCAGGCACTGGCCGCGGCACGGACCCAGGATGGCACCACCAGCGCCGGGCAGGCGGCCGGGCAGCGCTTGCTCGCCGACCTCGCCGCCGGGCCCCTGCGCGAGCCCCACATCACCGTTTCCCGCAGCCCGGCCGTGGTGTCGGTAAGTGTCCGTGGCGAGGCCACCGCGGTCCTACCCGGCGTGCATTTGCACGTGCACGCCGAAGCGTTCGGTGAGGTCGAACGGTTCGTGCCCGACACCGCGCCCTGAGCTCGGTGACCGCCGCGGCGATTCCCGCCCCTGGCCGAAAGGACATCGTGATGACACACGGTAACCCGCACCACGGGGTGACGCCGGTGCGTGCGGCACTGTTTCCGGACGGGCCGGATTCCCTCCTGCTGAATCCCGATATCTCCCAGTCGCAGTGGCGCGGCGAGCGTGTCCGCGCTGGGCTGCGTCCGCGGATCGTCCTCACCGGACTCGCTGGGGCCGTCCTAGCAGTGCTCGCGGCCTCGTCAGCGAGCGGTTTCACCGCGGTGTTCGCGCTGAGCGCCGGGATCCTCGCGATCGGCGCGAGCGCGGTCGGCGGCTGGTACAGCGCCACCCGCGTGCTCACCGACCACCGCCACGGCCCGGGGAGTCCGTGCCGGTTGGATCGCGTCCGGGGCGCGTTCTTCTTCCGCGGCCGCGATTTCGCCGATCTGGGCGCCGCTAGCACCGTGGCGCGGACCCTGATCGCCAGCGTGGATGAGCTGCACCGCAGTCCGGCCCGCGCGTGGATCGATCCCGCGCTGTGCGGTGAGGTGCATCGGGTGGTGTGGCAGGCGTTGTGCTGCCTGGACCGCACGCGCGCTGCCCGCAGCGTCGCCGACGACCTCGCCGCCGATCCCGAGTCCGAGGCCGGCGAACTGGCCACCGCGGCGCGCCGGGCGGTCACCGTCGTCGACGACGGGCTGGGCGAGGTGGCGCGGCAGGTGCACGGCTGCCTCGTGGCGACCCGGGCGTGGGAGGCGAAACTGCGGCACATCGACCTGGCCGCCCGCGCCGATAGCACCCTCGCGGTGCTGCCCGGCCACGACCACGTTCGGGGCCTGTCCGAGGCCGCGCAAGCGTGGCCGCAGGCCGTGTTCGCCCACATCACCGCTGCCCGTGACCTCACCGGCGCCGGAGCGTTCCCGTGGGAACAGCCGCCCTCCTCGTGGTCACCACGCCACGTCCTGCCCCACCACAGCCACAGTCGAGGCCGGTCGGCCGGAAGGGCGCTGCGGCGGCGAGCCCAATCAGACGGGGACCTGCCGTGACCCGGCCCGCGCCGAACCTCGCCCTGCCGCGGTGGCGTCGGTGGTGGGCAGCCGAGCACGGCTCCGTGACCGCCGAAGCCGTGCTGGTGGCCCCGCTGCTGGTCATGCTGCTGCTGTTCCTGGCCGTGGTGGTGCACCGCGGCGTCGACGCGCGGCTGCGGCTCGACGACGCCGCCCACCAGGCCGCCCGCGCCGCCACGCTACACCGCAGCACCCCCGCCGCCACCACCGCCGCACGCGACACCGCCGAAGCAGCGCTCGCGCAGGCCGATCTGGCGTGCCACACCGTCACCACCACGATGTCCGGCACGCTGGCCCCCGCCGGCGCGGTGACCGTGCGCGTGCGCTGCACCGTCGACTTCGGCCAAGCCCTGCTGCTCGGCGTGCCCGGCGGAAAAACCCTGGAATCGACCGCCAGCGAGGTCGTCGACACCCACCGCTCCCAGCGCCGAGCCGGAGCCAGGCCATGACCCCCCGCAGCAACGACCGTGGGTGGGACGCCTGGTGGCGAGCCGACGACGGCCGGGTGACCGCCTTCGTGCTCACGTTGCTGATCGGGCTGCTCGCCCTGACCGGACTGAGCTTGGACGGCGGCGTCGCGCTGGCGAGCAAGGTCCGCGCCAGCGGGCAAGCCGAGTCCGCCGCCCGCGCCGCCGCCCAAGCCCTCGACCTCGCCACCTATCGCGCCCACGACGTGGTGCGCCTCGATCCAGCGCTGGCGCGAGACCTGGCGCAGCGGTACCTGGCCAGTGTGGGCGCCACCGGCACCGTCACGGTCGCCGGGGACACGGTGACCGTCGAGGTCACCGCCACCTATAAAACCCAGCTGCTGTCGCTGGTCGGCATTGACGACATCACCACCCACGGGCGGGGCGCCGCCCACCCGCAGCGCGGGGTCACCGGCGAAGACCGTGGGTTCGCGGATCCTGAAGCAGGGATGGGCGGGAACTGACGTGGATGGCATCGGTCACGCCTCAGGAGGCGCCCGGGGATCCCCCATCGGCGGGTGCTCCCACCCGAACCGGCCAGTCGCCACGCTCCCGTCCGGCTCAGCGGGGCGGTTCTGCGGGGATGTCGTCGAGGTCGAGTCGCCACCAGTTGTCGTCAACGACAAGGTGCAGGTCGGGACCTCTGCCGACAACGTGCGCTGTCGGAGGCACTGGTCGCCCGTCGGGTTGGACGAGCCGATACTCGCCGGTGACGTGGAGCCGATCGCCGCTGAGGATGCCTACGACCAGCTTGTCGTGGTCGGGCCCATAACCGCCATACAGCGCGATGCGGAACCCACCTACGACGAGGGCTTTGGCCCCAGGAATGTCGTTGTGCCATCCGGTCATGGTGTCGTTGTGGATCCGCACGATGGGAAAGTCGGTGTAGTAGCAGGTCCAGGCCGTGTCGTCGGCAACGTTGAGTGCGTAGCAGTCGCTGATCGCGCCCCAGGTGTTGTCGACATGCGAGGGGTACCGCCATTCCTGGGTGAAGGCCGCGGAGTACCGGATCAACCCACATGCCCCCACCGGGGGCTCACTGTCCTCGTCGCCCCAGCCGTAGTTGCCGTAGACCCCTTCATCGAAGTAGCCCACCCAGATCTCGCCTCCGCGGGTGGTTTGCACGTGCTCGATGCCGTCGCCGAGGGTCTGCTCGGTCAGGACCGTTCCGGTGGAGTCGTAGACGATCGCGTTGCGGTCCGGGCCGTCTGGCCGCCACCGGCACCGGGCGCCCACGACCAGGACCTGCCCGTCGGGCAGCGGCTGCACCGAGGGGTGCGCGAGCGGAAGGCTGGGAATCCGCGCGGCGATGGCCATGTCCGGCGCATGCACGGTCACCCGTGCCGCGGCTGGGCGCGGCGCCTGGGGATCGGGAAAGGTGGCCCATCCCGGCTGGGTCGTGGTCGATGTCAACGCCGCCAGGTCCTTCCCGGCCGACCACAACGCCACCACTTCGCCCGATGGGCCGACCGACGCGGATACCCGCACATCGCCCTGCTGTGGCGGCACGAGCTGCGCGTGGTGGCGGGCCTGGACCGTGGGCAGCGCCATCACCGCCGCACGCCGTGCCGCCTCTCTCTGCTGACGCTGCTGAGCCCAGTCTTCGGTCACCGACACATTCGATCACGCCGCCGGTTGCGTGGCCCACGGTATTTCGCGCTTGACGGAGTTGCCCCTCACCCGGGCCGCGCCCACGACTTCTGGCCACGGGCGAGTGTTCGGCTCGCCGGGATCGCTGACGTCAACCACGGTTTCCGACAGTAAGGAGTTCCAGATGGCGACCACTGACGAGATCGAGCGCCGTGTCGCCGAGGCAGACGCCGCCCGCAGCGCCAGGAGAACCGCCGCAGCCAAGCGCGTCGGCGAACTCGCGCAGCGCCGCGCTGCGGTTGCCGAGGAACTGCGTGCCATCGAACGCGAACTCGGCGATGCCCTTGCCACCGACAGCGATGTCATCGACGTTGACGAGCTCGCGCAGTTCACCGACGTCCCGGCCGCCGAGCTCACCCGATGGCTGACCAATCGGAAGCCGGTTCGCGCCAGCACCACACGCAAGCGCCCGGTCAAGAGCGGGAAGAAGGGTGACACCGGCCCACCACCGGCCACGGCGCACGCCCCGGTGAGGGACGGCCGAACATCCCCGGCGACGAAACCCGCGATCCCATCGGGCGCGCCCGCCCAGGTCGCGGGCGCGGCAGACGGGACCTGACGGTGCACTCCGCGCGCCGCGCTCGGGCACCGGTCACGGCTCGCCACGTCCGACGGGTATGGGTCGTGCTTCGGTTCGTCTGCCGGGTGGTGCGGGGAGGGCTTGCCTGTGCCGTCCTGCTTGCTGTGGTGGTCGCCCTGCCTGGGGTCTTGGTGCGCTACATCGGTTGGCCGCTGCCGGATCACCTTCCCAGCACCGACGAGCTGACCGTGGTGTTGCTGCAACCCATGTCCACCGGGTTCCTGCTCGACGCCTTGGCATGCTTGGCCTGGCTGCTCTGGTTCTGTTTCGTGCTCGATGTGCTCGCCTGCGCGGTCGAGCTGGCCCGCGGTGCCCGCTGGTCCGAGCTCGCCCGGCAGAGCGGGCCGCTGCGCCGTGTCGCCGCCGTCCTGATTGGTGCCCTGCTGGTGGCCGTCCTCGGCCGCACCGCCACCGCGGCACCCGCCGCAACGGCCGGCGGTTCTCCCGGTCACGCCTTCAGCCCGATCGTGGCCACCGCCCCCGCCTGGCACACCCCGGCTATCGGGGGCGCCGGAGCATCCGCGGCGGCGGGCGCGCAGGACCAGACACGGTCCGCCTCCGCGGGCGCGGTCGGCGAGGACACGCCACCGGGGACAGAACGGGCGAGGCTACCGGAGAACGGGGTGCACGATTCGTTGTGGCGCATCGCCGACCGCTGTCTGGGTGATGGGAGCCGCTGGCCGGAGATCTGGGCGCTCAACCAGGGCAGTACCCAGCCAGGTGGCCGTGTTCTCACCAACCCGCACCTCATCCAGCCCGGCGATCTGTTCCGCCTCCCCACTCACAGCAGCACCCAGCCCGGCCCGGACACCGACTCGCCCGTCCCCCACCCAGCACCTCCGCCGTCGGTTCCGCGGGAGCCCGTGCCTTCGACACCGCCCCCGCCCTCCGAGAGCCACAGCCCGGGCGCCAACACGCCCGTTGGGCCACCGGCAGCCACGCACGCGGACCCGGCCGATGGGCCAGCGGCGGAACCGTCTGGGGGTGTGTCGTGGGGCACCGAGGTGTTTGTCAGTCTCGGCCTAGCCACCGCCGTCAGCGCCGCACTGCTCCTGCTGCGGCGCCGCCACAACGCCCGCTACCGGCCCGGCAGCGGGCGCCGTGACGATCACCTTCCCGTGGCGCCGGTGGTCTACCAGCTGCGCCTGGCGCACCTGCAGGCCCAACACCAGGACGACGACCGAGGTCTAGTGGCCGAGGCATCCCAGCTCGACCGGTCTGTCGGGACCTCGCGCGTGTCGGCCGACGACGGCGGCGACACGGCTGCCCCGCACCGGCATTGCGGATCGGTGCGGGTCCTGTCCTCCACCACGTGTCGGGTCGTCGGCAGCCGGGCAACGCCAGCGGCGCCTGGCTCGCGGTCGGTCGCGGCCCCGGAGATCGCCCTCGAGTGCACCCTCGACTCGGACGCAAGCAAGGCTTCGGCCGCGGCCGGCGGGCAACTGCTGGCGCTCGACCTCGCCCGCGCGCACGGCCTCGGCCTGGTCGGGCCCGGTGGCTATGCCGCTGCTCGCGCCCTCGTGCTGACCATGCTCACCGGCCACCCCGCCGCCACCCTGGTCATCCCCGCCGACGACCTCGCCTGCCTGCTCGGCGTCCCGGCGCGGCCCGAGGACCTTCCCACCGCGGTGCGGGTGGTCGACGACCTGGCCACCGGCCTCGACCTGCTCGAGCCCCATGTGGCGCCGCCCCAGGGACCGGCCGACGCGGACTCACCCGCTCCGCTGGTGCTGATCGCCAGCGCATCGGTTGGTCAGGACGAGCGGGTGCGGCTGCAGGGCCTGCTGGACAACGGGGGTCAGGCCGGGGTCGCGGCGGTGCTGCTGGGTCAGTGGCAACCCGGCGTCACCGCCTACGTCACCTCCGCCGGGATCATCTCGGCCACCGACCCCGGACTCGGCGAGTCCCTGCGCGGCAGCCGCGCATTTACCCTGCCCGACACCGTCACGCGCGACCTGCTCACGCTCTTGCGCGACGTCGGGGCCACCCACCGCCCGCGCGATGTGGGCCAGCACCGCGCCCCACAACCCCCGAGCACTGCCCCCGCCGTGTCCCCGGTCGACCATACGGAGCCCGCATTGGGTTCGGAGCGTAACGACACTGGCCTGGAAATCACCAGCGGCGCCACCGCCCCCGCAGACGAGGAGACGACGCCCGCACCCTCGCCGAATCCGGATCCCACCACCGACCCGCCAGCCGGCGGTGCGGCTGGCCGCGCGGACGCAGCGGAATCGAGCACCACGGTGGCGCCGATCCTCCTGTCGGCCTTCGGCACGCCCACCTTGGCCTGGCGGCCCGATCTCACCCGGCCCGAGCACCTGTACGACATTTCGGCCGGGTTCTCACCGCGTCTGCTGGAGCTGCTGATGTTCCTGGCCGTGCAGCCCGGCGGAGTATCCCGAGACGCGATCGTCGACGCGGTGTGGCACGAGCACGTCCCCCAGCGGCCGGCCGCCGTGCTGCGCACCGTCCTCTCCCGCATCCGCAGCGCCGTGAGCGAGGCCACCGACGGCACGGTCACCGAGCTGGTGCTCACCGGGCGCCACCAGTACCGCCTCGATCCCGCCCTGGTCGAGACCGACTACCGTGCCTTCGCCGATGCGGTCGCCCGCGGCCGCGCCGCCGCCACCGACCTCGACCGGTTGGCGGCCTACGAGGAGATCGTGGACCGCTACGGCGGCCCGCTGGCCGATGGGTTCGATACCGATTGGCTCACCGCGGCCCGGGAGGGCACCCGACGGGACGCGCTCGACGCGGTCGCCGCCCTCGCCCGCGCACGGGTACGCACCGATCCCGACTACACGCTGGACTTGCTGGAGATCGCGCGCGCGTTCGACCCGCACAACGAGCTGCTCTACCGCGACATCATGCGCCTGCAGCACACCCTGGGCCGCCACGAGGCCATTTCGCGCACGCTGAGCCTGCTGGAAACCCGGCTCGCCGAAATCGACACCACCCCCACCCCGGAGACCGTCGACCTTGCGCGGCGCCTACGGGAACACCACACCGACCTCACTGACCCGGAACCTGATGACCGGCCCCGCAGGTGACCAGAGCACCATCACTCCGGGGGATAACGCTCCATTACCTACAATGGAGAAAACTAAAATAACTCGATCGACCACGGGCTCTTTGTCGCCGGCGATGCTAACGTCATTGGTGACGACCATACGCCTGCAGCAAAAGAAACGTATCCCCGTGCGCCCGCACCACCTCGAAACCTGTCACGTTCCCGCGCCGACGCATCATGAGTGTCCTTCTTTCCACGGCGCAACGGAAAAGTCGGGTAAGGACACCACGAGGGAAACTGACCCGCGGCAAAGAAAAGGAGCGACACCGGCACGCAGGTCGTCGCTCACGCCACGGACCGCCCCAGCACGAAGCAGCGAACACCGAGCCACGCGGAAGCCTCACACGTACCGGCCACTGCCCGACGAAGTACCCGTAGCGACCATCCCTGCGGCTGGGTTCGCGGAGCGTGTCTGCCAGCTGTGGGTCCAATGCCCCGGCCGATACACATCGTCTTTCGGTATCCGCCTAAGTCGGATCCCCCTTTGCTCGACGTTTCCGCAGCGTAGGGCATCTGACAGGGGATCCAATGGTGTCCCAGACACGCTTGACACCAAGCGGGTCATCACATCGGGCACAGCGGCGGTGTCACGCAAGTTCGTCATCGTGCCCCCAGTGCTCACCACCGCATTCCACTCACCTCATCCACCCCTCATTTCCCTTTTCCGGTTCTTAAAAATATCCGTATTTATCCGCGGTCTTGCTCGTGGCCAGCACACCCGTTCCGGGTCGACCCGGAATCGCCTGGCCTGCACAAACACGTCCGGGAAATGCGCGTCGCTCACGTCGAAGGGCGGCCGAAAATCCCCCGAAATCGACCCCGGAAACTATTGCGCGGCGCCCGGTGTCGAGTTACGTTTGTTGTGTCACCAGGAAAGCCGGAAACCGCAAACGAACCACCCGCCCCGGGTGCGAAATCATTACCCGGGAAGCCGGAAACCAGCAATTCACGAATGGGGATCGTTATGTGCTACGCCGACACCGCCACCAACGACGACGGCACCGCCACCGCGTTTTGCTACTGCGGGTGGAACGACGAACCAACCACCCCCGACGCCGCCGACGCTGCCGCCGAAGCCCACCAGCGGGACGCCGACGCCGCCGAAGCCGAATTCACTGCCACCCACTGACCCCGTAACCCGCGCACATGCCACACCGAAAGGGGCACACCGTGAACCACAACGCCAACGACCCGCGTACCGTGTACGTTTCCGATCCCGACGCCGCCCCCGCGCCACTGCCGGAAATCGTGGTGCGCCGCTTCACCGAAAACGGGTGCACGGTCACCGGTGTGGTGGTCGATCCCGCCGACGCGCAACGGCTGTTGTACGGCGTGGTCACCCGCCCCGACGGAAAACTTGCCGGAACCTATTACCCCGCCGACGCCGTGCGCGGTGATCAGTGGCGGGTGGTGGACGCCTACGGTGCCCAGTTTCCCGTCATGGGCGAGTACCACGCGGTGGAATGGCTGACCACCACGGGCGCGGCCGTGTGGTCCGACGACTAGCCGTCACGTCAGCGAAATCCCGCGCGTCATCCAATCGTCACCAAAAGGACCGAACACGATGACCACGCCAGCCACGACTCCGGCCACGGGCACCACGCCCGCCGCCCCGGGCGCGGCAACCCGACTGCGCAACGGCGAACTGCGGCGCATGGTGGCCGAACAGCTCGCCCACGACCCGACCGCCACACTGACTCCGGGCGCGATCGCCCGCACGCTCGGGCACTCGTCCGGGGCGGTCGGGAACGCGCTAGCCACGTTGGAAGCGCGCGGGGAAGCCACCAAGGTCGGCACGAACCCGGTCACCTACCGCGCGACCGACAACACTGCCGACGCCCCGAAAACCGCCGCCGTCGCCCCGCACACCACCACCGCCGCGCCATCGGCACCCACCCCGCCACCCGCCGCGCCCGCGCTGGTTACCGGACCGGTCCGCCGCCCGAACGGGCAGATGTACCACCCGCGCAAGCTGTCCGGGTTGTCGGACGTAACCGCGCTACGGCGATTGCGTGAGGCCGGGGTGTCCGCGCTCATGTACGGCCCACCCGGTACCGGTAAGACGGCGGTGGTGGAGGCCGCGTTCGACGACATCGTCACCGTACAGGGCGACAGCGACACCATTGTCGACGATTTCGTGGGGTCGTACACGCAAACACCGGACGGGCGCTATGAATTCGCCTATGGGCCTTTGGTGATCGCGATGCGGGAAGGGCGTGCGCTGTTCATCGATGACGCCACTCTGATACCGCCGACCGTCCTCGCGGTGGTGTACCCCGCGATGGACGGACGCCGCCAGATCACGATCAAGGCGCACAAGGGGGAAGTGGTCGACGCCGCGCCCGGGTTCTACGTCGTGGCAGGACACAACCCCGGGGTACACGGGGCGGTCCTCACCGACGCGCTGTCGTCGCGGTTCGCCGCGCAGATTCACGTGTCCACCGACTACGACCTCGCCACCCGGCTCAAAATCGAGCCCAGAGCGGTACGCGCTGCGCGGAACCTGGCCAAACGGCAGGCAAAGGGCGAGATCGGGTGGGCGCCCCAGCTGCGTGAACTGATCGCGTTCCACAGGATCAGCGATGCGCTCGGCATCACCACCGCCGCCGGAAACCTGATCGGCATCGCCCCGGACGAGGACCGCGAGATCGTCGCCGAAACAGTGCGCAACGTGTTCGGCCCCGACATCGCGCCGCTATCACTGGGAGCCCAATTCTAAAGGGACCTACCACCACCGCCCGCGATCATCCCGAAAGGACACACTACGATGACCACCCACGTAGCCGTACCCACCGCCACACCGACAGCCGTATTCCCCACCACCCCCGGATGGCTGGCCCTGTCCGCCGCGTTCGGCGACGAGGTCCCCGCGATCGCCGACCGTGACGACCTCGTGGTCACCGTCGCCCCCGGGGCGGGACACGGTGCCCCCGCGTGCTTTTTCCCCGACCTGGCAGCCATCGAGGTCGATGGGTGCCACGTGGACGAGGGGGTCGACCCCGCCACGGTCGCCCCGCACCGCATCGGGGACCGCAAGCGCTACCGCACCGCGTGGGGTCTGCTGACCCACGAGTGCGCGCACGCCGCCCATACGGTGTGGCGCGCACCCGCCGACGCGCCGCGCGGGGCAGCGGCAGCGGCAGAGCTGCTGGAAGAGTCCCGCATCGAAGCGGCACAGCTCCGACGCCGCCCGGGGGACCGGTACTGGCTGCGTGCCAGCGCCATCAACCTGATCCTCGCCGACACCGACACGAAAGACCCCGCCACCGCGCTCACCATGTCCGCCCGTAGCGCGGCAACCGCTGCCGCGCTCCTTCTGGCACGGGTGGACGGCGGGGTACTCAACACCCGCGAAACCGCCCCCGTCGCCCGCATGGTGCGGGACATCCTCGGCACCGACAGCCTGGCCACCCTGCGCGATATCTGGCGTGCGGCGCACCGCACCGCCGACGACGACGCCGAGACCATGATCGAACTCGGACGCCGCTGGTGCGAGGTGATCGGCACCGACCCCGAAGACCCGCGCGACGGTGAACCGGGCGACGGCACCCCGTCACCGCTGGCCGAGGTGGTCGCCCGAGCGGCGGGCGCGATCGCCGCCGAAGTGGGCAGTGAGCCCGCACCCACCGACCCCGTGACCGAACGGATGGAAGCCGAGGCCACCGAGGTCGCTGCCCGCGAGGCCGCCGACCGCGACGCGCGCACCGTGTTCTCATCGGGTGGTGGTCGTTCGGGTGGGACCCGCACGGCAGGCACGCGCCCGCCTACCGACGCCGAACGCACCGCCGCGCGGGACCTCGCCCGTGCGTTGGACACCGCGGGAGTCCGGGATCGCACCGCCACCAAAACGACCTCGGCCACACCTCCCGGGCGGTTGCGGATGCGCGGAGCGATGGCGGCCGACGCGCAACGTGCGGCGGGCGTGATCCCCACCGCTGAACCGTTCACCCGTACCACCCGGAAAATGGTGCCCACCCCGCCGCTACGGCTGGGCATCGCGTGTGACGTGTCCGGTTCGATGGGTGCCTTCGCCGGACCGGTGGCCTCGGCCGCCTGGATTCTCGGCCACGCCGCCCACCACACCCAGGTTCCGGCCACCACCGCCACCGTGATCTTCGGCCACACCGTCCGCCCGATCACGCACCCCGGCACCGCGCCACGCGAGGTCACGGAATTCGCCGCCAGCGATGGTGTGGAAGCCCTGGACCGCGCGATCAGCGCCCTCGACGGTGCCCTGAACCTGTCCCGCACCGACGCCGCGCGGCTGCTGGTCATCGTGACCGACACCGACATCGTCGACCCTGTTTACCGCCGCAACGCGCAGAAACACCTCGAACGGTTGCGCGCCACCGGGTGTGCCGTGTTGTGGCTGACACCGCGCAGGCCGTGGCTGGACACGGACCTAGTGCGAGGGGACACCGCGCACCGGCTCGCCGATCCGACCACCACCGCCCGCGAAATCGGGCACGCCACCACCGCCGCCCTGCGCGCCACCCGCTGAACCACCACCGCCTCGGGGCGGGGCACCACCCGACCCCGAGGAAACCAACCCACCGGCCATCGCAACCACCACAACCGAAGGACGTGTCCGTGATGAACGACCCCGCTGCCGCAGCGCCGCGCGAGCGCATAGTCGAACTCGACGAAAGCGCCACCTGCAACCAGCACCGCTACACCTACACCCGCATCGCCCGCATCGGCGGATACCGCATACGGGCACGCGTCGAACGCGACTTCTATCCGTTCCAATCGGGTGCCGTGGCCGAGGTTCTCGCCACCGACAGGACGTGGACCCACCTCGCCACCTACGACCCCGAGGAGTGGATCGATGCCACCACCATGCCCAACCGGGGAGGGGTCCATTGCGCCACCGAACTCGGCGAGATCGCCGAAGTCCTCCTCAACCGCGCCGCAAGCATCCTCCTCGACTAATCCCATCCGCCCGCTGCCCCGTGACGAGGTGAACGATCATGACCATCACGCACACACCAGAAACCTTGGCCGCGCGCGTCGCCAATGCGCTGGACCGTGCCCGCCGCCAGGATCCCGCGTTCGACACCCGCCCCTGCGACGACCACCGCGCCCTCATCCGCCGCGCGCTTGCCCATGACATCACTGTCGCGTTCGGGGTGGCGCTCCACACGGTCACGGTCACCGACGACCCCGACCGGGAACACGGGGGATGGCGGTGGTTCCGTGTCGCGATCGCGGACGACGGCAACGAGTACCGGTTCACCTCCTTCGGCGGCACCGTGGACGATCTCCGCGTGCTCGCGCCGTGCCCGCAGTGCGGTGGCGAGGTGCCGCGCGCTGACGCCTCCGAACTCGCCGCGCTCGGTCGCTTCCTCGACTCCCTGGCCACCGGGCACCCCGTCCCCACCCCGCACGAGTACGAGCCCGACCACCAGCACGCGCACGGGTGCCCGAGCTACCAGCCCTGACACCGCAACCCCACCCCGCTCCCAGGACAGGAGACGTCACGTCGCCTGTCATGACATTCAGCCGAGAAGGACGGTGTGTGATGACCACCTTCATACCCATTCCCCCCGACCTGTACCGCCACGCTGAGCCCGACGCGGGCGCGATCCTGCCCGCACTGACCGAACGACTGAAGCGGAGCCGACCGGTCGAGCAGTTCGACCCGAACTGGGGCTACGTGCTCACCGGTCTCGCGTCAACCGGCGCGGTGGTCGCGGCCCTGCATTGTGGGCAGACCGACGTGCCCGACCACGTGTGGCCCGAGGTGATGCGCCTGTACTGCCCGACGGCGTGGAGCCTGCTCACCTCGTCCGGAGTGCCGTTCGAGAGGTGGCAGGTCGGCCGCTGCGAGGCCATGTTGCACAGCCGGGTCGCGGCCACCGCCAACACCGAACTCGGCGGCTACGCCGTGTTCGCCGTGATGGACGTGCCGCCGTCGTGGCTGAGGTCGTCGGCACGCTAGGCGATATTCCCACCTTCACCTGACCACCTGCCCCGTCGCCGCACCGTGGAAAGGGGTGGACAACCCATGCACGACAGGAAAAACCGACTCATGTGGGCCGTGCTGGCCATGCTGCTACCGGGACCGTGGACCCCGGTCATCGTGCTGGCCTACATCCTCGGCCGCGCCACCGAACGCGACCAGGCCGCCGATCACCACCGCTTCCCGCAGCCGTACCCACCACCCGACCCCTACGCCTGCGTCCCGGACCCGCTGACTCGGGACTCGTACGCGCCACCACGGTAAGGACTGACAACCCATGTCGAGCTACACCGACTTCTACTTCGGACGTGGCGAGAACGCCAACTGGCTCGGCTCCCTACGCGGGGAGTGCTGCCCCGAGAACTTCCTCACCGTCCCACCATCGCGGCTGGCGCTGGCCGCGACCGACGAGAGCACCTTCCGCCCGGCGGTCGCCGACACCCTCGGCGTGTGGGAAGACGAACGCCTCGGCCAGGCGTATCGCCGCGAACTCGGCTGGCCATGGCCGTGGTACACCAGCCACGACAGCAGCTGGATCATTGTGTTCGACCCGGCACCGCGCGCGGTGTTCGTCACCGTGGGCGGCGGGGTCACCTGGCACCGCATCGATCCCCACGACCCGCAGTTCCCCGAGGGCGACGACCCGCTCGGCCCAGACAAACATCTACGCGTGGCTTCGCGATCCGGCCGCACCGCCCTCGGTGCCGATGCCGCTGATGCGCCCGAAACCCACCACTATACCCACCTTCGGCGGTGACGCCCGATGAGCCTCGCGACAACGCACGACTTCTACCTCGGGCGCGGACCGGACGCCGAGTGGCTCGGGTCGATCCACCTCGGCACCTGCGCCTGCAACGGCCTCGACGAGATCGATCGCGCCCGCACCGCGGACGAATTCGCCGAACTCGTGGACGTCTTCCTGCGCGCCGCCGAGGTCGCCACGGCACCGACTACACCCACGCCTTCGACGCGAGCACGGCGTGGACCGCACTGCGCGGGGATCGGTGGTCGGTGCGCGCGGGCGAATACGTGCCACCCGGACCTGCACCAACTCGGACTACACATCCTGGCCGATCTCACCCTGCCACCGGGACCGGGCGCACCCGCCGAGCTCGTCGAGCTACGTGCGCAAATCCCGCCGCATCTGCGCTACGCCATCACCGCCAACGAACCGACGGTGGTACCTGGAACTCGAGGTGTTCGGCTACCACGACGGCGACCCCGCCGCCGACGCGACCGCGCCCGCCCTCTCGGTGCTGCCCGCCCTCTGCGGGTGGACCGACCCCGACGGCGGCCCGCCCCCGCTTCGGCGTGCGCGTGCTCATCGCCGAGGACGAACGCCACACCACTCACCCCGTGCTGGCCGACCGCCACGCCCACGCGGTGCTGACCGCCTACTGACCCCGCACGACAACCACGGAGGACTCCATGCCAACGAGCACCACACCACACGAACCGACCGCCGCCAACAAGGACGGCAAGGCGGAGCGCCGCAGCGCCGCCGAACACTGCGCCACCGCCGAGGAACTGTTCGCCCACGCCCGCGCCCTGCACCCGGGCAACGGTCGCACGCGCATCCCGGCCGAGGTCGTCGTCGAGTACGAACGCTGCCTGGACTGGGCGGGCCTGCACCTGCGCCTCGCCGAGGCCATCACCGCCGGAGCCGGACTGGTGCTCGCGCACCGCCAACTCCTCGCAGGCGACGTGCGGCTGCACAACACCTACGTCAGCTACGAGACCCACCAGTGGACCGAGTTCCTCCATGACCACCACGACCAGGCCGTGAGGTCGGTATGACCACACGCCCCACCGACACCGACGCCACACCGCTGCAGCCCGGCCTGCCCGAACCGCCACGTCGGGATCGGCCCCGCCGAGTCGTGCCGCTGCCCCACGACGTGTGGAGCGGTCGGTGGCCCGGGGAAGCCGAATGCGCGGAGTTCGGCTGGATACTCGGGCTCGGCCTGCCCGACCTCAACCGCCTGCTCACCACGGCCACCTGGGATCGATCCCACCACGCGTCCCTGGCCCCGCCCGGCCAACCACGACACGACCGCTGAAGGAGAAACACGATGAGCACGCTCACCACCGCCACGGCCTCGCCCGCGGGCACCGACCTCGCCGCCGGCGAGAACTGGATCGAATTCGTGCCCGCCGCCCTCGCCCAGCCGCACCAGGTCAGCTTTCCCGCCGTCGTCGAATCCCGCCGCAACCATGGGCTGTGGGTGCGGCCCCGGCTGCGCCGCGACGTCGCCGAGGCCCTGTGTGAGTGGCTGAACCTGGTTTACCCCCTCGACCCGGACTGGTATCCGCTGGCCCGCTTCGAAGACGACCTGCTGGTGGTCTTCACCGGGGAGGCCGCCCACCAGCGCCACGAGATCGCCCTCGGCGAGGACGGCCGCTACCCGCTCGGCGAGATCGGCTGTTGGTTCCTGTCCGCCCCGACCCGCACCCGCGCCCGCTTCTACCGCCAGTTGGAAGTGCTGCGTGACGCCACCCGCCACTACCCGCGCCCGGGCGAAACCCTGGTCACCTGCGACCCCGGCAACCTGCCCGTGAGCGGATTCCCCGCCCGGATCGACACTCGGCCCGCAGCGCCGTGGGTCCCGGTGTTCCGGCCGGAGATCGCCGAGGCCGTGGCCGCAACCTGCACCAGCAACCACGACAGGTTCCCCGACGACCACCCGCAGGTGTACTTCGACCGCGACACCCTGGTCCACGTCCACCAGCACCTACGGGCCCTGGACGGCTACCTGCCCTGGCGCATCGAACCCGACACGGACGGGAACTACCGCATCGACGGCGACGAGTGGACCTTCCAGACGGTCCCCGTGACATCCGAGGGTGACGTGCACCCAACCGCGACGGCGCCGGAGGGTGGGCACCGAGCCCGGTCGGGGCATCCAGCGTGAGCGCACCCACCACCACGGCCCCGACACCCTGCACGTCCGGCGGATTCGGGAACCGCACTCGGTGGCAGGGTCCAGCGCGGTCACCGAACGCCTCACCACGAGCCACGGCTGGACCGCGCTGGCCGACCTGCCAGTGCAGGACGGGTATGACGCCACATCCGCCTGCGCCCTGACCACCACGGCGCGCGTCGCGGGAACAGTCCCGGGCACCGCGCTGGCGCTGCGCGAGCACCCTTCGGGCATCGTGGTCGGCGAGCGCTATAAGCGACACCGCCTGGCTCGAGCTACCGCAGCTCATGGCCTGGTCACCGACCACTCCGCCCGGCGCTGCTCGCCCGGGGCGAACGTCCGGGCACGATCACCACCGAGTCCTGAGACCCTGGGCCGCGACCTCCGTGGTCCTGCAGCGAGGAGGAACGTACTCACCATGCCGACCGCCGGATCACCATCGCACTCCGCGGCGCACTCGCTGTTCGACGTCGCAGCCCGCTCGCTGACCCACGCCGACGTGTTCGCGCTGTCCGAGGACCAGCAGGCCGCCCTCGGCCACGCCCGCCAACTCCTCGCCGCCGAAGCAGGCGGCCATGCGGCCCTGGTGGTCACCGGGGGCGCGGGATCGGGCAAGAGCGCCCTCGCGCTGACTCTGCTCGGCGACGCCCTGCGTGCCGCGCACCCAGCGATCGCTCCCAAACCGCGGAGCTGCTCAACGCCGCCCGCGTCGTGGTGTTCCTGCTCGACGAGGACCAGGCGGTCCGCCCCGGGCAAATCGGAACCCGCGACTACATCGAGACGGCCGCGCACACGTGCGGTGCCACAGTGCGGACCGTGCAGCTAGACAGCCAGCACCGCAGCCGCAGCCCGCGCTATGACGCCTGGGTCCGGCGCCTGCTCGGCCTCGATGCCGGTCCGGTCCCTCCGGCCCCGTGGAACGTGGAGGAGGGGTTCGAGCTGCAGGTGGCCGACAGCCCCGCGAGCTGGAGCAGATGCTGCGCGCGAAGACCGAGCTGGGGCAAGCGCGCGGATAACGACCGGGTACTGCTGGCCGTGGAGCGACGCGATTCCCGGACATCCGTTGGTCGACGACATCGTGATCGGCGACTGGCGCCGCCCGTGGAGTGTGAAAGGCAACCGCGCGGTCAACGGGCTGCCGCCCTCCCCCTGTGGGCGATCGAGCCTGCCGGTGCCGACCAAGTCGGCTGCATCTACACCGCGCAAGGCTTCGAGTACGACCACGGCGGCGTCATCCTCAGCCCCGACCTGCTCTGGCGGGGCGATCGGTGGGTCACCGACACAGCCGCCACCCGCGACAACGCCCTCACCCGCACGGCAGCGGCCGACTTCGACCGGTGGGTGCGCCGCACCTACCGCGTGCTGCTCACCGGGGACGAGCGGGCACCATCCTGTACTCCACCGACCCCGAAACCCGCGCCCTGCTGCACGAACTCGTCACCACGTAGCCGAAAAGCCCGCCGTGGTCACGGGTTCCGGCATCCCAGCTCGTCACCGTCGGGAGCTGTCAGGTAGGACGACGCCCCGTGCCCCGGCCGCCGGAGCAGGGGGTGGATAGGGTCACGCGGTCCAGGTGATGGCTCCGGGTGGTGCCGTCGTCGTCCGGGACGATGGTGATCGTCCCGGGCCAGTCGCATCCCACGCGTCCGGGTAGTTTGCGGTGGTCGTAGCGGCGGCCGCAGCGCATCACCAACGGGCGTTCAGGAACCAGCCAGTGGTAGACCAGCAGCGCCACGTCGACCCACGTGCGGGCACCGCAGCACGAGGAAGTGAACACGGCATACCGGGTCACCCAGTCATCGTGCTGGCCTACGTCCTCGGCCGTGTCAACCGCACGCTCCGCGGTCCACCGAGCCCGATATGGCCGACCTGACCGTGTCCACCCGCTAGGGCTCGGCGTCCGCGTCATCCGGCTCGACACAGGCGGCCAGAGACAATGCCGTCGGCGAGGCCGACCACGACCCGGCCACCTGCCTCCCGGTAGCAGACTTATAGACAGCTACGACCACCCGCGTCCGACCCTGTCCCGGTGCCGGGTGTAGCGGGGCGGCACGAGTGGGCGATCAGCGCGTCACCACCGGGCGGGGCACCCTGCCCGGTGGCAAGTGCCGTCGTTTGGGCAGGTCGCTGTCGTGAGCTGTACATGTGCGCGGGCCCGGCCACGCGCAGAGGACGCGTCACCGGGCCCAACACAGCGAGAACTACTGGGCGTCCGCGGTCTGCCGCTTGTACTGGAATCGTTTCGGAGCCTCACAGGTTTTGATCGCGTAACCCTCCGCCACGAGCTTCTCCAGCGCGTTGTTCACGGCACCGCCCGATTTGTTCAGATCCTTGCCGATCTTCGTCGGGCCGAAACTGTCGTCTGGGTGCTCCGCGAGGTAATCCTCCACCATTCCGCGCAGTGCACCCTTGGCCAGCCGCTCCTTCGCCATTGGACCCGTCGCGGGGGGCGTGACGTCGGCCGACGATGCGGTGGGCGGCCCGTCGGCCCCGGTGTCCGCGGCAGCGTAGGTAGTGCTGCCCGGGACCCCGTCGGGCTGGTCCTGCGCCGCGCTCGATTCCGTGAGTGTCTCGGAAGACGTGGACCCGGTATCCCGCTCCGTGTCGGTGCGCGCTGCGTCGTGGGGCGTTTCGGGCCCAACCGAGGGGGAAGCGGCGGCCTCCGACACGTTGATCGTGGCCGGGTCGTCGTCGGTGCAATCGGCGTCCAGGGAGGGGACAGTCCAGGTGTCCGGGGACCGGTGGTCTGCGCCCGGCGTCCGGGTGACAGTGCCCTCGGCGTCCCATCGGGCCAAAATCTTCGCGGCCGTGGAACGCCCTACTCCCGCGGCAATGGCCACGGCAGCGGTTGTCGCCCCCGGGTTATTCCGCAGCGCTGCAAAGACCCTGTCATCAGAGTTCGGTTTCCCGCTGGCCAGGCCGTCGGTGTCGGTGACCACACGCAGGCTACGGTCGACCGGGGCCAGCTTGGTGGTGTGGGACTTCTTGGTCTTGCGAGACATGACGCATCTCCGTTCATGAGAAGGGGCTTGGTGTCATGCCCCGGCCGGGGCGTGGCCCGCCGGTGCGCATCCGGTGGTTCGGGCTACATAACTATGGACGCTTCGTTACCCCCTCCACGTCAAGCGGTAATCCAAACAAGATCGCCGTCTCGTGTGGATAGTCCGATGTGACGAAGCAGGCTAGTTGGCGAAACGAGGCACGTTAGTTGGCGAGGCAGGGGCAGTGCCGCTCGTGCTGTCGATAAGGTTTGTGAGACGGTCGGCGTAGTGGTGGAGGCGCTCGCGAAGTTCGGACCAGTGTCCTCGGGGCCGATCAGCGCTGATGAGCGGCCATCGGCTGTGGATTGAGCAGTTCACGTTGTGGCTGGGTCGTTTTTGGTCGAGCCGAGGGCGGATGGCCGGCACGGTGTTGGGGTGGTCGAGTGCGGCGTGGATGCGGGCGAGTGCGGCGCGGGCCCCGGCCTCGCGGCGGGTGGTGGGCATCCAGATCAGCACGGGGGTGGCGATTCCGGTGGCTTCGGCGAGCTGGGCGTAGGCGGTCAGCTTGCGGGCCACCTTGGTCAGGCTCTCGGTGCCGGTGTCGTACTCGAGGAAGAACTCGAGCTCGCTGCTGGCGGCGCGCCAGCGGCCGTAGGCGTCGGGGATGACCACATCTCCGAAGTGCCGTGCACATCGGGCTTCGGACCACCACGTAGTCAGTGCCTCGGAGGGCTCGCGGGTGGAATCCGCTGGTTGGTGGCGAGCGCGGGCGATCAGCGAGGTGAAGAAGTCGCCAACGCCGATGGTGTGCGCCAGGCGTTGGTTGTGCGCGATGCTCATGGCTCGGTCGTGCCGGTAGCCGAGGTGCTTGACGTCGAGTCCGTACTCGGCGGCGAGAACGCCGGCGCCGGCGGGGCCGAGGATGTAGTGCATCGGTGCGCGTCCGACCTGCTGGAAAGGTTGGAAGCGGGACACTGCCCGCCACAGGTAGAGATCCCGCAAGCGTTGGCGGGCTGAGCGGCCGGAGGGGAACGCGGCGTCCTGCAGTTGCTGGCTGGTGAGCACGCGGTGTTCGAACAGGAGTGCCAGGATCCACCGGTCGCGGTGGGTGAGGCGGGTGGCGAGGGCGGCTTGGTGGTCGACCGAGTTCGCCGCCCGTGCCGTGGTGCGGCCAGGTAGTGGTTGGCGCAGGGCGTGCTGCTGAGTGGTGGTGGTTATCAAGGTAGGCCTCTATTCACAGGGCTGTGGATAGGTGCTGCGGGAAACCGCGGGTGGGCGCGGTTTGCGCGGTCAGGGGCGGGTCCGGCGTGGGTCGGTCTTGCGGGGCCGAGGCTCGGGTCTGCGTCGTGTGAGCGAGGCCGGAGTCGACGCCGGTGTGGTGGCCGCGTTGTGTTTGCTGCCGCGCGGCGGCACGGGTGCCACGCATTCGCCGCCAGCGCCGGATGTGGTGGTGCGGCGTTGGCGACGAATGACTGCCCGGATCTCTCGCGCCCGGCCGGGGGTTGGATCGGGTAGCGGGGTGGTGGTCATGGTGAACGGCTCGGCCTCTTCCCCGTGGACGACGAGGCGGGTGGCGACGTGGTAGACGCCGAGGTGAGCGAGGTCGTGGTCGCTCAACCTGGGTGCGGTGTGTCGGGATAGCTCCCGCGCGTCTTCCGGGGAAGCGTTGAAGAAGATTTTGGACCGGGCGTTGGTGGAGATGCCCTCTTTCAGCTCACGTGGCAGCTGGCCGAGATGCTGGTGGGCCAGGGTCATAGAGACCCGGAAGCCCCGCGCTTCGGCGAGCATGTCTTCCAGCGGGTATGGGAGGTTCAGGAAGTTGTGGCACTCGTCCACCACCAGAGACGCGTCCGGCCGTCGTCGCTGCGGCACGCGGGCTCGGGCGGTGGTGGCCTGCCACGTCCGTGCTACCACTAGCGATCCGACCAGGCGTGTGGTCTCTTCTCCGAGCGAGCCTTTGGGGATGCGCACGAGGCAGATGCCGCCCTCATCCAGCACCCGCGTCATGTCCACTGTGGAGTTACCACCCGCGATGGCTTCCTTCACGAACGGGCGCAGCAGGAAGGCCCGTAGTTTGTTCATGAGCGGGGAGATCACCTGGGAACGGCTGGAGTCGGTGAGTTCGTCGTACCACTCCCAGAACCCGGTCAGCACGGGATCGGTCAACCCCGCCGTGACTCGCGTCCGAAATGCCTCGCTAGCCAGCAGCTTGGGTAGGTCCGCCAGCGTCGGCACGCCTTCCTGCGCCCGCAGCGTCAGGCATGCGGCGCGCATCAGGTCGTCGGTACGGGGGCCCCAGAATGCGGAGTAGACACGGCGGAAGACCGACACGAGGTTGTCGACCTCCCGGTCGGTTTCCCCGCCTTCCAATGGATTCAGGCAAGGTGGCCGGTGCAGGGAGTCGGCGTCGAAGAGCACCACCCGCTGCGCCGCAGGCTTGGGGAGCCGGTTGAGAATGTCGGTGACCAGGTCGCCCTTGGGGTCGATGAGCACGATCCCGCGGCCGTGGTCGGCGTCGTCGAGGATCATGTTGCCCAGCAGCGTGGATTTCCCCGATCCGGTGGCGCCGAGGACGTGCAGGTGGTGCCGGGCATCGGCCACGCGTAGTCCGATGGGGCGGGCGTGGCCGGTGTCGGCTACGCCGAGCGGTTTGGCCTCCGGGCCGGGGGTGGCGACCCCCGGTGGTGGGGAGACGGCCTTGGCGCCGGCGCGTTCGACGCCGGGGATGTCGGCGTCGGTGGGCAGGTGTGCGATCGCGGCCAGTTCGGGCACTGACAGCAGGTCGCCGCGGCCGAGTCGGCGACGGGCTAACTCGCGTGCGGGGTGGCGTAGACGGCGGCGGTGGTAGCGGTTGTGGTCGGTGAACGGGGCGAACGCCGAGGCGAGGGCGTGCGCCCGCCCGCGGGCGACGTCGCGCGCCTGCCGCGCCTCGCCGTCGGGAGCGTCCTCGGACAGTTGAGTGGAGACCGCGTACCGTACCGCGGTCTCGTACTGGGGGCCGCGCTGTTTGGTCACGATGGCCTTGTTCTGCGCGGAGTACTCCAGCGAGGTCTGCGGGTCCTGGCTGATACGTCGAGCGTCGGTGGTGTGTCCGCTGCGGGAGGCATGCCCGCCCGGGGTGAGCAGGTCGAGAATCCGGCCGCTCAGGCGGGCCGACGAGCCGGTGTGGACCCGGCGGGCCGCTCGGCGAGCCTGGGCGACGCGTCGTCCCGCGACTGGACGGGCCAGCACCTGTACGCATGCGTGCTCGTGGCGGCCGAGCCCGACCGGAGCGCCCAGTAGGCCGCGGATAGGGTCGGCGTCGAAGGCTGTGCGGATTGGCAGTGCCTCGGAGCGCTGCAGGCGCAGCTGCCCGCCGACTGTGATCCGCCGCCGTCCGGCTGCCAGTTCGGGCAGGGGCGGTGTGGCGGGGGTGGTGCGGGTGTGTGCACCAGGCCAGGCTGCTTCGACGGCCCGCTCCACCAGCCGCGGCGGGATGATGCCGGGCACCCACAGCTGGATGGTGACGCCATGCTCGCCGAATACGTACTCCAACGCGATGTGCGGCTGCCCCCAGGCGAGGCGTTTCCAGGCGGGGCGCAGCAGCCCGACGAGGTTGGACCAGACCGCGGTCCCGCCGGCCGGATCCGCGGTGGGTGGGGCGAGCACGGTCACGCATCGCGCGTCCCGCTGGAGAGCGTTCTGGCAGCGGATCCGCCACCACCGGCGCCCGGTGATCCACCCCGCCGCCGCGAGTGTCAGCAGCGGGGTGAGGATTGGGCCCCATGCGAGTGCCCACTCGCGCAGGGCGACCAGCAGATCGTGGGCGGCGGTACCGGGGTCACGCAGGTAGTTTCCGACCCAGCCCTGTCGCATACCAGAGAACGTTGTAGACATGGAGCACCGCACCTTCCATGAAGGACAAAAAGCGAGGGAGATGGATGGCGAGCTAGGTTGCGTCGAGCTCGACCTGGACGTCGTCGTCGGCGTCGACCTCGTGGCCCCGGGTGGTGTCCGTGCGGGGCCGCGCAGCGGAGGAGTCCTCGGGGCCGAGATCGACATAAGCCTCATCGAGACCGGAATCCCTCGCGGGGTTCTGGTCGTCGAAGGCCGCAAGCTCAGCCGGGTCGGTGGTGACCAGATAGTTCTCCGTCGGTGAGGCCAGGGATTGGAACGCCACCCACTCGGTGCCCGACCCCAGCAGTCCCTGGCCGCGTTCGGCCGAGAGCAGGAACTGCCGTTGGCCGTCTGCGAGGTCGAAGGTGTCGGCAATCTCGTCGATGGCTTGTGGGGACTGGCGCAGCAGCACCACGGTGGCCGCGTTGGACACGACCGCTTTGCCCAGGTCGCTGGCGAGGAGGTCCGGGGTGTCCTGGGTGGCCACGGTGAGCCCGCCCCACTTCTTCCGCATGGCTTTGGCCATGCGGAACAGGTACTGCGCGCCTTCGGGTTGTTGCATGAGTAGCCACGCCTCGTCCACCACGACCAGCCGGGGTCTGCGATGCGCCGGATTGCTGACCTGGCGCCAGATGACGTCCAGGGTGAGCAGGGTGCCGATCGCCTTCAACTCCTCGGGCAGATCGCGCAGGGAGAACACGACCAGGTGCCCGTCGGGTGTGGTGGTGGTTGGCCCGTCGAACAGGTCCTTGAACGCGCCGTCGACGAAGGGATGCAGCCGCGCAGCCAGATCCGCCGCTACCGAGTCACCCTGGTCCCCGGCCGTGGCGAGGGCCTCGCGCAGGTCCCGCAACAACGGTGCCGGCGATCAGGGTTTCCCATTCGTCGGGCGGGAATGACCAGGTTTTGAGCGCGTCGCGTCGTTTGCCGTAGTCGCTCCGGGTGGTCGCGGTGTCGAGGTGGTAGGCGATGCTGTGGATGACGGTGTCGAAGGCGTCGGCGGCTCGGCCTTGAAGTTTCTGCTTGACGACGGCGAGCGCGTTTTCGCTGGTGTAGTAAGGGATTCCGAGGAGTCCGGCGGCCTCGGTGGCATAGCCGCCGACACACATTAGCGCGAGGCGGACCGCTGCGGCGCGGCGCAGCAGTTGAGGTTTGACGTCGGTGATGTGGGCGAGGTGTTCGGTGTGCCATTCCGGTAGTAGGTGCTGGGGGATGTGCTGGATGCCGAACCGAACCGGTTGCGGACGCGGGGACCGTAGTCGGCAGCGGACGCCGAGTTCCTTCATCCTGGTACCGGCCGGTCAACAACACGAAATACTGGCACACCCGGAGCGCCGGATCGAGACTACCTGAAAGAGGAGCCAACGACTCCGCCAACTACCGTGGCCATTCTCCGCCAACTATGGCGGTCCGGTCACATTCGCGTGGAGCTGGGAATTGCTGCGCCACACGGGTCCATTTCGACGGTGTCGCGCGCAGGGGCATTGACAAATCCACGGCAACGAAGCGTCCATACACATCGGGCCAGCAGGCCCACCCACACCCGGGACCGAAAGGTGCGCATAGGCAATGTCGACCGACCGCGACACCCCCAACCCCCTCGACACGGCCCCCGGCGCGGCCGTAGACGCATCACCATCCGCTCCCGTGTCCGATCCCGCCAACGCGACTGCCGGGGCGTCACAGCCACACGACGAGGCCTCGACACGGGCTTGGGAAGGGCTGCCGCCGGACACGATCATCCTTGCCCCAGCGTCCAGTGCCCCGCCGATGCGGTGCCCCGACGACGTGTGGGCGATGCTCGTCTCGGCGGTGGACATCATCGGCGACACCGACCCCGACCGCGCGGGCGAGGTGGCCTTGTTCACCGGGCACTGGGTACCGCAGCAGCCCCCGGCGAATGACCTGTACGAGGGGGACCTCGTCGTACGCCTGCACCACCCGGCCGACCCACTGCCCCGCGACGACGCCGCCGATATCGAGATGCTGCTGGCCTACCAGGGCCGTTGGCAACGTGTCGGCCGCTGGTGCGGACTCGACGACCACTGGCCCCGCCTCGTCGCACCCACTGCCGCCGCCGTCATGGGGCTGCACTGCGACCTCAGCGAGACGAGCGTCCGGTTCGAGACCGCCTCGCCGCCGATCTCATCCCCGCCGATCAAGTGGGCACGGGGCGGTGTCGCCGAACTACTGAACGCCGGGCTGGTCACGGCGGGCGAGGAGTTGGTCTGGGATCGCCGCAACCTCGGTGTACGCCACACGGCCCGAATTCGGGCCGACGGGGCGCTCGTGCTCGCCGACGGCAGGGTGTACGCGAACCCGACCGGTGCTACCACCGCACTGGGGGGCAACCACCAGAACGGCTGGGGCGCGTTTCGACGGACCTCCGACGGGCGCACGCTCGGCGACCTGCGCGGAGAGCTCCGGACGCGGCGTGGACAGTAGCCCCGCAATCCCGCCCCGCATTTCGTCCGCGCCTGATCCGCTGTGCGGTGCGCAACTTCGGCCACACAGCAGATCCGGCGGCTGGGAGGAGTCCTGCCGTGACCCGCCATAAGTCCATAGTGGATTGTCTTGCCCTGTGGGGTGCACGCGCCGGGATCGGTCCCGGCTACGCCCTAGAGGCCGCCGCAGTGTGGCTGGCCGCCGACATCGCCGAGTTCCGCGACGATGGCAGCATCCCGCCGCACGTGCGCACCGTGATCACGGTGCTGCCGCAGCAGGTGTTGGAGATCCGGGTCGAGGGCCTGTCGGTCGAGGCCGACCCGGACCGCACCACCATCCGTCACGTGACCAACGCGCTGTTCGAACTCGCCAGTGATCACAACATCGTCGCTCTCGACGCGACCAGCCCGCCATTGTTCTCCCAGCGCATCCTGCTCGTCGGCACCGGCGGCCGAGTGTTCTCCGCTATGATCGACGCTGGTGTCGGGGAGGTGGAACCCGTTACTCGGCAAGGAAACCAGCTGGACGCGTAGCACCCGCGTAGTCTTTGCGTGCGTAGGGTTGGATCTTCACCACCTGCCCGAAGTCCGGTGCGTCGATCATTAAACCTCCACCTATATAGAGTCCCACGTGGTGGATTTTGGTGTTGGGGTTGCCGTAGAAGACCAGGTCGCCGGGCAGCAGCGGCTGCCCGGCGGGCACGCGCGGACCGGCGTGGAACTGGGCATGGGCGGTGCGGGGCAAGGTGATCCCAGCCGCTCGGTAGGCGGCGGCCGTTAGTCCTGAGCAGTCGAATCCGCCGTCCTCGGTGCCATTACCACCCCAGACGTACGGAAGCCCCCTCTGCCCGCACGCATAGTTGATCGCAGTCATCGCCGCAGGGGTCGGTGCTTGGATATTGGCGCAGTCTCCGGTCCCAGTAGTAATGCATGTGCTCACGAATTGGCCATGATCTCCCGGAACTGCGTGCGAGTTCCCGGAACCTACAGCGGCGACGATGGCTCGCGCGGCGGGTTCATGTTTGGCGTAGGCGCTGGGGAAGGCGGACCGCTGGACAGCTTGCGCCGCGGCGGTGACGCTCATGTGTTCCCAGTTCGGCACCTTGAGTAGGTGGTTGTAGAACTGGGTGGCGGCGTAACCGGGGTCGGTGACCTGTTGCGGGGTGCCCCATCCCATGGACGGGCGCTGTTGGAACAGGCCCAGCGAGTCACGGTCGCCGTAGTTGAGGTTACGTAGCCCGGACTCTTGCATCGCGGTGGCGACGGCGATGATCCACCCGTACTCGGGCACGTGCATCTGTTTGCCGACGGCGACGATGGTGGCGGCGTGGCCTGTTTGCTCGGGTCCGTATCCGGCCACGTTGGTGGTGGGGGCGCCGGTCGGTGCGCATGCGTTGGTGCTGCTGGAGTTGGAGAACACCGAGGCGATGCCGCCGACCGCGAGCACGATGATCACCAGCGGCAGGAGGAGCGCGACTGCCGCGGCGGCGGCGAGCTTGATGAGGACGGACATCGGTGCGCACCTCCGGTTCGGGATCAGGGGTCGGTTCGCCGGATCCGGTTCGGGCTCGCCCGCGGCGGCATCGGGGTGGGGGCGGGGAGTCGGCGGATGGCTGTGGCGTCCTCGGCTCCGGTGGGTTCCGCGTTCTCGTTGGGTGCGCTTGTGGTGGGTGGTGCGAGGTGGGGCCAGGCGCCGGGTAGGTCGGCGAGCTCGAACCGTGGCGAGGTGCTCTTTCGTGCGCTGGCGAGGGGCAGCCAGACCGCCTCGGCGGGACTCGGATGCGGCGTGTGGGGGTTGAGGAGGTCGGCTGCGGCGGTGGCGGCCGGCCGCGTCCACGTGCGCGGATTCTGGGTGATCCCGGCCCGGTGGTAGGTATTGAGGATCGCGGTGTCGAGCACCGCCCGCTCCGCGGCGACGATCTCGGTACCGAAGAGGACCGCAAGCACGGTGTGCAGGAACAGTGCTCGCCGGTTCACCGCGTCCTGAGGCGCTGTCCGCCGACCGTGGGGGCTGGTGTGGATGGGGAGGTCGAACGGGTTCAGCCGCACCCCGCGTGCGCCGAGATGCAGGTAGGTGCCGCCGACGACCGAGGCGAGGCGTGCGTACTCGTCTTCGGGGTCAATCACGAACGCCTGGACCCCCTCTGCGGCCCACCCGCTGCCGTCGTCGCCATCGTCAGCGTGGGGCGGCCGGATCCGGCGGTAGAGGCTGCGCAGGGTTTCGAGTTTGACGAGGTAGGACTTGCCGGCGCCGCTGCGGCCGAGGACGACGGAGTTGTAGTTGTCGCAGGCGAACCGATCCCAATGCACCAGCCCGGCCGAGCCGACGTTGTAGCCGTAGAGCACGCCCGACGGTGCGCTGCAGGTCGGGTCGGTCGGGGGTAGGTCTGGGGAGGTGAAGGGGTAGGCGGCGGCTACGGCCGCGGTGTCGAAGGTGCGCTTGAGCCCCAAGGGGTCCAGCCCCAGCGGCAACGTGGTGACCCATCCCTGCAAGGCCCGGTAGGTCGCGGGTTTGGCGTCGAGCAGCAACGATGCGCACAACGATCGCAGGGCGGACACGTCCTCGGTGAGGGTGTCTTCGTCCGGTGCGTGCACCGTCAAGTAGAGCCCGAACTTGAACAGGCGGCCTTCGCCGCGGGCGATGCGGCGGGACAGTGCGGCGGCGTCCTCGGCCGCGGCGTCGAGATCGGGGTCGTCGAGCCGGTCGGAGCGGGCGTTGTGCCGCCTGCTGGATTCCAGGCGGGCGCGTTGTTTCTTCAGTCCGCTGGCGGCTGTGGCGGGGTCGACCGGTTGGATGTGCACGGAGACGTCGAGGCGGGCGGGGTAGGTCAGCAGCGGGGCGAGCCAGCCGGGGTAGACCTCTTGGGGGTAACCGGTGACCCCGAAGGAGGCCACCCATTCGTTGCCGACCTCGAGATGCCGGGCGCCGACCGAGAGCGAGTCGGGGGTGAACGCCCCGGCGGAGGCGGACGTGCCGGGGGTGTGGGAACGAGTGCGGGTCATGGTGGTGGTTCACCTGTCTTCGTCGTCGGTGAGTTCGTCGTCGTAGTCCCAGTCCTCGTCATCGCGCAGCCACGGACCCGCCCCGGACGCGGCGGCGTGACGGGTGGGAACGGTGAACCGGACGCTGGGTGTCTCGGGCTCGCCCTCAGCGGGAGGGGACGTCGCCGAGCCGGAGCGGACGCGCGGGCTGCCGGTGGCGTCGTCGGGGCCGTAGAGGTCGGTGACGGTGGTGGTGCTGGTGATGACCTCGTCGGCCCCGGCCAGCGCGGCCGAGGGCGGGAGGTAGGTGTCGGGGTTGCACGCCGCGGCGAGCACCCCGGTGGCGGCCGACGCGTCCAGCGCGGTGACCACGACCCCCGCCGGGGACAGCAGCTCGACCGCTTCGTGCAGGCGACGTACCAGTCGTTGCTCGGCAGCGTGCCGCGCGGCGGTGTCGACCTCGGTCGGGGCGACACGGCGCCCCCACGGGACACGGGGTGGGGCGCCGGTGCCGGGCCCGGTGCGCACCGGCTCGCGCAACACGAGCAGCACCTGGCGCCGGAGCAGGTCAGTCTGGCCGGTGAGCTCGGCGAGGTAGTCGGCGTGGTCGCGCGCGGCGGCCTCCAGCGCCGGGTGGGGCAGGCCACCGGCGCGGTGGTGGAGTTCGGCGATCTGGGGAGTGAGGTCGAGCCGTTCGGCCCGTACCAGGATCTGCACCGGCGCCGTCAGTGAGTGCAGGTAGCGGGCGAAGGAGGCCACGAGTGCTTCCTGCTCGCCGGGGGTGCGCAAGCTGAAGTTCACCGTGGAGCAGGCGGCGATGACCGCGAGCCCATCCGCACCGAGGTCGACGACTCCGGTCTCGCTGACGCCGGTAGCGGGCAGCTCCAACGGGGCCGGGGCCACTCCCTCGGCGCGCGCTCGCTGCCCCGCACGGTGACCGCCCGCCCGGTCATCGGTGGTGTGGTCGTCGGTGAGCCAGGGCGGGGCGGCGCGCACGCCGTCCGGCGCGGCGACCCGACGGCGTGGGGCCAGGCGTTGCCGGATCGCGGCGAGCAGCAGCCGGTCGAGGGTCATGCCGTCGCGCTGCCCGAGCGCGAGCACCGCGACGCTGATGCCGACCGGCACCGCCACGATCAGGAACACCGGCAACGGCACGACGGGGTGGGTGAGGGTGTAGAGGCCGTAGAGCACGAGTCCGGCGATGCCGAGGATCGCCAACTGGCGGGCCGTCAACGGTCCGAGGACGCGGTCCGGGCGATCGACGTCGGCGGGAACGCGAACAGGATGGGACATGGCAGAGGTTCCCTTCGCTTACTTCCGGCGGCGGGGCAGATCCAGCGGGAGCCGGAGTTGCCTGCCTGCGGCCGGGCGCCGTGGCTTCGGCTCGGCGGGTGGCGGTGCGGGTTTGCGCTGCCGCTGAACACCGAGCGGCAAGGGGTATTGGCCGGAGGCCAGCGGACGGTTGCCGGTGTAGGCGTCCCGCGGGGGGCGGCGGTGCGCGCGAGCGGCCCGGTTGACCTGGCCCGAGGGCGTGAGCAGCCCCGGCCCGGTCTGCGGCGTCCTGGGCGGGGTGGTGCGGCCGGGGTCGGCGAGGTGGTCGGCCAGCGTGTGCCGCGTCGGGTGCGCGGGTGCGGGGCGCAGGTGGATGGGCAGCATTCCCGTGCTCGGTGCGACCAACGCGCGGGGCAGGCGTGCTGGGGGACGCGCGTGGCGGCTGATCCGTCCGTCAGGGGTGAGCAGACCCGGCTGGCGCACCGGGGGCGGCGCCGGGTGGCCGGCGGCGCGATCGTCGGCCAGACTCCGTCGCCCGGTGCGCTCGGCATCCCGTCGGACGGTGATCGGTAACCCGAGTTGGTCCTTCGGCAGCGCATTCGGCAGATCGTCCGGAGGTAGTGCCCGCGGGTTCGGACCGACCTTGGTCGTGTCGCCGCTGCGCGAGGTGGTGAACAGCGAGAGCTGACCGGGCCCCGGCCGAGGATCCGCGAACGGCGTGGTGCGTGCGGCCTCGTCCCACCCGCGCCGCGTCGTGCGGTTGCGGTGGGGGTTGCGGATGCGGCGCAGCGTCATCGGCAGCATGTACTGGCCCGAGCGCGTCACCGGAGGATCCGCTGGGGCACCACCGCCCCTACCGCCAGGCCGGCCGGGCCCACCGCCCCGGCCGCTGACGGTGCTCCCGAGCCCGCCGAGCAGCCCCATGGTCTTGTACGCGATGAGCCCCCGCACTACCGACCCGATGAGCGACCGGCCGCCCGAGCGTATCGGCGCCAGGCACCAGAATGGGATTTTGATCAGGATGTACATCAGCGCCAGGCACAGCAGCAGGTTCATCAGCCCGGAGAGGTTGGGGCCGAACACGGTGAACCCGCCGGGGACAAAGAACACCTTCAACGCTGTGACCAACGCCAGCGACTGCCCGATCTGGATGGCCAGCACGCCGCCGTAGGCTTTCCACCATGCCTGCGCGATCCCCTCGGTCTGGGGGAGGGCATGCCACATCAGCGCGATCGGGGCGGCGGCGATCAGCAGGACAGTCAGCATCACCCGCACGACGAACGTGATCAGCAAGATGATGATCATGATTGCGAGCGCGAGCCCGATGAAGATCAACCACAGGCCGCCGCCGTGCAGCGCGGACAGCACCATGTCGGTCAGTGCCGTCGACGCGGTGTTCGGGTCGAGGCCCTCGCCCATCACGGCCTGGGCGAGGGCGTTGGCCAGGTGGATGCCCTTGGTCGCCACGAACAGCGACAAGGTTCCCGCGAGGAAGCCGACCACGAGGCGTGGTGCGATCTCTTTGACCGTGTAGCGGGTCTGGAGGGTCTGGTAGCCCATCAGGATCATCCCCGCGACGAGCACGAGGATCACGTAGCCCGCGAGCAGCACGTGCCAGGACTCGGTCCACAACCCCGTCAGGTTCGGGATCGAGTCCGGCTCGGGTGTAGTCAGCAGGGTCTTGCCGAGCAGGTCCAGCAGCGGGTTGAGCGCGTCCTCCACGACGCCGCGGAAGAAGCTGTTGAGCGCGTTGGTGACACAGCCACCCAGGTGGAAGATGCCGCACTCTTCCTCCCCGTCGCCCTGCTGCCCGCTGGCCGGGAGAGCGCCCGGAGCGTTCGGGGCTGAGGGCGCCGGCTGCGGGATGCAGTTCGGACCCTCACACGGCGGCGTCTCCGGAGGAGTGGGGGACGGTGCGCCCGGGGGCACCTGACACGCGGGGTCGCCGGTACCCGGCACGCACCCGGGGTTCGGCGGCAGGGGCAGCGGGGGCGGCTGCTGCGGCGCAAGATCCCCCGCCGCGACAGCCGGGGCGCCCGGCACCGCAGAGGCGGAGACGACCAACCCGAGCACGCCGACCAGCACCGTGACGAGCACGGCCACGAGCCGGGACCGCCGCCCGCGCAGCCACCGCGGCCACGAGCGTGCCCGGGGGCACGGAGCGGGTGAGGTGGCGGGCGTGCCGGGGTGCGAAGACAGGTGTGTGGACATGATTCACACGCCGCCCACGATGCCTTTGAGGATTTCGACCACCAGCGGCGCGAGCGCGGCAAGACCGAATCCGATCCCTGCGGCCTTGAACGACCCTTTGGCCTTCTCGGTCTCGCCGGGGTCGCCGGAGGCCATCAGGTAGCGCAGTCCGCCGATGGTCAGGAACACCACCGCGACCCCGGCAAGGATCCCCATAATCCAGTTGCGGATGTTGTTCAAGACCTCATCGACGGTGCGGGCCAAGGCGACGATATGAACGGTCTCCGACGACGCGGCCGAGCCGGTCACCACCAGCGCGGCGGCGATCAGCACCAGCACCAGCAGCAGGCGTGAGCGACGCCTCCGACGTCGCAGGGCCGTCCGGCAGGAGACCCCGCGGGCCGCAGGAGAGGTGTGAGCGTCCCGACGTGTCGTGCCGCCGCATGCAGTGCGCTGGGGTCCCGGGGGCGGGGTGTTCGTGCCTGGGGTCGGCGGGGCCGTGCGGTGTCGCCGAGGGCGGGTGTCCGGGTGCGGGGGTGGGCGCAGCAGGGACCGAGCGTGGGGGTGGCGGTGAGTCAGTCGCATGATCGGGCCTCCCGAGTGGAGTCCGGCCGCGTGGCAGGCCGGGGCGAGCGGTGGTGCCGGGCCCGTGCGGGCAGTCGGGTCCCGCGTCCGCTAACTCCGGATTTCGCGGCCTCGGGGGACATCGGGCGGCGAAGTTTTTCCGCGAGTCGTGGCGCCACGCGGGTGACGCTGCGTAGTCGAACGCGGTGGGTGGAGGTCAAGTGGACGGCGGGGTGCGCGGGCGTCCGAGACGCCGTCGCCGAGCCCGCGCGTGGGGCGCAGGTGTCCGCCGTGGTCGGCGGTTCGTCCGTGGCGCGGGTCTGCTCGGCCAGGTAGGCGGCCAGCCGTTGCTCGGCGCGTTGTCGGGCTTTCTTGGCTGCCTCGTAGTGCTGCCCGCGGCATTCGGCTGCCTCGGTCAGTGACAGCTCGCCGAAGCGGGTGGAGCCGATCAGCGCAGCCTCATCAGTGGTGATCGCGCCGTCGTCGACAGCCGCGACGAGGACGAAGTCGGGATGCCCACTCGGGCGGTGCGGCTCGGCCGACCAGAAGCCGATCTTGCTGCTCGGGGGCGGGCTGTCCAGGGCCTCCCGCAGGGCGGCGTAGCCAGCGCGGTAGGCCGCCCAGCGCAACCGCACCAGGATCGCGGGACGGGCCAGGTCGACTTGGCAAAGTTCGCTGAGGAAGCCGTCGAGGACCGCGGCGTGAATGTCATGGACCTCGCCGCGGAAGCGGCGGGTCAGACGGGCCGCGATCGGCAGCAGCACCGGGAGCGCCAACCCGACACAGGCCACCGTCCAGGCCCCGCCCTCCGCGCGGGAGCGGGTGATCAATCGGGCCCAGGAGGCGTCGCGTGTGCCCTGGGGGCAGTCCTTGGCAAGCAGGAGCCGCCCGAGTTCATCCAGCCGCAGGGGGCGGGGTGGCAGGCCGGGAATGGTGCGGCCGTCGAGGGTGACCGGATGCGGGCCGGTCACCAGCCAGTCGAACGTGGTCCGCGCGGCATCGAAGACTCCCGGGTCGCCGTAGTACGCGGGGCCGCGGCGAGCGGAGAAAACACCGGCGTCCGGGTCGTTTTCCGGCAAGGACAAATCCATGGTCGGTTCTCCAGATGGGTGCGGGAATCGCAACACCACGAGGAAGCCATCCAGGGCGCATCACATGCGCACCAACAACGGCTCACCGGCGCCTCAGAATCATTTCACCAGCGCACCGAAAACATCCCGAACTTCTGGTATGTGAGCACTCAAACATCAGGCTGCGTGGGAGGTGTTGTCGTTCCGCCCGCTCCTTGCTGACCTTTGAAATACCCTCCGAGCTGCAGGGAAGAACTCTTGCCGGATGTTCGGTCAGGCAGCAGTGACGCACGCACCCCGCGGGAGGCTTGGCGTGTATCGCTCTCACGAGCCGCGACGGCGAAGAAATTCTTGTCTGGACATCGAGCCGACCACGTGGCTTCCTGGAGACACGACGCAGAACGCACGGTCCACTCTCGTTCCACTCCCGTCGAACCCCCTCGAATGCCTGATTCTGGTGATCGGAGTCCGCGGTGAACGTCTCGAATTTTTCGCCGACCCCGTGTCCCCGGGAGGCCGTTTTTTCGGAGTTAGTCAGCGACAGCGTGAACCCTGGCCAGCACCCCGCCGGCCGCCCTTGCCCCAGGAGGCATCTCATGACCCAGCGCTCGCAGCCCCCGGCCGACCGCCCACGGGCCCGCCGCGACGCCACCCGACCCCCGCGCACGCGCCGCACCGCGGACAGGGCGCCCTACCCCGGCGCCCCCGCACCAGCCTGGAGCACCCGCCAGACGACACGCTCGCGGCGCGCTGCGGCCACCACCCGGACCCGCGCGACGACCACGACCGCGCCGATCCCACCGATCCCGGCCACGGTCTGGTCGTGCGGGCCCGACCCCATCGACCCTCACGCCCACTGGCCGGTGCCGATTGTGGAAACAATCGTGGCAGCCTTCGCACCACCCGACGCTCGGGTGCAGTTGCTCCCATGGCCGACCCCGACCGAGGACTGCACGACCCCAGCTGGTCCGAGCGCGCCGGCGCAACCACGGGACGCGGACGAACTCACCGCCGCACGCGAGGCCGTCCGGGCACTCGGACACGACTGCGAGATCGCCCACCTCGCCACCGACCACGGCCCGCCGACGACAGCGACGCGACCGTTCTGGGCCGACCTCCTCACCGACCAGCCGCGCTCGACGCCCGGCATCACACTGCCGCCGTCGACCGCCCCAGCACACTCTGCCGAGACGGCAGCGGACATCGCACCCGGCGACGCGACCGCAACCGCCGAGCTCATCCTCACCGCCGTACCCGCACACCCTGCCGGCGATGGCTCGCTGGACCGGGTCGCGCTCGCCGCGGCCCGCCTGTTATCCGTCGGCGGCGTCCTCGCCATCTACACACACAGTGACTGGTATCACGGTCGGCTGGTCGATCCGACCGGGCCGATGGTCGCCGCCGGGCAGAACGCCGACCTGCTCTACCTCCAACACATCGTCGCGCTGCACACCCCCATCCGCGACGGCCACCTCCACACGGCCAGCACACCCACCGCGGAGACCGCGTACGCGCGCGCCCGACACCGCGCCAACGCCCGCGGCCTGCCGGCTCCCCACGCCCGCACGCACAGCGACGTGCTGGTCTTCGTCCAGCCGCACGGCCACCACACCGTGCTGCCCCCGGAGTCGGGCGGCGGCGAGGCCGACCCCGGCGATTCGACGGAGATCCGATGACGCGCCCTCCCGCGCGCCTCGACGCGCCTTTCCGCTCCACGACACACACCAGGACGAAAGACCGGTGCACCATGCCGCACACCCAGGCCAGCCCCACCATCACTGCCGCCGCTGACCCCGTGGCCGCCTGCGGCGGCATCGACGAGCTGACCATGCCCATCCCCCGCTCGGTCATCATCGCCCTCGACTCCGACCACCCCGGGCGCGAGCCGGCACCCCACCAGGCAGAGGCGAACCCGACTGACCCCGATACGCCGGACGCCACCCGCACTGGCCGGGCGGAGGACCTGCCGACCTCGGTCTGGGTGACCGCGCAGACCTCCCCGGCAGCGCAACGCAAGGGCCGTTTCGTGCCCGAGTCGACCGCACACCCGGCCAAGATGCTGCCCGCCGTGGCCGCGCACGCCGTACGCCACTACACCCGGCCCGGCGAGCTCGTGCTCGACCCGATGTGCGGCATCGGCACCACCCTGGTCGAAGCGATTGACGCCGGACGCCACGCCATCGGTGTGGAGTACGAACCGCACTGGGTGCAGGTGACGCGTGCGAACCTCGAGCTGGCCCGTGAACGCGGCCACCAGCACGACGGCGAGGTGATCACCGGAGACGCCCGACAACTCGACAGGCTGCTCCCGCCGAAGTACCTGGGCCAGGTGGCACTGGTCGTGACGTCCCCGCCCTACGGGCCCTCCCTGCACGGCCAGGTCAGCACAGCTGGCGACCCCGCCGGAGACGGGAAAGTGCACAAGTTCCACCATCGCTACGGCAACCATCTGGATCGCGGCAACCTGGCCAACATCGGTCATCACCGCCTGCTGGCCGGGTTCGCCCGCATCCTCGCCGCCTGCGTCCGCGTGCTCCGTCCCGGTGGGCACGTGGCCATCACCGTGCGACCGTGGCGAGAACACTCCGAACTGATCAACCTGCCCTCGCAGATCCTCGCCTGCGGTGTGGCTGCCGGACTCGTTCCGGTGGAGCGGTCCGTCGCGCTGCTGGCCCGCGTCGCGGACACCGAGCTCGTCGCGCGAGGTTCGTTCTTCCAGCGGGACTTCATCCGCAAACAACGCGAGGCCGGGCTGCCGCTACACCTAATCGCGCACGAAGATGTGATCGTTCTCCGCCGCTCGTTCGAGCCCGCGGGGCATCGACTGGCGTCGCCGTCCGACCGGACGCGCATGCCGAGTGGTAGCCGCGACAACGGTGCAGGCAAGCCTACCGCTCGGGGACGGGCAGCATGAGCACCCGCGTGCAGTGTCGCGACTGCGGCTGGGATCGCCGCTACCGGCGCCCCGCTGCGGCCCACCGCGCCGCCACCCGGCACCGCTGCCCGCCCCCGAGCGACCACCGCGCCCAGCCCACCCGCACGACCAGCGAAGCCGCCTAGCCGGAACGGTCCTCCGGAACCGGGCACACGGTCACACCTCCGGCCCACTCACCACCACCGAAGGGTCTCCGAGCCCGCCCCTCCACTCCACTGACGACACCACCCGATGCAGGTCCGGTTCCTCGCTCGCCAGCACCGCCCCTTGACCCGCACTTCTTGGAGAGAAGCACCATCATGCCCATTCCACATACCCCATGCTCGTCCCGCCCTACAGCCCGGCACTGGTGGCGCCGCGTACGCGGCTGGCTCACAGCCCGCCGCCCCAGCAGCTCCACCCCGACGATGGCCGAGCCAGTCCCGCCCCCATGCCACACCCCCACACCCGTCATGGAGGGCGACGAGCATCCCGCCCTGCGCGCATACAACGCCGGCGCCGCCCTGATCCGGCAGGGCTGGAACCTGCACCGCGCCCCGTACGGCTACCTGACCATGACCGTGTCCGGCACCCGCACGACCAGGGGCCGACTCCGCACCCGTCTGACCCCGGACCCGCGCCGAGCCTCGGTCGTACAGGACATCTTCTACTGGCGCGCTGTCACCGGCCTCGATATCGAGCAGATCACCCTGCGGTTGAACACCAACCCCCACCGCTACCCCCCACCCGGCCACACCCACACCTGGCAACCCGCAACCGTGACCGGTGTCCTCACCAACCTCAAATACACCGGATACCAAACCCTCCACACCCGTGACGAGAACGGTCGTTTCCGACCCGTCGAGGAATGGGTGCTCTCCGACGAGCCCGCCCACCGCGCCCTGATCACCACCGCCCTGTTCTGGGCCGCACAAAACCCCACCACCGACACCCGGCGCGCGCTGCGGCATCGCCTGCTCGCCCAGCCACGTGACCTCGTCGCATAACCCGGAGGGGGTGCCACAGTCCGATGGACACCACACGCTCGGCACCGCGCCACCCCGCCCGCCGTGCCGGTTCGGCTCGGCACGTCAGCGAGCCGCCCACTGGGCCGCTGAGCGCCCGGCCGGACAGTCCTGGCCCCAGCACACCCGCCACCCGCCCGACGGGGCACCGGGGACACCGCCGAGAACCCAACCGTCACCCCAAGCCCGACACCGCCAGGTCCGGGCAGCAGGGATCCGCGATCCCCGATCTCGAGCACCTCACCAGCCACACGCGCGCGGACGCCACACCACCGCCACCGTGGTCGCGTGAGGGTCTGTACGCGCTGGGCGTCACGACCGACCTGCTGACCGCCGCCCGCGTGCTCCGCATCGGCCGGACCAAGGCATACCAGCTCGCGAGGTCCGGTGACTTCCCGGTCCCAACCACCCGCATCGGCCGTCGGTACGTCGTCGCCGTCGCGCACCTTGTCGAGTTTCTCGGGCTGGACGAAAGAGCCTCGTCCTAGCGGCTGGCTCTCTGACCGCACACGAGCGTCCATATCTGCTGCCCACAGCAACCAGCGGATTGGACGAGAGGAACATCCACGATGGCCCGACACACCTCGAAACGGATCAAAGGCCGTACCTACAAACGCTGCGCCTGCGTCGACCCCGCCACCGACAAAAGGCTTGGCACCAAGTGCCCCACACTCAAGCGCCCCAACGGCACATGGAGCGCGACGCACGGCAGCTGGTGCTACCAAGCCGAACTCCCCCGCCGCGCCGACGGCACACGCCGCCCACTCCGCGTCGGCGGGTTCCCCGGGCAGACCGAAGCACAAGCCGCACTGGACCATGTCGCCGCACTGGTCCAGCTCGGCGAGGAACGCGGCCCCGCCGAGCTGACCCTCGTCGGAGATCTCATCGAGAACGCGCGCCGCGCCAACGAGCCCCTCCCCGCCCCGGAGGAGGTCACCAAACGCCTGGACATCGGCCGCGACCCGGACGGCATGCCCACCGTCGCCGACTGGCTGGAAAACTGGATCGACAGTCGCAAAAAGATCCGGGGCGCCACCGACCGCTCCTACCGCGGGCACATCCGGCTCTGGCTCACCCCGCACCTCGGGCACTACCGCCTCGACGAGCTCACCATCGACCACATCTCCCGCATGTTCGACGCGATGGCCGAACGCAACGACCGCATCATCGAAGCCCGCGCCAGCAGCGACCCGACGGTGCAGGCCAGCGTCCGGGGCATGCGCCTCATGAGCGCAGCCACCATGCAGCGCTACCGCGCCACCCTCCGCGCCGCGCTCAACGCCGCCATCCGCGCCAAACGAGGCCGCAAAGCCATCCCGCTGATCACCTTCAACCCCGCCTCCTACGTCGAACTGCCCTCCGGCAAACGCCCCAAGGCGCTGCTGTGGACCCCAGCGCGAGTTCGCCGCTGGGAGGAGACCAACGAGAAGCCATCCCGGGTGATGGTGTGGCTGCCCGAGCAGGTCGGCGAGTTCCTCGACCATGCCTACGGGCACCCCTACTACCCGATCTACCACCTCATCGCCTACCGCGGGCTCCGCCGCGGCGAAGCGTGCGGCCTCTCGTGGTGGGAAACCGACCTGGAAGCCCAAGAGATGACCATCTCCGCCGCACTGGTCCAGATCGGATGGAAAGCCGAGTTCGGCGAACCCAAATCCGAAGCCTCCGGCCGGATCGTGGCCTTGGACAACGCGAGCACCGAGACACTCCGCGAACACCGGCAGCACCAAAACCAGCTGCGCCGCGCGGCAGGAGACGCCTGGCAAGAGACCGGCCTCGTGGTCACCAACCCCGACGGCAGCCCGGTACACCCCGCCAAGGTCACCGACGCCTTCTACGAACTCGCCGAAGCCGCCGGACTCCCACCCATCCGGCTGCACGACCTCCGCCACGCCGCCGCCACCATCGCCCTCGCCGCCGGAGCCAGCCTGAAAGAAGTCCAGGCACTGCTCGGACACTCCAGCATCACCATCACCGCCGACACCTACACCCACATCCTGCCCGACCTCGCCCGCGACACCGCCGAAGCCACCGCAGCACTCGTCCCGCGCAAGCCCCGCCAGCAGCCCGCCTTCTAAGCAGCACGCCCTCCCCCGGCCAGTGCACATGCGCGGCCCCTGATTGGCCGGGCACATTCTTCTTTGCTCCCCAAACACAGGGCACCACCAGTACATGATCAATTACTTGCTGCTATCTTCTTCGCTCGCACGTTCGACGAAGGTTGCGCGGCGATGCCTGGTGGGCCGCGTTGGCTCGAAGGGGTGGATGATGAGAAGTTGCCGTGCTGTGGTCGGCATCGACTACGGGACTTACGGGACCGCAGCGGCGTGGGCGCCGTTCAAGCAGGGGCAGCCAGATCCAGGCCGCATCACGCTATTCGAGCAGTGGCCGGGTAGCCGGATCGGGGTAGACGTCAAGACGATGACGGCCCTCTTGGTCAAGGACGACCGCGAGATTCTGGCCTGGGGGCACTCCGCCGTGCAGCAGGCGCCCAGCTCACGTGCCGGGCGCCCAGGCAGCCCGGTCCGCTTGGTGCACGGCTTCAAGATGTCCCTCGCACCCAGGCCGTACCCTGGGGCGACCTCGCACTCCGAGATCGGTCTCGCCGACAATGAGGCACATCCCGAACGCCTGATCACTGGATTCCTGCGGCACGTGTATCAGACCCTGCTCGCCGAGCTGCGAGCCCACCTACCTGACCTGGAAGAAAACGAAATTCGTTGGTGCGTCACCGTCCCTGCCATGTGGGGTGACCGCGAGAAGCAGATCATGCGCGACGCCGCACACGCTGCGGGATTCCCGCGCACAGAAGGCTGCTTGCTGTTGGCGTTGGAGCCGGACGCTGCCGCGCACAATGCCCAGGTGTCTGGCGTCCAGTACGTCGGGGCTGAGCACCCCGGGCGTCGGGGCAGCTTGGATGGCGTGTCGCGGTTCATGGTCGTCGATTGCGGCGGCGGGACCATTGATATCACTTGCTACACCATCGACGGCAACGGCTACCTGGTCGAGATCGATCGTGAAGGAATTGCTCAGGGCTCGCTTTACGTCAACCGCGCGCTCCGGGACCTGGTGCTGGTCCCCAAGCTGGGTGGCCAGGAAGAATACCGCCGCCTGGAACAGGTAGCCCCACATGCGCTGGAGGAATTGCTGCGAGACTGGGAAATCAAGAAAGGACGGGTCACCCCAGACAGTACCGACCACATCTGGTTGGACCTCAAGATGAGTTTGGCCAAACATCTGTCTGACGAGGTGACCGAACGGCTCGACGCCAGTCAGGATGGCGACGATGAGAACATCTGGATCACCGCTGACGAAGCACGTTCAGCGTTCGACGCCGTGATCCCGGACATCCTCGAACTCGTCGACCGCAAGCTCGCCGACCTGACCCGGCTCACGACCGCGGCCGACAAACCCGACCTCGTCCTGCTCGCCGGTGGCTTCGCCCAATCCCGTTATCTCCGCCATCGCCTTCGCGAGTACCTCCGTGGCCGTGCGGTCGTAGCCGTGACACCCCAGCCGCAGGTCGACGTGGTCGAAGGCGCTGTGAGGTTCGCCTACAACCCGAAGGTCCGCGCCCGACGCTCGCAGTACACCTATGGCACGGAGATCTGTGCGCCGTTTGAGCACGGAACTGATCCTCTGGGCAAGCTGTACCGATCGGGGATGGGTAAGGAGCTCTGCCGGGACCGTTTCGACGTGTTCGTCAACGCCGGTGACATCGTCCCGGTAGACAAACCGACGGTGCTCGAATTCGTGCCTGTGGAGCGCACCGACGATGCTATGACGTTCACCTTCTATCGCACTAAGGAACGTGAGCCTCGGTATGTCGACAATGAGGGCTGTGAGGAGTTCGCCACCTGCGACCTCACGATCGACCTTACCGAGGCTATGCATCTCGAACTGGAGAAGCGCAGTGTCACCCTCCACGTCAGCTTCGGTGAAACTGAGTTGCGTGTGCGCGCAGTCCTTGACGCCACAGGTGAAGAATACCCGACCACGCTGAAGTTCAGCACGCGCTGACCGGCCATCGGCCATTACACGGCACCACGACAGGAAGCGCATGCCAGCATTCATGAGAACTGCACTCGAAAACGCGTTGGCCCGGTGGGGACGCCGTCGCCGCGTCCCCTCGGCTGACGGCGAATCCGAGGTACTCTCTCTCGAGCCAGGCGCCAGCGCGGCAGCTCCGCCACGGCTGCCAACAACCCTACCGCCGTTGTCCGTACGCTTGCCTAGCGACGAAGGCACGGACCCGGTCGCTTGTGGCCTCAGGACAACAAGCACTCAAGAGGCCGCCGAACGCTTGGACATCGTGCAGCAGTTCCGCGAGTTGAACACCGTGACCGAACGGTTCGCACGAGCTCACCGTCGCTCACAAGGCCTGGACCAGCGTGGAGAACAGGTCGCGTGCCTCATGTCCACGATCGTGCGCGCCGCGTTCAATCATCAGGACGCCCCAGATCGAGCCGTCCGTACACGTCTCGGCCTTGACCTTTCCGCCGACCTGCCGGAGTTGCATGACTTCGTCCGGCTGCTAGAAGAACTTCAAGACCGAATCCGCAACGGAACCGGCATGTCCTGGGACCTCGCAGCGCGCACCGGCGGTCAGCTCGACCCCACATGGCAAGAACCGTGGAAGACTTCCATCCCAGACGCACCGATCCGGCTCGTCGTGTTCCCCGCGTTGCGCGGCCCTAGCGGCAAGGTACTAGTCAAGCAGCAGGTCTACACGGTCGGACTGCGCGCTCACCGGGACGGAGCGAGCCGGTGACGATCGCGATCGTGACTCGCCGCTCCCGACACCAGACAGCCGCGGTCGATCACGACAACGGGGCGTCCCGTTCGATCGAGCGGTCTCAGCCCGAACCACCGGGTTCGGTGTTCGCGTATCGGGCTTTAGGGTCCAGTACATGGCGGCTGACCAAGAGCAACCGAATGAGCCTGACCGCGAACCAGTTATCGTGCGGGTCGCGCGGATGGTGCGTGCCGCTCGTCGGCATCCGGCGGCGTTCACGAGGGCGTTCGCAGAGGCCACCGTGTACTGCCAACGTCCCGTCTCTCCAGGGGTGCTGGTCTCGGAGGTGTCTGATCGGGGGCGGTGGGTGCTGGTGTTCTCGACACGAGAGCGACTGGGACGTTTCGCCGGGCCGTGTGAATGGCAGGCGATGAGCGGCGCCGATCTGTTGGCGCAGCTTCCTGATGATGTCGGGGTCATGCTGGATGCTCAGGACGAGCATGCCATGCCCGTGCTACCTGCGGCGGTCAGCCAGGAACAGGACTCGCGACCCACCCCGAGGACTCGCCCATCCGGGTGAGTTTCACCGTTAGCGACACTGTACTTACCTCACGCACCTACCCTAGGCGCGTCTCATCGAGGGCTACCGGGGAGAGGAGTGCGCGGTGAGCGGTGGCTATGTCGTCAACGTGGAGGCGTTGCAGATCGCCTCACGAGGGATCGCGGAATCGGTCCGGGACCTGGAACCTGGCGTGGTGCGGGGGCTGTGCGGCGAGCCGGAGCAGTACGGACACGAGGGGGTGCATGCCGCGTTCGCCGAGTTCTGCGAGCGGTGGGACTACGGGGTCGAGGTGCTGGTCGATGACACTGACGGCATGTGCGAGGCGCTAGATCACGCGGTGCTCGCCTATGTCGAGGGTGATCAGGTCGCGGCCGAGCCGCTGGCGCAGGCCCAGCGGGCGCTGGGTGGGTCGTGATGGCCGAGCTCGGCCACACGTCGGATCCGACAGCGCTGATCCCCGGCAATCCGGAGGCGATCGAGGAGAACGTCATCGCCGTGCGCGGCCGCGGGCGCAGCCTCGAAGCCGCGGGTGGCGGACTCGGGCTGATCGATACCGGCGCGTGGGAAGGTGACGCGGGCACGCGGTTTCGGGAGAAGTTCTCCTACGAGCCCCCGAAGTGGCTTCGGGCCGCCGATGCGTTTGAGGCGACGGCCGCGGCGCTGGAGGGCTATGCGGACACGCTGCGCTGGGCGCAACGCCAAGCCCAGGAGGCGATTGCCCGCTGGGAACAGGGTGAGCAGGCCACGCAGCAGGCTCGGGCACGGCATGACGCCGCCGTAGCCCAGGCGACCGCGCAGAACCAGGCCAACGCAGCCCACGGCAACCCAACCGTGCTCAAGATCGCCCCCTTCGTCGATCCCGGCGAGCAGCACCGCGAGGCCGCCCGCGCCATCCTGCATCGGGCACGCCAGCAGCTCACCGAGGCGGGCGACGTCGCCGCTGGTGCGATCCGGGTGCAGAACGAGCAGGCACCGGACGAGCCGGGCTGGCTGGAGGACGTCGGCGGGTTCCTCGGCGAGGTCGGGATCGGCGTGTGGGAAGGCATCAAGGGCATGGGTGAGCTGGTCGTCACCTACAGCCCGACTCGGCTGCTCTACGACTCCGAAGGCTGGGTCAATGACACCCGCACCCTCGCCCAGGGGCTGGTCGCAGCCGGGCAGAATCCGATCGAGTTCGGCAAAGCCCTCATCGACTGGGACACGTGGAGCAAAAGTCCCGGCCGCGCGATCGGGCACCTCGTCCCCGACCTGGCGATCAGCCTGGCCACTGCCGGAGCGGGCGGTGTTGCCGCCCGTGCTGGCAAGGGCGGGCTCAAAGCTGCCGACGAGATGGCCGACCCCGGTAAAGGCGCCGACGAGATCGCCGACACCGCCAAGGTCGCGGATGAGGCCCCCACCCCGCCTGGGGATGGTCCGGTGACGTTCCGGCCCCCGCCCAACGCGACCCCGGAAGAGGTCGCGCAGGTCCAACGGTATGTCGAAGCGTGCGAGCGAGCACGCGAAGCAGGGGCGCTGTCCGACACGGGACGGGTATCCACCGCGGGCGAGCTTCGAGAAGCGGCCAGCGAGGCCGCCCGGGCCGAACGGCTCGCCGCCAAGGAAGCCGGACAGCCCTACAGCGGGCACGTCGGGCACGCCCCGGACACCACTTGGACCGGCAAACCCGACGCGTTCGAATGGCACGACCAAACACCCCGGGTGAATTCGTCATTAGGAGCGCAGGCCAGACGCTATCCCGTCGGCCACCAACCATCCAATTTCGAATTCGAAGGCCCATAGTATACTGCACCCGAAGCAGCACACGTACGGAAATTGAGGTTGTTCGATGGCCGATGACTGGGCCGAGCTGATTGGGCACTCCGTGCTGCTGCGCCAGCAGCTACACGACACCAACCCTCAGCTGCACCCCTACACCATTCCCCGCCTGGCCGCCACAACCGAACAACTAGCCGAGGCCGAACGCCACCTCGGCCACGACCTGGACCCTCTGCATCGTGAACTCCTCGCCCACGGAAACGGATGGGAACACTTCCGTGTATACGCCCACCTGCTCAGCACGGACGAACTCGGGACGAGCGAGAATTGGCGACAAGGAAACGATCTGCTCGACATCTTCTATCAGGACGGTGTTGTCGCCGAGGATTTCCCGCGACGTGACGATATCTATCTCATCGTCGCCAACCCTGCCGAGGTCGAGGACCTGTTCGTGATCTGGCGTGCGGGTCCCGTATCCCCGGCCGGTGGCAGGCCGGTGCTGTGGCTGGCAGGCGAGGAAGTCGAGCGTTACCCGGACACGCGGGAGTTCCTGCTCTCCACCAATCAGTACCTGAAGAACAAACTCGCCTCGACCCAGACATGAAGGCGACGACACCGAAACGCTGCTGCTCGACCGACGCGAATCGAATACACACGGGTGAACGACACTGCCGCCCGTCCAGCTTGCCGCTGCGGCTGCTGAGGCGAGCGGAGTCTGCCTTGCGGTCGACGAAGCTGCACCGGCTAGGACAGGATGTGCTCGTCGCCTCTTACGACGTTCTCACTGGCCGGGACTCGGCGGGCAAGGCGGCTCTCGTTCGCACGAAGCGGTCGCACGCTGCCCACGACCGCCAGCGGACGACGCCAACGGTGAGGGCCCGTGACCCGCCGGACTAATACGTACCGTCATAACCCCGACGATCAGCTACTCCGGAAATCCCGCTGCAAGAAACATCTCATAGTGTTGATTGAGCGCACGTTGCAGATGTATTAGCAGAAATGCTTACCAGTAGCAGTTTTTATGCATGCTCTTGATTGTGTGGCATCTGAGGAATTTCATTTGTCCAGCCAGCCAGAGAAGCCGCGATCCCGCAGCGGCACGACCGCCGTCGACGGCGCGAGTTGTGCAGCCAACGACGAAAGCAACTCCGGTGGCGATGTCGGCGAGAGTATAGGAGCGAGGTGTAATGGACGGGGCTGATCAGGATGGATCGTTAACCTCCGTTGAACGTCACCTGGTCGGCAGCGTTGAGAACGGCGTCCTGCTTGACCTCGCCGACGGCTGGCCGATCGACGAGTCGGCTATGCGGTCTTGGGACGGCTCCCGCGCAGTGCGTGCTTCGGTAATCCGTAACATTGTGCGTGGACTCCTCGCGGCCGATCCCGACCCGTGCGGAATACGGCTTCGTGGAGCCCAGGTCACCGGTCGGCTGGACTTGGCGGACATCACCAGTGCCGTCGCTGTCGAACTCCTTGACTGTTTGCTTACCGACGGCGTGAATGTCAAGGACGCCAGCCTCACGAATCTCACCCTGAAAGGATGCCACCTGGAACAGGTCAGCGCACCAGCCTTGGAGGCTGACCGGCTCACCGCGGCGGTGCTTCGTCTTCACTGCACAACCGCGACCGCTCACACCGCACTTGGTGCCGTGACTCTCCGCGGCGCGCATGTCGGCCTCCTGGACTGCCGTGGCGCGCACCTGTACAATGACGCGGGCCCAGCCTTGCGTGCCGAGCACCTTTGCGTCACCCAGACAGTCGACTTGCGCGAAGGATTCCATGCCATCGGAACCGGTGACGGGGGCACAGTCCGCCTTGTCGGTGCTCACATCAGCGGTCAACTGGAATGTGACGGGGCACACCTGCGCAATGACTCCGGTCCGGCTCTCGTTGCCGACTGGTTACACGTCGAGCAGTCCGTGTTCTTCCGCAACGGATTCACCGCGACCGCATCCAGCGAGATGGGCGCAATCCGGCTCGCGCAGGCGCTCCTTGGCGACCTGGACTGCCGCGGCGCGCACCTGCGCAACGATGCCGGTCCGGCCCTCGCCGCCGACGGGTTGCGCGTTGAGCTGGCCGTGTTTCTTTTCGGCGCTATTCTCGTCGGAGCCGGCACAAACGGCACGGTCCGCCTGGTTGGTGCCCATATCAGCGGCCAACTGTCCTGTAGTGACGCACAGCTGCACAATGACTCCGGTCCCGCTCTCCTTGCCGACAAGCTGCGCGTGGACCAATCCGTATTTCTCGACAGGACCTTCAAAGCCAGGGGAAACGGTAAACGCGGTGCGATCTCCCTTCGCGCGGCGCACGTCGACAGTCTGGACTGCCGTGGCGCCCATCTGCGCAACGATGCTGGTCCCGCCCTGCAGGCCGAGGGCCTCCAGGTAACGCGGGAGGTGTACCTCCACGAGGGGTTCAAGGCTGTCGGCTCCGGGGACGGCGTCGCAGTAGATCTTCGCGGGACGCGGATCGGTGGTGCTCTCAGCTTCGATCCGGCCCGCCTGGAACATCAGTCTGACCGGCAAGCCCGCCTCCGCGTGGATGGACTTACCTACGCCGGTCTGCCGCAGAAGGTATCTGTCACCGCGTGGCTTGACTTGTTGCGGGACGGCACACCCGACTACGCTGCTCAGCCATACCAGCACTTCGCCACCGCTCACCGCGCCGCCGGTCACGACACCGAAGCCCGCAAGATCCTCATGACCCAGCGTCGCGACCAACTCGATCGCTATGCCCTAACCGGACACACCGCCCGAGGGTGGGCACGCCTTACCGGGTGGCTCCTTGGCTACGGCTACCAACCTGGGCGGGCTCTCATCTGGCTGGTCGCCACTATCATCACGGCTGTCATCCTCACTGTCTGCCTCGGCAGCCATGGTGGTCTGGTCCAAGCCCGTATGCCAGCCACTTCACCCGCACCGACCGCGTGCACCCTGGTCGAACAGATCGGCGTCGGCCTCGACCTAGGCACGCCACTGATCACCACCGGCGCCCGCGCCAGCTGCGACACCACCAATACCACCACTGGTCAAGTCCTTACCATCAGCATCTGGACGTTACAGCTGTTCGCCTGGGTGTTCGCCACCCTATTCATCGCCGGATTCACCAGAGCCGTCCGCAAAACCTGATGCCGCAAAGCGGCCGGTACGCGGCGGCATTTACTGTGATGATTCAGACACCTCATGGTCGTTCATAGATGAGCCAAGGTTCCCCGTAACCGGAGGAAACCTTCTGGCGGGCCGACACCGGTTGGGGACCACGCTCTCAGTCGCCGGTTGAGCTTCGGACAGCTGAGCGCTTCCAACGGCCGATGTCAGCGGGTTCCAGGCCGGACGGTCCCGACGGCGCCCGTCAGGCCTGGAGTGGAATATCTAAGCGGACGTGCCCGTCACGTTGCACGCTGGTCAGACAACCCACCCGGTAGTTGTCAAGTCAAATGGAGTCTGCCCTGGTTGTCGTGTCTCGGTCGCCGTGCACGACCTCGGTTGATCCGATGGTGGCCGGTTACGGATTGGATCAGTACTGGGCTGCGTGGTCGGCCGGGAGCGCTATGGTCGGATACAGTGCTTACACGCCGGAGGGGAGGTGAGGTCGTGGCCACCGCTGACCAGGTAAAAGCCATGGTTAAGAGTCATGCGGAAGGCGACGATACCCGCTTCTACTCCGTGGCACTGCAGGTCGCTGCCGGTGCGGCGCGGCAAGGACAGAACCGGTTCGCCCAGGATCTGCGAGACCTTGTCGACACGCTGCGTACACAGCAAGGCCGTAACTCGACGGCGACGCGTCCGGTTCCGGTCGTCCAACCGCGCGGCGAGCTGGCGCAGCTGCTGACAGTCACCTACCCGCAGAACCTCCTCGCCGACCTGGCGCTCGAGGAGAACGTTCGGGAACGCCTTGCCCGCGTGCTGCTGGAGCAACGACAAAGTGACCGCCTCCGATCCCACGGCTTCCAGCCCCTGCGGCGGTTGCTGCTCACCGGCCCCCCGGGAACCGGCAAGACCATGTCGGCACACGTGCTGGCCGGCGAGCTGCGGCTTCCCCTGTTCATGATCCGGCTCGACGGGCTGATCACCAAGTTTATGGGGGAGACGGCCGCAAAGCTACGGCTGATCTTCGACGCGCTCTCGGAGACCCGCGGCGTCTACTTGTTCGACGAGGTCGACGCCCTCGCGGGTGACCGCGCCGTCGGCAACGACGTCGGCGAAATCCGGCGGGTGCTGAACTCGTTCCTGCAGTTCCTCGAGGTCGACACCTCCGACAGCTTGCTCGTGGCCACGACCAACCACCCGCAACTACTCGATCGGGCGATGTTCCGCAGGTTCGACGCGGTGATCGACTACCCGCTTCCCGCTGGCGACGTGGTGCGCGACGTGATACGAGCCCGTCTGGCCAACGTCCCTACCGGTCGGCTGAGCTGGGCAAAGGTAGACGCCGTTGCCGACGGTCTCAGCCACGGCGAGATCACCATCGCCGCGGATCTGGCAGCCAAGGAAGCGATCCTGGCTGGCGACGGCCGGGTCACCACGACGAGCCTCTGTGCGGCGCTGCAGGAGCGGCGCCAGCACCTGCTCGGCTGACCCGCGGGCAACGTCATGCCAGAACCTCGTGACCGCCCCCACCTGTTCATCCCGGTCCCAGCGCAAGCCGCCGACTACTCGCCGCCGCGGCGTGCGATCAAAGGCCCAGCAATTCCCGTACCCGCCGACCGGCGTCAACACGGCCAGCAGTTGCACGACGCCCTGCACGAGGTCGACGCCGACGCCGAGGCACGACGGCGTCAGCGCGATGTGCAGGTCGAAGGCGCGGTCGACGGCGTTTACGTCAGCTTCGAGAGCTTCCCCGGGGTGCACCTCGCGCTGGAGACGCTCGACCCCCGGCAGGGCGCCCTGCATCCGGAGCTGCGTGCGGTGCAGGAGGTCGATCTCGGCGGCGAGAGCGTGGAACGAGCGACCGTGTTCGTCCCGCAGGGCACGCTCAACTACTTCCTGGACCGGATCACACGCTACGTCGAAACCGCCGATGCCTCGAAGCCCCGCAATTGGGATCTTGTGGACCGTATCCAGGCGGTGCGGACGGCGTCGATCGCGGCGTTGTGGACCGATCCGCCCGCCGAGTTCCCGGAGCCGGGGCAGCTGTTCTGGTGGGAGGCGTGGCTGCGGCGCCGCGACGGGCACGAGGTGAGCCGGTTTCGCGCGTTCGCCTCTGCCACCGGGCTACGCACCGGTTCTCGCAGCCTGGGGTTCGGGGACCGCACGGTAATACTGGTCGAAGCGACTATCGACCAGCTCGCCTCGGCCGTCGACGTTCTCGACGACCTGGCCGAGCTGCGCCGGCCCCATGACTCGACGCAGTTCCTGGCAGAAACGGACGCGACCGAGCAGACCGCCTGGATCGGCGACCTTGTGGACAGGCTCGAGCCCGCCGACCGCGAGGCGCCCACGGTCTGTGTCATCGACAGCGGCGTTCATCAGGAACACCCCCTGCTGCAGGGCTCTCTGCCCCGGGAGGACTGCCACACCGCGGACCCGTCGTGGCCGGTGTACGACGACCGGGGGCACGGCACCGAAATGGCTGGCCTCGCGCTGTACGGCGACCTCGGGCAGGCCCTGGCCACACCGCAACTGCTGCGGCTACGCCATCGGCTGGAGTCGGTCAAACTGCTCCCACCACCGCCGCAGCAGAACGCCCCTGATCTCTACGGCGCGGTCACCGCCGCCGGAACGAGCCGAGCAGAGATCCAGGCACCGGATCGCCATCGGGTCTACTCGCTCGCCGTCACCGCACCCGCGATGACATCGACCAACGGTGCCACAACCGCGACCACCTCCGGCCAGCCATCATCATGGTCGGCCAGCCTCGACGCCCTCGCCGCCGGTCGCAGCGTCCTCGCCGACGAGGATGGGCTGGTGTTCCTCGACGACGCCGACCACGCCGCGAAGCGGCTGTTCGTCGTCTCGGCGGGCAACGTACGATCCTGGCGTCCCGGTGACGAGCACCTCGACCGCAGCGACCTCGAACCGGTGGAAGACCCCGCCCAGGCATGGAACGTCCTCACCATCGGCGCCTACACCGAACTGGACACCATGACCGGCGCCGCCGCCGACTTCGCCGGCTGGACACCCTGGGCGCCACGCGGCGAGCTCTCGCCGTTCAGCCGCACCTCGGTAGCGTTCAGCCGGACCTGGCCGGTCAAACCCGACGTCGTACTCGAAGGCGGCAACGTAGCCCGCTCACCGGACGGCACCACATTCGACACCCCACCGAACCTGCAGCTCCTGACCACCAACGCTCCCCTAGAAACCACGCGACTACTGACCACGACCCACGCCACCAGCGCCGCCACCGCCCAGGCCGCGGCGCTGTCAGCGTCGGTCATGGCCGAGTACCCGGCGCTGTGGCCGGAGACCGTGCGAGCACTGATCGTGCACTCCGCCGAATGGACACCCGCGATGAAGGCCCAATTCCCGCCAGGCAGCAAGAAGGCACCCCGCATCGCCCTCCACCGCCGCTACGGCATGGGCGTCCCCGACCTGACCCGGGCCACCCGCAGCGCCACCGACGCGCTGACCCTCGTCGCGCAGGACACCATCCACCCCTTCGCCGCAGGCGCCATGCGCGAAATCCACTACCACGACCTGCCCTGGCCCACCGGCGTCCTCGCCGACCTCGGCGAAGCGCAGGTCCGCCTGCGGGTCACCCTGTCGTACTTCATCGAACCCAACCCCGGCCGGCGCGGCTGGCAGCGTCGCTACAGCTACGCGTCCCACAGTCTTCGCTTCGACCTGCGTCGGGCCACAGAGTCCAACGCCGAGTTCCAGAAGCGAATCAACGAGAAGGCCCTGGCTGAAGACGAGCAGCGGCCCAGCTCCAGCAACGACACCGGCGAATGGCTCTTTGGCCCTGATCACCAACGCGCACCGGGGTCCTTGCACACCGACATCTGGACCGGCAACGCCACCGACCTCGCCCAGCGCGGCGCTCTGGCCGTGTTCCCGGTGACCGGCTGGTGGAAGGCAAACAAGGCACGCGACCGCAGCGAGGATGGCGCCCGCTACGCCCTGATCCTCTCGATCGAGACGCCGGACCTCGATGTTGACGTCTGGACACCGGTTGCCCAGCAGGTCAACGTTCCGGTCAGTATCACCACGGCAACGTGACTGCCACCGTGGCTTCGTGCAGATCGGCGTTAATGTCCGCCGTATCGAGGAGGACTGCGTGATCGTTCTGTCAAGTTCCCTCACCAGCCCGAAGCAGCTCTGCCAGGATGCTAGCGAGGGGAACCCACGACGCTGGGGACGCCAGCGGAGCAATGCGGTGAGCTGGTCTTTCTCGATGAGCCGGTCGCCGCTGCCGACTTCGTCGCACGCAGAGTGCCGTGATGCACAATGATGGCCTTGTGACGCGCTGGCTGCCGCAGACTGTGCGCCGCCCGTTCGGACGGCGCGCACGGGCTCGCACTGGGCGTCCAACAGTCATCGTCGAGCGAGCCTCGTAAGGAGCCTTGTGAGCAACCTCGGTAGCTTCATCTGGTCGATCGCCGACCAGCTTCGGGGCCCCTACCGCCCCAACCAGTACGGCAACGTGATCCTCCCGCTCACGATCCTGCGCCGCCTCGACTGCATCCTCGAGCCCGACCGGGAGACGGTCCAGCAGTTGGCGGCGAAGTACGACAACCCGAACCGGCTCAGGATCGAGATCAAGAAGGAGACCGGCCGGCCGTTCTACAACACCTCGAACTACTCCTTCGCCAACCTGCTGGCTGACGCCGACGGGCTGGCGGACAACCTGGCCGACTACATCGACCGGTTCTCGCCCGATGTCGACGTGTTCGACTACTTCGACTTCAAGAAGGAGATCCTCGCCCTGGAGAAGGCGGAACTCCTGCGCGAGGTCATCACGTCCTTCAAGACCGTCGACCTGCATCCGGACGTCGTCTCCAACGCCGACATGGGCGATGCGTTCGAGTACATCATCCGCAAGTTCAACGAGGCCGCGAACGAGACCTCCGGTGACCACTACACCCCGCGGGACGCGATCCGGCTGCTGGTCGACCTGCTCTTCGCCGAGAAGGACGTCGACCTAAGGGAGGCCGACATCGTCCGTACGCTGTACGACCCCACCGCGGGCACCGGCGGCATGCTCGCCTTGGGCGAGGAGCACCTGCTCGGGCACAACCCCGACGCGAAGCTGAGCCTGTACGGCCAGGAGTACAACCCGCAGTCGTACGCGATCTGCAAGTCCGACCTGCTCGCCAAGGGCCATGACGCGTCCAACATTGCCTTCGGCAACACGCTCACCGATGACGCGTTCAAGGGCCGCCAGTTCGACTTCTGCATGTCCAACCCGCCCTACGGCGTCGACTGGAAGCAGTACGCCAAGGCGGTCACGAAAGAGCGCGAGGAAGCGGGCCCCTACGGCAGGTTCGCCCCCGGCCTCCCGGCGACGTCGGACGGGCAAATGCTCTTCCTGCTCCACCTAGTTCACAAGATGCGAGCACCGGAGGACGGCGGCGGCCGGGCCGGGATCGTCATGAACGGCTCGCCGCTCTTCAACGGCGCCGCCGAGTCCGGCCCCTCCAACATCCGTAGGTGGCTGCTGGAGAACGACCTGGTCGATGCCATCGTCGCACTGCCGACCAACATGTTCTTCAACACTGGCATCGCCACCTACATCTGGATCCTTGACAATGACAAGCATCCCGACCGCAAGGGCCTGGTACAGCTCATCGACGGCACCTCGTTCTGGACCAAGATGCGCAGGAACCTCGGCTCCAAGGGCCGCGAGATCAGCGACGCCGACCGTGCCGAGGTCGTCAAGCTGTACGCCGACTTCACCGACGCCGACCCCGACTACTCCAAGGTGCTGCGCAACGACGAGTTCGGCTACTGGACCCTTACCGTCGAGCGTCCCCTCCTCGACGAGTCCGGCGAGCCGGTCGTCGACCGCAAGGGCAAGCCCAAACCGGACCCGAAGAAGCGCGACACCGAGAACGTCCCGTTCACCTACGGCGGCTCGACCGCCGGTGCGGCCGGCAAGGTCGAGGTCATCCAGGCCTACTTCGACGCCGAGGTGAAGCCGCACGTCCCCGATGCGTGGATCGATTGGGCCAAGGTCAAAACCGGCTACGAGATTCCCTTCACCCGCCACTTCTACAAGTACATCCCACCCCGCCCCCTCGCTGAGATCGACGCCGACCTGGAAAAGCAGGTCGCCAGGATCCTCGACCTGCTGCGTGAGGTGGAGCAGTGAGTGCGGGTACCCCGGGATGGCTCGCTCAGACTTCGGCGACGTGGCACTTGATGCCCGCAAAGGCGGCTTTCAGGGAACGCCGCGAGCCCAACTTGCCGGATGACGTGCACCTGACGCCGTCTCAGACTTATGGCGTGTTGCCGCAAGCGGAGTTCATGGCCAGGACCGGCAATGCGGTTGTCCAGAACATCCAAGGGCAGGACAGGATGAAGCATGTCGAGCCAGACGACTTCATCATTCATCTCCGTTCATTTCAGGGAGGGATCGAGCGGTCGAGCTACGCAGGCAAGGTCAGCACGGCGTATACGGTTCTGGAGCCGAGCAGGCTTGTGGTCCCGGACTACTTTCGCTGGCTCCTAAAGTCCGACGCCTATGTCCAGGAGTTGCGCACAACGACGAACCAGCTTCGGGACGGACAGTCGATCAAATTCCGGGACTTCGCGAAGGTCCCGCTGCCATTGCCTCCGTCGGAAGAGCAGCGCGCCATCGCCGACTACCTAGACCGCGAGACCGCCCGCATCGACACGCTCATCGAGGAGCAGCAGTGCCTGATCGAGATGCTCCGCGAACGGCGGGCAGCCGTCATCTCATCCGTCTTGGCACCGACCGATTCGTGGGTACGTCGCCGGATCAAGCACATCGGGGAGACCAGCCTGGGGAAGATGCTCGACGCTGGACGTGCGGTCCGCGACGAAGACCAGCCGAGGCCGTACGTTCGGGCAGCGGATGTTCGTGCGGATGGCTCTGTGAACCTTGAGAATCTCAACGAGATGCTATTCTCCGACGCAGAGATGGAAGTGTTCGACCTCCGCGCGGGCGATATCCTCATCATTGAGGGCGGCGCCACGGTCGGCCGTCCAGGATTCATCTTCAAGTCGGCACCGGGAATCGCCTTTCAGAAGACCGTCAACCGCCTGCGGGTCGGTTCGCAGACGGATGCTCGGTTCGTGTACTGGTCGATGCTCCGCCTCTACGAGGCCGCCTACTACGCCAATCACTACGGGTCGGTCTCATTCGTTCACCTCACCGGCGAAAAGCTGAGGGAGATTGAACTTCACCTCCCGCCATTCGATGAGCAGCGGGCCATTGCGGCATACCTCGACGAGCAGGCCGCGAAAATCGACACGCTGATCGCCGAGACTGAACGGTTCATCGAACTCGCTCGCGAGCGTCGTTCGGCATTGATCACGGCGGCGGTGACGGGGCAGATCGATGTGCGGGAGATGGCGTGATGGCCGATCACAACGAGGTCGTCTTTGAGTCGGAGATCTGTGAGTACTTGGCCGTGCACGGGTGGCTGTACTCGGTGGACGATACCGGCTACGACCGGGAGCGGGCGCTCTTCCCCGATGACCTGTTCGCGTGGTTGGAGCAGACCCAGCAGGCGGCGTACGAGAAAGCCCTGAGGGCGGCGGGGTCGGAGGCGAAGTTCCTCGACGTGCTGGCCACGGCGCTCGACAAGCCCCTGGAGCACGGTGGCGGGACGCTGAACATCCTGCGAAACGGTGTGCGGTACATCGGCGGTGGCCGGTTGAAGATGGCGCAGTTCCGCCCCGAGACCGGTCTGAACGCGACCACCAACGAGCAGTACGCGGCGATGCGGGTGCGGGTGATGCGGCAGGTGCACTTCTCCACCGCTGACCAGCGCAACATCGACCTGGTCTTCTTCATCAACGGGCTCCCAGCCGCCACCGTCGAGCTGAAGACCGACTTCACCCAGTCGCTGGACGAGGCGATCAACCAGTACCGCAAGAACCGGCACCCGCTGACCAACGGCCGCCCCGAGCCGCTGCTGTCGTTCGGGCACCGGGCGCTGGTGCACTTCGCGGTCTCCAACGACCTGGCCGCGATGACCACCCGGCTCGATGGCGAGAAGACCCACTTCCTGCCGTTCAACATGGGCCACGACGACGGTGCGGGGAACCCGCCAGCTGCGGGCGGGCGGTCGGCGACGGCCTACCTGTGGGAGCGGGTCTGGGAGAAGCACGCCTGGCTCAACATCATCGGCCGGCTGATGATCGCGGAGACCAAGGAGGAGTGGGATGTCACGACCGGGACGTCGGTGCGGCGTACGAACATGCTCTTCCCGCGGTTCCACCAGTGGGAGGCCCTGACGAACATCGTGGCCGCGGTGCGCGAGGAGGGGGTGGGCCATCGCTACCTGATCGAGCACTCGGCCGGGTCGGGCAAGACGAACACCATCGCCTGGACCGCGCACCGGCTGGCGCGGCTGCACGTGAACGACCAGAAGGTCTTCGACTCGGTGATCGTGGTCGTGGACCGCACCGTGCTCGACGGGCAGCTCCAGGAGGCGATCCGGCAGATCGACGGGTCAGGGAAGATCGTGGCCACGATCAGCCCGGAGGACGTCCGCAAGGCGGGGGCGAAGTCGAAGTCTGGGCTGTTGGCGACCGCGTTGAAGAACGGGGAGCTGATCATCGCGGTGACGGTGCAGACCTTCCCGTTCGCCCTCAAGGAGATCCGGGCCGACAAGGGCCTGAGGGGCAAGCGGTTCGCGGTGATCGCGGACGAGGCGCACTCCTCGCAGTCCGGCCAGATCTCGTCCAAGCTCAAGGCCGTGCTGACCGCTGAGGAGGTTAAGGAGATCGAGGAGGGCGGCTCCGTCGACGTCGAGTCGATCCTGGCCTCGGAGATGACCGAGCGGGCGGAGTCGCGGAACATCTCCTACTTCGCGTTCACCGCGACGCCGAAGAACAAGACCCTGGAGCTCTTCGGCCGCAAGGGTCCGGACGGGAAGCCGGTCGAGTTCCACCTCTACTCGATGCGTCAGGCGATCGAGGAGGGCTACATCCTCGACGTGCTCAGGGGCTACCAGACCTACGACAGCGCGCTGAAGATTGCCGGTCGGGCCGAGAGCGGCGATGGTGACGAGGTGGTGGAGGAGTCGACAGCACGGAAGGGGCTGATGCGGTGGGTGAAGCTGCACCCGACCAACATCAGCCAGAAAGTGCAGATCATCGTCGAGCACTTCCACGCCAACGTCGCCCACCTGCTGGAGGGCAAGGCGAAGGCGATGGTCGTGACCGACTCGCGCAAGGCCGCGGTAAAGTACAAGAAAGCGATCGACGCCTACATCGCCAAGCGGGCCGCCAAGGACGCCTCGTACAACTACCGCACCCTGGTCGCCTTCTCCGACTCGGTGACGATGGCCGAGGACGAGGAATGGGCCTCGGACTGGGGGCCGCAGCCAAGCAAGGACGATGAGTTCACCGAGGCCAACCTGAACCCCGGCGCCGGCTCGGACCTGGCCGCCGCCTTCAAAGGCGCGACGTACAAGATCATGCTGGTCGCCAACAAGTACCAGACCGGGTTCGACCAGCCGCTGCTCTCGGCGATGTATGTCGACAAGAAGCTCTCCGGGGTCACTGCCGTGCAGACGCTTTCGCGGCTCAACCGCACCCATCGCACTGCAGGCGGGGAGCAGAAGCGCAAGACGTTCGTCATCGACTTCGTGAACAAGCCCGAGGACATCCGGGCTGCGTTCGAACCGTACTTCACCAACGCCACCCTGGAGACCGAGACCGACCCGTACGTCGTCTTCCACCTCGCCAACAAGCTCGCCCAGGCCGGAATCTACACGCCAGAGCAGGTGCGCGAAGTCGCCGAACTGTGGGTGACCCGGAAGGGCAACAACGCGCTCTCGGCCGCGATCAGCCCGGCCAAGAACGAGTTCGCCCGCCGCTACGCGGCGGCAATCGAAGCCGACGACAAGGTCACCCTCAACACCCTCGACCTGTTCCGCAAGGACGTCTCCACCCTCGTCCGGCTCTACGACTTCATGAGCCAGATCGTCGACTACGGCGACCCGTACATGGAGATGCTGTCGATCTTCCTGCGACTCCTGGAGAAGGTCATCGCAGACTCATCCTGGACCGCGGAAGTCGACCTCTCCGACGTGGTCCTGGTCGGGGTCAAGCACAACAAGGGGACCGCGGTCGACATCTCGCTGACCGGCGACGGCGAGCTCAAGGGCATCAGCGCAGCGGGCACCGGAACCCGGAAGGAGCCGAAGTATGTCGCACTCCAGGTCGTCATCGATAAGATGAACGACCTCTTCGGCGCCGAGTCGTTCTCCGAGTCCCAGGTCCGGGAGTTCGTGCAGGGCCTGGTGCAGCGGCTGCTCGCCTACCCGGACCTGATCAACCAGACCAAGGTGAACTCGAAAAAGCAGTTCATAGAGTCACAGGACTTCCAAGCCGCGGTCACCGAGGCGGTCGTCGACAACCAAGAAGCCCACAACACCATGGCCGACTACTTCTTCAGCGACGGTCCCGGCATCAACGCTGTCATCGTCGCACTCGCAGACGCCTTCTACGAGGCCGCGATCGATCAGCGTAGGGATGTGTGAGCAACTCCCAGGACACCGGGGTGCGGAACTTGCGTGCTGTTCATCGCCGGATACCAACTCGAGCAGTTCCTCGACAATCGCCATGGCGTGCTGGCCGTGCCTGGCAGTTCGACGACGGCGCCACCGAACGCGACGACATCCGTCGCCGAGTCCTGTCCCCGCGAACTGGAGCTATACGCCACCCTCACCGGGTTCCGCCTCGCAGCGTTGTTCACCGATCCGCTCGTTATGAGAAGAGAGGCTCCCTATTCGGACACCTCCGGTTTGAGCCAGCTCGCTGTCATCAAGTAGCACGTATCGGACCGGTAACAGGATGCGACGATGCTTAACACTCCGCGACCTTTCAGCGCTACGTGTCCATAGCCGTGTCTTCGACGCGGCGTCTTGACGACGCGGGCATAAGCTGAGCTTGGAGCCGAGACGTGGCGAAGCTGGACTTTGAGCAGAACCTGGTGGATTGCGGCTCGGCGAGGTTCATCGAGCTTCGACAGGGGCAGGCTCAGGTACTTGCCGCGTACGCGGCAAGTACCTCGACCGCTGGAGGGTGCGCGGCGACGGTATGTACCTGATCTGTTCTTCAACGCTGATAGATCCGCTCATGGATAGGTTCATGCCCAACTGGCGGAGCCTCCGCGATCAGCTGAACAACGCAACACTGGCACAGGAGCAGTGGGCACGATGCAACCCACCGAGCGAGCCCGCACGGCAGGCCGTCCGGCAACCCGTCGGCGCAGGAGCAACGACGGAGCACCGTGCGAGTCTTGAAATGGCCGATCGGATCGATCGAAGCAGAAAAACCGCAGGTAGAAGGCCTGCCGTCGGTCGATTGATAACGAAAGTGTGGACGAACCCAGGTGATTAAAAGTCCGCAGCTCTACCAATTGAGCTAACGGCCCGTCGGTCGTCAGTCTAACGGGCCGAGGATCAGGCCCGGGGACGCTGGGTCAGGTACGGCGAGGGAGAGTCACCGGCCCGGCTCAGCGCAGTGCCTTCTCCAGGGTGCGCAGGCACATTCCCATCGTGTGATGCTTGTCGGGACCGTGCAGCTGGACGTGCTGCCAAGCTCCTCGCCATCGACCCGCTCTACCGGGAGCTGATCGAGGCCCTGCGCATCACCGGCACCGCCCCGGTGCGGCACCGCTGAGCGCAGGCCGCGGTCACCCGGGCTCCTCGTCGGGATTCCATGCCAGCAGCCGGACCTTGGCCACGGTGCGCAGATGCCTGCGCATCGCGGCCGCGGCCTGCTTCGGCTCGCCCGCCGCGATGGCGTCCAGGATCGCCACATGCTGGCCGAGCGAGCGGGACGGCCTGCCGGGCTGGCGCAGCGATTCGGTGCGGCTTTCCGTGACCTGCTCGGCGATGGACTGCATGAACTCGGCAAGCAGCGAGCTGTGCGCGGCCGCGGTCACCGCCGCGTGGAATCGCCGGTCACCCTCGACGCCGTGGTCACCGGCTTCGATCTCCGCACGCATGTGGTCCAGCGCGGAACGCAGGTCCGCGAGATCGGCCTCGGTCCGGCGTTCGGCGGCGAGCTCGGCGAGCTTGGTCTCCAGCGCCTCCCGCGCCTCGAGCACGTCAGGAAGCCTGCGGCGGCGCTCGACCAGCCGCTCCACCGGCTCGATATCGAGGGTGTCGCGCACCAGGTAGGTTCCGCCGCCGTGCCGCGCCTCCACCAGGCCCTGCACCTCGAGTACGACGATCGCCTGCTTCACCGACGCCCTGCTGACCCCCAGCCGCTGGGCGAGTTCGCGCTCGGCAGGCAGCTTGTCGCCCGCGCTCAGGCCGGCGTCGGCGACGTAGTTCCGGAGCCGTTCGATGACCTGCTCGTACAGCCGCTGCCGGGACATCGGGCGCAACGCCTCGGACACTCGAGCCCCTTCGATCGCTGCTGACCTCGTATCCGGGCAGCCTAACAGGCTCAGGGCGAGTGGCTGAGCCACTGAACCAATCCATCCTTGACATCGGGCCAAGCCCGGCTCAAAGTGGTTTAGCCACTGAGCCACTTTGCCGATGCGGCCGCCGGCAGGTCACCCGACAGCGAACCCAACGACGGGAGCACCGCATGTCCGCCGAACTCATCTCGATCCTTGCCCTGGTGGTGGTGTTCGTGGTCGCCACGACGAGATCCATCAACATGGGGGCACTGGCCTTCGCCGCCGCGTTCGGCGTCGGCACCCTGGCCGGTGGCCTGGACGCCGACGGCATCTTCGCCGGGTTCCCCGGGGACCTGTTCGTCGTCCTGGTCGGCGTGACCTACCTGTTCGCCATCGCCAGGGCCAACGGCACCACGGACTGGCTGGTGCACGCCTCGATCCGGCTGGTCGGCGGGCGGCTGGCGCTGATCCCCTGGGTGATGTTCGCGATCACCGGCGTGCTGACCGCGATCGGCGCGGTCAGCCCGGCCGCGGTCGCCATCGTCGCGCCGATCGCACTCGGCTTCGCGGCCCGCTACCAGATCAGCCCGCTGCTGATGGGCGCCATGGTGGTGCACGGCGCGCAGGCAGGCGGGTTCTCCCCGATCAGCATCTACGGCACCATCGTCAACGGCATCGTCGAGCGGGAGAACCTGCCCGGCAGCCCGATCATGTTGTTCCTCGCGAGCCTGGTGGCCAACCTGGTGATCGCCGGGATCGTGTTCGTGGTGTGCGGCGGCCTGAAGCTGGCCCGGCCGCGAGCCAGGGTGGCCGAGCTCGCCACGGTCGGCGGCGGCTCCACCCCGGCCACCGTCGACGCACCGGCCGCGGGCGGGGCAGGCACTCCAGGGGAGGAGCAGCCGCTGCGGCTGAACCCCGCCCGGGCCGCGACCCTGCTCAGCCTGGTCGTGCTGGTGGTGTGCGCACTGGTACTGGACCTCGACGTGGGCCTGACCGCGATCACGCTCGCCGTACTGCTCGCGATCATCTGGCCCGCCACCGGCAGGCAGGCGATCGGGCAGGTCACCTGGCCGACCGTGCTGCTGATCTGCGGGATGCTCACCTACGTCGGCGTGCTGCAGGAGATGGGCACCATCGACTATGCGGGCAACGGCGTCTCCGATGTCGGCATCCCGCTGCTGTCCGCGCTGCTGATCTGCTACATCGGCGCGCTGGTTTCGGCCTTCGCCTCCTCGGTGGGCATCATGGGCGCGCTCATCCCGCTCGCCGTGCCCTTCCTGCTCGATGGCGCGGTGGGGCCGATCGCCATGATCGCCGCGCTGGCCGTGTCCTCGACCGTGGTGGACGTCAGCCCCTTCTCGACCAACGGCGCACTCGTGCTGGCCAGTGCCCCGGATGTGGATCGCGACCGGTTCTTCCGCCAGCTGATGGTCTACGGCGGGATCATCGTGGCGGCGGCTCCGCTCGCGGTGTGGCTGGTGCTGGTGGTACCCGGTTTCGGTTAGCCGCGCCCGATGAGCCCGGCAAACGGCAGCGAAGGACAAGGAGACCAGGTGAGCGCCCTCTTCCCAGCATTGCGCACCGAACAGGCCAAGACCGCGCTGCGGTTCGGCGACCGCGGGCTCAGCTACGCCGAACTCGCCGCGGTCGCGGGCACGCTCGCCCACCGGCTGCGCGCCAGGGACTGCTCCCGGGTCGCGGTGTGGGCCACGCCCAGCATGGAGACCAGCGTCGCGGTCGTCGCAGCGCTGCTGGCAGGGATACCGGCGGTGCCGGTGAACCCCAAGATCGGTACCCGGGAGCTGGAGCACATCGTCTCCGACAGCGCGCCCTCGCTGGTGCTGGCCGAACCGGACGCACAGCTGCCTGCCGCGCTCGCCGCCCTGCCCCGCCAGGACGTCGAGCTGACCGGCTCGGCAACCGAACCGCCGGAGGAGCCGGGCGAGGAGGCGCCTGCGGTGATCGTCTACACCTCGGGCACCACCGGGCCGCCCAAGGGTGTGGTGCTGCCACGGCGCGCGATCGCCACCACCCTGGACGCGTTGCGGGACGCCTGGCAGTGGACGGCCGCGGATGTGCTGGTGCACGCGCTGCCGCTGTTCCACGTGCACGGGCTGATCCTCGGCGTGCTCGGACCGTTGCGTCGCGGCGGCACGGTGCACCACCTCGGCCGGTTCTCCACCGCGGCGGTGGCGCGGGAACTCGCGGGCGAGGCCACGATGATGTTCGGCGTACCGACGATGTACCACCGGATCGCCACCGAGGTCGGGGACGACCCGGAGCTGGCATCGGCGCTACGCGGCGCGCGGCTGCTGGTGTCCGGCTCGGCGGCCCTGCCGGTGCACGACCACGAGCGCATCGCCGCGGCGACCGGGCAGCGGGTGGTGGAACGCTACGGCATGTCCGAGACGCTGATGAACACCAGCGTCCGTGCCGACGGCGAGCGCAGGCCCGGCACGGTCGGCGTGCCGTTGCGGGGCGTCGAATTGCGGCTGGTGGACGAGGCGGGCAACCCGATCGAGGCCCCCGACGGGGAGACGGTCGGCGAGATCCAGGTACGCGGCCCGAACCTGTTTACCGAGTACCTCAACCGGCCGGACGCCACCGCCGAGGCCTTCACCGATGGCTGGTTCCGCACCGGGGACATGGCGACAAGGGACCCGGACGGCTACCTCCGCATCGTGGGCAGGAAGGCCACCGACATCATCAAGAGCGGCGGGTACAAGATCGGCGCCGGCGAGATCGAGAACGCGCTGCTGGAACATCCCGGGGTGGCCGAGGTGGCGGTCACCGGCGAGCCGGACCCCGACCTCGGGGAGCGGATCGTGGCCTGGGTGGTGCCGCACGGCAGCCCACCTGCGGAGCGGGAGCTCGCCGACCACGTGGCACGGCTGCTCACCCCGCACAAACGGCCCCGCGTGGTGCGTTTCCTGGACGCGCTACCGCGCAACGACATGGGCAAGGTGCTGAAACGTGCCCTCGATGCCTGATTCCGCCCGCGCCGCCATCGAAGCCGTGACCTCGGCGTTCACCGAGCTGGCTTATCCGGGGGACACCGTGGACCCCGGCCCGGACGGGCCGGTCGGCTGGCCGGGCTACGACGAGGCGCGGACCCGCGCGGCACAGCGCACCGGCGAGCGGGAGTCGGTGGTCTGCGGGGTCGGCAAGATCGGCGGCACCGAGGCCGTGCTGGTCTCCTTCGAGTTCGGCTTTCTCGGTGGTTCCCTCGGCGGGCGGACCGGGTTGCGGATCGAGCGGGCCTTCGCCAGTGCCCGCGAGCTGGGCGCGCCGGTGGTGACGCTGGTGGCGACCGGGGGAAGCCGGATGCAGGAGGGTATGCGGGCACTCACCCAGTTGCAGCGCATTGCCCGCGCCACCGCGCTGACCAGGCGCGCCGGGCTGCCGCAGGTCGCGGTGTTGCGGGATCCGGCCACCGGCGGCGGATGGGCCACGCTGGGCGCGGGCGCCGATGTGACCCTGGCCCTGCCGGGGGCGCAGATCGGGTTCGCCGGGTCGCGGGTGCGGCCGCCGGGGGACCCGCACGCCTACACCGCCGAGGGCCAGCTGGAGTCCGGCCACATCGACCAGATCGTGCCGCCGGAGCGGCTGCGCGGCAGCCTGGAGCGCTGGCTACGGCTGCTCACCAGCACGGAGCCGGTGGCACCGGCGCCGCCGCCAGCGGCACTGGGCACGGTCTCCTTGCCGCGCACCGGCTGGGAGGCGGTGCGCAGGGCCCGCGACCCGAACCGGCCCCGTGCGGTGTCCTATCTGGACGCCTACTTCGAATGGCGGGAGGAGATCGGCGGCGACCGTTGCGGTGCGGTCGATCCCGGAGTGCGCTGCGGCTTCGGCCTGCGCGACGGGGTCCCGGTGGCGTACGCCGCGCAATGCGGCACGCCGACCCTGCCGGCCGGATTCCGCACGGCCGCACGGCTGGTGCGGCTGGCCGACCGGCTCGGCATCCCGGTCCTCACACTGGTGGACACGCCGGGCGCGGCCAATGACGCCGCCGCCGAGCAGGCCGGGGCCGGGCCGGCGATCGCGGAGCTGTTCGCCGCGGTGGCCGGTGCCACGGTGCCCGTCACGACGCTGGTGATCGGCGAAGGTGGTTCCGGCGGGGCGCTCGCCTTCGCGGCACCGGGGCACACCTGGGTGACGCCGGACAGCTACTTCGCGGTCATCTCACCGGAGGCGGCGGTGTCCATCCTCAAGCGCGCGACCTCGGAGGTGCCCGCGACCGCGGATCAGCTCCGGCTGCGCCCGCAGGACCTGGTGGACCTGGGCATCGCCCGTGGAATCGTCCGGCGGTGAACACGGTAGACAGCGCCTAGGCTCGTTGGCATGCCGAACGACCTCTCGCCGCGGCTCGCCGCGATCGTGGCCGCCCTGCCGCTGACACCGGAATCCAGGGTGCTGGAGATCGGCTGCGGGCCCGGCGCCGCCGCCAGGGCCGTGGCCGCCCGGCTGGACACCGGGCACATCCTGGCCACCGATCGGTCCGCCAAGGCGATCGCGCAGGCGCGGGAGACCTGCGCGGCCGAGATCGCCACGGGCAGGCTGAGCCTGCGGCAGGTCGCGGCGGAGTCCTTCCAGCTCGAACCCGGTGAGGAACCGTTCGACCTGGTGTTCGCCGTCCGCGTCGGGGCGCTGGACGGGCGGCATCCGGAGGCTGGCAAGCGGGCACTCGCCCGCATCGCCGCCGCGATGGCGCCCGGCGGCAGGTTGTTCATCGACGGCGGTGACCCGCTGCGCGAGCTGCCGGTCACCCCGGCCACGCGGTGAGCCATGCCTGCCGATAGCCGCCGCGAGCAGCTGCGCGACTTCCTGCGTACCCGCCGGGCCAGGCTGACCCCCGCCGAGGTCGGCATGGTGGCCGCTGGCAAGCGCCGCACCCCCGGCCTGCGCCGGGAGGAGCTCGCGGTGCTCGCCGGGGTCGGGGTGTCCTGGTACACCTGGCTGGAACAGGGCCGGGAGATCAACGTCTCGGCCGAGGTGCTGGACGCGATCGGCACCGCCCTGCGGCTGACCGAGCCGGAGCGCGCGCACCTGTACCTGCTGGCCGGGCTCAACCCGCCACCGGCCGCGGCGGGTGGTGCCAGGGTGACCCCGGAGCTGCGGCAGCTGCTCGAGGCCTGGACGCCGCGGCCCGCGATCCTGCGGGACCGGTACTGGAACCTGCTCGCGATCAACGAGGCGACCCGGACCGTGTTCGGCTACGACGACACCGACCGCAACTGCCTGATCTCCTTCTTCACCAACGCCCGGTATCGCGGGATGCATGTGCACTGGGACTCGATCGCACCGGCCGCCGTGGCCGCCTTCCGCGCCAGCGCGGCACAGGCACCCGAGGATCCCGAGTTCGGCCGGGTGGTCGATGAGCTCACTGCCGTCAGCCCCGAGTTCGCCGAGATGTGGGCGCGGCACGAGGTGGGCGTCCCTGCCCAGGCGGTGAAGGCGGTCCGGCATCCGGAGGCAGGCGAGTTGTTCTTCGACCTGACCACGTTGACCCCGGCCGACCATCCTGGCTGGTACCTGGAGCTGTACAACCCGCGTCCGGGCACCGGGACCGGCGAGCGGCTCGGCTGCCCGGACTGACCGGCATCAGGGTGGTGGTGGCACACCCAGGTTTCCCGCGCACTGTATGGTCCGCGCGCCGGTGGGCAGGCTGGATCCCATGACACGCAACGTTTCCCGGTTCGAAGACAAGATCGCATTGGTCACCGGCGGCACCAGTGGCATGGGGCTGGTCACCGCGCGACGGCTGCTCACCGAGGGTGCGCGGGTGGTCATCACCGGCCGGGACCGCGCCCGGCTGGATGCCGCCGCGGCCGAGCTGGACGGCGGCGACCGGCTGCTCGCGGTGCCCGGCGATGTGGCGGACCTGGCCGGGCTGGACGCGCTGATGGCCACGATCCGGGACCGGTACGGGCGGCTGGACGTGCTCTTCGCCAACGCGGGGATCGCGGCGTTCCGGCCCACCAGCGAGATCACCGAGGCCGAGTTCGACCGGATGCTGGACATCAACCTGAAGGGGGTGTTCTTCACCGTCCAGAAGGCCCTGCCGCTGCTGTCCGAGCAGGCCGCGATCGTGCTCAACGCCTCCTGGACGGTGCACCGCGGCATGTCCGGCGCCGCGCTCTACGCGGCGACCAAGGCCGCGGTGCACAACCTGGCACACACCCTCGCTGCCGAGCTGGCGCCAAGGGGGATCCGGGTCAACTCGGTCAGCCCCGGCTACATCGAGACCCCGATGTACCACGAGAACGTCCCCGCCGAGGCGCAGCCCGCGGTCGCCGCCACGGTGGCCGCGGGCCGGGTCGGCACCGCCGATGAGGTGGCGGCCGCGGTTGCCTTCCTGGCCTCGGCGGAGGCGTCCTATGTCAATGGTCAGGACCTGATCATCGACGGCGGCCTGGTCGCAGCCGCGCGCTGAGCGTCCACCGTCAGATGCCGCAACTGGGCGCGTCCCAGTACCGGCTGGAGCGGTGATCGGCGTGGATGTGGTCGTTGTGCCCAGGGAAGCCGGGGCCGAGGATCCCGCGGAAACCGTGGTGCCGGGCGCGTTTGGCCAGGGTGCACAGCGAGTGCGGGCCCGCGCCGAGGTCCGCGGCGTGGCCGTAGAGGTGCCTGCTGTTGGAGGCGCCACCGACCCGGTTGTTGCAGGCGACGCTGCGGAACCCGCTGGTCACCCGGATCGGCTGGTCACCGAGGGCGTGCCGCATGGCCTGTAGTTTCCACATCGACACCAGCGCGTTCGATTTCGCCTGCGCGGCGGACACCCGGCCGCCCGCCCAGCTGGAGTTGCAGTTGTTCAGCTCGGCGTAGGAAAAGTTCGCCGGGGTGCAGTCGTTGTCCTGCAGGTCGTAGATCTTGCCGAAGGTCTGCGGGCCCGCGATGCCGTCGACGGCGAGGCCGTAGGCCCGCTGGAACCGGGTGACCGCGGCCTTGGTCGCCGGGCCGTACACCCCGTCGATGGCAATGACGTTGCCGTAGCCGGGGTAGCCGGAAACCCGGATCTGCAGCTGCCGTACGTCGCTTCCGGAGTCACCCTGCGAAAGGGTGCGCCCCCAGGTGTAGCAACCGTCCGCCTGAGCCGGAGCGGCGACCACGGTGCCGACGACGACCGAGGTCGCGAGTCCGACCAGCAACGCGACGAGAAGTCTGGCGATACGTCCGTGCATGACGATCTCCCTTGCCGGAACGAGTGACACTCGGCAGGGTGTAGTAACACCGATATCGAGTCAACGAATCACCCGATCTGTCCTGATCCGGACACGCCAGCCAACTTTTTCCTGAAATGGAGCCAACCCGCGTGCGCGGGGCCGTGATCAGGAGACGCGCACGCCGTTGTCCGCGATGACCTGCGCGTACTGGAACGCGCTCAGTTTCGGGGTACGCCGCTGGGTGGCGTAGTCCACATGCACCAGCCCGAACCGCTTGGCATATCCCTCCGCCCACTCGAAGTTGTCCAGCAGCGACCAGTAGAAGTACCCGCGCAGGTCCACCCCCTGATCCAGGGCCACCCGCGCGGCCCGCAGGTGCGCGGTGAGGAACTCGGCCCGGTCCAGGTCCTCCACCCCGTCCTCGGTCAGCACATCCGGGTAGGCCGCGCCGTTCTCGGTGACATAGAACGGCAGCCCGGGGTAGCGCTGGTGCAGGTCGAGCAGCAGCGTGGTCAGGCCGTCCGGGTTCACCTCCCAGTCGGAGTCGGTACGCGGCAGGTTCCGCCGGGGGAAGCTGACGTGCTCGGCGCCGACCCACGGTGAGGGCGGGCCGGACTCCCCGTCCCGGTGACCGGAGACGTGATGGTCGCGGTAGTAGTTAACCCCGAGCAGGTCCAGTGGTGCCGCGATGCGCTCCAGGTCGCCGTCCCGCAGGTGCGCGGCCAGCTGGTACGGGGCGAGGTCGGCGAGCAGGTCATCGGGATAGGCGCCGCGCAGCAACGGTTCCAGGAAGAACCGGTTCTGCAGCCCGTCGATCCGCCTGGCCGCCTCCACGTCCACCGGGTCACGCGGGTCGGCCGCCTGCACCGGGAACAGGTTCAGGGTGATGCCTGCCTGCGCGGTCGGAGCATGCTCGCGGATCACCTCCAGCCCGTGCCCGTGTGCCAGCAGCAGGTGGTGACCGGCCGCGACGGCGGCGTGCGGGTCGGTGCGGCCCGGGGCGTGCTTGCCCGCGGCGTAGCCGAGAAAGGAGGAGCACCACGGCTCGTTGAAGGTGGTCCAGTTCGCCACCCGGTCGCCCAGCACGCCCAGCACGCTCTCGGTGTACTCGGCGAACCGGTAGACGGTCTCCCTGTTCGCCCAGCCGCCCCGGTCCTCCAGCGCCTGCGGCAGGTCCCAGTGGTACAGCGTCGGCCACGGCGCGATGTCGTGCGCCAGCAACTCGTCCACCAGCCGCTGGTAGAAGTCCAGCCCGGCCGGATTCACCGCGCCACCGTCCGGCCGCACCCTTGGCCAGGCGATGGAGAACCGGTACGCCCTGATTCCCAGGTCGGCCATCAGCGCGACGTCCTCGGCCATCCGCCGGTAGTGGTCGGCCGCGGGATCCCCGGTGTCCCCACCCACCACGGCGCCGGGCTGCCGGCAGAAGACGTCCCAGATCGAGGCCGACCGTCCGTCCACTGTGGTGGAACCTTCGACCTGGAAGGCCGCGGTGGCGACTCCCCAGACGAAATTGTTCGGAAAAGGAACGATTTCCGCTCGCTGGCTGGCCTCGTCACGTAGAACCGACATGAATTACCCCTTCACAGCACCTTGCATGATCCCGGCCACAATCTGCCGGCCGAGTACGAGAAACACGATCAGAATCGGGATCGTCGCCAGGGTGGTCCCGGCCAGCACCAGCGAGTAGTCGATGTAGAAGCCGCTCTGCAGCTGTTCCAGTGCCAGTTGGACGGTCGGGTTGTCCGCGTCCAGCACCACCAGCGGCCAGAGGAAGTCGTTCCATGAGGTCATGAACGTGAACATGGCCAGGATCGCGGCCGCAGGGCGCACCGCGGGAAGGCAGACATGCCAGAAGATCCGGATCATGCTGCACCCGTCCACCCTGGCCGCCTCGATCAGCTCGTACGGCACCGCGCCGACGGTGTACTGCCGCATCCAGAACACCCCGAACGCGGTCACCAGGTTGGGCACGATCACCGCCTGCAGACCCCCTGCCCAGCCGAGCTCGGACATCGCCATGTACAGCGGGATCACCCCGAGCTGCACCGGAACGGCCAGGGTGAGCACGATGAAAACGAACAGCGGTTTACGGCCCCGGAAACGCAGTTTCGCGAAGGCGAACCCGGCGAGGGCGGAGAACAGCACCGTGGTCAGCGTGACCGTGCTCGCCACGATGAAACTGTTGCCAAGCGACTTCCAGAACGGCACCGTGTCGAACACCCTGGCCGCGTTGGCGAAGAAGTTGCCACCGGGCAGCAGCGGGGGAATCTCCTCGGTGAGCATCCCGCTGTCCCTGCTGGCGACCAGGAAGGACCAGTAGAACGGGAACAGCGAGCCGAGCACGAAGGCGATCAGCAGGCCGTACACCAGGAAACCCGGACGGTCCATTCCGGTGGCCCCGGTACGCCCGCGGCGCCGGGCCGGTAGCAGGGAGGCCGTCATTCGTCCACCTCCCCGCTGCTGACGAACCTGCGGGTCAGCAGGAAGTTGACCAGCGCGACGAGCACGACGATGAGGAAGAGGATCCAGGCGACCGCCGCGGCGTAGCCGAGGTCGAAGTTCTCGAAGGCGGACTGGTACATGTACATGGTCATGGTCTGGAACTGGTTCTCGGAGCCACCGTTCGAGCCAGGCAGGGCGTCGAAAAGGCGTGGCTCGGTGAAGATCTGCAACCCGCCGATGGTCGAGGTGATCACCACGAAGATCAGGGTCGGCCGCAGCATCGGCAGGGTGACGGTGACGAACCGGCGAAACGGCCCCGCTCCGTCCACAATGGCCGCTTCCTGTACCTCGCGAGGGATGGCCTGCATGGCGGCCAGCACGATCAGCGCGTTGTACCCGGTCCAGCGCCAGTTCACCATGGTGGCGATCGCCAGGTGGCTGGCGAACCGGTCGGCCTGCCAGTCGATCCGGTCCAGGCCGACCACCTCCAGCACCGAGTTCACCAGCCCGTACTGCGGGCCGAACAGGTTGGCGAAGATGATCCCGATGGCCACCAGGCTCGCCGCGTAGGGCAGCAGGACACCGACCCGCCAGCCGGTCGGCCCGCGCAGCCGGGCGTTCAGCAGGGCGGCCAGCGCGATCGCGATCACGATCTGCGGCCCGCTGGAGAGCACGAAGATGCTCAGGGTGTTGACCAGGGTCTTCCAGAACTGCTCGTCGGCCAGCAGCAGCTCGTAGTTCTCCAGCCAGACGAGCTCGGGATCGGTGGACCCGATCTCCCAGTCGAACACCGACACGTACGCCGTGTACAGCAGCGGGAACAGGCCGACCAGCCCGAAGATGACGAAGAACGGCGCGATGTAGAGGTACGGGGAGTACTTCACGTCCCAGCGGTTGAGGCGCTGCCGCCATCGCCGGGGAGTGCCGGCGCGCCGCTCCCGATCCGGCCGCTGCCGCCGTGGAGTGTCCACCACGGTGCGTGTCGTCATGCGTTGCCTTCCTCGATGAGCCCGCGGGTTCGCCGCGACGGTGAGCCGCCCCGGCGAACCCGCGACAGAACTACCTGCCGACCCGTTTCGCCCCGTTGACGAAGTTGTTCCAGGCCTCATCCGGCGAGGTGCCCTGTTCCACCGACTGCAACACCGGTGCGGCGACGTTCTCCTGGATCTGCCCGTCGCCCGGTCCCTTGTACTGGGCGGAGGGGACCTTCTTGGCCTGCTCCGCGAACAGGGCACCGACCTCGGCGCCGCCGAAGTACTCGTTGCTGTGCTCCCGCAGCTCCGTCGACTCCAGCGCCTGCACCTGGCTCGGGAAAGTGCCCTTGGCGCGGAAGGCACGTAGTTGCTGTTCCGGCGCGGTCAGCCAGGCGGCCAGCTCGGCGGCCTCCTCCGGATGCGCGCTCTGCTTCGGCACGGTCAGGTAGGAGCCACCCCAGTTCCCGCCACCGCCGGGGAAGGCGTCGGTGACCGCCCACTTGCCCTTGTGCTTGGCGCCTGCCTGCTCCTCGATCACGCCGAGCATCCAGGCCGGGCACGTCTTGGTGGCGAAGGCGCCCTGCTTGAACCCGCTGTTCCACTCGTTGCTGAACGCGGTCAGGCCCGCCGACTGGCCGCGTTCCACCGCCGCGGTCACCTGGTCCCATGCCTGTTTGATCTCGGGGTTGCGCTCCACCGTGAGGTTGTCCTGCCGGTCGAAGTAGCCGACCTCGAGCTGGTTCACCATCGCGTTGAAGTTCTGCGCCGCCGAGTCGAACCAGGCGACGTCCGAGTTCGCGATGAAGTCGTCCCCCGCCGCGAAGTAGCTCTCCCAGGTCTGGAACAGCGGTTTGACGCTCTCCGGATCCGATGGCAGGCCCGCGGCCTCGAACATGTCCTTGCGGTAGCACATCGCCAGTGGCCCGATATCGGTCCCGTAGCCGAGCAGGCTGCCGTCCTTGGCCTTGCCGGCCTCGTACTTCCAGTCCAGCCACCGGTCCGGGCCGACGCCCTCCGGCCCGATCTCCTCCAGGTTGTGGAACTGGCCCGCCTTGTCCAGGATGTCGGCGAGGTGCCCCTCCTCGACCGCCTCGATATCGGCGAGGCCGGAGCCCGCGCCGAGCTTGGTGATCAGGTTCTGGTGGTGTGGCCCCGCCTGCCCGGTCTTGCGGTGGCTGATGGTGATCTCCGGGTGCGCCGCGTCGTACTCCTGCAGCAGCTCCTCATAGCCGAACTCGGTGAAGGTCGCGATGCTGAGTTCGACCGGCCCTTCGCCGTCAGCGGAGCCGGTCTCGTCGGAACCGCCACAGGCGGACGCCACCATTGCCGCCGTTGCCAGCATCGTCGTCAGAATCAGGCCCCGTCTCCGCTGTTCTCGCACGGTAACCCCTCGTCAATTGGCTGATGGATCAGGTCGAGCATTCACTGGGAGCGCTCTCAGTGGTGCGCCGAGTCTGTACCCGGGCCGCACCGCTGTCAAGGAACGGAATCCGGCCGTTATCTCCGGATCTGGTGGAGCGGGTGACGGGCGGTCACGCCTGGGCCGCTAGCGTTTGGGAGCGCTCCAAAAGCTTCTGGAGCAGGTGGTGGGTCCGGTCAGGCCGACTCGCGGCAGACCAGCTCGGTCGGCAGGATCACCGGGTCGAGCTGCCTGCCCGAGTGGTCGAGCTGGGTGATCAGCAGCCGGGCGAGCTCGCGGCCCATCTCGTGCACCGGCTGGCTCACGCTGGTGAGCGTCGGATCGGTGTTGCGCGCCACGTCCGAGTCGTCGAAGCCGATCAGTGCGACATCGTCCGGGACCCGGCGGCCGGTGGCCCGCAACGCGCGCAGGGCCCCGGCCGCCATCAGGTCGCTGGCCGCGAACACGGCGTCGACCTCCGGATCCTTACCGAGGAGCTGGTGCATCGCGTGCTCGCCGCTGGCCTGCCCGAAGTCGCCCTGGGCCACCAGCCTGGTCACCCCGCGCCGCCCCTTCAACGCCGCGCGGTAGCCCGCGAGCCGGTCGATGCCGACCGACATGTCCTGCGGGCCGGTGATCGTGGCGATCCGGCGGCGGCCCTGCGCGTAGAGGTACTCGGTGGCGGACCGCGCGCCCGCCAGGTTGTCCGCGTCCACATAGGGGACGTCGCCCATATCGGACATCGGCCTGCCGTTCAGCGCCACCGGCGCACCGGCGGCCACCAGGTTGCGCGGCAGCGGATCGTCGCCGTGCAGCGAGATCAGGGCCACCCCGTCCACATGACCGTTGCGCACCAGCTGCTCCACCCGGTCGTGCTGACGTGCCGTGCTGGCCATCATCAGGTTCAGCTGCAGCGGGGTGGTGGACAGCTCCTGGCTGAGCCCGCGCACCAGCGCGGCGAAGAAGGGTTCACCGAAGACCCGCGCCTCGGACTCCGAGACCACCAGCAGCACGGTGTCGCTGCGCCGGGTCACCAGGCTGCGCGCGGCCTGGTTCGGCACGTAGCCGAGCTTGCGGATCGCATCCTGGACCGCCTTCAGCTTGCCCGCACTGACTTCCAGCGAGCCATTGACCACACGGGACACGGTGCCGCGGGAGACGCCCGCCTCGGCGGCGACCTGCTCGAGTGTCGGCCGCCCACTCGTCCGGACCCCACCTGAACCCGACATACCGCACACTCCCCTGCTCGACTCGCCGTTCCCCGAATGGTGCGGACCTATCGTACTGGGAACGCTCACGGGAGGGTTCAAGTGTGATCGGTTCGTGGCGCCCGGACCTCCCGGTGCCGTGGCGCCGTCACCGTCTCACCGACGACGCCACGGCGTTGCTGACCGGGAAGGAGGCCTACGGGCTGAGGCAGCTCAGGCTGCCCTCCGCCGGGTACCTTGCCTCCCCGGTGGCGTCGGCGACGAAGCCGAAACTGGTCTCGCCATCGGCTGCCACCGTGCGGTTCCAGTCGGCGTTGCGCACCGTCACCGCGGACCCGCTGATCGTGTGTTGCCCGTCCCACAGGCTGTTGATCCGCTGGCCCGCGCCGAGGGTCCAGTCGACCCGCCAGCCGTTCAGCGGCTCCGTGCCGTGGTTATGCACCGACACCTCGGCCTGGAACCCGCCGGACCAGGAGTTGGTCACCTCGTAGTGCGCCATGCAGTCCTGTGCGGGCGGGTCGGTGGGGTCGGTGCTCGGCGGCGGCTGCTGTTCACCGATGCCGGTCACCTCGCCGTTACCGCCGTCGAACACCACGTCCGAGCAGCCGTAGAAGGTCTCCGCGCTGTCCGAGCGCTCCCACACCGAGTAGATGATGTGGTCGCCGGTCTTGCCGTCGGGCAGGGTGCCGCTCCACTCGTAGCGGCCTTCGATGCTGCCGACCGGTCCGGTCACCTCAGGGTGATCCACGGTGAGGAAGGGCTCCTCCTCCAGGTCGTCCCAGCTGAGCGGCTGGCTCGGATCCCAGCCGTCCTTGGTGACGTACAGGTAGAACCAGCCGGGGTGGGCCGCCCAGGCGTTGTAGGACCAGCTGAAGGGCGCCCCGGAGGTGAGGTGCGTCCGCGGCCATTCCGTGCCGGGAAGGTCGAACCCGGAGAAGTTCGGGTTGCCGCCGCTGCACAGCTGCCCGTCCGGGATGAAGCCCTCGGTGCGGCCCGCACCGTCCGAACGCAACACACTGAACCAGTTGTACAGCGAGTTCGCCCCGCTTTCCGCAACCGCGTCCGCGCACGCCGGGTTCTGCGGAACGATATTGCCCTGCGGAGTGTGCCCGTCCTGGTAGCACAGGAAGGTACGGCTGCCCGGCTGCATCAGCGCGCCGTGCGCCGCGGCCTGCCGTCCGTTACCCGACAGCACCACCAGCACGGTGAACAACGCGGTGGCCGCGGCGAGCAGTACCGCGATTCTGCGTTTCTTCATCATCTCTCCTTTCGGTGACCCGTTTCGCGGGCCGGGGACGGCGGTCACGCGCGGGCGGGTGCGCGTGACCGCCTCGTCACGGCCGTCCGGCCGTACCCTGCTCAGCCGAACAGCCGCACGTGGGTGGAGAAGGCCGTGGCGATCTCGGCCTGCGCCCAGAACCGGTGGTAGGTGAACGTCGGAGCCGGACCACCGTCCAAATAGTTCTGAACCTTTGGCCATTGCGGATCGTCCCGGTAGAACGACCGGATCGAGAGGAAGGTGGATTCCGAGTCGATCCGGTCCCCGTTCGGCATCTGGCCCGTCCAGTCCGGAGGGACGTAGGTGCCCTCACCGGTTTCCGGGTCGTACTCGTCGTCGAACCTGGCGTAGTCGGTGCGGGTCTCCTCGGTCGCGATGCCGATCGAGTCGGTGTGCGCAAGCAGTGCGTCCAGCAGACCCTCGCCGACCGTCCGCGCCTGCGCGTCCCCGGATGCGGCGGCGTAGTTCAGCAGCACCTTGGCGTAGGCCGCGGCCACGCCGACGTCCTGGCTGGTGTTCACCACCTCGACGTGCAGGTCCTCATTGGCACCGGGGTTGTCCGGGTCCCAGGTGTCCGGCTGGCCGCTCCACTCCATATCGGACGGTATGGCGAACTCGCCGTCCGCGCCGATGGTGGTGTGCTCGATGGCCCAGGGCACCCACTTGTCCAGGATCCGCCCGGCGCGCTCGTCCCCGGTCTGCTCGTACAGCTGCGCGACCCGCTCCAGCCCCCAGACCTGGAAGCCGAACCACCGGTTGCTCGGCGGGTCGTGCCAGACCGGCTGCCAGTCATAGAACATCCCGTAGAAGGTCGAGGACCCCGCGGGCGGCTCGGCGTACTGGCCGTCCCAGCTGTTGGTCGCGCCGCCTGCGATACCGCCCTCGGCGGACTGCAGCCACTGCAGGAACTCCAGCTGCCGGTCCAGGCTCTCCGCCCAGTCCCGGGTACCGGTCGCCGACTCCGGCTGCAGGGCCGGATCGTTCGCCAGCGCGTAGGCGGCCATCGGGTTCTGGTAGCCCTGGTGCACGGCACCGTCCCCGATGCGCCACGCCCAGCCTGCCGAGGTGTCGTAGGCACCGCCCCAGGCGTAGTACCAGGACATCAGGTAGTGCTGGCTCTGCCTGCCGGTCCCACCTGGGCAGGTACTGGCGCCGACGCAGTCCCCGATCCGCTTGAAGTACTTGTCGAACATGGCGTACCGCAGGTAGTCGCCCATCTTCGACGCCTTGTCCACCACCTCGCTGACCTGACCGGCCTGGCCCTGCTCACTGGCCCACTGGTTGGCAAGGTAGGCCACCTGCACCGCGCGCGCGTCGGCGTCCGGGGCATTGGTGTACTTCCACTGCCGCGCGTACTGGGCGTCGCCGGTGAACAGGTCGAGATAGCCGTTCGGGCCGCCGAACGCGAAGGTGTCGCAGGAGGGCTGCGGGATGGTCTCCCACACCGACTCCGAGGACCCGCGCTGGTAGGTGTTCATGTACGCGGGTGCGGTGGTGCCGTCCCCGCAGTGGCCGAAACCGTAGGTGTTGTCCACGTCCAGCAGCCAGTGCATGCCGTAGATGTCGTCGGTCCCGTAGGTTTCGGACAGCTCCTGTGCGATCGGGTCGGATCCCACCGGAACGTCGCTGTCCAGCTGCGCCGGGTACTCGTCCATCCGCGGCCACTCCGGTGCGTAGGTCGCCGGGCTGGATGGGTCGTAGTCGGCGTTGGTGGGCTGGTCCTCCTGCCCCGGGATGATGTAGGTCTCCATCGACTCCCAGGCCGCGTTGAACGGTTCCCAGTCACCCTGGATCCGGCCGTACGCGGCCTCCAGCCACAGGTAGTAGCTGAACGCCTCGGATGTCGTCTGGTGCCCGTGGTCGGGCGCCTCGACCAGCAGCGTCTCCACCGAGTGGTACGGCACCAGCAGATCACCGAACTGCCGGAAGTAGCCACTGTCCGGGTCCTTGATCTTGTGGTACTGGGTGAGGAAAGCGTTCTGGTAGTCCGATGTGGACGGATCGAGCTCGGTGGCCGTCACGGTGGCGGCGGTGTGTCCCGGCGCGGCCAGGGTGAAAGTCGCCGAGCCCAGCTCACCACCGTTGTCCGCGGAGGCGATGGTCAGTTGCTGCGCGGTGTCCCAGTTCTGCCGGTCGAAGGACAGCTGCGCGGGTGCCGCGCTGAGGTCAGCGCTGCCCGAGCTGCGCTCGACCGCCACGGTCACCGGACCCGCGGGCTGGGTGGCCAGCCGGACGTTCACCTCCGCCTGGTCGCCCTGCCGGACGCTCACCTCGGACGGGGTGGCCTGCACGGCGGGCGCGGACAGCACCCGCACTCCGACCGGGCTGGACACCGTGGACGCGCCCCGGTCGTCGAAAGCCCTGGCGGTGACCGAGTACTGTCCCGGCTGCGCATCGGTCCAGGTGTACTCGAACGGAGCCGTTTCGTCCGTACCCACCAGCTCGGTGTCGGCGTAGAACTCGACCCTGCCCACCGTGCCGTCGCTGTCCGCGGCCTCCGCGCGCAGGTCGATCTCGGCAGGCACGGTGTATGAGGTGCCGTCGGCAGGCTCGGTGAGCCGCACGCTCGGCGCCTCGTTCGGCCCGGTGCACAGCGTCCCGTTCACCGCGAAGTCGGTGGGTGCCCGGTTGGCACCGGAGTGCTCGCCGTTGAAGCCGAACTCCACCGAGCCGCCTGCCGGGATGACCCGGTTCCAGCCGACGTTGCGGACGCTCACCGCGCTGCCGGTCTGGCTGACCGTGCCGTTCCACAGCTGGGCCACCCGCTGCTGGTCCGGGAAGGTCCAGCTGAGCTCCCAGCCGTCGATCGGCTCGGTGCCGTCGTTCCGGATCGTCACGCCTGCGCCGAATCCGGTGTTCCACTCGTTGGTGACGCGGTAGTCCACGGTGCAGGAAGGCGCGGCCGCGGCGACCGGGACCGGACTCACCGTGGCCACCACCGCGAGCGCCGTTGCGGCCAGCGCCGCGGGCAACGGCCCCGCCCGCAACGGTCGCGAACGTCGTCGGGATCTCATCGAATCCTCCTCGTCTGCGCAGGGAACGGATGGAATCCGGTCCGGGGCGGCCACCCTGGGCCGCGACCGCCCCGGACCGGAGCTCGGAGGGGAGACCGGCTCCCCGGTTGTGACCTAAAACACTGGGAGCGCTCCCAGACTGTACGCGACCGACCGCGGCATGTGAAGGCCCGGCGGCCGGTTGACACCCGCACCGTTCCGGGGCAAGCATTTTTGCACGCCCATTTCTGGGAGCGCTCACACCGACGTGAGAGGAATCGACGTGCGACGATCGAGATCACGCCCGAACCGGAACCGGCTCTTTCCCCTGCTCCTGGCCGCGACGACCGTGCCGGTGGCGGCCACGCTCGCCCCGGCCGCGACCGCGCAGGAACCCGTCGAACAGATCAGCAACGGTGACTTCGCCGGGGGCCTGCAACCCTGGTGGCACACCGAGAACGCCCCGGCCTCCGTCTCGGACGGCAGGCTGTGCGCCGAGGTCACCGGCGGCACGGTGAACCCGTGGGACGCCATCGTCGGCCAGAACGACATCACGCTGCTGGACGGCGAGTCCTACCAGCTGTCCTTCACCGCGAGTGCCTCGGTGCCGGTGACCATCAGCACCAACGTGCAGCTGGCCGCCGAGCCGTACACCGCTGTGCTCAGCGAGCGGGTCGCGCTGGGCACCGAGGCAACCGAGTTCAGCTACAACTTCACCTCCGACCTGGCCACGGACGGCGGTCAGGTCGCCTTCCAGGTGGGCGGTGGCGAGCAGCCGTGGACCTTCTGCCTGGACGAGGTGTCCCTGCGCGGCGGCGAGGCACCGGACCCGCATGAGCCGGACACCGGGCCGCGGGTACGGGTCAACCAGGTCGGCTACCTGCCGTCCGGGCCCAAGCATGCCAACCTGGTGACCGATGCGGCGCAACCGGTCGCCTGGCGGCTGGCGGACGCCGGGGGCACGGTGGTGGCCGAGGGGACCAGCAGCCCGCAGGGACTCGACCCGACATCGGGACAGTCGACACACCATATCGACTTCACCGCATTCACCGGCGAGGGCAACGGTTTCACGCTGACCGCCGATGGCGAGACGAGCTATCCCTTCGACATCCGCGAGGGCATCTACACCGATCTGCGCACCGACGCGCTGGCTTTCTTCTATCACCAGCGCAGCGGGATCGAGATCGAGGCCGAGTACGTCGGCGCCGAGTATGCCAGGCCCGCCGGTCATCTCCAGGTGCCGCCGAACCAGGGCGATGTCGAGGTGCCCTGCCAGCCGGGGGTGTGTGACTACACTTTGGACGTCAGCGGCGGTTGGTACGACGCAGGTGACCACGGCAAGTACGTGGTCAACGGCGGGATCTCGGCCGCGCAGGTGCTGAGCGTGTACGAACGCGCGCTACACACCGACGGCGGTGATCCGGCCAAGCTCGGCGACGGCTCGCTCGCCGTGCCCGAGCGGGGCAACGGTGTTCCGGACGTGCTGGACGAGGCCCGCTGGCAGGTGGAGTTCCTGCTCAGCATGCAGGTACCCGCCGGCGAGGAACTGGCCGGCATGGCGCACCACAAGGTGCACGACGCGAACTGGACCGGGTTGCCGCTGCTGCCGCACGAGGATCCTGAGCTGCGCGAACTGCACCCGGCGTCCACCGCCGCCACGCTGAACCTCGCCGCGGTTGGTGCGCAGTGCGCCAGGCTGTTCGCCGAGTACGACCCGGCCTTCGCCGCGCGCTGCCTGGAAGCCGCGCAGACCGCATGGGACGCGGCGAAGGCGAATCCGGCGATCTACGCCGATCCCGAGGACGGGGTCGGTGGCGGTGCCTACAGCGATGACGACGTCACCGACGAGTTCTACTGGGCCGCGGCGGAGCTGTTCCTGACCACCGGCGAGAACCGGTACTGGACCGAGGTCAGCTCCTCGCCGCACCACGGCACCGAGGTGTTCACCGATGGCGGGTTCGGCTGGGGCTCGGTGGCAGCACTGGGCATGCTGAACCTGGCCACCGTGCCGAGCGAGCTGAGCACCGACCAGCTCGCCTTCGTCCGGGACGCCGTGGTGCGGGGCGCGCAACGTTATGCCGCCACCGCGGACGCCGAAGCCTACGGACTGCCGTACGCACCGTATGAGTACCAGTACGTCTGGGGCTCGAACAGCCAGGTGCTGAACAACATGGTGGTACTGGCCACGGCGCACGACCTGACCGGGCGGGCCGAGTTCGCCGAGGCGGTGCTGACCGGATGGGACTACCTGCTCGGCCGCAACCCGCTGAACCAGTCCTATGTGACCGGTTACGGGGAGTACGACGCGCACAACCAGCATCACCGGTTCTGGGCCAACCAGAGCGATCCCTCGCTGCCGAACCCGCCAGCGGGCTCGCTGGCCGGCGGGCCGAACACCGGCTTGCAGGACCCGGTGGCCGCGGAGCAGCTGGCAGGCTGCGCGCCCGCGATGTGCTACATCGACGATATCGAGTCCTGGTCCACCAACGAGGTGACGATCAACTGGAACGCCCCGCTGGCCTGGATGGCCTCCTTCGCCGAGGACCTTGCCGGGACCGGGCCGCCGCCACAGCCGGAGTCCTCCTGCACGGTGTCCTACCGGGTGGGCAACGAGTGGCCCGGCGGCTTCGTGGCCGAGGTCGAGGTGACCAACACCGGCGAGGAACCGGTCCAGGGCTGGAGCCTGACCTGGGACTACCCGGGTGACCAGCGGGTCGGCAACGCCTGGAACGCGCGAGTCAGCCAGAGCGGCAGCACGGTCACCGCGCGCAGCGAGTCGTGGAACGGCACGCTCGCGCCCGGTGCCTCGGTTACCTTCGGGTTGCAGGGCACCTTCGGCTCGGCCAACCCCGCGCCAGGGGAGTTCGCGCTGAACGGAAACACGTGTGCCTGACGGGAAAGGCAGGTAGCTGACCGGGGAAGGCCGGGGCCGGTCCGTTGTGGACCGGCCCCGGCCGCGTGCTCACTCCGTGCTGCAGGCAGCGCCGTCCAGGGTGAACGCCGCGGGCTCGCCGTTGGATTCCTGCCAGGTGCCGATGAAGCCGAACCCGACCGAGCCGCCTGCCGGGATGACGGCGGTATGCGGCTCGGCGGTGGCGCGCACCTCCGCCCCGGCCTGGGTGAGGCGGGCGTTCCACGTGTTGCCGACCGTCTGCCCGTCCGGGAAGTCCCAGCGCAGGGTCCAGTCCCGGACCGCGGCGGTGCCGGTGTTGCGAACGGTCACCCCGGCCTGGAACCCGCCGGGCCACTGGTTCACCACCTGGTAGTCCACCGCGCAGTTCGCCGGGTCGCCGGTTCCTGGCGCGGTGGTGAGCGTGACCGGGGCCGACCGGGCGGAGCGGTTGCCCGCGGCATCCCGGGCATAGACGGCGAAGGTGTAGGTGGTGTCCGCGTTGAGCCCCTCGATGGTGGCCGAGGTCGTGCCGCTGGTCGACACCCTGGTCTCGGCCGTGCCGTCCAGCCGGACCACCTCGTAGCCGGTCACCCCGGTGTCGTCGGTGGCTGCGGGCCAGGAAAGGCTCGCGCCATGCGCGGTGACGGCGGCGGCGACCGGGTCTCCGGGCGCCGTGGGCGGGGTGGTGTCCCCGCCGCCGTAGACCGTGGCCTCCCTTGCCGTCGCACCGATCCCGTCCGGGCCGTGGAAGATCCGCTCACCCCACGGGGTCAGCTTCGCCGGGTCGAAATCCGTCGCCATGTCGAGGTACTCGACCCCGCCGCTGTTGCCGCTCCAGGACCAGCCGAGGTACCCGATGCCGAGTTCCCTGGTGCGGGCGAGGATGGCGGCCTCGTCCGGGTCGCCGTCGGAGTGGTTGTGCCCGAACTCGCCCACCACGATCGGCAGCCCGGCGGCCACGAACCGGCCGAGGTAGTCCTCGATCTCCGCCGCGGTGTCGAAGACCCCGTACATGTGCACGGAGAACACGGTGTCGCCCTGCGGATCGGCGGCGAAAACCTCGGCCGCGTTGTCCCGCATGGTGAAGGACCAGTCCTGGCCCCAGTTCGGCGCGTCCACCAGCAGCGTGTGCTCCAGCCCTGCGGCCCGCAGGCGCTGGATCGCCTCGATCGTGTCCGTGGTCCACGCCTGGTAGCCCGTGTTGCCGAACGGCTCGTTGCCGATGTTGACGATGACGTACTGCTCCTGACCCGCTAGCGCCTCCCGCACGCTCAGCCAGTAGTCCACGGCCTGCGCGAGGCTGGCCGCCCCGCTCTGCTCGCCGTAGCCGGTGGTGTCGTGCACCTCCAGCACGCAGATCAGCCGGTTCTGTTTGCACAGGGACACGACGTTCGCCACGTCCGCGGTGTCGTTGCGGGTCCACCGGTCCCCGCTGCTGAGCACCACCCGCACGCTGTTCGCGCCGAGTGCCTTGATATCGGCAAAGGAGCCCGTCTCGCCTGGATACCAGGTATGCGGGTGGTTCACCCCGCGGAGCAAGAACTCGTTACCGTTCGCCTCGTAGAGCCTCCCTCCTTCGACGTGGAGGCCGGTGGCCGCCGCCGCGGGCGGCGTCATGACGAGGGAAAGCAGGAGGGCCACGACGCTCGCGCCCACCACTGTCAGCCGTTTTCGCATGGATACACCTCGAAGTGCCTGTTGCTGCCGATGAACGGCGGCCACAACCCGTGTGGCCCAGGTACTCCGGGCGGCCGCGACCCATGTTGCGGGTCAGAAAAACTGAACCAACGAACCGATGCGGTGTCAAGCGTGGCTCCGGTGCCTTGACCCTGACACGGTGTCAGGCTCTACACCGGAGGTGTCATGTTCAACATCGGAGATTTCGCCAGGCACGGCCGGGTATCGGTACGGATGCTGCGGCACTACGACACGCTCGGGCTGCTGCGGCCCGCGCGGGTGGATCCCGCCTCCGGCTACCGGTTCTACGACGCGGCGCAGCTGTCCCGGCTCAACCGGATCGTGGCGTTGAAGGAGCTGGGCTTCACGCTGGAGCAGGTGCGGGCCATCGTGGACGACACGGTGAGTGCCGAGCAGTTGCGCGGGATGCTGCGGTTGCGCCAGGCCGAGCTGGCCGACCGGATCGCCGCCGACCTCGCGCGGCTACGGCAGGTCGAGGCGAGACTCCTGATCATCGAAGGTGAGGGCGCCATGCCAACGGCAGAAGTACAGATCAAGCGCATTCCCGGGGTCCGGGTGGCCGAGCTGACCGGGACCGCGGCCGGCTTCGAACCCGATTCGATCGGGCCGGTGATCCAGCCGCTCTACACCGACCTGCTCGCGGCCGTGGAGCGCGCCGGGCTGACCCCCGCCGGGCCGGCCATCGCCTACTACGAGGACGCGGCGGACGGCGGCGTCCTGGTGCACGCCGCCGTGCCGGTGAACGCGGAGCCTGCCGCGGGCCAGGACTTCACGATCGTGGACCTGCCGCCGATCGAGCAGGCCGCCACCATCGTGCACGAGGGCCCGATGGACGGGGTGATGCCCACCGTGCAGGCGCTGGCCCACTGGATCGACGCCAACGGGTATCGCTCGACCGGGTACAACCGCGAGTACTACCTCAACTACGCCCACGGGGACCCGGCGACCTGGGCCACCGAACTGCAGGAACCGGTGGAGCCCGCGCGGGAGCACGCCGGGGCCTGACGACCGTTCCGTTCAAGAATCCGGGCCGGTTTCCGGGGATGATCACCGCCATGGATGACGTCGAGGTGATCAGCCGGTTCCTGACGACCCACGCCCGGCTGCTGGACCGCCGCCGGTTCGAGCTGTGCACCGGCGGCGGCTCCGGTCCGGTGCTGGCCGCGCTCGCCGGGTACCGGGGCGCCGACGGCGGCTACGGCAGCGGGCTCGAGCCGGACCTGCGCGCGGCGGGCAGCCAGCCGGTGAGTGCGTTGCACGCGTTCGAGGTGTTCGAGGAGATCGGGCCGGAGAGCACGCCGGAGGCCGCGCTACTGTGCGACTGGCTGGGCTCGATCACCCTGCCGGACGGCGGCCTGCCGTTCGGGCTGCCGATCGCCGATCCCGCGGGCTGCGCGCCATTCTTCGTTGACCAGGATCCGGAGGTCTCCTCCCTGCACATGACCAGCATGCTGGCCGGGATCGCGCACCGGGTGGCCCGGCACGACAAGGCGGTGCGCGAGCACGAGTGGCTGGACACGGCGACCGGGTACACGCTGCGCCGCATCCGGGAGCTGGACGGCCCCGGGCATGCCCTGGAGTTCCGGTTCGCCCTGCAGTTCCTCGACGCGGTGCACGAGCTGCTGCCCGAGGCCGATGCGGAGCTGCGCAGGCTCGGCGGGTTCCTCCCCGCTTCCGGTTCGATGCCGGTGGCGGGCGGAATCGAGCACGAGGCCATGCACCCGCTCGACTTCGCCCCTGAGCCGGGCAGGCCGCTGCGGCGGTTCTTCCCGGAGGCCGTGGTCGAGGCCGAGCTGGACCGGCTCGCCGCCGGGCAGCACGCGGACGGTGGCTGGGACGTCGACTGGGGCTCGTTCTCCGCGGCGAGCGCGCTGGAGTGGCGGGGCTGGGCCACGGTACGGGCGGTGCGAATCCTGCGGACGAACGGCCGCGGACCCCGGTAACCGGCCAGCTCGGATACGGGAACGGCAAACTCGGGTACGCAGGTGGCAAACACGCGCGCGTGGGGAGCAAACACGCCGACGTAGTCCCGCCCTGCGGGCGTACGTCGAAACGCGTACCCGGTTCGAGCGCCGAGGCCGACGCCCTGACCAGGGCCGGAACCGTAACTTCCAGGGTGTCCTGATCCCGTTCCGATCGGAGCACCGATGCGCAAGCGACGGATCCAGTTCGCGGTCTCGGCCGCGTACGTCTGGATAGCGATGGTCGCCTTCGGCGGTATCGCCGTCGAGACGATCATCATCTACCCGAATGTGTTCCACAATGTCCCGGATTCCCTCGCCGGGGCGATGGAGTTCTTCGCCGTCACCGGCCCGGCCGACTTCTTCCCGCCGATGGGCGCGGTGACCGTGGTCGCCGCGGTGGCCACGGTGGTCCTGCTCTGGCGGGTACGCAGGGCCCGGCCGCTGGCCTGCGCGAGCCTGGCCGCACTGGTACTCGGCGAGTTCCTGTTCTCCGTGCTGTTCTTCTGGCCCCGCAACGACATCATGTTCGAGGAGGGGCTGGCGGTGCACTCGGCGGAGGTGCTGCGCCAGGCCGCCTTCGAGTTCGAGACCGGGCACTGGGTGCGGCTGGCGATGAGCGCGGTCACCGCGACGCTCGCGTTCGCCGCCTTCCTGCGATTCCACACCGAGCGCGCGCTGGAGGTGCACGGGTGAGTACGAAGGAAAGCATGCGTGCCCGGCTGGGTATCTCACCATGGCTCGCCGGTGGGCTGGCCGTCCTCGGCGTGCCCAGGGTGATCGCACACGACCTCGGCCTGGTCGGGCCGGTGCTGAACGCCGTGCTGGTGTTCCTGCCCATCGCCATCTGGGCCGCAGTCGTACTGTGGCAACGGGTACCGAACCCGCTACGCACGCTGACCGCCGTCGGGCTGGTCTACGGCGTGCTGCTCGCGGTGACCCACCAGCTGCTGTGGACCGAGGCGTTCGGGGACTCCCCGCCCAGCCTCGGCGGTAATCTCGCCGGGGTACTGGCACCGGCCGCCGAGGGCGTGCTGTTGCGGGTGTTCGCATTCGGCAGCAGCCTGGTGACCGGGCTCGCGGTGGGCGCGGCGACCGGCGCGGTCTGCTGGGTGCTCGCCAGGCTGGTTCCGGGGTTCCGTCCGCAGTAGCGGACCCGACACGAGGAGCGTCCTGATCGGACTGTCCACAGGCAACGAGCAGCGCCGCAGGCTGGCTTTCGACATCGGCCTCGGCATGCTGGTGCTGGTCGTGGTCGGCACCGCCATCACGGCGAACGTCGAGGTGCAGGGTAGCTCGCCGAGCCCGGCGGCCTATGCCTTCGGCGCGCTGCTCGGCTCGCTCATGCTGCTGCGCCGCCGCTGGCCGGTCGGCACCCTGCTGGTCACCGCGGTCGCGCTGGTCATCTACTACATGCTGGACTACCCACCGGTCGGGCTGGCCGTGCCGGTGGCCGCCGCACTGTACTCGGCGGCCGAGCAGGGCAGGCCCTACTGGGCGGTCGGCACGGCCACGACGCTGCTGCTGACCTCCACCGCGGTCCGCATCCACGAGGGCGACGACCTCGCGTACCTGCTCGGCTTCGAGTTCGCCGGTTCGGCAGGCCTGATGGCCACCGTCATCGCGCTCGGCGACGGGGTGCGGTCCCGCCGCAACTGGCGGGCCGAGCTGGACAAGCAGGCGCGCGCGGCCGAGCTGGAACGCGAGCGGGAGGCGGCGCGGAAGGTGGAGCAGGAACGGCTGCGGATCGCGCGGGACCTGCACGACCTGCTGGCGCACACCGTCTCGATCATCTCGCTGCACACCGACGTCGCCAGGGAGGCGCTGCGGGACGATCCGGACACCGCGCAGCGCTCGCTGACCAAGGCCCGCTCCGCCTGCAGCGATGTGGGACGGGAGCTGCGGGCCACTCTGGGCGCGCTGCGTGGCTCCGGGAGTGACGAGGCACCCGCCCCCGGCCTGGACCGGCTGGGGGAGCTGGTCGACACCGCCACCGCCGCGGGCCTGCAGGTGCGGGTGCACACCACCGGCACCCCGGCCCCGCTGCCCGCTATCTCGGACGCCACCGCCTACCGGGTAGTCCAGGAGGCGCTGAGCAACGTGCTGCGGCACGCCGATGCCCGTACCGTGCAGATCGAACTGGACTACCGTGAGGACGCCGTGGTGCTACGGATCGAGGACGACGGCCGGGGAGCCGGGCAGCAGCCGGACCCGGCGGGCTGGGGCATCATCGGGATGCGCGAGCGGCTCGCGCTGCTCGGCGGTGAGTTGCGGGCGCAGCCGCGGCCGGATGGCGGTTTCCTGGTCCAGGCCCGGATCCCGGAGCAGCCATGATCCGGGTGGTGCTGGTGGACGACCAGCCCCTGGTCCGGGAGGGCCTGCGTGCGCTGCTGGAGCGCGCCGAGGACATCACGGTGACCGGGGACGCGGACAGCGGCGACGCCGGGGTCGAGCTGGTCGCAAGGAAACGGCCCGATGTGGTGCTGATGGACATCCGCATGCCAGGGGGCGACGGGCTGGCGGCGACCAGGCGGATCGTGGCGGACCCGGAGCTGCGCGAGGTGCAGGTGGTGGTGCTCACCACCTTCGACACCGATGAGCACATCCTGGACGCGGTACGGGCGGGGGCCGCGGGCTTCCTGCTCAAGGACACCAGCCCGGAGGAGATGCGGGAAGCGGTGCGAATCGTGGCCCGCGGGGACGCGCTGCTCTCGCCCGCGGTCACCCGGCGGGTCATGCGGGCCGCCGCGGCGGGTCCCCGCACCCCGGACGCCGCGCGGCTCGAGCCGCTGACCGAACGCGAGCGGCAGGTGCTGGCCAGGGTCGGCGCGGGTGAGTCGAACGGGGAGATCGCCGCCGCGCTGTTCATCAGCCCGGCCACCGCCCGCACGCATGTCGGCAGGCTGCTCACCAAGCTCGGCGCCCGTGACCGCGCCCAGCTGGTCGGCATCGCCTACGAGACCGGGCTGATCACCCCCGGCGAGGGGTGAGCCCGCCGGTTACGAGCAACCGCCGCAGCAGCCGCAGCCAGGGCCGGTGCAGTTACTGCAACCACATCCACAGCCACCCATCACGATCACCTTCCTCGAACACACGGTGCCCCCTGCCCCGGTGACGGTAGGCCCCGCGAGCGCGGCAGCACACCACTCGAGGAGTGATTCATGCCGACTTCGCTATGTGATGGTGCCGGAGGTTACTCGCCGATCACCGGTGGGGCAGTGCGCTGGTCGGTGCCGAACACCGAGTCCGGATCGCCCTCCACCAGATAGGACGGCCGCTGGTGTTCCTGGTCGTCGCCACCCTGGCCGCCCTTGCCCGCGCCACCCATGGCTCCGCCCATCGGGCCACCACGGCCACCAGCCGCACCGGCAGCGGCAGCACCACCGGGCACCGCACCGCCGACCCCGCCGGGCTTGGCCATCCCGGACTGTGCCCCGGCTCCCGGGGTTGCCCCGCCGGAGGCCGCCCCACCGCCGGGCCCGAAACCGCCCGCACCGCCGCGACCGATCTTGCTGTTGTACTCACCGCTGCCGCCGGGGCCGAACCCACCGGCACCGCCCATGCCACCCATCGGCATGGGACCCATGCCGCCGAAGCCGCCCGTGCTGCCGCGCTGGGGAATGTTGCTGGTCCGGGCGGCAGGCGCGGGCCGGTAGGAGGGCGTGGTGCCGTCCCCACCGGGGGTGGCCACCCCGGTGTTGCGGCCGGGTGCCAGTGGCGGCACGACCCCGCCGCCAGGAGGGAAGGAGCCCCCGCCGCCACCACCGCCGCCGGTTCCGGGGCCGTTGATGTTCGGGATGGGACCGCCGCCACCACCGCCGCCGGGCGGGATGGAGCCACCGTAACCGGAGGCGTCGGTGCCACCACCCGGCTGCGGCGGGATTCGCTGCTGGTCGCCCACCGCACCCGGCTGCGGACGGTTGATCTCGCCCGCCCCACCGCCGCTGTCGAAGGTCGGCGGCTCGGGGAACACCGGCTGCTTGGAGGCGGCCTGGTACAGGTCCTGGTCGTAGGAGGTCATCACCTGCGCGGCCTGGGCATGCGCCTGCTGGCTCTGCTCGTACCTGGCCATGCTCTCCTGGACGCCGGTGATCATGCCGAAGGGGCTGCCTGCCCACTTCTTCATTTCCTCGTCCCAGCTGAACGGGACCTCTTCCGGCATGGAGTTCTTTGCCGTCACCGCGGCGTTGCTCTGCTGGTAGAGGGTCTCGGAGGCGATCCGCGCGTTCTCCGAGTTCCCGTCCGACCAGGTGGAGAGGCCCTTGATGAAGCCGCGGGCCTGATCGGCGGCCTCGCCCTCCCACTCCGACTCCGACTTGGTCATCGCCTCGCGCAACTGCCTTGCCGAGTCGGAGAAGAACGTGGACAAATTGTGGTACTCGGTGGAGATCTCGTCGACCTGATCCGCGTCCAGGTTGGTGGACACGTAGCGGGACAGCTCGGCGTGCGGGACGCCCTCGTACCTGGCGTCGGTAGGGGAAAGGCCCGGCACGTACTCCGTGTCCGTTCCCGCCTCCCGCACCACCTGCTCGCTCTGCTCCATGCTGCGGTCGCGCCCACGAGAGCTGGCCGCCAGCTGCGCGAAGACCCCGCCGAAGATCCCGCCCCGACCATTCGCCTTGGCCTGCTCGGCCGCGACGTAGAGCTCCTCCCGCTGCTGCGGCGAGAGGCTGTCGACGAAGTCCTGCTGGCCCTGCTCGGTCTGGTGCGAGACGAGCGCATCGTAGAGGCCGGTCTGCGCGCCGGCCTGCACGGAGTTCTGTGTGGTCATGCTGGTCCCTACCCCTCCGGTTCCGGAAGCTTCGGCTCGACGATCGCCGTGACCTGGTCGGTGATCTGGCAGGCCCGCTCGCCCCCGCCGCGCGCTTCGGTGATGCCGGTGACCAGCACGTCCACCCTGGACGACGGGCTCAGCTCGAGCGCGTACATGCAGCTCCCGAGGTCGTCCGGCACCTTCACGATCTTCCGCTCCCCGCCGCTCACCTTGCCGGGCGTCTTTCCCGCGCCGGTCTCGTTGACATCGGCCAGCCCGCGATCGGCGTACACCGTGATGCCGACCGTCACCGGGTCCCGGTCGCCCTTTGGCGAGTACCAGATACAGCCGGGGTATTCGGCGAGATCGTCCCGTTCCCCCGGCTCGAACTCGCCAATGGAGGCGAGCTCACCCTGGCTGAGCAGCTGGCACGGGTCGAGCGAGGCCGCCGCGCCGCCGTTCGGCGTACCGGTCTCGCTGGGCGCGGAGGTACTGCCGGATGGCGGTTGCCCGGTGCCGTTGTCGGACGGCACGGCGCTACCTTTCTCCGTGCCGCCCGAGCAGCCTGCCAGCACCAGTGCCGCTGCCAGCAACGAGGGCGTCGTGCGCCTGAGTACGGTACGCATCGGGTCAGGGCGCTCCCTTACCCACGGCGTCCACATGGGCTTCCTCGGTCTCGTTGTAGCCCTTGGACGCCTGCTCCAGCGCCTCCCGCAACTTTTCCAGGACCTGCTGGTACTGGTTCAACGCCTCGATCGCGCTCCGCTCACCCTCGGCACTCCGCTGATCATGCTGGGCCACCTGCTGCCCGTACTGATGGCCACCCAGCCTGGGTAGCTGGGCCAACCGGTGACTATGGAAGATGCGCTTCCGCAGCTCATGGGTGACCTCGTCGATCGCCTCGGTGAGCGGCTTGACGCCACGCTCGGTGATCCGGAAACGCCCCGCCTTGGCCGCGGTGAGCATCTTGTCCGCCTGCGTGGCGGCCGCCTTGACGTTCGCCGTGTTGAAGGAGCTGCCCAGGGAAGCGGCTGCGGTCGCGCCGACACCGGCACCGACCGCCATCGCACCGGACTGACCCGGGTCCGCTTCGAATACCGCCATCGCTTGCCCCACTCCTCGCGCTGGTTGCCTCGGCCATACAGCCTACTAGCCGGTCACCCGGTGTACCCGTGGTTCGGCCGGATCACCGATCCCGGCCAGTATGACGCATCCGGCGCCCGCGAGGTTCCGGATCACAGCCAACCGTGGTCGCGCGCCATCCGGGCCGCCTCGGTGCGGTTGCGGGCGCCCAGTTTGGTCATGACCGAGGACAGGTAGTTGCGCACGGTGCCCTCGGCAAGGTGCAGCCGGGCCGCGATCTCGGTGTTGGTCGCGCCGTCGAGGACCACGCCGAGCAGTTCCCGCTCCCGCTCGGTGAGCGGATCGGCCGAGTCCCACGCGGCCACGGCCAGCTCGGGCGCCACCACCCGCTCACCGGCGTGCACCCGGCGTAACGCCGTCACCAGGTCGCCGACGGGGGCGTCCTTGAGCACGTAGCCCGCGACGCCTGCCTCCATCGCCCGGCGCAGGTAGCCACCGCGGGCGAAGGTGGTGACGATCAGGACCCGGACCGCGGAGCCCCGTCGGTTCAGCTCCGCGGCCAGGTCCAGCCCGGAGCGTCCGGGCATCTCGATATCGGCGAGCAGCACGTCCGGATGATGCCGGTCCACTGCCGCGAGCGCCTCGTTCCCGTCCGTCGCGGTCGCCACCACCTCGATGTCCGGCTGCAGGTCCAGCAGGGAGGCGAAGGCGCCGAGCACCATGCCCTGGTCCTCGGCCAGCACCACCGTGATCGGATCGGCCATCAGGTCGCCACCTCGATCGGCACCCCGACGGTGACGGTCGTGCCTGCCGAGCCGCGCAGCTGCACCCGGCCGCCGACCGCGGCGATCCGCTCGCGCATCCCGCCGAGCCCGTTGCCCTCCCGGACCCGGCCGCCGACCCCGTCGTCGGCCACCACCAGCCGCACCTCGCCGTCCTGCCTGCCGATACTGAGGTGGCAGTTGCGGGCGCCCGCATGCCGCGCCACGTTGGTGACCGCCTCCCGCAGTGCCAGCGCCAGCGCGTGCTCGGTGGCACTCATCAGGGTGAGGCCGGGCTCCTGCCGCACGGTCAGCTCCACCCCGACGCTGGCGAGCGCCGCACGGGCCGACTCGATCTCCTGCTCGATACTCGCCGTGCGCCAGCCGCTGACCGTGCTGCGGACCTCGGTGAGTGCCGCGCGGGCGGTGCGCTCGATCTCGGCGGCCTCGGTACTCGCCCGCTCCGGATCGGCCGCGGCCAGCTGGCCGATCAGCTGGGCCCGCACGATCACCGCGGTCAGTGAGTGGCCGAGCAGGTCGTGCAGGTCCCGCGCGATCCGTTCCCGCTCGGCCAGGGTGGCCAGGTGCTCGCTGCGCGCCTTGTCCACCCGCAGCGCGGCCGCCTCGCGTTCCTTGGCGCCGTTGTCGATCTGAATCAGGCCGATGATCCAGAGGAACAGGACCGCGGGGATCGTGCCGGGCAGCCTGCCTTCCATCGGCACCGGGGAGAGCACGAACAGCAGGGCGTGCAACGCGGTGAGCCCGCCCAGCCAGCGCCAGGTGTTCGGTCTGCTCTCGTACCCCGCGGCGAAGGCACCGACGTAGACGAACAGCACCGAGGCGCCGCTGTTGAACGGGACCGCGCCGGCACCGAGCACGACGGCGCAGGCGCACCAGAGGCGGAACCGGTCGGGGCGCAGGATGAGCAGCACGTACAGCGGCAGGAAGGCGAGCACCACCCCACCGGCCAGCACCCAGTCCACCGCGGTGGCGTGCGGGTCGAAGAACGGCTGGAAGAACGGGAACACCAGGTAGACCAGATGCACCCAGTTCGACGGCCGCCACCGCTGGTCCTGGCAGGTGGCGGCCTCGGCCGGGGTACGTTCGGTGCTCACAGTCGGGCATGACGATACGACAGGCCGGCCAGCCCCGCCGCTATCACGGCCGTCCCGGCCAGCACCAGCACGTGCCCGGCCGCCGCACCGGCGCCGAGCTGGGACAGTGCCAGCTGCGCCAGGTGGTAGGTGGGCAGGAAGGGCGCCAGCTGCCCGACGAACCCCGGCAGGATCTCCAGCGGCATCCACAACCCGGACAGCACGGCCAGCGGGAGCAGCAGCGCGTTCAGCACGGCGGCCGCGGTGTTGGCCCTGGCGCGGAAGCCGACGGCCAGGCTGAGCAGGGCGAACGGCAACGACCCCAGGATCAGCACCCCGGCGATCCGCACCAGCTCGCCCACCGAGGCCTGCAGGTTTCCGGTGAGCGCCGCGGTCGCCGCGAGCACGCCGAGCACCCCGGCCGCGTACGGCAGCGCCGCCACCAGCTTGGCCGTCAGGGTCAGGCCAACCGGCACGGCGGACACCCGTTTCGCGCGCAGCCAGCCGATCTCCCGGTCCTGCGCGACGGTGATACCGGGGTTCAGCATGGTCACCGCGAGCACGGCAAAGGTGCCGAAGGTGGCCACCATGCGGGTCCCGCTCGGGATGTTCCCGCCCGTCGGCTGGTCGCCGAAGATCGAGACGAACAGCGCGAAGAACGCCACCGGCATCAGGATGGAGAAGAACAGCGCGGTCGGCTCGCGGACGATCGCGCGTAGCTCGTCGGCGGCCTCGACCCGGAAGATCCGTGTGTTCATGCGCCCTGCCCAATCAGTTCCAGGTAGGTGTCCTCCAGGCTGGGCCTGGTCACGGTCAGCTCGGGTAGCTCGCCCTCGCTGGCGAACAGCTCGCCGACCAGCCTGGCCGGGGTGTCGGTTTCCCTTTCCTCGGTCCCGGCCGTGCCGGACCAGCGCACCACGGCGGTGCCGCGGCGCCTGCCGCCGAGCGTCGCGGGCGGTCCCTGCGCCACCACGGTGCCGCCGGACAGCACGGTGACCCGGTCGGCGAGCGCCTCGGCCTCGTCCAGGTAGTGCGTGGTGAGCAGGATGGTGGTCCCGCCGTCGGCGAGCCCCCTGATCAGCTGCCAGAACTGCCGCCGCACCTCCGGGTCGAATCCGGAGGTCGGTTCGTCCAGCACCAGCAGGTCCGGCTTGTTCACCAGCGCCATCGCCAGCTGCAGGCGTTGCTTCTGCCCGCCGGACAACCTGGCCGCCCGCCGCCCGGCCAGCTCGGTCAGGTCGAGCTGGGCCAGCACCGGCCCGGCGGCCGAACGTTCCCTGCCGCCGCAGACGGCGGCGCCGGTGACCAGCTCGCCCACCTTGAGGGTGGGCGGGAAGTCCATCGACTGCTGCATCACCCCGAGGTGCCTGCGGGTCGCGGCCTGCCTCGGGTCGCCGCCCGCGACCCGCACCGTGCCCTGCTGCACCCGCAACAGCCCGATCACCAGGTTGACCAACGTCGTCTTGCCCGCACCGTTCGGCCCGAGCAGTGCGACGCACTCACCCCGGTCTACTTCGAGATCCACCCCGTCCAGGGCGCGGGTCCGGCCGTAGCTGTGCCGGAGGCCGTGTGCCCGCAGGATCGTGTCCATGCGTTCCTCCCTCGCGATCGACACCAACGATGTCGCGCGAGGCGGATCCCCGGGTAGTGCCGCCCGGTAACCCCTTCCCGATGACAAACGTCATCCGCTGGCTCAGGCGGAGCGTTCGGAATCGCCGAGGCGGGGGAAGGGGTGGATGGAGAAGATCACCTCCACCGGCACCTCGAAGTAGTCGGCGATCCGCAGCGCGAGGTGCAGGCTGGGGCTGTACTCGCCACGCTCCAGGTAGCCAACGGTCTGGTAGTGCACCCCGAGCGCCTCGGCCAGCGCGCGCCGGGAGATCCCGCGTTCCGCCCGTAGCATCGCCATGCGGTTGTGGATGGTCTCGCTCATCCTGCTGTACCCGTCCTCGCCTGCCGTCACGGAACTCGTTGCAGGACCCGCTCCCGCCGGGCCTGCACCCGCGCCCCGGACTCGCGGCGCGCCATCCGACGGAGTACCACGGGCGCGAGCAGGAGCCCGAGCACGGCCCACACCCCCAGCACGCCGAGAGTCTCCAGGTGCCGCCAGGACTCGCCGATCTCGGCCACCACGGCGCCGTCCGGCAGGAAGGCGGCACGCATCCCGAGCCCGAGCCAGTAGACCGGGAACAGCTGCGCGATGAACTGCACCCACTCCGGCAGCGCGGCGATCGGATAGAGGATCCCGGAGATGCCAACCACCGCAAGGATCGGCAGCAGGCCCCAGGTTCCGGCCTGCTGCGGACCGCGGACCAGCGCGCCGAGGATCGTCCCGAACGGGATGGCGACGACCAGCCCGAGCGCCAGCAACAGCAACACGCTCAGCCAGCCCGTGGCCCCGTTGAACATCAGCCCGTCGAAGAGGAACATCCCTGGGATGATCAGCACCGCAAGCGTGGGTACCGCCTCCAGGCTGGTCCGCACCACGTGCCCGGTCAGGAACCCCACAGTCCCGTGCGGAATGGCCCGGAAGCGCAGCAGCGTGCCGTCCTCACGCTCGACGGCCAGCGCGTAAGCCGTGCTGACCGCGCCGCCGAAGATCACCAGGCCGCCGAGAATGCTCGGCATCGCCACGGCAGGCAGGAACAGGGAGGTACCTTCCACCGGCTCGTTCCGGTTGAACAGCAGGTAGGTGAGCAGACCCACGCTCAGCACGAAGTAGAAGCCGATGTCCTGTGGGGCGCGCAGCCCGCGGAGGAACTCCAGCCAGCCGCGGCCCACCCCGAGCCGGATCGCGTACAGGGTGTTGCTGTTCATGGCCGCACCTCCCCGAACGGCAGGTCCCGGCCCGCCCCCGTCTCGTGCTCCCGGACCAGGGCCAGATAGGTGTCCTCGAGGGTGGCCTTGCGCACCTCGATGTCGGTGATCTCCGCGCCATGCTGCGCGAACAGTTCCCGGACGAAGGTGGCCGGGTCCTCGGTGGCGTGCAGGAAGCGGTCCTGCCCGCAGGCCCAGCGCACCTCCGCAGTGCCTGCCACCTGCCGGGCCAGCTGATCGACGCTGCCGCTGGCCACGATCCGGCCGCCTGCCAGCACCAGGATGCGATCGGCCAGCTTCTCCGCCTCGGCGAGGTCGTGCGTGGTGAGCAGCACGGTGGTGTCGTCGAGGTCGGTGAGCCGGTGCACCAGGTCGTGGAAGTCGCGCCGCGCCTGCGGGTCGAACCCGGCGGTGGGCTCGTCCAGGAACAGCAGCTCAGGACGGCCGACGATGCCGATCGCGACGTCCAGCCGCCTGCGCTGGCCACCGGAGAGCGTGCTGATCCGACGGCCCGCGTACGGCTCGAGTCCGACCGCCTCGATGAGCTCCCCGGTGTCGTAGGGCCGGGGACGGCCCGGCTCGGCGAAGTTCAGGTAGAACCGGCCGAGGTGGTGCAACAACTCGCGCACCCGCCACCTGCCGTGGTCGCGCCAGGACTGCAGTACCACACCCACCCGCGCCCGCCAGGCCTCGTCGGCGTCGGCCGGGTCGGCACCGAGCACGCCGACCGCGCCGGCCGAGCGCATCCGGAACCCTTCCAGGATCTCGATGATGGTCGTCTTCCCCGCGCCGTTCGGGCCGAGCAGCGCGAGGACCTCCCCTCGGTGCGCGGTGAAGTCCACCCCATGCAGTACATCGGTGGAGCCGTACCGCATCCGCAGGTCACGCACGTCGATCACGGTCGCCGGATCGGCAGGCGGCGTCTCGTGGCGGGGACCGCGGAGCTCACGAACAGTCATAGGTCTCTACCTCTTCAGCTAACTTCTACAACTGAAGATAGCAGATATACTACATAGCAGAGCACCACTACCTCGGCCCTGCTCCGAGGTAGTGGTGCTCTGTGAGTGGAGAGTCCTGGGTGACGCCCCTGCAACGCCACACCAGGACCCTCTCAGTCGCCGGGAACTCGGTCGCGTAGAGCCCGGCGGGCTACGAGGTCACGCACCCTGCGTCGTGCGCGACTGGCAATGCTTTCGGTCGCCCTCCTGGTCGTGCCAAGCAGGCGAGCGATCTCACCGTGGGAAAGGCCCTGGTCCAAGCCGAACAGTACGAAGCACTCCCGCTCGCTCAGCCTACCGAAACGAGCGATGATCCAGCGGGCCTGCTCCCGGTCGACCACGGTCTCCTCCGGGCCGACCAGGGGAACCGGCAACAGCCTGCGGTGGGTCCCGACCTGCTGGGTGGCCACTCGCCTGCGGATATCGTCAACGCAGAGTCGCTTCGTCACGCTCACCAGGAACGGGGTCAACCTGCCGAGATCCAGCTCGCGATGCCCGGCGGCCCGGATGAAGGCCTCGTGCACGATGTCTTCCGCCTCGGTCTCGACTCCGTACCTGGCAGCCGCCCTGATCAGCCCCGGCCGAAGGCGGGCACACTCGTGCCAGAACTCGTTGATCTCCACCGAGCAAAACGCACTGCCATTCTTCTCACCCCTGTTCGCCACGGTCTTCCCTTCGCCCACCACAAATAATAATCCCCGCGGATTGCAGCGGGATTATTCTGGGGGCGCGCTCATCGAGCTCTGTTGCTCGACAGTCACCATGTCATTCCGTTCCGTCCGCTCGTACCGCCGTTCGTGGGAAACCGAGACCCGCTCGAGACCTCGCGGTGAGTCTCCTCACTGCGAGCCGATTAGGCCGGGACCGTATTCACGAGTGGAGACATCCACAAGGCGTCTCCACACCAGTTGTCGTTTAGTTGAAGGGTGAACATGCTTCACAAGCGATTTCTTAGCCTTGTACTGGCAATCCTGGCCTCGCTGGCCGCGGTGACGGCCGGTGCGGCACCCGCGGCCGCGGCCCCACAGGGCCCCGATGGCCGTGAGTCGACGCGTGCACTCATATTGACGATCAGCGAGGGTGAGCGGCCGCGACCCGATGCCGCCAAGGCCGTGCTGACATGCGATCCGGCCGGGGGAACGCATCCACTGAGCGAGGCGGCCTGCGCGGAGCTCGCGGCGGTGAACGGGGATGTGGCCGCGGTCGAACTGGAACCGCAGCGGCCGTGCTATCTGATCTACCGACCGGTCACCGTCACCGCGCACGGGCCCTGGAACGGCAGGCCGATCTCGTATCGGGAAACTTTCCCCAATGACTGCGTTCTGGATGTGATTAAGGGACCGATTTTCCGCTTCTGAACCATGCCGGTTCGATGCGTGGCCAATAACGACACTTCAGGTTAAATCGCCGCGAAGGCGGGAGGGGCTCTCCGGATCATCGACGACCGGAGAGCCCCTCCGCACAGTGGCAGACAAAAGTGCGCACCGCCGTGGAAGAACAGCGACCGGTCAGCGCTCATGCCGGCCGATCCGGGCCGGGACGACGAACCACAGCGAGCCGAACAACACCCCCACCACGGCGACGAACACGGCCATCGCGACGAAGCCGTAGACCACCTTGGCGATCAGGGCAACCGTCACGGTCACCGCGGCCGCGAGACAGCCCAGCCCCACCAGCACCGAGCGGTTGCCGACCCGCAGGATCTCCGCGCGGCGCCCCGCCCGGAACAGCACCCGGTGCCAGACCGCGGGCGCGGTGAGTAACGCGGTGGACACCGAGGCGAGCAGCACGGCCGTCATGTGCAGGGCCTTCTCCAGCCCGCTCGCCTCCCGGAACTGGCTGGTGAACACCACCGCGAGCAGGAAGCCGAACAGGATCTGCACCCCGGCCTGCGCCACCCGCAACTCGCCGAGCAGCTCGTTGACGTTCCTGGTGAGCTGCTCGTTGCGGGACTCAGCGCCGTTCGCCTCGTTGCTCACACTCGCTCCAGTTCGGGTTTCACGACCACCGGAGTACCCCGGGAGCGTTCGTGCCAACCCAGCATGGTGACCGACCCGACCACCACCAGCAGTCCGATCCACTGCGAGACCGAAAGCGACGAGTCCAGAAAGGACACGCCGATCAGCGCGGCGGTCGCGGGGAAGGCCAGCTCGGCAAGGGTGGCGCGAGCGGCCGGGGTGGCACGCAGACCGAGGTAGTACAGCAGCAACGCGAGCAGGCCGGGCACCAGTGCCAGCAGGGCGAGGCCGAGCAGGTTGTCCCAGCCGGGCGCGAAGCTCGCGCCCTCGATCCCGACCACGGCAGCGGCGACCGGCAGGCCGACGGTGAAGCGCAGCACGGTCACGTCCCGCGCGGACAGCCGCTCGGAAACCAGGCGCCCGAGCACGGTGCCCGCCGCCCACAGCGCGGCCGCGCCGACCGCCAGCAGCGCGGCGCGCAGGGCCGTCAGCTCGATCTCCAGCGGATCGGGGAACGCCAGCAGCCAGGCACCGAGCAGGGCGGGCAGTGCGAACAGGGCGTAGCCCGCACGCAGCCGTTCGCCGAGCACGAAGAAGGCCGCCAGCATCGCCAGGATTGGCTGCAGTTTCTGCAGCACCAGCGGGGTGATCGGGTCACCGGTCTGGAAGGCGGCGGTGAACAGCGCTGTGGCCGCCGCGGAGGCGCCCGCGCCGATCACCAGCACCGCGAGCCACTCCCGCGGGCCACACCGGCGCAGTGCCCGCAGGGCGGCCGGCAGCAGGGGCAGCAGCAGCGCCGCCACCAGCAGGTGTTCCCAGAAGACCACGGTGGCCGCAGGCAGGCTCTCGGCCAACGGTAGCCGCAGCAGTCCATCGGTTCCCCAGAGCGCCGCGGCGACCGCTACCAGCCAGGTCCGGTCGGCCGGCGCGCCGACTTTCGCACTCACTCCGCCACCGTACGTCGCCAGGGTGGATCGTCCGCAGGGTCCACAATGTGACATGCGAGACGTCATACCCAGGGAATACGGTGTGCTCGCCTGGGACAGGGCGGGCTCGGGGCGCGGGTCCATACTGGTCGGCATGCCGGCCACGAACGCTGACCGAACCCCGGCCCCACTGGACGCACGCCTTGACGACACCGCGATCGCCGAGTTGCTCGCCGGGCTGCCCGCGGACCTGGCCGCCACCACGGCGGAGCGGGCACGCCCCGCCATCCGGTTCGCCACCCGCCGCTGCGGCCCGGATTCGGCACCCGGCGCCTCCCGGTTCGGCGGCGATCCCGACCTTCCGGCCGACCTGGCCTGGCCGACCTGGGTCAACCCGCTCGACAAGGGCGGCGAGCCCCGCCCACTCGGGTTCTTCGCGCAGATCGACCTTGCCACCGTCGCGGGCGGCACCGACCTGCCGCTGCCGTCCGATGGGCTGCTGTCGTTCTTCTGCGACTTCGCCACCGGCGGCGGCCACGGCGGGATTCTCGGGCTCTACCAGCATGAGCACGAGGGCTGCCGGGTACGGCATCTCCCTGCGACCACGCCCGCCCGGCGGGCGGCACCACCGGCCGCGCACAGCGTGCCGGAGGCGCTGCTGTTGCCGATACTGGTCACCACCTTCCCCGAACCGGACCCCGCGACCTGGACGGATGGCGACCATGACGAGGGCTATGCGGGCTGGGACGAGGTCGAGCGGCGGTACGAGCGCCTGCTGGCGGCGGCCGTACCGGAGGGCTGGGCACTGGCCGGGCGGCATCAGCTCGGCGGGCACGCTCGCAGCATCCAGCACCCGGTCGAGGAGGAGGTGCTGCAGGCGGCGGCGGGGGTCTCCCGCGCGGGACGCGCCTTCGACCACGAACGGTGGGCCGCGATCCGGCACCGGGTCGCGGACTGGCGGCTGCTGCTGCAACTCGACAGCGACAGCCATCTCGGCTACCTGTGGGGCGACGCAGGCACGCTCTACTGGATGGCGCGGCAGGACAGTATCGCCGCGGCCGACTGGTCCGCGGCCTGGTTCAACTTCCAGTGCTCCTGAACCAGCTTGGTACAGCACTAGAGTCCAATCAGGACTATTCGTTCTGTATGTCCACTAGAGACTTCCAGAGCGGGGCGCCAGCCACATCGCCATGCCAGGCAAACGACCCGTGAGCACACCGGTTCCCGCCGGGCTTGACCTGAAGTCAAGTTGAGCAAGCAGACTCGCCCGCATGACCAACACGACGGCGGATCGCCAAGCCGATATCGACGCCATCGAGCGGGTGGTCGCCACGCTCGAACACTCGCAGCAGAACGAACTACCCGAGGAGTTCATCGGCCTGTTCCGGGCCGATGCCATCTGGACGACGGCGCACGGGAAACGCCTCTTCGGCCGCGCGGAGATCGCGGAGTTCACCCGCACGGTGTTGCCCGGAGCCATGCGGGAATCCACGGTGACCTACGAGGTCGAGCACATCATGTTCATCAGCCCGGATGTCGCCGCCGTCAAGGCGCGCGGCCAGTACCGCACGCTCGACGGTGAGCCGACCGGCAATCCCACCAGTCCGATGTACGTGCTGGCCAGGGAGGGCGAGCAGTGGCTGCTGGTCGCCTGCCAGAACACCGAGGTGCTCAGGGCCTGACGGCGGTCACACTTCCGGGGCGCCGACCGCTCTCCGGGAGCGTTTCCGGCGGGCCGGCGCGGGTTGCTGGCACAGCCGGAGCACGACCAGCGCCCGTTCCCCACGCCGACCGGGGGTGAGGACGGCGGTGCCGCCTGCCAGCAGCACCAGCAGTGCGGACGGTCCGTAGCGCAGCGCGAGCGCGGTGGTCACGATGGGCACTGGTGCGTCGAGCAGGAACTGGGCGAATGTCGCCATGGCGCGTTCTCCATCGTCGCGCGGGGATCATGCCCGACGGTCGCAGCTGATCCTCGCTGGAGCAGGAAAACGCCTGCGCCTCCACGGCCAGCCGACCCCCGCTACCGACCACCGAGTCAGGAACAGACGCGTCACAACTCGATCAGCGTGGCATGGGGCGGGCAGGCCGTCCAGCCTCCGCTCGGGTGGATCGCGGCGGCCCACCTGCCGGGCGCCTCAGTCCCCGATGACGGCCATCGCGTCCACCTCGATCAGGTATTCGGGCCGGGCCAGCCCGGCGACGCCCACCAGGGTGTCGGCCGGTTTGTGTTCCCCGAACAGGCCCAGCCTGGCCGCCTCGATCACCGGCAGGTACTCCGGCCGGTGATCGACAACGTAGATCGTGATCTTGGCGACCTGGCCGGGGCCGGCGCCGGCGGCGGCCAGGGCGTGCCCGAGGTTGGTGAACACCTGGCGGGCCTGTACCGCCAGGTCACCGGGCCCGACCAGGGCACCCTGGGCGTCCTCCGGTTCCTGACCGGCGACGAAGACCAGCCTGCTTCCGGCCGCGATGACAACATGGGTATAGGTGGGCGGACTCGGCAAGGACTCCGGGTTGATCAGCTCTAGCGGCATGTCTTCCACTACACCCACGATCACGGCCCCATCAAATCATGACGTAAGTCACACCTACCGGAAGCAGGTCACCTGTAGCGGGTGCGCCAGGTAGCTTCCCTTTCACCAAGAAGCCCCAGGTATTTAAGGTGAAGAATGTCGTTCGCGCTTTCCCGTACCCGACGCGCAGTCGCGACCATCGCGATGGCAATCGTGGCAATGACGGGCACAACGGTCATGACCGCCAGCCCAGCACATGCGCAGGGTTATTGGGCGCAAAAATGCGGGCCGGGGTTCAGTCTCTACTGGAAGGCATCCCTGCGACCCGGCGACTATGCGCACATTCGGGTCTTCAGGCGGCATTCCGGCAGTAACACCGACTGGTGTGCCCTCACGGTCCGGCATGGGCTTGCCAAGGGGAATCGCAGTTGGACCGCCGTCAAGCTCGCCCGTGGCCAGTCGTACGACTGGAGGCAGATTGACAGGGGCCACTTCAAGTACTACGCGGGTCCCGTCCGGATTTGGAACTCCCGCCACGCGAGTTTCGAAGGCAGGATCACCTACAACGGGGTCAAAGGTAGGATTGTCGGGGTAGCCACCCCATAATCAGCGGGCTCGAGTTCGGCCATCCAGTTGGTTCAGCCGGTGAGCGTCCACTGCGGGGTCACGGTCGGGATGTGCACGACGGCGTCGAACCATTCGGCCAGCGCCTGGCCGGACAAGTGGTACACGGCATCGTTCGCCGGGTCGTAGTTCGGACCGATCAGCCGGGTTTTCGTCGGGGCATCCAGCCAAGCACGCACCGGTCCAGGTGCTTCGGCATGCAGATCGAGCAGGTACGGGGGCAGGTCGGCTGTCAACAGGTTGTGCTCGGCGTAGTCCGCGGGCGGCGCGGGCACCTCGTACGGCACCGTCCCGTTGCCGAAGGTGACGCCGACAGACCGGTAACCGGCGCCGAAGCGCTCCCGGAGGTAGCTGCCCGCGTTGCGCTGTCTCTCCAGGCTGGTGTGTTGCGTGACGAGGCGCCGCGACCCCACGCCGGTGTGCGCGATGCCGCCCCAGTACACGATCTTGTCGCCGGTCCGCTCCTGCCATTCGATGACGCCCTCGGCGAGGTGCCGCTCGATTGCGGACAGGCTCTCCTGCCACGAGGCGTCCTGCGGTTCGCCCGCCGCCACCAACCGGACAGGATCGGCCGGATGCGTTTCGTTATACGACCGCAGCCACCTGAGCACACCGAGAATCTCCTCGTTCCGCCAGAACACCCGCGCGTCGGTGAGCATCTCGCGCGGGTCGCCGCGGCCGGTGCGGATGTAGCCGGCGAGCTCAGCACTCTTCGTCTCGTCTCCCTCCAGCAGGACCGAGCGGAACCCCATCTCCTCCACCAGGAACCGCAGGATCCGGTGCATGAGGACGGACGGTTCGTGCGCCGTTCGGATGGACGTGCCGATTCCGACCACAGTGGCCTCTCCGGTGATCTCGCCCAGCGGCCGCAGATCGGTCAGCGGTGCGGACGGGTCAACGATGTCCAACGGGCGGGCGGTAGCGACGATCCATTCCCGGACCAAGTGCGTGGCATCCATGATCCCGACGCTAAAATCTCAACCATTGTAGAGGTCAAGGAGCCGGTACAGACTGGACCAGAGAACACGGGTGCGAGCAGCGCCGTGAACACCCGCGCATCTTGTCAGGACTGCTTCTTACTCCATCGAGTTACCACGGCGACGCTTCGCGACCCCACGGCGTGCGATACGCAACCGGTTCAGGGCGGAGTCGATGTCTTCATCATCATCGACGGCAGTCGCTTCCAGCGCAGCGTACTGCGCGGCGCGGCGCTTCTTCCGATAGTCGAGGAGATCCCTGAGGAGGATGCGTCGACGGTTGCCGACCTTCTCGAATGGAATCTCTTTCTCGTCGAGCAGCCTGATCACCGTTGGCCTGCTGACCCCGAGCAGGTCGGCAGCCTGTTGGGTGGTCAGCGTTTTCGTCACCGGTGCTATGGATACCGCGAGCCCGGCCTGTAGCGCCTCAGCCACCTGCCGCAATACCCGGTACAGCTCCGCGGGCAGCTCGACCCGATCGTTCGGAGTACCCCCACTCAGGAAATAACGGGACTCCGGCCGCCCACGACCCATGTCTTCATGGGCCTTGAGGAAGTCATGCACCTGCACTACCTGTGCCTCGTCTTCACCTGGCAGGTAGGTCTCCTGTTTGGTCGCTGCGCTCATAGCACCTCCTCAACTGAATAAAACGTAACGTCTTTCGATTCGTTCGTTTATGCTCCGCCAGCGTATGCCCGGACGCGTGTCCGTAGCGACCGGTGGGCACCCCGCCGCTGCCCGCCGTCAGGGACAATGGAGTGCGTGACGGCGACCCCGATGACCACGACCAGGCCCGCGCTTCGGATCGGCCCCTACCAGGTCGACCCGCCGGTGGTGCTCGCCCCGATGGCCGGGATCACCAACATCGCCTTCCGCAGGCTCTGCCGCGAGTACGGCGCCGGGCTCTACGTCTGCGAGATGATCACCGCCCGCGCCGTGGTCGAACGACATCCCGGCACCTGGCACATGATGAGCTTCGACCAGGGCGAATACCCCCGCTCCATGCAGCTTTACGGCGTCGACCCGAAAACCATGCGGGAAGCCATCAAGATCATCATCGGCGAAGGGCTCGCCGACCACATCGACCAGAACTACGGCTGCCCGGTGGCGAAGGTCACCCGCAAGGGCGGTGGGGCCGCGCTGCCGTACAAGCGGAGGCTGTTCGGCGAGATCATCGCCGCCACGGTGGAGGCGGCCGAGCCCGCAGGCGTCCCGGTCACGGTGAAGTTCCGGGTCGGGATCGACGAGGACCACCACACCTACCTGGACGCGGGCCGGATCGCCGAGGCGGAGGGCGCCGCCGCCGTCTCGCTGCACGCCCGCACCGCCGCGCAGCGCTACTCCGGGCAGGCCGACTGGTCGCATATCGCCAGGCTGAAGGACGCCGTCCGGAGCATCCCGGTACTCGGCAACGGCGATATCTTCGCCGCGGGCGACGCGCTGCGGATGATGGCCGAAACCGGCTGCGACGGGGTGGTCGTCGGCAGGGGCTGCCTTGGCAGGCCGTGGCTGTTCGGCGAGCTGGAGGCCGCCTTCGCGGGCAGGCCGATCCCGCAGGGCCCCGACCTCGGCACGGTCGCGGGCGTGCTGCGCAGGCATGCCGAGCTGCTGATCGAGCACGACGGCCCGGACAAGGCCATGCGCGACCTGCGCAAGCACATGGCCTGGTACCTGCGTGGCTTCCCGGTCGGCTCCGACCTGCGCCGCGGGTTCTCCATGGTGTCCAGCCTCGCCGAGCTGGACGGCCTCATCGCGCAGCTGGACCACGACGCGCCCTTCCCCGAGGAGGCCGAGGGCCCACGGGGCAGGCAGGGCTCGCCTGGCAAGGTCACCCTGCCGCACGGCTGGCTGGACGATCCGGATGATCCCTGCGTCCCTGCCGGCGCGGACCTGATGCACTCCGGCGGCTGAAGCCGTGCGAAGGACAGCGGTACTCGGGGCCGCGATGCTGGGCGCGGTCACCGGGTGCTCCCCGGCCTCCAGCGAGCCGCCCACGCCGGAGCAGCGAGTCGACCGCTACTTCGACGCCTTCAACGCCGCCGCGGCCAAGGGCGACCAAGCCCAGCTGGAGTTCCTGCGCCGGACACAGCACCCGGACTTCGCCGGTCAGGGGTGCGAACTGAACGGGCTGACCATGCACGCCTACCCGGCACTGTCCACCCTGCGACCCGCCCCCGAATGGGCGCCGGAGGACGCCGAGCCGCCACGCGGTCAGGTGTACGTCCTCGCGGTCTCGCTGACCCTGCGCCGTGCGGGCACACCGCTTGCCGAGCGGATCGGGTCCGAACGGGTGGCCATCGTGGACGACCAGGTGTACGGCTTCGCCCCCTGCCCTTCCGAAGGGTAGCCACCCATCACTCTTCGTCCACTTGAGCGATTTTCACCTTCTTCCCCTGCCAGCGCCTCAAGCACACCTCCGATCCGGACGAAGGGACAGCAATACGGCGGAGGTGAGCACGGTGCCAGGGGATGGCGAGGGCCCGGAGCATTCCGACCTGCTCGCCGTACATCAGTCGATCGCCGAGATGTATGCCGCGCAAGGCCGGTGGCAGCGCGCCTACGAACATCTTCGCTCCGCGCTCGAGCTCGCCCGCGGCCGCCGGCAGGACGCCCCGGCAAGCCACCGCCTGCCCGAGGTCGAGCGGCTGCGCCAGGCGCACGCCCGGGCCCGCGAGGAGAGCCTGACCGACGCGCTCACCGCCACCTACAACCGCCGCTACCTCGACCGCAGGCTGACCGAGTTGCGGGCCGAGCCGGGCGGGGCGGCGCTGGCCATGGTCGACCTCGACCTGTTCAAGAAGGTGAACGACTCCTTCGGGCACCGGATCGGCGACCAGGTGCTGCGCCGGGTGGTCGCGCTGGTGCAGCAGGGGCTGCCTGCGGGCTCGTGCTGCGCACGCTACGGCGGCGAGGAGTTCGTACTGGTGCTGCCCGGCGTCCGTACCGGCGCGGCGGTGGCGCTGGCCGAACGCGCCCGTGCCAGGGTCGCCGAGCACCGGTGGGGTCAGCTGTCCGCGGGGCTTACCGTCACCATCAGCGTCGGGGTCGCGCCGGCGCGGGAGCGCGAGCCCGCGCGGCGCGGTCATCCGCAGGATCCGCAGGATCAGCTCGCCGAGGCCGACGCCCTGCTCTACGCGGCGAAACGTGCGGGCCGGAACCTCGTCGCCTACCGGGAACGCGGCGAGATCCACCTCGTGCGCACTCTCTGTAAGGGGAATCTCACCCGATCCCACAGCAGTGACCGGTTTGTATCGCTGGATCGTGGCTGACACGGTGGTCTGGACAACGCTGCGTAAAAATGTCACAGGATGGTGTCGTCACGAACGGCGGGTATCCGTACGATAACGAACGCCGCAGTGCTGCCGATCAGAGAATCTAGGGATCACACGTCAGGAGCAATCAAACCGGGTGACGCCGGGCTCAGCCAGGAGCGCGAAGGGAGGTTCGGTGCCAGACGAGTACGGCCATTCCGGTACCGACCCCCAGGCCGACACCTCGGCGCGTGCCCGGCTCAGCAGGTCGAACCGGGAACAGTCCACCGGGGGCAAACGGCGCCGCTCGATGGACACCTATGGCGGAATCAGCGTTTCCGACGTCGTGGCCAGGAGCACCGGCAGGCATGCCCGCCCGGACCCCGAGCCGTCCGAGCCGCAGGCACCCCAACAGGCGCAACCGCCGCAGCAGCCCCGGCAGCCGCGCCCGGCCCAGCCGGAGGCAGCCCGGCCGCCGCGGCCGCGCAGGCCGGCAGGCACCCGCAGGGAGGAAAGACCCGCGGGCAGGGAAGAACCCCCGACCCAGCTCAGGGAACCGGCCGCCGCACGACCGCCCCGGCAGCCGAGGCAGCCGCAGGCGCAACCACCAGCGCAGCCCGAACGGCCGCCCGCGAACCCCCAGCAGCCCCCGAAGCAGGCCCCCCAGCAGCCTGCGCAGCCGCCACCGGCAGCACAACAACCGCCGCCTCCGGCACGGAAGGCGCCCCCGCGGGCGCAACCACCGCAGGCGCGGCCGGGGCGGCCGCCGCAGGGCAACCGGGCAGCGGAACCCGCAGCACCGGAGCAGCCACGCAGGCGGCGTCCGCAGCAGCCGAACACCGGCCCGCGCCCGGTACCCCCGCCGCAGGCTCCGCAGCACGGCGAGCGGGACCAGCGGCAGGCCCGCCCCGCGGCACCGCAGCAGCCGTCCGCACCGCGCCCGAAGCCGCAGGTTCCGCCATCACCGCAGGGTGAACGGGAACAGCGGCAGGCCCGTCCCGAACCGGCCGAGCAGACCAGGGTCACCGGCGCGGCCCCACCGCCGCCCCGGCGCAGGCCACCGCGGCAACCGGCGGCACCGCCGCTGGAGCCGATCGAGCTCACCGACCAGCTCGAGCCGGTCGGTGAGGCGACCATGCACCGCAGGCAGATCGACGAGACGCTGGCCCGCTTCTCCGCCGCACACGACGAGCTCGCGGCAGAGGAGCAGGAACGCAAGCAGCGGCGGGAGCGGCTGCTCGCGCGACCGGCGCAGTTGCTGGAACAGACCAGGACGAGACTGCAGCGGGTGGTGCTGACCGGCGAGCACAAGCGACCCGGCCCAGAGGACAAGGAGGAGGCGGAGGACGCCACAGCGGCCGCCGAGACGGCCGAGCCCGCCCCGGAACCGGAGTCCGACCCGGAGCAGCAGGCACCGCGGACCCGGCTGCAGGAGAAGAAATCACGGCGCAACCACCGTTCCCTGCTGACCGCCCGGATCACCGCCGCCGTGGTGGCCGGGCTGGTGTTCCTGGCCACCGGTGTCGGCTGGGGCACCAAGACCTGGTTCAACGGCAAGTTCAACGAGATCGCCGCGCTGGACGAGGGTTCGAAGGACATCCGCAACGCGGCAGGCCAGACCGGGGACGAGAACTTCCTGATCGTCGGTTCGGACACCAGGGAAGGCGCGGAGGTCGAGGACAACGTCGGCAACGCGACCGCCATCCCAGGGGCCCGCTCGGACACGGTGATGCTGGCCCACATCCCGGCCGACCGGAAGCAGGCCGTGGTCGTGTCCTTCCCGCGGGACCTGGAGATCTCCCGGCCCGACTGCGAGCGGTGGAACCCGGAGACCGGGCAGTACGGCGAGGTGGTGCGCGGGGCGGCGCAGGTCAAGCTGAACTCCGCCTTCCGGGCAGGCGGGCCACGCTGCGTGACGAAGGTGATCCAGCAGCTGTCCGGGATGAAGGTCAACCACTTCGTCGGCATCGACTTCAACGGCTTCAAGCACATGGTGGACGCGGTCGGCGGGGTGAAGATCCACACCGACGGCCCGGTCAAGGACCAGGAACTCGGCCTGATCATCGCGGAGAAGGGGGACGTGGTGATCTCCGGTGACCAGGCGCTGAACTATGTGCGGGCGCGCAAGGTCTACGGCGACCCGACATTCTCCGACTACGGCAGGATCAAGCGACAGCAGCAGTTCCTCTCCTCGCTGCTGCGTGCCACCCTGTCCAGGGACGTGCTGTTCGACGTCGGAAAGCTCACCGGTTTCGTGAATGCCTTCGCCTCCGCCACCTTCGGCGAGAACATCGGGATCGACCAGATGCTCACCCTGGCGCAGTCCATGCAGGGGCTACAGGCCAGCAAGGTGCAGTTCCTGACCATCCCGACCGTCGGCGAAGCCAATGACCGGGGCAACGAGGTGCTGCTGGAAGAGCAGAGCTCGGAACTGTTCCGCGCGCTGATCGACAACACTCCGCTACCCGGCGAGGACGGCAACTCGCAGGAACCCTCTGAGCAGGCCCTGCCTTCGGAGTAACGGGCACCGTCCGCGGATCCGTAAGACCGGGTTCATGTCGGGTTCATCCGGATATGCGCCGCCGGTGCCGCGTTCGCCGTATGGTGGCGCCATGCGCGAGGCTTACCACGTCGAACTCGAACAACTGGCCCAGAACCTGGCCGTGATGTCCGGACAGGTCGCGGACGCCATGGAGCGGGCGACTCAGGCACTGCTGGATACCGACCTCGGTCTGGCCGAGCAGGTGATCAGCGATGACGCCAAGGTAGACGACGCGCGGGCGGACTGCGAGGAACAGGCTTACGCACTGCTGGCACTGCAGGCACCCGTGGCCACCGACCTGCGGACCGTGCTCGCGGCGATCCACGCGGCGGAAAGCCTGGAGCGGATGGGGGATCTCGCCCTGCACGTCGCGAAGGCGGCCCGGCGGCGGCACCCCGATGCCGTGCTCCCCGAACAGGTCCGGGACGACTTCGCCAAGATGGGCAAGGTCGCGGTGCGACTGGCCCGCCAGGCGGAGCAGGTGATCAAGACCAGGGATGTGGACGCGGCCCGCAGTCTGGAGAACGAGGACGACGCCGTGGACGAGATCCACCGCAACCTGTTCGCCGTGATCATGGACAAGGACTGGCCGCACGGGGTCGCCGCCGCGGTGGACGTCACCCTGCTCGGCCGGTTCTACGAGCGGTATGCCGACCACGCGGTCTCGGTCGCCCGCCGGATGGTGTTCGTCGTCACCGGAAAGATGCCGGGCTACGGCTCGGATGACGACGTGTAAATTACCCACCGAAATCACGCCCAGCTCACCCGGAGTACCGGGCGAGCTACTGTGCGCGAAAAATACCCGGATGACTGGTTACGTCTCCGTGACGTAGCCGTGATGACGTTCTATTGCCCGGCTCCGTTCACTTTTCATTCACTCGTATTGCCCTGCCGTGTCACGTCGCCCTCTTAGCGTCCTGGCTCGTGAGCACACAGAGCTACCGCTCACGCCGACAGGCTTTCACTGAGGTACTCCGAAAGAGGTTAATTGTGAAGCGTACCACCCTGGGCCGTATCGTCGCGCTGCCTGCGGCAGCCGCGCTCACGCTCGGGCTTGCGGCCTGCGGCGCCGCCAACGAGTCGAACGAAGGCGGGGAGACCGGGGAGAACGGCGGCTCGGGTTCGGGCGTCTCCGGCACGATCTCGGGCGCGGGCGCCAGCTCGCAGGAAGCCGCGATGCAGGCATGGACGGCGAGCTTCTACGAGAACAACCCGGACGCCACCGTGAACTACGACCCGATCGGCTCCGGTGGTGGCCGCGAGCAGTTCGTGAACGGCGCCAGTGACTTCGGTGGCACCGACGCCTACCTCGACGAGGAGGAGCTGGCCAAGGCGCAGAACCGCTGCGGTCAGCTGGTCGAGATCCCGACCTACGTGTCGCCGATCGCGATCATCTTCAAGCTGGACGGCGTGGACGAGCTGAACCTGAAGCCTGCCACCATCGCCAAGATCTTCAACCAGCAGATCACCAGCTGGGACGACCAGGCCATCGCAGCCGACAACCCGGGGGTGGAGCTGCCGAGCACCCCGATCACCCCGGTGAACCGCTCGGACGAGTCGGGCACCACGGAGAACTTCGTCGACTACCTGAAGGCCGCCGCGCCGCAGGACTGGCCGCACGAGGTCAGTGGTGACTGGCCGGTCCCCGGCGGTGAGGCCGCCCAGGGCACCTCGGGTGTGGTGCAGGCCGTTGGCGCAGGCAACGGCACCATCGGCTACGCGGACGCCAGCCAGGCAAACGACCTGAGCACGGTGAAGGTCGGCGTCGGCGGCGAGTTCGTCGCCTACTCCCCGGAGGCCGCGGCCAAGGTGCTGGACGTCTCCGAGCGGGCGGAGGGCCGCGGCGAGTACAGCTTCGCCTACGACCTGGCCAGGGACACCACCGAGTCGGGCACCTACCCGATCGTGCTGGTCTCCTACAGCATCGCCTGCTCCACCTACGAGGACGCGAACAAGGCCGAGCTGGTGAAGGCGCTGTTCGCGCACATCGTCAGCGAGGAGGGCCAGCAGGCCTCGGCCGAGGCCGCGGGCTCGGCGCCGATCTCGGACAACCTGCGCTCCCAGGTGCAGCCCGCGATCGACGCCATCTCGGCTGGCTGATCACATTACGAATACCAACCGACCTCTGGGTGGCCGCCGGTCCTGGCGGCCACCCAGCGGCGCGAACCGGGCCGGTTCGCCGGATGCACGAGAAAGGGAATGAACGTGCCCCCCAGCACAGCTAGTCCGACCCGCGGCCGCGCGCGGCAACGGCCGGGGGATCGGGTCTTCTCCGGGCTGTCCACCGGAGCGGGTGTACTGATCCTCGTCGTGCTCGCGGGGGTCGCCACCTTCCTGCTGGTCGAGGCGTGGCCCGCGCTGGTCGCGCCCACCGACGAGATCCCTGGCGACGGCGGGCTCGTGGTGTACATCTGGCCGTTGCTGTTCGGAACGCTGCTCTCGGCACTGTTCGCCCTGCTGCTCGCCGCTCCGCTTGCGGTGGCCGTCGCCCTGTTCATCACGCACTACGCCCCGCGCAGGCTGGCGCAGGGGCTCGGTTACCTCGTCGACCTGCTCGCCGCGGTGCCCAGCATCATCTACGGCCTGTGGGGCGCCACCGTGCTGGCGCCGGCCACGGTGCCCGCCACGGACTGGCTGGCCGAGAACCTCGGCTTCATCCCGCTGTTCGCCGGGCCGTCCTCGACCACCGGGCGCACCATGCTGGTCGCGATCCTGGTGCTCACCGTGATGATCCTGCCGATCATCACGGCCGTGATCCGCGAGGCCTTCCTGCAGACCCCGCGGCTGCACGAGGAGGCATCGCTGGCGCTTGGCGCAACCCGCTGGGAAATGATCAAGATGGCGGTGCTGCCGTTCGGCCGCTCCAGCATCATCGGCGCCTCCATGCTGGGGCTGGGCCGCGCGCTCGGCGAGACGATGGCGGTGGCGATCGTGCTCTCGGTGTCCGGCGGGATCACCTTCAACCTGATCAGCACCGGCAACCCCTCGACCATCGCGGCCAACATCGCACTGGAGTTCCCCGAGTCCACCGGCATCGACGTGAACACGCTGATCGCCGCGGGCCTGGTGCTGTTCGTGGTCACCCTGCTGGTGAACATGGCCGCCCGCGCGGTGATCAACCGGCGTCGTGAGTTCTCAGGAGCCAACTGATGAGCACCCCGACCACCTCCCAGAACCAGGGACCCGACCTGGACACTCCGGTCGGCGGCATCCCGCTCAGCCACGGCACGATCCCCAAGTACGCCCCGCAGGCCACGCTGGTGCTGGCCGCCGTCGCGGGCCTGCTGCTCAACCTGGCCGGGATGAGCATCGGCCTGGCCGCCGTGCTGGTCGCGGTGCTCTACGCGGTGGTGATCTACGTCTGGTCGGCCAGCGTGGAGGGTTCCCGCAAAGGTAAGGACCGGCTGGTGACCGCCGTGGTCTACTCGGCCTTCCTGCTCGCCCTGCTGCCGCTGATCTCGGTCGTGGTGACCGTGGTGAGCGAGGGCTTCGCCCGGTTCGACGCGGAGTTCTTCTCCTACTCGATGCGCGGTGTCGTCGGCGAGGGCGGCGGGATCTACCACGCCCTGATGGGCACCCTGATCGTCACCGCACTGGCCGCCGTGATCTCGGTGCCGATCGGCATGCTGTGCGCGATCTACCTGGTGGAGTACGGCCGCGGCAAGCTGGCCAAGGCGATCACCTTCTTCGTGGACGTGATGACCGGTATCCCCTCGATCGTGGCCGGCCTGTTCGCCGTCTCGCTGTTCGCGCTGTTCTTCGGACCAGGGGTCCGGATGGGAATCATGGGTGCGATCGCGTTGAGCGTGCTGATGATCCCTGTGGTGGTCCGGTCCACGGAGGAGATGCTCAAGCTGGTCCCGAACGAGCTGCGGGAGGCCGCCTACGCACTGGCGGTGCCGAAGTGGCGGATGATCGTGAAGGTGGTGCTGCCGACCGCGCTGGCCGGGATCGCCACCGGGGTCACCCTTGCCATCGCACGGGTGATCGGGGAGACGGCGCCGCTGCTGCTCACCGTCGGGATCACCTCCAGCGTCAACCTCAACCCGTTCGACGGCAGGATGGCCACGCTGTCGGTGTTCTCGTACTACGAGTACGTCAGCCCCGGCGTCCCACCGGAACCTTCACTCGAACGGGCCTGGGCCGCGGCGCTGACCCTGATCATCATCGTGATGGCGCTGAACCTCGTGGCACGTGTCATCTCCCGACTGTTCGCACCCAAGACCCGCGGCTGAGCGCGGAAATACCGGATAGGAAGTACAGTGGCCAAGCGCATCGAGGTCAAGGATCTCGACATCTACTACGGTTCGTTCCTCGCCGTGCAGGGCGTGTCGATGACGATCCAGCCCCGGTCCATCACCGCGCTGATCGGGCCGTCCGGCTGCGGCAAGTCGACCTTCCTGCGCTCGATCAACCGGATGCACGAGCTGGTCCCGAACGCCCGCGTCGAGGGTCAGATCATGATGGACGGTGAGGACCTCTACGGCCCCACCGTCGACCCGGTCGGGGTGCGCAGGCAGGTCGGCATGGTCTTCCAGCGGCCGAACCCGTTCCCGACCATGTCCATCTACGAGAACGTGGCGGCCGGGCTGCGGCTGAACAACCAGCGGATCAAGAAGAAGGACCTGGACGACCTGGTGGAACGCTCGCTGCGGGCGGCGAACCTCTGGACCGAGGTCAAGGACCGGCTGGACAAACCGGGCTCCAGCATGTCCGGCGGGCAGCAACAGCGGCTGTGCATCGCGCGGGCGGTGGCGGTGCAGCCGGAGGTGCTGCTGATGGACGAGCCGTGCTCGGCCCTTGACCCGATCTCCACCCAGGCCATCGAGGACCTGATGACCGAGCTGCGGTCGGAGTACACGATCGTGATCGTCACGCACAACATGCAGCAGGCGGCGCGGGTCAGCACCACCACCGGCTTCTTCAACCTGCGTGGCGTCGGCCAGCCCGGCGAGCTGGTGGAGATCGACGAGACGACGAAGATCTTCTCCGCACCGAGCAACAAGGCCACCGAGGACTACATCTCCGGCCGGTTCGGCTGACCGATCCGCGATCCTTCGGGTTCACCGCTCGTACTGGACGTCCACCTCGTACTCGGTGAACCCGAGCCCGCGGTACACCGCGACCGCGGGGGCGTTGTCCCCCTCGACGTAGAGGATGACCTGGCCGAGCCCGCGCGCCCGCAGGTAGCGCAGCCCGGCCAGGGTCAGCGCCTTGCCCAGCCCGCCGCCCTGCGCGCCAGGGTCGACGCCCACCACGTACACCTCTCCCACCGGTCGCCCGTCGAACCGGTTCGGGTTGGCCGGGTGGATCTTCGTCCAGTGGAAGCCGAGTAGCTTGCCGCCGGTGTCCTCGGCGAGGAAGAACCCGGCCGGGTCGAACCAGTCCTGTTCCTCGGTCGCGCGCAGGTCGGCGACGCTCATCCGGCCCTGCTCGGGGTGCCAGTCGAAGGCACGGGCGTTCACCTCGACCAGGGCCTGCTCGTCCTGGCCCGGCACGAAGGGGCGCAGTCGCACTCCGGGCGGCGGGCTCGGCTCCGGCCAGTCGGCTGCTGGCGCATCGGCCACCCGCAGCACCAACAGTTCGCGCGCCCTGGTCAAGCCGGCCCGTTCGGCCAGCCGGGCCGCGCCGGGGTGGTCCCCGTGCGCCCACACCCGCAGCCGGTCCCCTGCGCGGTCCACCAGTGCCCGCAGCATGGCGGTGCCGATGCCGGCGCGGCGCCGCCGCGGGTGCACGATCAGCTCGGCGACCTGCCTGCCGAAGGCGTCCCCCGTGGTGTCCAGGTGGGCGCAGCCCGCCAGCTCGCCGTCGACGGTGGCCAGTAGATAGCTGCCGCCGCGAAACTCACCCGGCAGGCCCTGCTCGGGCAGTTCCGGCCTGCCGTCGGCGTCGCGGGCGGCCAGCAGCAGCCCGCGTACCGACTCGGCGTTACCGGCGTCCAGCTCCTCGACCCACGCTGTGTCCATAGAACAAGGCTAGCGGCGCGTAGCGCCTCCGTTTGGCGGTGGTGGGAGACGGGCGGGCCAAGGCTAGCGGCGCGTAGCGCCTCCGTATGTGGACGGCCAACGCACGGATGTGGACGGCAAACGCGTGCGCGTGGGCGGCAAACACACCGGGATCAGGTGACCGAGAACTCCCTCGCCTCGACCCGCTCGGGCACGGCCGGACCTGGGGTCTTCGCGGCGCCCTTGGCCGGGCGCTCGAACTTGTACCCGACATTGCGCACGGTGCCGATCATCTGCTCGTGCTCGGGGCCGAGCTTGGCGCGCAGCCGCCGGACGTGCACGTCCACGGTGCGGGTGCCGCCGAAGAAGTCGTAGCCCCAGACCTCCTGCAGCAGCTGGGCCCTGGTGAACACCCGGCCAGCGTGCTGCGCGAGGTACTTCAGCAGCTCGAACTCCTTGTAGGTCAGCTCGAGGGTCCGCTTGCGCAGCCGCGCCGTGTAGGTGGCCTCGTCGATCACCAGGTCGCCGACCCGCAGTTCGGCTTCCACCTGGCCTGCCGCGCCATCCCTGGTGGTGGCCAGCCGCAGCCGGGCGTCCACCTCGGCCGGGCCCGCGGTCGGCAGCAGGATGTCGTCGGTACGCCATTCCGAGCTCACCGCGACCAGGCCGCCCTCGCCGATCACCGCGATCACCGGGGTGAGTACCTCGTCGTCCCCTGATCCCTTGAGCAGCCTGCACAGGCTTTTCGCGGAGGCGAGATCGCTCCGGGCATCCAGCAGGATCAGGTCCCGGTGTCCCGCGTCCAGCAACGCGGTGACCTCCGGCGCACGCACGCGTACCGTATGCGGCAGCAGGTCGAGCGCGGGAAGCACCGAGGTGGCGTCTTGTTCCCCAGTCAATACCAGCAGGTCAAGGCTCATTCGCCACACCGCCTCGTCAGAATCGTCGCCAGCCCTCACCGGAGGGCCCCGCTCCCGCCTGCTTCGTTGCCTCGGGCACGGCTTCGGTCGGTGCTGAGTAAGAATAGCCGGTGAACGTGCACATGTCGTCCCCATGACATCCGCATCACACCAGCTCGGGCAGGGTGGCGGGGGCACAAGGGCCAACCAGGTGAAAGAACGGACGCAATTGTGAGCAGCACCGTGACCCAGCCCAACCGGCCTGGACCCACTCCGGCGGGCCGGCGCGGGGGGCGGCGGACCAGGAAGATCATCATCGTGCTGGTCGTGCTGCTCGGCCTGCTGGTCGGCGCGGATTTCGCGCTCGCCGCGGCCGCCGAGCACACGATCTCGCAGAAGGCACGGGAGCAGCTCCAGCTCAGCGACGACCCCGCGGTGACCGTGCACGGGTTCCCGTTCAGCGTGCAGGCGCTCTCCGGTGACTATGGCCACATTTCAGTGCACGCCACCGGCATCCCTGTGCAGGACACGCTGCGCGATGTGGAGATCAACGCCGACCTCCGGGATGTGGACGCCCCGCTGTCCGACCTGCTGAACGGCGATGTCGACAAGATCAAGATCGGCACGCTGGAAGGACAGGTGCGGCTGAAGGAGAGCGATATCGCCAGGGTGGACCCGCTGAGCAAGATCGAGAATCTGCAGATCGAGCCGTCCACGACGGAGTACGTGCAGCACGGCGACGACGCCGGCACCGACGCCGACGGCACCAAAAAGGACGAAAGCGGGGAGACCGACGCGGCCGAGGACGAGTCCTCGGCCGGGATCCGGCTGTCCGGCGAGGTGCAGATCGCGGGCGAGCGGCTGGAGATCTTCGCCTTCGCCATGATCCAGCTGGACGGCAGCACAGTGCGGATCACGCCGGAACGCCTGCAGTTCGGGAATGACAAGGAGACCACCGTTGTTCCCCAGGACGTCCAGGAGGCATTGTTGCCGAACTTCGAGGCGGACATCAGCACCGGCGGCCTGCCGTTCACGGTGACCCCGACCGCGATCAAGGTCGAGTCGGGCGCGCTGGTGGTGAAGGGCGAGGCCAAGGACGTGACGTTCGCCGGTGTTTCCCAGGGGTGACACGGTCATGATCGGGTTGTGGGTGGTGCTCGGCACCCTGGTACTCGGGCTGGCCGCCGGGGTCGCGCTGCGCGCCCGCAACGGCAGGGTGAGCACGGCCAGGCGGCCGGAGCGGGAGCTGCCCGTCCCGGTCGCCGAGGCACTGGACCGGGACAACCCGGTGACCCTCGTCCAGCTGTCCACCACCTTCTGCGCCCCCTGCCGGCATGCCAGGGCGGTGCTGTCCACCCTGGCCGAGCGCACCGAGGGGTTGCGGCATGTGGACCTGGACATCACCCAGCGTCCCGAGGTGGCCCAGCGACTCGGCGTGCTGCGCACACCCACCACCCTCGCGCTGGACCCCGGCGGCCGGGAGCTGATGCGGGTGCACGGCGTCCCCAAGTCCGCCGACCTGCTCACCGCGCTCCGCCCGCACCTCCCCTCCTGACCAGCCCGCGCAGTGCTCCCGGGATATGGGAACCGTCTCAGTGCGTGAGCATGGTTCCCACTCTGAGGGAGTATCGGTACCCTGAGGCTCGTGGAACGGCTGCCTCTCAATCTGCTCACGCAGCGCCGCGCGGTGGATCTGTGCCGCGTGCGCAGCAGCCTGTGTCGACCGCAGCGGAACGGCCGGTAGCAGCGACCCGCATCCGCCGCTCGACCGCCGGTTCCCGCACTCGCGTCCCCTCCGCGTCCTCCCTTGCCGAGCCAAGGAGCTGACATGTCCGGACCAGCCGTCGACCCCCGCGGCCCGCGCTTCGCGGCCGTACTGACCTCGGTGGTGCTCGTCGTCGTGCTGCTCACCAGCTGGTGGCCGCTGCTCGCGGCGCAGACGGTGGTGTTCGCGATCGGGGCGTTCATCGGGTTGAAACCGGCGCCGTACTCGGTGCTGTACCGCACCCTCGTCGCGCCCCGGTTGCGGCCGACCACCGAACGCGAGGACGCCGCCCCGCTGCGGTTCGCCCAGGCGGTCGGGTTCGTCTTCGCGCTGGTCGGCACGATCGGCTACGCGGCCGGGCTGACCTGGCTCGGCCTGGTGGCCACCGCCTTCGCGCTGTTTGCCGCGTTCCTCAATGCCGCGTTCAACTTCTGCCTCGGCTGCGAGATGTACCTGCTGATCCGCAGGTTCCTGCCGCGGGCGGGAGCCCAACCGTCCTGATCAGTGTCAACCCACCCATGAAGAAAGTGAGTGCCGCTCAATGAGCCGTGAAGACGTCCTGGTCACTACCCAGTGGGCAGAGGAGAATCTGGACACCCCCGGCGTGGTGTTCGCCGAGGTCGACGAGGACACCACCGCGTACGACGGTGGCCACATCCGCGGCGCGGTGAAGATCGACTGGAAGAACGACCTGCAGGACCCGGTGCGCCGTGACTTCGTGGACTCCGACGGCTTCGCCAAGCTGCTGTCCGAGAAGGGCATTGGCAATGACGACCGGGTGATCCTCTACGGCGGCAACAACAACTGGTTCGCCGCGTACGCGTACTGGTACTTCAAGCTGTACGGGCACGACAAGGTGCAGTTGCTGGACGGCGGCCGGAAGAAGTGGGAACTGGACGGCCGTGAGCTGACCACCGACGAGGTCAAGCGCGAGCCGACGAACTACGTCGCCAAGGCTCCGGACAACTCGATCCGCGCCTTCCGCGACGAGGTGGTCGACGCGATCAACACCAAGAACCTGGTGGACGTGCGCTCCCCGGACGAGTTCAGCGGCAAGCTGCTCGCCCCCGCGCACCTCCCGCAGGAGTCCGCGCAGCGCGCCGGGCACATCCCGAGCGCGGTGAACGTGCCGTGGGCGAAGACGGCGAACGAGGACGGCACCTTCAAGACCGCCGAGGAGCTGAAGGAGCTGTACGACGAGGCCGGGCTGGACACCGGCAAGGCGACCATCGCCTACTGCCGGATCGGCGAGCGCTCCAGCCACACCTGGTTCGCCCTGCACGAGCTGCTCGGCCTGACGGACGTGAAGAACTACGACGGTTCGTGGACGGAATACGGCTCGCTGGTCGGCGTGCCGATCGAGATTGGAGCCAAGTGATGAGCGACGGTTGCGGCGCGCCGGTGCAGACGGCGACCTCTTCGGATGTGGACACCGGCGGCCAGGTGGTCGTCGCGGGCAAGGTGACCGGTGCGGCGGGCCCGCTCGGCGGCGCCTACGTGCGGCTGCTGAACGCGGACGGCGACTTCGCGGGCGAGGTGCAGGCCTCCCCGGAGGGCGACTTCCGGTTCTACGCCGCGCCCGGCACCTGGACCGTGCGTGCGCTGCACGCCTCCGGCAACGGCGAGGCCTCGGTGACCGCCGACGGCGCAGGTCTGCATCAGGTGGAGATCCCGGTAGCCGCCTGAGCGAGGATCGTGGAAAGGACCCGGGTGCATCCGGATGCGCCCGGGTCCTTCGCGTGCGGTGACCGTGCTCACCGGGTTCACCCTGCGCCGGGCCGGGCCATGGCCGGGGGGCTATCCTCCGGGGCGTGGAGATTGTGTTTACGACCCTGTTGATCCTGGCCATCATCGGGACGACCTGGTTCGGCGGTTACGTCGTCTACCGGCTGTACTCGGACCACCGCTGAGCCGGAAGAGCACTGAGTATGTCGACCGATGGCAACGAGGCGATCGAGGCGGCCGCGGAGCGCGCGAAGCAGACCGCGGGCCGCAACATCCCGCAGCTGGAGGACCTGCCGATCCCCGGCGACACGGCGAACCTGCGGGAGGGCCCCAACCTGAACGACGCCTGCCTTGCGCTGCTCCCGTTGGTCGGCGTCTGGCGCGGCGAGGGTGAGATCAACTACCCGACCATCGACGGTCCGGTCCGGTTCGCCCAGCAGCTGACGATCTCGCATGACGGCAGGCCGTTCCTGCTCCACGAGGCCCGGTCCTGGCTGCTGGACTCCGATGGCAACGTCATCCGCCCCGGCGCGCGGGAGACCGGCTGGTGGCGGCCGCAGGACGACGACAGCATCGAACTGCTGCTCGCGCACAACACCGGCATCATCGAGCTGTTCTACGGCAAGCCGCGCGGCCAGAGCTCCTGGGAGCTGGGCACGGACGCGGTGGTGCGCTCGGTCAGCGCCAAGGAGGTGACCGGCGCGCAGCGGCTGTACGGCCTGGTGAACAACGGGGACCTCGGCTACGTCGAGGAGCGCGCGATGGTCGGCCAGCCGATGCAGCCGCATGTCTCGGCCTACCTGCGCCGCGTGGTCGGCTAACCCCTCCCGAAAACACCCTGAACGTGGCGTTCGCGACGTCAGACGTCTCAATCGTGCCGTTCGCGACGTTGAACGTCCGGAAAGCCACGTTCACCGCACTGCAGGGCGGGGTTCGTCGGGGGCGGGCTAGCGGTAGACGGCCTCGTAGGCCTCGGCCAGCTCCGCGTGCAGCTCGGTGGAATCCGGCAGGGCGACCCCGTCCAGGGTGTGCACCCTGGTCAGCTTGCGCACCGAGGAGGCGAGGAACACCCCGTCCGCGGTCGGCAGGTCCGCCACCCGCAGCGGCTCGATCTTGGTGGTCCAGCCTGCCAGCTCGGCCCCGCGGAACACCGCGGCCTGGGTGGTCCCCGGCAGGATGCCGATGCTCGGCGGCGGGGTGTACAGCGTGCGGCCCCTGGCGAGCAGCACCGTCGAGGTCGGCCCCTCCAGCACCGAGCCGTCGCCCGTGGTGAACACCACGTCCGCCGCGCCCCGGCGGGCGGCCTCGCGCACGGCGGCCATGTTGATGCCGTAGGACAGCGACTTCGCGCCCAGCAGCAGCCAGGGCGCCCGCTCGGCCAGCCCGGGCTCGATGCCCCGCTCCAGGGTGACCGCCGCGATGCCCTCCGCCCTTGCCTTGATCACCTTGGCGTCGATCTCCATGCCGAGCGCGAATCCGGTCGGCTCGGCCTCCGGGTCGCCCTCCCTGCCCCTGGTGTAGACCAGCTTCAGCGCCATGTCCCCTGAGCCCGGCCAGTTGTCGATCACCAGCTGGGTCAGCCGTTCCCAGGCCGCGCCGTCCGGTTCCGGTAGGTCCAGCATCGAGGCCGAGCGGGCAAGCCGGTCCAGATGCGGCCCGAGTTCGCGCGGTTCGCCGTCCGCGACCAGCACGGTCTCGAAGATGCCGTCCCCGCGCAGCAGGCCGAGATCATCCACCCGGATATGGGCGGCGTCGGGGTCGGCGAGGGTCCCGTCCAGGAAGGCAAGCACGCGCATGCCCTCACGGTACTCACCTACGATCGGAGGCATGATTGTGAACTCCCCGCTGCAGGACCTGCCCGGCGCGGTCGCCGCCCCAGAGGGTCATCCGGAGGCCGGTGTGCCGTGGCACTGGGGGGACCCGTTCGCCGAGCAACGCACCGCCGCCCGCGCCGCGGTGGTGGTGGACCGCTCGCACCGGGAGGTGCTGGCGGTATCCGGCGAGGAGCGGCTGTCCTGGCTGCACCTGGTGATCTCGCAGCATGTCACCGGGCTGCCGGAGGGTGCGGGTACCGAGGCGCTGGTGCTGGACAGCTACGGCCGGATCGACACCCATATGGTGCTGGCGCACCTGGACGGCACCGTGTACCTGGACTCCTACCCCGGCGCGCAGGCCACCAGCGCGCTGCCGAAGGGCGGGAAGCAGAGCCTGCCCGAGTACCTCGAGGCGATGAAGTTCTGGTCGAAGGTGGACATCCAGGACCGCGGCGAGGACCTGGCGGTGCTCAGCCTGCTCGGGCCGGAGGTGCCTGCCGTGCTCGCCGCGCTGGGCATCGAGCTGGAAGCCGCGCCCTACGCGGTTGCCCCGCTGCCCGGCGGCCTGGCCAGGCGGATGCCGTGGCCCGGGCCGGAGGCGGTGGACCTGCTGGTACCCCGGGCCGAGCTGACCGGATGGTGGCGCCGGATCACCGAGGCGGGCGCCCGGCCTGCGGGCAGCTGGGCCTTCGACGCATTGCGGGTGGAGTCGCTGCGGCCACGGTTCGGGGTGGACACCGATGAGCGCACGATCCCGCACGAGGTCGGCTGGATCGGCTCGGCCGCGCACGTGGCCAAGGGTTGCTACCGCGGGCAGGAGACGGTGGCCAAGGTGCACAACGTGGGCAGGCCGCCGCGGCATATGGTGCTGCTGCACTTGGACGGCTCGCCGGAGGTCACCCCGGAGACCGGGGACCCGGTGCTGCGCGGGGAGAAGGAGATCGGCCGGGTGGGCAGCGTGCTGCAGCACCACGAGCTGGGGCCGATCGCGCTGGCGCTGGTGAAGCGGTCCACTCCGGTGGACGCCGAGCTCCTTGCCGGTGCCGAGGACCGGGTGGCGCAGGCGGCCATCGACCCGGACTCCGTCCCCGAGGAGGGTGAAGCTCCTGGCCGCGAAGCGGTGAAGGGCCTGCGCGGGTGAGTGGTGTGGGGAGCACGCGACCTCCGGCCCCTGGCGCGCTCGCGGGATGTAGAGCAGGATGGCGGCGTGATCGAAGTCCGGCCAGGTGGGCGTCGTCGGATCGACCGGGTCCTCGCCGCCGACTACGTGCGTGATCTCGGCAGCCTCCCGTTGGGGACGCTGCGGGAACGCCGGAACGAGGCCGCGCAGGAGGAGACCGACCTTTCCTACTTGCGGCGGCTGCTGCATGCCCGCATCGACATCGTCCGGGCCGAGCAGCAACGCCGCAGTAGCGGCGGGGCGGACAGCGTGGTGGACCAGCTGGCGGCGATCCTCGCCGCGAACGCGCTCGGGCCCGCGACCGGCTCGGGGCGTCACCAGCCGCTGGAGCCGTCCCGCGCGGGTGAGCACCGGCGGCATGCCGAGGCGCTGGTCGGTGACGCGGACCTTTCCGACGTCGGCGCGCTTTCCGACGGAAAACTGGACGATGCGCTGGCGACCTACCGGGAGCAGGAGGTTTCGGTGTCCACCCGGCGCCGCGAGGTGCAGACCGTGGTGGACACCATCAACGCGGAGATCGCGGGCCGGTATGCACAGGGCACCGCATCGGTGGACGAGCTGATCAGCCGCGAGCGCGGGCACGAGGAAGGGACCACCGCCTAGATGGACAATCCCGTTCTGGTGGAGGTTGTCCGATCAGGGTTCGTGGAGAGCGTGCACCACGGCGCGCTGGTGATCCTCGGCCCTGGCGGCACACCGCTGCTCGAGCTGGGCGATGTGCGCAGCCCGGTGTATCCACGTTCGGCGAACAAACCGCTGCAGGGGCTTGGCATGCTGCGGGCCGGGCTGGAGCTGGACGAGGCCGACCTCGCGCTCGGCTGCGCCTCGCACAACGGCGAGCCGGAGCATGTGCGCAGGGCACTGGCGCTGCTGGAGCGGCACGGCCTCGATGAGCAGGCGCTGGCCTGCCCGCCGGACCAGCCGCTGCACGATCCCTGCCGCGCCTTCCAGGCCAGCAGGCGTGCCGCGATGAACTGCTCCGGCAAGCATGCCGCGATGCTGGCCACCTGCGTGCAGACCGGCAGGCCGACCGCTGACTACGAGCATCCCGAGCACAAGCTGCAGCGGACCATCGCGGAGACCATCGCCGAGGCCACCGGGGAGCCCATCGCGGCGACCGGGGTGGACGGCTGCGGTGCGCCACTGTTCGCCTTCTCGCTGACCGGGCTGGCCCGCGCCTACCAAGGGCTGGTCACCACCGAGGGCGACCAGCGCCGGGTCGCCGACGCGATGCGGGCGCATCCGTGGCTGGTGGCCGGGACCGGCAGGGACGACACCCTGCTGATGCTCGCCGTGCCCGGGTTGCTCGCCAAGGGCGGGGCCGAGGGGGTGCATGCCATGGCGCTGCCGGACGGTACCGCGGTGGCGCTCAAGATCGACGACGGCGCCGCGCGGGCCAGGGACCCGCTGCTGGTGGCGGCGCTGCGCGAACTGGGCGCGCTGCCGGACAGTCCGGCGGCCCGCTCGGTGCTGGACGGCCTCGCCGCGGGCGAGGTGCGTGGCGGCGGGCGCCGGGTCGGCGAGCTGCGGGTGCGCGCCGGAGCCCTCCGCCTCAGCTGATGGCAAGCGGGGGGCAACGGCTGGGTGGCGCTAGTTGAAGCGTTCCCGCGCGGCCAGCTCGCTCCAGTAGTCCCGCAGGTCCTGGAACAGCTCGGCGAGTTGTTCCACATTGCCCGCACGCAGCGCGTCCAGGATGCGGTGTACCTCCTCGGCCGAGCTGTCCGAGTCCAGGATCGGGTCGGCGATCAGCTGCACCAGCCCGCCGTAGTCGAGCTCCACCGCGGAGTTCGGGTGGAAGTTGTCCAGCCAGCGCGCGGTCTCGGACAGGATCCGGCTCGGCCCCGAATCACCGATGGTGTTGTGCACCAGCTCACTGGCCTCGGCGACCCGGCGACGGGCGTCCCCCATCGAGGCCCGCCAGGACAGCTCGCGTTCCGGGTCGTACCGTCCCGAGCCGAGCACCAGCCGCTTGCGCTCCGGCTCGATCAGCGAGAACCAGGGCAGCGGCACCGTCCAGGTGGTGGACAGCACATGCATGGCGGAACCGCCGAGCTCGCCGAGCGCAGCGGTGGTGCGGGCCCGCACCGACTCGGCCGTGGTTCCCGCCGTGGCGAGCACGGCTTCGCGCAGCGCAGGATGAGCGTCGCCGAGGAAGCTCACCAGCGCGGCGGCGGAACGGGCGCGAAGCTCCAGCGGGCACACCAGCGGCCCCGGCCCGACTTCCTCGCCCTCGGTGTCCGGCGGGACATCCTCGGTGTCCAGCACCAGCACATCGGTCAGCGCGCTGGGGGCGGCACTGCCATCGGCGAGCTCCGCGGGCAGCAGCCGTATTGGCGCCGCAGTTTGTGATCTAAGCCACATCAACTGCTCACGCTCGCCCGCGCTCGCCCTGGTCAGGCGGGCTTCTTTGACGGCCTTGACGAGCTGTTCCTCCGGCGGTTCACCGAACGCCGACAACGGCTCGTACACCCGGAGGTAGGCCACGAACGGACGGAGCACAGGGGCATCGTGGCACGTCGCCGCCGGAGGGCAAGCACCGGCCGTACCGAGTCCTGGAAAGCCCGATAGTGCGTGTGGCAGCGCGAAAGCCTGTCGCGTCTCGCACACCGTGCCGCGTCGCGTCATCCCCCATCGACACGGTACGGTGTGTTCAGGAATTAGTTGTCGAGACGACGCGGGGCCGCCGATTCCCCCGGCCGCCCCGCCCCTGTGCGAGGGGGTCGAGCCATGGGGCGCGGCCGAGCCAAGGCCAAGCAGACGAAGGTGGCCCGGGAGCTCAAGTACAGCACTCCCAACACGGACTTCGAAGCGCTGCAGCGGGAGCTGTCCAGTAACTCGTCCGAGGACGAGTACAAGGACGAGCAGCGTTACGAGGACCCATACGACGACGGGTACGACGACCGTCGTTGACGTACGCATCGCGCTCGAGGGTGGGAACCAGCTCGCCACTGGGACCCACCCTCGAGTCACGCGCGTACCCGAGATTCCCTGAGGAGCGGTGATGCCGGACATCCAGCGAGTAGGCGTGATCGGGGCGGGCCTGATGGGCTCGGGCATCGCCGAGGTGCACGCCAGGGCCGGGCTGGACGTCACGGTCACCGAGGTCAACCAGCCGGCGCTGGACGCTGGCAGGGCGCGGATCGAGAAGTCGCTGCAGCGGGCCGTGCGCAACGGGAAGCTGGCAGGCGAGGACGCCGAGGCGGCACTGGCCAAGCTCACCTTCAGCACCGACCTGGAGTCCTTCGCGGACCGGGATCTGGTCATCGAGGCCGTGCTGGAGCAGGAGCAGGCCAAGGTCGAGGTGTTCCGCTCGGTGGACAAGGTGGTGCGGCGGGAGGACGCGATCTTCGCGTCGAACACCTCCTCCATCCCGATCATGAAGCTGGGCATGGCGACCGAACGGCCGCAGCAGGTGGTCGGCATCCACTTCTTCAACCCGGTGCCGGTACTGCCGCTGGTCGAGCTGGTGCCCTCCCTGCTGACCAGCGAGGAGACCAGCGGCCGGGCGGACGCCCACGTCACCGAGGCGCTGGGCAAGACCGTGATCCGCTCGCAGGACCGGGCGGGCTTCATCGTGAACTCGCTGCTGGTGCCCTACCTGCTCTCGGCGATCCGGATGATCGAGTCGGGATTCGCATCGGCCGAGGACATCGACCGCGGCATGGAGCTGGGGACCGCGCACCCGATGGGCCCGCTGCGGCTGTCCGACCTAATCGGGCTGGACACCATCAAGGCGATCGCGGACTCGATGTACGCGGAGTTCAAGGAGCCGCTGTACTCCTCGCCCCCGCTGCTGCTGCGCATGGTGGACGCCGGGCTGCTCGGCAAGAAGACAGGGCGCGGCTTCTACAGCTACGAGAAGTAGGGGCACCGCCGCAACTTTCGGTGGTTCTTCCGCCGCGACTCGTCAACCTCTGGCGCTTTCCGCCGCGGTCCGCTGGCGGCTTCCATGATCGGGTACCCACCCGAATCAACTGCCAGGGGATCTCCCGATGTCCGGACACACCCGTCGCGCCGCGCTGACCGGCGCGGTCGCCGCCGCCACGGCCGGCCTTTCCGCAGGCACCGCACACGCCATGGGCGGCAGGCGCGGCCCCACCACCTTCGTGTTCGCGCCAGGCGCCAACGGCGCGGGCTCCACCGTGGACGAGCTCACCCTGCGCGGACACCGCTGCGTGGGTGTCACGCCGCCAGGGTTCGCCGATACCGCGGGCCAGTATCGGCACGCCTACCAGGCCCCGCAGGATCTCCAGGCGCTGGCCACCGAGCGCTCGCCGCTGGCCGGGGTCAAGCCGGCCGACCAGGTGGACGCCACCGTCGCGGTGGTACGCCGGGCGGCCCGCCTCGGCCCGGTGGTGCTGGTGGGCGGCAGCATCGGCGGGGCGACCATCACCCTGGTGGCCAACCGGGTGCCGTGGCTGATCGACCGGCTGGTCTACGACAGCGCCTACTGCTGCACGGAGCTCGCCTCCCCGGACGAGTACCTGCGCACCCCGGAAGGCTCGGCCTCACAGGTGGGCGAACTGTTCGGGTTCCTGGCCGCCGACCCGGCCGTGATCGGCGCGATCCGGTCCAACTGGCGGCTTGCCGATCCCGAGCTGATCGCCACGGCGAAACGGGTGCTCATCCCGGACGGCACCGACACGGAACTGTTCGCTTTGCTCAACTCCATGGCACCGGACGAGGTACTGGGCAAGGGCGCCATGGACAGCAGGGGCGATCCGGGTGCCTGGGGATGGATTCCCAGGGCCTACATCCGGCACACCAGGGACCGGGTGGTGCCACCGGCACTGCAGGACCGGATGATCGCCGAGGCCGACCGCCGCACCCCCGGCAACCGCTTCCGGGTGTTCGATCTGGAAACCGGGCACGTGCCGAACGCGGCGAAGACGGCCGAGCTGATCGACATCCTGGACCGGCTCGCCCGGCGCTGAGGGACGCCGGCAGCACACCCTAGGCTGCGCGGCATGCAGCAACTTCGTGTCGGCCTGGTGGGCGGCGGTCCGTGGGCCACTTCCGTGCACGCTCCCGGGCTCGCCGACCACCCCGGCACGGCGCTGACGGCCGTGTGGACCCGCAGGCCCGAGGCGGCACGGGAACTCGCCGCGGCACACGGCACGCTGCCCTGCGCCGACTTCGAGGAACTGCTCGGCCTTGTCGACGCGGTGGCCTTCGCGGTGCCGCCCGCGGCGCAGGCCGAGCTGGCATCGCGGGCGGCCAAGGCGGGCAAGCATCTGATCCTGGAGAAGCCGATCGCGCCGGACGCCGGGCAGGCAGGCAGGCTCGCGGAGGCGGTGCGGGAGGCCGGGGTCGTCGCGCTGGTCGTGCTCACCCTGCGCTACGCCATGCAGACCCGGGAGTGGCTGGCCGACCTCGGGCACACCGGCGGCTGGAGCGGCGGCAGCGCCCGCTGGCTGTCCGGTGCCCTGCTCAGCAGCAGGTACGGCGGCTCACCGTGGCGGCACGACCTTGGCGCGCTGGCCGATATCGGCCCGCATGTGATCGACCTGATGGATGCCGCCCTCGGCGAGATCACCGGGGTACTGGCCGCGCACCGTGGCGCGGACGACCTCTGGCAGCTGCTGTTCGAGCACCGCGGCGGGGCGACCAGCACGGCCGCGCTTTCGCTGCGGCTCCCGATCGACCCGACCGTGATCGAGTTCGCGGTGTACGGCGAGCACGGCTACCGCGCGCTGGGCCGCAAGCCGGGCGCGGCGCAGGAGTGCTACACCGCGTTGCTGGACGACTTCGCGGCGATGGTCGCCAGCGACACCCGCGACCATCCCTGCGACGTCGACCGCGGCCTGCACCTGCAGTGCCTGCTCGACCAGGCCCGGCGCGCGGCCTCCGGTCAGGCGTCCACCCGCTCCCCCGGCTGAGACCGGCTACGGATCAGCTTGCGCAGCAACGGCCAGGCGAGCAGGCAGACGACGACCAGGTAGATCACCACCGCCAGCGGTGAGTTGACCAGTCCGGTCAGCTCACCGTCGGACAGCTGCAGGGCACGCCGCATCTGTTGTTCCGAGGCCGGACCGAGGATCACCCCGATGATCGCGGGCAGCACCGGAAGGCCGTAGCGCCGCATGGCGAACCCGAGCAGCCCGACCAGGAACAGCAGCAGCAGGTCGATCACCTCACCACCGACCGCGTACGCGCCGACCGCGGCGAAGAACAGGATCCCCGCGTACAGGTACGGCCGCGGGATCCGCAGCAGCTTCGCCCACACCGGCGCCAGCGGCAGGTTGATCACCAGCAGCAGCGCGGTCCCGATGAACAGGCTCGCGACCAGCGCCCACACCAGCGCCGACTCGTGCTCGAACAGCAGCGGCCCGGGCTGGATGCCGTACTGCCGGAACGCGGCCAGCATCACCGCGGCGGTGGCGGTGGTCGGCAGGCCCAGCGTCAGCATGGTGACCAGCGTCCCGGAGGCCGAGGCACTGGCCGCGGACTCCGGCCCGGCCACCCCCTCGATCGCACCCGAGCCGAACTCGCGGTTCCTGGCCAGCCGCTTCTCGGTGACATAGGAGAGGAAGGTCGGGATCTCGGCGCCACCGACCGGAATCGCGCCGAAGGGAAAACCGAGCAGCGGCCCGCGCAGCCACGGCTTCCAGGTCCGCCGCAGCTCGGCGCGGCCGAGCCAGGGCCTGCCGACCGGGATCGGCTTGTCCTGCTTGTGCCGCAGGTGCGCGGCCACCCACAGCGATTCGCCGACGGCGAACAACCCGACCGCGACGATCACCACGTCGATTCCGTCGGCGAGGTGCAGCGAACCGAAGGTGAGCCGGGACTGCCCGGTCATCTCGTCCAGCCCGATCAGCCCGATGGTCAGCCCGATCAGCAACGAGGCGAACCCGCGCACCCTTGACCTGCCGAGCACCGAGGTGACCGCGATGAAGGCCAGCACCATCAGCGCGAAGTAGTCCGCGGCCCCGATGTTCACCGCGAAGGAGGCCATCGCCGGGGCCAGCAGCACCAGCGCGATGGTGCCGATCATGGCCCCGACGAAGTTGCCGATCGCGGCCGCGGCCAGTGCCTGCGCCCCGCGCCCGCGCTTGGCCATCTTGTTGCCCTCGATCGCGGTGACCACCGAGGCGCTCTCGCCGGGGGTGTTCAGCAGGATCGCGGTGGTCGAGCCGCCGAACATGCCGCCGTAGTAGATACCGGCGAACATGATGAACGCGGCGGTGGACTCCAGCCCGTAGGTCACCGGGAGCAGCAGGGCGATGGCCATCGCAGGGCCGATCCCCGGCAGCACGCCGATCGCGGTGCCGAGGATGACCCCGATCGCGGCGAACAGCAGGTGCTGCGGGGTGAGCGCGGTGCCGAAACCGTCCAGCAGCAGGGAAATCGAGTCCATCGGCTACAGCACCCCCAGCAGCGGGCCGCCGGGAAGCGGCACCCCGAGCAGCTCGTCGAAGACGATCCAGGTGACCACCGCGAGCGTGGCCGCGATCAGCGGGTCCCGGACGGGGTTCCTGCTGCCCAGCGCGTAGCAGGCGCCCCAGAACAGCACCGCCGAGGAGATCGGGAATCCGGCGGTGTCGATCAGCGCCGCGTTGGCGAGGAACGCGCCGGAAAGCAGCAGTACGGTGCGCCAGTCAGCGGGGGTGTCCGGATCGACGTCCTCGCCGCCCTCGGCCGCACCCCTTCCGCCGCGCAGCACGTCCCTTGCCAGCAGTGCGGCCACCACCAGCAGTGCCGAGCCGACCAGCACCGGGACGGCCTTGGGCCCGATCGGGCCGCGCTGGGTGAAGTCCACCGGCATGCTCAGCGCGTCGGTCAGCACCAGCACCCCGAGCGCGGCCAGCAGCAGGCAGACACCGAGTTCGGACCTGCCGCGCCAGGACCGGCCTGCCGCGGGCGGACCGGCCGCGGCCTGGTCCTGGGCGTCTACAGTGGAATTGTTCATGCCAGCCCCAGCTCCTTCAGTACCTTGACCACCCGGCCGTTCTCCGCCTCGAGGAAGGCGGCGAACTCGTCCCCGGTCTGGAAGGCGTCGGCCCAGCCGTTCAGTCGCAACGCCTCCCGCCATTGCGGGGTGTCGTGCAGCCCGGTGAACATGGCGATCAGCTTGTCGCGGGCGGTGTCGCTGATGCCCGGTGGTGCCACGACGCCACGCCAGTTGGTGAAGCTGACGTCCACTCCGGACTCCTGCAGGGTCGGGGCTTCGATCCCCGGCACCCGCTGCGGGCTGGTGACCGCGAGCGCGCGCAGCTCGCCCGCGTCGATCTGGTCCCTGGTCTCGCCGATGCCGGACACCCCGAAGCCGACCTCGCCGCCCAGTACCGAGGCCATCAGCTCGCCACCGCCGTCGTAGGACACGTACCGGACGTTCTTCGGCGCGATCCCGAGCGCCTCGGCCATCAGCATCGGCGCGAGGTGATCCGGCCCGCCGGGGGAGGAGCCGCCGCCGACCGAGACCCCGCCGGGATCGGCGCGCCATGCCTCGATCAGCTCGGTGATGTCCTGGTACGGCGAGTCCTTGCCGACCACCACGATGTCGGCCTCCTCGGTGAGCCGGGCGATCGGCGTGGTGTCCTGCAGGGTGGATGGCGACTTGTTGGTGTAGACCGAGCCGACCACGCCGAGCCCCATCGACATCGCGAGCTTGCCGTTACCGCGCTCGCTGACCAGCCTGCCGAGGCCGACGGTGCCGCCCGCACCGGGCAGGTTGAACACCTCGGTGTTGCCGTTCAGGCCCGCGTCCTCGATCGCCTTCGCCGCGGTCCGCGCGGTGATGTCGTAGCCACCGCCGGGGGTGTTCGGCACCATCAGCCGCAGGCCACGGATGTGCTTGCCAACGTCCTCGTCGCTACCGGAGGAGACCAGCGGCGGGACCACCAGCACCAGCAGTAGCGCGGCGATGGCCGCCAGCCAGCTCTTCGGGTTCTTCATCCAGCTGCACCTCGATGTGCTTCGGTTCCCCGGCCTCGCCGCCGGCTGGTCGGTCATGTTCCCCGGCCCGCCGTGCGCTGTCTCGCTTGCGGGCCTTTCGGTACTTGTGTTCGTTGTGGTCACGCCCACCACCCGCAACCTGGTGTCATAGTTGAGCACCCGTACGGAGCAAGGAGGCGGCAGTGGGCGCGAAGGGCTCGTTGGCGCGGCAGCTGCTCGGCTGGCAGCTGGCGATCGTCTTCGCCCTGCTCGCCTGCGTGGTGACCTTCTCGGTGATCCAGTCCGGGAAGAGTTTCGCCGACACCGAGGGCAGGCGGCTGCTGTCGGTCGCGGAGACCGTCGCCGCCACCCCGGGTGTGCCCGAGGGCCTGCTCGACCCGGTGCGCCGCGATCCGCTGCCGATCTTCGCGGAGAGTGCACGCAGCCTGTCCGGCGCCGACTCGGTGATCATCGCCTTGCCGAACCGCCGGGTGCTCACCTCGCCGGATCCCCGGCAGCTGCGTACCCAGCTGCCGATCGGGGACAGCACGGTCACCCGGGGCCGGTCCTGGGTCGGCGAGGTCGGGGACGAGCTGGTCGCGCACGTTCCGGTGATCGGCAACCGCGGCGAGCTGATCGGGATCGTCGCGGCGAGCAAGGCGACCCCCGGGTTCTTCGAAGGTGTCGCGAACTCGCCAGGCAACGCACTCGCGCTGCTGGCGATCGCGACGGTACTCGGGGTGGCCGGTTCGCTGTTCCTGGCCTGGCGGGTCAAACGCAAGACCCTTGGCCTGGAGCCAAGGGAGATCACCGGCCTGGTCGAGCACCGGGAGGCACTACTGCACGGCATCAAGGAAGGCGTCATCGCGCTGGACGAGCAGGACCGGATCACCCTGGTCAACGACACGGCGCGGGAGCTGCTGGCGCTGCCGCCCGACTGCGTCGGCACCTGGGTCGGCGAGCTGGAGGCGAACGAACGCCTGCTGGACGTGCTGACCGGCCGGGCGCACGGGGCCGACCAGATCGTGTTGCGGGCCGGCAGGGTGCTGGTGATGAACCGGATGCCGATCACAAGGGACGGCCGCGAGGTCGGCGCCGTGACCACGCTGCGGGACCGCACGGAGCTGGTCGCGCTACGCGAGGAGCTGGCGGCGAACTCCCTGGCCACGGACACGCTGCGCGCGCAGGCGCACGAGTTCACCAACCGGCTGCACACCATCGCCGGGCTGATCGAGCTGGGCGAGTACGACGAGGCACGCAGCTATGTGGATCTGGTCAGCAGGGCGCGGGACGAGTGGCACGACCAGGTGAGCGCCCATATCGGCGACCCGGCCGTGGCCGCATTGCTGATCGCCAAGGCCAGCCTGGCCGCCGAGCAGGGGGTGGGGATCAGGCTTGCCGAGGGCAGCAGGCTGGATGCCGTGGACGAGCAACTGTCCGCCGACCTGGTGACCGTGGTCGGCAACCTGGTTGACAACGCCCTGGACGCGCTGCGCGACCGCGGCCGCGGCGCCGCGGAAGGCGACTGGGTGGAGGTGACGATCCGGCAGGAGGCCACCCAGCTGCGCGTGGTGGTCCGCGACTCCGGCCCCGGGGTGGCCCCGGAGTTGGCCACCGAGGTGTTCACCCACGGCTTCACCACCAAGGTCGCCGAGCACGACGCGGGCGCGGCCGGGGCTCGCGGGCTCGGCCTGGCCCTGACCAGGCAGATCTGCCGGCGCAGGCATGGCTCGGTCGCGGTGCACAACGCCGGGGGCGCGGTGTTCACCGCCGTGTTGCCGCTGCCGCGGCGAGCGGGGGTGCCGAGGTGATCCGGGTGCTGGTGGTGGACGACGACTTCATGGTCGCCAAGGTGCACAGTGGATACGTGCAGCGCACGGAGGGCTTCTCGGTGGTCGGGGTTGCGCACACCGGCGCGGACGCCCTGCGCTCGGTTCGCGACCTGCGGCCGGACCTGGTGTTGCTGGACATCTACCTGCCGGATATGGACGGTATCGCCGTGCTGCGCGAGCTGCGTGCCGATCCGGCCACCGTGGACACCGACGTCGTGGTGATCACCGCGGCCCGTGATGTGGACACCATTCGCAGCGCGATGCGGGGTGGCGCGCTGCACTATCTCATCAAACCGTTCTCCCATTCCGCGCTCCGTGACCAGCTCCGGCATTTCGGTTCCCTGCACGCGAAACTGAATCGATTGTCCAGGGCATCGGTGGCCGGGCAGCAGGACGTGGACGACGTGTTCGGGGCGCGGCCACCGGCGGCGGGCAGCCTGCCGAAAGGGCTGACCCTGCAGACGGCCGAACTGGTGCGACAAGCACTGCAAGACCACCCGGACGGGTTATCGGCGACCGAGTGCGCGCAGGTCACCGAGCTGTCCAGGCCCAGCGCCCGCCGCTATCTCGAACATTTCGCTGCCACCGGAAACGCCGAGGTCCGGCTGCGCTACGGCGGTACCGGTCGGCCCGAACGGCAATACCACTGGCGGCAATAACATATTCGCACCCTCCTCGCCTCTTACAAGATCACCTCAAGGTGAGCGTATTTGCGCGCGCGATTTCCACAACGCGATGCGAAGGTGATCTTGAGGATTTCCGCGTCAGACACCGCGTTCAGGAAGGGGACGAGGTGGGGTCGGGTGGACTCGTTACTGCGCGCATTCGGCGAACTGATCCCGGCGACGATTATCGCGTCGCCGTTCGCCGTGCTGGCCTGGCTGGTGCTGAGCGAGCGGCGCGGCCGGAGGAGACCCCCGCGGACGGCGCGCCGCACCGCCGCGCTGGACGTCGCGATCGGCAGCAACGTCATCATCGTGTGCTTCCTGGTGACCATCCCGGTGCCCTGGCGGCCACCCACCGCCCTGCACCTGTGGCCGGGTACCGATCTGGTGGACGCCTTCGCCCCCACCGGCTCGCCCTGGCAGGTGATGGGCAACCTGGTGCTGCTCGCGCCGCTCGGCGCGCTGATCCCGCTGCGGGTGCGGGCCTCCCGGTCGCTGGTCAAGCTGGCGCTGGCCGCACTGATCGTGTCCACCATCGTGGAGGTGGGCCAGTACCTGCTGCACACCGGCCGGGTGACCGCCACCGACGACATCGTGCTGAACACCCTCGGCGCGGTCGCCGGTGCCCGGCTGACCCGGCGCTGGTGGTCGCACCGCTACCCGGGCATTTACGCGATCCCCGCGCCGCGCACCTCATCCCCCTCCCTGGAGTCCCTGCCTCGCCACACTCCGCACTGACCACTGGGTATGGTGCGGGTTGTGCTGAGGGGCGTGCTGGTGCGGCGCGGGGTCGCGACCGAGGGGGAGCGGGAACGGCGTCGGCACCTCGTGCTGATCCGGGTGGCGCTGGGCGTGCTCGCGGCATCCCTGCTGGCGCACATCCTCATCGTGCCCGGCTTCATGGACCTGCACGTCTACCGCGCGGGCGGCTACGCCTGGCTGCACGGGATCGGGTTGTACTCCGACCGGTTTCCCGAGCTGGTGCCGAACATGCCGCTGTCGTTCACCTACCCGCCGTTCGCGGCGATCCTGTTCGGCCCGGTCTCGCTGCTGCCGTGGCATGTGGCGAAGGTGCTGCTGACCACGGCCAGCGCGCTCGGCCTGGCCACCGCCACCGTCACCGTGGCAGGCAGGCTACAAGGGCGGCGCGACATCGCCGTGGTGCTCGGGCTCGCGGTGGCCGCGGGCTGGGCGCTGTTCGAGCCTGCCCGGTCCACCATCGGTTTCGGGCAGATCAACCTGATCCTGCTGGGTCTCGTCTGCGCGGACTGCCTGCTGCCCAGGGTGCGCTGGCCGCGCGGGATGCTGATCGGGCTGGCCACCGCGATCAAGCTGACGCCCGCGGTGTTCGTGCTGTTCTTCCTGGTCCGGCGGCAGTACCGGCCCGCGGCCGTGGCCTTCGCCTCCTTCCTGGGCTTCAGCCTCGCCGGGCTGGCGCTGGCGCCGTCGGACTCGGTCCGGTACTGGTTCCACGCGCTGCTCGACCCGGACCGGATCGGCGGCATCGCCTACGCCTTCAACCAGTGCTTCCAGGCGGTGCTGTACCGCCTGATGGAGGAGGGCACCACCCGGTTCCTGGTCTGGGCCGCACTGGTCGTGCTGAGCCTGGTGCCCGCCTGGATCGGTGCCCGCAAGGCAAGGGCCGCAGGCGAGGACGTGACCGCACTGCTGATCGTCGCGGTGTGGGGGCTGCTCGCCTCGCCGGTCAGCTGGTCCCACCACTGGGTGTGGATCCTGCCCGCCACCGTGCTGCTGCTGCACCACGCGCGGCACGGCGGTGCGCTGCGGATCGGTCTCACGGTGCTGCTGATCGCGGTGTTCGCGGTCGGCCCGCACTCCTATCTGCCGCGGACCGGGGACGTGGAGCTGCAGTGGTCCTGGTGGCAGCACCTGCTCGGCTCGAGCTACGTGCTGGTCGGAGTGGCGATGCTGGTCGTCTTCGCCCTGCGGCCCGCGGCGCGTGCCCCGCTCACCGGCACAGCCGGTCGAGCTCGAGGGTGACCGGGACCGGCAGGTCCAGCAGGATGGTGCCCGAGCCCTCGGCCTCCGGCCGGTAGCCTGCCTCCGCCAGCCTGCCCGCGGTCAGCCATGGGCGGCCGGTCAGGTCCACCGTCCAGTAACGCCCGATCCCGGCGGCCGCGTACTCGGCGGAGCGGGCCCGCCCGCAGGCCGGCCCGGCGGGGGAAGGCCACAGCTCGACGACGAGACCCACATCGAAGGCGGGGTACCTCGCCGGATTCCGGCGGGCCACCGCCCTCGGTACCACCACCAGGTCGGGCACCCGCACGGTCGCCGGATGTGGCCGGGTGACCACCTCGACCTCCAGCAGCACACACAGCTGGCTGGGCAGCTGGGCACGCAGCTGGTGGCCGAGCTCGAAGACGGCGGCGCGGTGGCAGGCGGACGGCTTGGGGCCGGAGCGCAGCACACCGTCCACCAACTCGTAGTGCCGGGCCCCGTCCGCGGGCAGCGGTGGCCAGTGCTCCAGTGAGCCGTGCGCCCCGGTCAGCACGCTCATCCCGGCCACCTCCTCGCACCCCGGTGCGGCCAGTCTGGCATAACCCGCAGGGGATGTGGGCCGGGTTATCTATCGTCGAACCGGCCGCCGCGGCCACGCTTGAGCTCGCCACGCCGCTTCTTCTCGGCCAGCCTGCGCTCCTTGGCGCCCCGGCTGGGCCGGGACCGCTTCCGGCGCGGCGGGGGTGGGGCGGCCGCCTCCCGCAGCACCGCGGCCAGCCGCTCCCGTGCCGCCTCCCGGTTGGCCAGCTGCGCCCGGTGCTCGCTCGCCGCGATGGTCAGCACCCCGCCGGACAGCTTGCCCGCCAGCCGCTCCAGCAACCGGGGGCGCAGGTCCTCCGGTACGGAAGGCGAGCGGGCCACGTCGAAGGACAGTTCGACCCGGGAGTCGGTGGTGTTCACGCCCTGCCCGCCAGGACCGGAGGAGCGGGAGAAGCGCTCGGTGAGCTCCGCGGCCGGGATCACCAGCCGGGGGCCGACCACCAGATCCGCCACGGTCGGTGCCGGCCTAGAAGCGGGGGTGGTCCCCGCGCAGTACGGCCCGCTCCCCGTCCGGGTGCTCGGCGGGCCGGATGTCGCCGAGCACCCAGGCAGGCACATGCCGTGCGGTGAGCACGGCCAGCGAGCGGTCGACGTCCTCAGGGGCCACCACGGCGACCATGCCGACGCCCATGTTGAAGGTGCGTTCCATCTCCGCCCGCTTCACCCGGCCGAGCTGGGCGATCAGCTGGAACACCGGCGCCGGGCTCCAGGTGCCCCGCTCCAGTTCGGCGACCAGGCCCCTTGGCATCACCCTGGCCAGGTTGGCCGCCAGCCCGCCGCCGGTGATGTGCGCGAAGGTGCGCACCTCGGCCTCGGCAGCCAGCGCCAGGCAGTCCCGCGCGTAGACCCTGGTCGGCTCCAGCAGCTCCTCACCCAGCGGACGGCCCAGCTCCTCCACATGCCCGGCCAGCGGCATCCTGGCGACGTCCAGCAGCACGTGCCGCGCCAGCGAGTAGCCGTTGGAGTGCAGCCCGGTGGAGCCGAGCGCGATCACCACGTCCCCCGGGCGCACCCGGTCCGGGCCGAGCATGCCCTCCGCCTCGACCACGCCGACCCCGGTGGCCGAGATGTCGTAGTCGTGCTCGCCCATCATCCCGGGGTGCTCCGCGGTCTCCCCGCCCAGCAGCGCGCAGCCCGCCTGCACGCAGCCCTCGGCGATCCCGGCGACCAGTGCCTCGATCTTGCTCGGCACCACCTTGCCGACCGCGATGTAGTCCTGCAGGAACAGCGGCTCCGCCCCGGTCACCACCAGGTCGTCCACGACCATGGCGACCAGGTCGATACCGACCGTGTCGTGCTTGTCCAGTGCCTGCGCGACCGCGATCTTGGTACCGACACCGTCGGTCGATGAGGCGAGTACCGGCTCCTTCCAGCGGTCCGGCTTGAGGGAGAACAGCCCGGCGAACCCGCCGACACCCCCCATCACCTCGGGGCGGCTCGCACGCTTGGCATGCGGCTTGAGTAGCTCGACGGCCTCGTCCCCGGCGTCGATGTCGACCCCGGCGGCGGCGTAGGTGGCGCTCGTGGACTCGCTCACGAAGCGGACTCCATCCTGAGTTTTTCTGGTGGCGGTCAGGGACGCCGGACAGCGTCCTCGGCACCGTACCCGGCGGGGGCGACCGGCAGGGGGCGCCCGTTCTGGCCTTCGGAACCACCGAGGCCTTCCAGCACATGCTTGCCGATCAGCGCGTCATCCGGCAACGGAATGGGGTACTCGCCATCGAAACAGGCCGCACACAACCTGGAACGCGGCTGCTCGGAGGCGGCGACCAGGCCGTCCAGCGACACGTAGCCCAGCGAGTCCGCGCCGATCGAGCGGCGCACGCCGTCCACATCCGCCCCGTTGGCGACCAGCTCGGCACGGGAGGCGAAGTCGATCCCGTAGAAACACGGCCAGCGCACCGGCGGCGAGGCGATCCGCACATGCACCTCGAGCGCACCCGACTCACGCAGCATCCGTACCAGCGCGCGCTGGGTGTTGCCGCGCACGATGGAGTCGTCCACCACCACCAGCCGCTTGCCGCGGATGACATCGCGCAGCGGGTTCAGCTTCAGCCGGATGCCGAGCTGGCGGATGGTCTGCGAGGGCTGGATGAAGGTGCGGCCGACGTAACCGTTCTTCACCAGGCCCGATCCGTACGGGATGCCGGAAGCCTGCGCGTAGCCGATGGCCGCGGGGGTTCCCGACTCCGGGACCGGGATGACCAGGTCGGCCTCCACCGGGTTCTCCTCGGCCAGCCGCTTCCCGATGTCCACCCTGGTGGCGTGCACGCTGCGGCCGGCGATGGTGGTGTCCGGCCGGGCGAGGTAGACGTATTCGAAGACACAGCCCTTGGGCTCGGGATTGGCGAACCGGGAGGAGCGCAGGCCCTCCGCGTCGATCGCGATCAGCTCGCCCGGCTCCACCTCCCGGACGAAGGAGGCGCCGACGATGTCCAGGCCGGCGGTCTCGCTGGCCACCACCCAGCCGCGCTCCAGCCTGCCGAGTACCAGCGGCCGCACCCCGTGCGGGTCCCTGGCCGCGTACAGCGTGGTCTCGTCGGCGAAGGTGAGGCAGAACGCCCCGCGGATCGTCGGCAGCAGCTCCAGCGCGGCCGCCTCGACGCCCTTGTCCACGGCCGCCGCGGCGAGCAGCCCGCAGATCAGGTCCGAGTCGGTGGTCGCGCCGTTCCTGCCGAGCACGCCGAGCTCACGGGCACGCTCGTGCAGCTCCGCCGTGTTCACCAGGTTTCCGTTGTGGCCGAGGGAAAGGCCGGTGCCCGCCGCGGTGGTGCGGAAGTTCGGCTGCGCGTTCTCCCAGGTACCACCCCCGGTGGTGGAGTAGCGGCAGTGTCCGATCGCGATATGCCCCTGCAGCGAGGACAGCACCTGCTCGTCGAAGACCTGGCTGACCAGGCCGAGATCCTTGAAAACCACGATCTGGCTGCCGTCGGAGACCGAGATCCCGGCGGCCTCCTGCCCACGGTGCTGCAACGCGTACAGCCCGTAGTAGGTCAGTTTCGCGACTTCCTCACCGGGCGCCCAGACCCCGAAGACCCCGCATTCCTCGCGCGGTTCGGGTTCGGACTGATCGGCAACCACACCAGCGTGCTCGGGTTCCACCGAAAAGCTCCCTGATGACGAGAACGGGCCGTGTCCAGTGTAAACGCTGGACACGGCCCGCCTCGGTGAGATGTGGCTCAGTCCCCCTCAGTGTCCGTTCCCAAACGCGCGACACGATCGTCTGGGCGGCGGTGGGAGACGAGAGGGCACGTTCTTCCGCTCGCCAGAGCGACGAAGTCCCGTTCAGGAGCAGCGCTCTCAGGCTGAAGCCACCAGCCACTTCGCCCGGCCCGCGTGGCCGGGAACCCAGCAGCCTTTCGCGGCTGCCGCGTCGGTCGAAGCGGCCCACTGTGGTCTTGCGGCGGGATGGTCCTCGTCCGCCAGCGCGAGCAGCTCGCCCACCACGTCCCCGATCGCGCCGGAAGACCGCCAGAGCACGGTCGCCGGTTCGAGGATGTTCTCCTCGTCCCCCGGCATCCTGATGGCGGTCACCTGGTCCTCGGCGTCCAGCCGGACCACGTCGATGACGGTGTGGTGCGCGCGGACCCCCACGACCGCGACGATCTCCCCCCTGGCGTCCCGGGGATGCACGAACCGGTACCCGCTGTCGATCAGACTGCCCAACGCCGCCTCGGTGTCGGCCGGAGCCGACACCGAGGACATCGCGTCAGAGGACGTCATCGAACTCGCCGTCTTTCGCGCCCGCGAGGAACGCTGCGATCTCCTCTCGGGTGTAGACGAGCGCGGGACCACTCGGGAAACGCGAGTTGCGCACCGCAATCTCGCCGCTGTCCAGGGTGGCAACCTCGACACAGTTGCCGACGGCACCGCTGTACTTGCTCTTTCGCCAGGTCACATCGGACAAAAGGTCTGCCGAAACACCGTTGCGGATCTGCTCCATGATCCCCACCTTCCCGACTCGGTCCCACTTCGGGGATGCATCTGCACGTGCATTCGGTTGTGCACCGACCGTAGCACGTGCCAGTGCGCGTGTGAATGCACGTGCATAGGCGATCAGGCGAACTTCACCTGTGTAGGTGAAGTGAGAAAACTTCAGACGGGCTTAAGATTGCCTGTTTACGCAGGTACCGGCGCCAGCAGCCGGGCGGCGCCGGTGCTACAGCTCCGCCCTGCGCTTGCGCAGCATCTGCCGGGAGTCCTCGGGAGTGTGGGCATCGACCGCCAGCCGGTCCAGCGCCCGGCTGTAGATTTCGATCTCCTCCGGCTTCTCCAGGTACAGCGCGCCGCAGAGGTGTTCGATGTAGGCGATGTTGGGCAGTTCCGGCTCGGCGAACCGCAGCAGCGAGAACGAGGTCTCCGCGGCGCGGCCGCTGTACTTGAACGGCACGATCTGCAGCGAGATGTTCGGCAGGCTGGTCAGCTCCAGCAGGTTGTCGATCTGCTCGCGCAGCACCTCGTCCCCGCCGATCGGGCGGTGCAGCACGGACTCGTCGATGATCGCCCACAGGCGCGGCGCGTTCGGCCGCACCAGCAGCTTCTGCCGTCGCATCCGGATCGCGACCCGGCGCTCGACGTCGTCGTTCACCAGCTCCGGCTTGCCGTGGCTGGAGATCGCGCGGGCGTACTGCTCGGTCTGCATGAGACCGGGCACGAACTGCTGCTCGTAGGTCTGGATCCGGGAGGCCGCCTCCTCCAGCCCGACATAGTTGTCCAGCCACCTCGGCATCAGGTCGTTGTAGCTCTGCCACCAGCCGGGTTCGTTCGACATCCGGACGAGCTTCAGGTACTCCTCGCGCAGTTGCTCGTCGGCGACTCCGTACATGGTCAGCAGGTCGGTGACGTCTCGCTCCTTGAAGCCGACCCGGCCCAGCTCCATCCGGCTGATCTTGGATTCCGAGGCGCGGATCTCGTACCCTGCCTGCGCCCTGGTCAGTCCCGCCGCCTCACGGCTCTTGCGCAGCTGGGAGCCCAGGATCATGCGACACGCAGTGGGTCCGGTGTTCTGATCGACGTCGCCGGTCACCATCCTCCGGCCCTCTCCTTCTCCGCAGCGTCCTCGTTTGGCCCTCTTCCTGGCGACCTACCTGCAAAACGATACTGCACGGCGCACGGTAACGTTTCGACCAACTACACACCGTCCACGTGTGCCACTCTTGTGGACGACCTGCGTTTACCCAACGAGCTCAAACACTTACCCTTGGTGCGATCCAGCAATTGTTCGTTACGTCACAGTGAGGCCTTCAATGCCTGCCACTCCGCCTGCCGATCCCGCTACCGCCCCCACGGCCACCGAGTACTCCGATCCGAAGCCACCGGTGGGTGTAGACCCGAGCAGGGCCAGCATCGCCCGGGTCTACGACGCGTTCCTGAACGGCAAGGACAACTACGAGATCGACCGGGAAGTGCTCCGGGGGGTGCAGAAGGCGGCACCGGAAGCCCAGGACCTCGCCACCGAGAACCGCGGATTCCTGATCAGGGCCTGCCGCTTCCTGGCCCAGCAGACCGGCGTCAACCAGTTCCTCGACTGCGGCTCCGGGCTGCCCACGGCGGAGAACGTGCACCAGGTGGTGCAGCGGATCAACCCGGACGCGCGGGTGGTCTACACCGACAACGACCCGGTGGTGCTGGCGCACGGCAGGGCCTTGCTGGAGGAGAACGAGCTCACCCACTTCTCACCCGCGGACATCTTCGACCCGCGCGCCGTGCTCGAGGACGAGGTGGTGCGCAAGTACATCGACTTCGACGAGCCGCTGGTGCTGCTCCAGCTGGGCACGATGCACCACTACACCGGGGAAGCCGACCCCGCGGAGATCATGCGGGAGTACATCGACGCGCTGCCTTCGGGTTCGTACCTCGCGCTGAGCCACTTCCTCGATCCGGAGAACGAGTACAGCGAGCTCGCCCGCAAGATGGAGCAGATCTTCCTGCACAGCCCGATGGGCAGCGGCACCTTCCGGACGAAGGCCGAGATCGAGAGCCTGTTCGGCGACCTCCAGATGATCGAGCCTGGCGTCACGCTGTGCGCCGAGTGGTGGCCGGACGGCCCGCAGCTGAAGCCGCTGAACCAGGTGCAGCACTGCATCGCGGGCGGAATCGGCTACAAGCCCTGACCGGTACGGGCACAGGCTGACCCTCACGTTCGGACGATCGGCAACCAGGGAGCGAGGTCGGCCCGGGTCCCCGAGGCGGTGACCCGGCCGGCCTCGACCGCGTCCGTCCACCCCAGCCTGCCGGTGGCGAGTTCGAGCCAGGTCCGCGGATCGGTCTCCACCACATTGGCCGGTGTGCCCCGGGTGTGCCGCGGCCCGGCCACGCACTGCACGGCCGCGAACGGCGGCACCCTGACCTCCACACTGCGTCCGGGCGCGTCGGCGGCGAGCGCACGCAGGCTCAGCCGGACGGCCTCGGCCAGCTCGGCCCGTTCCGGGGCCGGGCCGGTTCCGGTTAACCAAGCCGAGATCCGTTCTACAGCAGCACGTAACCGAACGGGGTCGACCGAGCGCGAAGAGGGCATGGCGAAACACTAGGATGAACACGAGACGAGACGCAGGCGACGCGACAGACCGAGGGACCGAAATGGCGCAGCGGGACGAGGCCGAGAGGCCGGACGGCACGAGCACCCGCCAAGACGGCAGGGCCACCGACCGGACGGAACCCACCTTCCTGCCCGCGGCCAAGCGGCCGCCGGAGATCACCAGGGAGATGCGGGCGAACGCGCGCGCGAACCCGAACAGCTGGCTGTACGTGATCGACGAGGCCTTCGACCCGAACGGCCGCGTCCCGTCCTGGGCCGTCGTCGGCGCCTACCCGGTCAACGCGGCCGGGGACATCGTGGCGGACTTCCACCCCAACGACCGGTACCGGCCGTCGCCGAAGGCGCTCGGCTACCCGGAACCGCGCAACGACCTGGAACGCCTGCTGCAACTGGTGCGCACCAAGCACCGTCCCGCCGAGGACCTGCCACGGGTCATCCTGGACTCCACCCTGTTCGTGTACGCGATGTCTCCGGTGCAGCGCACCGTGATCGGTTTCCACGACCAGGACGGCCGGGTGCTGGTGCCCGCCTACACCGCCAAGTCACTGGTGCCCGAGGAATGGCCGCATGCCCGCGCCGTGCTCGGCAGGGACATGGTCGACCTGCTCGCGGGCCACCCCGTGGTGATCAACCCGCACGACGTGGTGACCGCCGTGGTACCGGCCGAGCATCTGCTGAAGGCACTGGCCGAAGAGGATTAGCACCCCGGACCCGACCTTCGGATCCACTCCGCCGGGTGACACCCGGCTCGCGGAACTCCTCCGTTCGCGGCATCGTGACGCGCGGAGGGACCACCGCGAGCTGGACGGGAGTCACTGTGCATCGGCGAGACATCATCTGTATGGCCGCCGCGGTCGCGGCCACCCTGACCTGCGCGGCACCTGCGGCCGCCGCGGAACACCCCGACTATGCCGGAGCCCTGCACCGGCACGCGGGCTCGCAGATCGCCCTGCACGAAGGGGTGCACGGAACGCCGCGGGCCACCGCCGGGTACGCGGCGGCGGGCCGGACGCTCGGACACGATGTCAGCGGCTGGCAGGGCGCGGTCGACTGGCCGGACACCACCGGCAAGGGCGCCCGGTTCGTCTACGTGAAGGCGACCGAGGGCACCGGCTTCGTCAGCCCTCAGTTCACGCAGCAGTACAACGGCTCCTACCAGGCCGGCATGATCCGCGGTGCCTACCACTTCGCGCGGCCGGACATCTCCGGCGGCGCCGAGCAGGCCGACTACTTCGTGCAGCACGGCGGTGGCTGGTCCGCCGACGGCAGGACCCTGCCCGGCGCGCTGGACGTGGAGTACAACCCCTACGGCGACACCTGCTACGACCTGGAACCCGCCGGGATGGTCGAGTGGATCAAGGACTTCTCCGCCCGCTACGCCGAGCGCACCGGCCGCCCGCCCGCCATCTACACCAGCACCAGCTGGTGGCGTACCTGCACCGGGAACAGCCCCGAGTTCGGCGCGACCCACCCCCTGTGGCTGGCGCGCTACGCACCCGAGATCGGACCGCTGCCCGCCGGGTGGCCGACCCAGACGATCTGGCAGTTCGCGAACGCGGGCCCGCTGCCAGGGGACCAGAACTACTTCAACGGCGCCGAGGCCCGGCTGGCCGCCCTGGCGCAAGGTGAACCGCGGCCGTAAATCACCCACCCGTAGACAAGAGTTCACGAAATTTCGTGACAAACGACACATGCATGAGTGACAATCAATGCTCGGGTGACTACCTGCCGTGAGCCACCCGTCGCGAGGGCAAGCAAGACACACCGAAGGGACTTCCCCCGATGTCCACACGAAGAAGCCGGCGGAGGGCCTACAGCGCCATCACCGCCGCCTCCGCCTGCGTGCTCCTGCTCGGCACGCTGGCCCCTGCCGCTTCGGCACAGGAAACCCGCGGCCTCTCCATCGACGAGTACGTCCGCATGTACGACCATCCGCTCGGTTCCCAGATCGCCAGGGTGGAAGGCGATCAGTCCACCCCGGCCACCAGGCAGCAGGCCCTGCGGACCCGCGACCGCGGCGCGGACGGGCAGCGCGTGCTGGCCAGCGTGCCGGGGATCGACGTGAGCGGCTGGCAGAAGAACGTGGACTGGCAGCACTGGTGGAACCAGGGCAAGCGGTTCGCCTTCGTGAAGGCGACCGAGGGCACCGGCTACAAGAGCCCCTACTTCGCCCAGCAGTACAACGGTTCGTACAACATCGGCATGATCCGCGGCGCCTACCACTTCGCGTTGCCGGACCGCTCCAGCGGCGCGGCACAGGCGAACTACTTTGTGGACAACGGTGGTGGCTGGTCACGTGATGGCAAGACCCTGCCCGGTGCGCTGGACATGGAGTACAACCCCTATGGCTCGACCTGCTACGGCAAGAGCAAGGCCGGGATGGCGGCGTGGATCAGGGACTTCCACGACACCTACGCCAACCGGACCGGTCGCTGGCCGGTGATCTACACCTCGAAGAGCTGGTGGGACCAGTGCGTGGCCACCGGGCACGGGTTCGGCAGCACCGTGCCGCTCTGGGTCGCGCGGTACAACTCCACGGTCGGGCCGCTGCCGCACGGTTGGGGCTTCTACACCTTCTGGCAGTACACCTCCAGCCCGATCGACCAGAACACCTTCAACGGCGCCTACGACCGGTTGCAGGTACTGGCAACCGGTTGATCCGAGCCGGATAACCGTCCGAAGTCGACCGACCACGGCTCTCGCCCGGCCGCGGACCCGGGCGAGAGCCCCTTCACAGGAAATGAACAACGGCAGGCAGAATGCCCAGCACGGGCGGTATGCCGGAGGAACCAGATCTTCGGCGCCCGCGTCGCACCACCGAGCGCACCAGCGCGGGCGCTGCAAGACTGGAAAGGCTTCGGCATGACTTACCCACCTCAGCCTGGGCAGCCCTATGGCCAGCAACCGGACCCCTACGGCCAGGGCGGGTACCCGCAGTCCGGCGGTTTTCCGCAACAGGGCCAGTACGGCCAGCCCGATCCCTATGGGCAGTACGGGCAGCAGCCACAGCAGCCGTACGGCGGCTACGACCAGACCGCCATGTACGGGCAGTACCCCGGCTACCCGCAGCAGGGCCCCTACGGGCAGCCCGGTGGATACGGCCAGCCGCCGAAGAAGCCGAAGACCGCGCTGTGGGTCAGCCTCGCGGTGGTGGCGGTGCTGCTCATCGCGTTCGGGGTGACCGGTTTCCTCGCGCCCGGCTTCCTGCTCTCCGGTGACGAGGACAAGAAGGCGGACAGCGGCACGGCGCAGGACACCGCCGAGCAGATCGTGGCCGCGCTCAACGCCAAGGACGCGAACGCCCTGAACGGGCTGAAGTGCGGGGACGCCGACGAGGACGTGACCCAGGCGATCCAGAACGTGAACCGGGTGGAGGGCGCGAGGCTCACCGGTCCGGTGCAGGAGAACGGCAACTCCGCCACCGCCCCGCTGGAGGTCACGCTGAAGGGCCAGCCAACCCCGCTCACCGGCGAACTCGGCAAGGCCGGGGACAAGTGGTGCTGGAAGAACTGGAGCATGAAGCTGCCGGACATCCCCGGCGGTCCCGGCAACAGCGTTCCGAACGGGCCGACCGGGCTACCCAGCGAGTCGGACGAGCCCAGCACCGATCCGTCCGAGTCGGACTCTCCCGGCAGCGGCACCGGGGACAGCGAGGGCGGCAAGGTGATCGAGGACTTCGTCGGCAAGCTGAACTCCGGGGACAAGTCCGCCGCCATGGCGATGCTGTGCGAGGAGGCGAAGTCCCAGGAGGAGGGTGACGTGGAGACCGCGACCTCCGGCCCGTCCGATCTGGAGATCACCGAGATCAGCGACGGGAAGTACTACGTGTCGGCCAAGCTCAAGGGCACCGTGGGCGGCAGCCCCGCGGACGGTCTGATCGGCGCGGACAACTTCGACGAGACCGGGTTCTGCATCAGCCTCGTCGGCGTCTACGTGAACTGACCGCCGCGGTCCGGTGGGGTGCCAAGGCGAGGCGGCACCCCACCGGACCGGTCAGCCGAACAGGGCAGGCAACGTGCCCTCCCAGGCCGCGCGCAGCTCGGCAAGGCCGAAGGTGGCCACGTCCTGGATCTCCAGCGCCGCCGAATCCGGGTCCACCACACCGGTCTTGCGCCAGGGCAGGCCCCGGGCCGAGCACAGCTCGGTGAACCGCAGCTCCTCCGAGCGCGGCACCGCGACCAGCACCCGGCCCGCGGACTCGGCGAACAGCTGCACGAAGGGGTCGGTGTCCGGATCCAGCACCACCCTGGCGCCGACCTGTCCGATCAGCACGGTCTCCACCAGGGTCTGGGCCAGCCCGCCGTCGGAGAGGTCGTGCGCGGCCGAGATCATCCCGTCCCGGCTGCCCGCGGACAGCACCTCCGCGAGCAGCCGCTCGCGCGCCAGGTCCACGGCAGGCGGCAACCCGCCGAGGTGCCCGTGCACGATCCGCGCCCAGGCCGAACCGCCGAACTCCGCCCTGGTGTCGCCGAGCAGCAGCAGGGTCTCGCCGGCCTCGGCCCCGACCCCGGTCGGGATCCGCCTGCGCACATCGTCCAGCACCCCGAGCACCCCGACCACCGGGGTCGGCAGGATCGCGGTGTCCCCGGTCTGGTTGAAGAAGCTGACGTTCCCGCCGGTCACCGGGATACCCAGCTCGGCGCAGCCGTCGGCGAGGCCGTGCACGGCACGCTCGAACTGCCACATCACGCCAGGGTCGGTCGGCGCGCCGAAGTTCAGGCAGTTGGTGACCGCGATCGGGGTGGCCCCGCTGGTGGCCACGTTGCGGTAGGCCTCGGCCAGCGCGAGCTGGGTGCCGGCATAGGGGTCCAGGTACACGAACCGGCTGTTGCAGTCGGTGGAAACGGCCACCCCGCGGCCGGTGCGCTCGTCGATCCGGATCACCCCGGAGTCGGCGGGCTGGGCGAGCACGGTGTTGCCACGGACGTAGCGGTCGTACTGCTCGGTGACCCACTCCCTGGAGGCGAGCTCGGGGGAGGAGATCATCCGCAGCAGGGTGTCGCGCAGCTCGTCCGGGCCGGACGGTCGCGGCAGCGTGTCCGGGGTGTCGGCCTGCAGCTCGTCCTGCGCGACCGGGCGGGCGTACGGGCGGTGATACACCGGGCCCTGGTGCGCGACGGTGCGCGGTGGCACGTCCACCACGGTCTCGCCGTGCCAGGTGATCACCAGGTGCTCGCCGTCGGTGACCTCGCCGATCTCGGTGGCGGTCACGTCCCATTTGGCGCACACCTTCATGAAGGCGTCCACATCGGCGGGGCTGACCACCGCGCACATCCGCTCCTGCGACTCACTGGACAGGATCTCCGCGGGAGTCATCCCCTTGGCCCGCAACGGGACCCGGTCCAGCTCGATGTGCATGCCGCCGTCCCCGGCCGCGGCCAGCTCGGAGGTGGCGCAGGACAGCCCGGCCCCGCCGAGGTCCTGGATGCCGACCACCAGACGCTGGGCGAACAGTTCGAGGCAGCACTCGATCAGCACCTTCTCGGTGAACGGGTCGCCGACCTGCACGCTGGGCAGCTTCTTGCGCCCCGCGGGGTCACTGCCGGACTCGTCCCCGGCGAAGGTGTCGCTGGCCAGCACGGACACCCCGCCGATGCCGTCAAGGCCGGTGCGCGCGCCGAACAGGATGATCTTGTTGCCGGTGCCGGAGGCATGCGCGAGGTGCAGGTCCTCCACCCGCATCGCACCCACGCACAGCGCGTTCACCAGCGGGTTACCCGCGTAGCTTTCGTCGAAAGCGACCTCGCCGCCGATATTCGGCAGGCCGAGGCAGTTGCCGTACCCGGCGATCCCGCCGACCACCCCTGGCAGCACCCGCCGGGTGTCCGGGGCGTCCGCGGGCCCGAACCGCAGCGGGTCGGCCACCGCCAGCGGCCGGGCGCCCATCGCCAGGATGTCCCGCACGATCCCGCCGACCCCGGTGGCCGCGCCCTGGTAGGGCTCCACATAGGACGGGTGGTTGTGGCTCTCCACCTTGAAGGTGACCGCCCAGCCGTCGCCGACGTCCACCACGCCCGCATTCTCGCCGATCCCGGCGAGCATCTTCTCCCGCATCTCGGCCGTGGTGGTCTCGCCGAAGTAGCGCAGATGCGCCTTGGAGGACTTGTACGAGCAGTGCTCGCTCCACATCACCGAGTACATGGCGAGCTCGGCGTCGGTGGGCCTGCGGCCGAGGATCTCCCGGATCCGGGCGTACTCGTCCTCGGCGAGGCCGAGCTCGAGGTAGGGCTGCGCGGCGTCCGGCGTGGCCGCCGCGTGGCCGGTGGTGTCGATGACCTGGGTTTCCGTGTCGGGATGCGCCACGGGTAAGAGGGTAGACGGGCGAAATTCCCTCGCCCGCTCCGGCCGGTCGGCCCTACCCTCGTGGTCATGACTGAGCGCAATACGCTTGCTCCGGATTGACTTCATGTGCGGACCGGCGCCGAGCTGACACCGGTACGCTTTCTCCTTGCGCTGCTGCGCAGGCGTCCGTGGCTGGTGACCGGTTCCGCGGCGTTCGGGGGGCTCTGGCTGGTGCCGGGCGCCCTGCTGCCGCTGGTGGTCGGCGCGGCCGTGGACGCAGGCATCGCGGGAGACGACGGCGCCACTCTGCTGTGGCTGGCCGCGGTGGTCGTCGGGATCGGGATCGCGCAGGCGGTCTGCGGGGGTGCGCTGGAGTTTCTCGGGCACGCCATGTGGCTGCACGGGGCCGTCACCACCCAGCGCCTGGTGTCGACCCACACCGCCCGGCTCGGTGCCTCGTTGCATCCGCAGGCCGAGACCGGCGATGTGATGGCGGTGTCCTCCTCGGACGTCGACTCGGTCGGCAACCTGTTCGGTGTGCTCGGCAGGCTTGCCGGTTCGGTGCTCGCCTTCGTCGTGGTGGGCATCGCGCTGGTGCTCGAGTCCCCGCTGCTGGGCACGGTGGCGCTGGCCGGCGTGCCCCTCGCGACGTTGGGCATGGTCCCGCTGCTCCCGCTGCTGCGCAGGCGCCAGGAACGGCAACGTGAGCAACTCGCCGAGGTCAACGGGATCGGTTCGGACATCGTGTCCGGCCTGCGCATCCTGCGTGGGATCGGCGGCGAAGGCCGGTTCTTCGACCGGTTCCGGACGGCCAGCCAGCGGGTACGCGGGGCCGGGGTGGACGTGGCCCGCAGTGACGCCTGGCTGGCCGGTGCGGAGGTGCTGCTACCCGGTCTGGTGACGGTACTGATCACCTGGCTGGGCGCCCGGATGGCAGTGCAGGGCACGATCAGCGCCGGTGAGCTGGTGGCGTTCTACGGAGCATCGGCGTTCCTGGTGATCCCGGTGAGCACGGCAACCGAGGCCGCGCACGCGATCAGCGCCGGGATCGTGTCCGCCCGCAAGGCCTGCGGGCTGCTGCGGCTGCGACCGCTGCTGGCGGAACCGGACTCGCCGGTACCGCTACCCGAGGGACCGCTCGAGTTGCACGACTCGGCAACCGGCTTCACCGCGGTGGCGGGCAAGCTGACCGTCGTCGACGCGCGTTCCGGGGCCGAGGCGCTGGCCAGGCGGCTTGCCAGATTCGCCGAACCGGAGCCGGGGCAGCTGGTGCTGGTATCCGGGGTGCCTTCCGACCGGGTCGCGCTCGCCGAGCTGCGGCGGCGGGTGGTGTACGCGCACAACCAGGACATCTGGTTCTCCGGCATCCTGCGCGAGCAGGTGGCCCCGGACCGTGCCGGCACCGTGGACATCGAGACGGCGCTGGCCGCCGCGGACGCCGAGGACATCGTGCGGGGCATGCCGAACGGCCTGGACGAGCACATCGGCGAGCGCGGCAGGGAGGTCTCCGGTGGGCAGCGGCAGCGGCTGAACCTGGCCAGGGCGCTCGCGGCGGACGCGGACGTGCTGGTGCTGGACGAACCCACCTCGGCGGTGGACGCGCACACCGAGGCACGGATCACCGAACGGGTCGCCAGGCTGCGCCGCGGCCGGACCACCGTGGTGTTCAGCCAGAGTCCACTGTGGATGGCCGTGGCCGACGAGACGGTCCGGCCGGTGCTGGAGGCGGAAGAATGCAACTGAAACTACCGCTGGCCAGTAAGGCGCGGGCCCGCTCATGGGCCCGCGACACGGTGCGGGAGAACCGGACCGGGTTCGCCACGATGATCGGGCTGTTCGTGCTCGCGACCGTCGCAGGGCTGGCCGGGCCGCAGATCATCGGCGCGCTGGTGGACGAGGTGGTCACCGGGGGTGGCACCGCCAGGGTGGACCTGCTCGCCGCCGCCTTCGTGCTCATCCTGCTGGTGCAGGCCGGGCTGAAACGTCAGGCCAGGGTGCGGGCCGGGGTGCTCGGCGAGCGAGTGCTGGCGCGGACAAGGGAGTCGTTCGTGCGCCAGTCGCTGCGGCTGCCGCTGGGCACGGTGGAGGCCGCGGGCACGGGTGACCTGCTCAGCAGGGCGACCTCGGATATCGAGCGGGTCGACTACGCCACCCGGAACGCGGCCCCGGAGATCCTGGTCGCCTCGGTCACCGTGCTGCTCACCGTGGGCGCGATGATCATCACCTCGCCGCTGCTCGCGCTCGGCCTGCTGGCCGCGGTGGCGGTGCTGGTGCTGCCGACCAGGTGGTACTGGAAGCGGTCACCGGCGGCGATCGAGCGGATGCTGGCGCGCTGGGCCGAGGCGCGGTCCGGGTTGCACGAGACCGCGGAAGGGGCCCGCACCGCGGAAGCCCTCGGGCTGGTGCGGCGCAGGGTGCGGCACGGTGAGCGGGCGGCGGACCAGGCCGCGCAAGGTGAGCGGGAGTTCCGCGCGCTCACCGTCCGCTGGGTTCCCTGGCTGGAGCTCTCGCACGCGTTGCCGATCGCGGTGATGTTGCTGCTGGGTGGCTGGGCCTACGCGCAGGGCTACACCGAACTGGGCACGATCAGCACGATGGTGCTCTACGCACAGGCCCTTTCCGAACCCCTGGACGACGTGCTGTGGTGGGCGGAGGACCTGATGATCGCGAGTGCCGCGGTGCGCAGGGTGCTCGGCGTGCACACCCCGGAGCAGTCATCGCGAGCGCCGCATCGCCCGCGCGGTCAGGACATCGTGCTCCGCGGGGTGCGCTTCGGTTACGCCGAGGGAAGCGAGGTGCTGCACGGGATCGACCTGCGGGTGCCGCGAGGTGAGCGGCTTGCCATCGTCGGCCCCTCCGGCGCGGGCAAGTCCACCCTTGGCCGGTTGCTTGCCGGGATCGCGACCCCGACCGCGGGCTCGGTGACGATCGGCGGGGTCGAGGTCTCCGAGCTACCGGAGGATCTGCTGCGCGTCGAGGTGCTGCTGCTGACCCAGGAGCAGCACGTGTTCGCCGGGACGTTGCGGGACAACCTGGCACTGCCGGCAAGGGCCACCGAGTGGACCGATGCCGAACTGCTCGCGGCGCTGGCCGCGGTCGGCGCAAGGGACTGGGCGGAGGGCCTTGCCGAGGGGTTGGACACCAAGCTGGGCGCGGGGGCGCTGGCCGTACCCGCGGCGGTGGCCCAGCAGCTCGCGCTGGCAAGGGTGGTGCTGGCCGACCCGCACACCCTGGTGCTGGACGAGGCGACCTCGCTGCTGGACACCGGCTCCGCCAGGGAGCTGGAGCGCGGGCTGGAGCGGGTGCTCGCCGGGCGCACGGTGATCGCCATCGCGCACCGGCTGCACACCGCGGCGGCCGCGGACCGGGTGGCGGTGCTGGAGGGTGGCCGGATCTCCGAGCTGGGCAGCCATGCCGAGCTGCTGGCCGCGGGCGGCCCGTATGCCCGGCTGGTCCGTGCGGCGGCAGGCTGAACCGCTCAGCTTGCCGTTCCAGCGGTGACGACCGAGTCCAGCACCGAGTAGAACAGGCCGAGGCCGTCGTCGGAGGGGCCGGTGAGCGCGTCGATGGCATGCTCGGGGTGCGGCATCAGGCCGACCACCCTGCCATCGGCGCTGCTGACCCCGGCGATGTCGGCACGCGACCCGTTCGGGTTGCCATCGACATAGCGGAAGACCACCCTGCCCTCGCCATCAAGCCGGTCCAGCGTGGGCTGGTCGGCGACGTAGCAGCCTTCCATGTTCTTCACCGGGATCAGGATCTCCGCACCGGTGTCGAACCGGGTGGTCCAGGCGGTGGTGTTGTTCTCCACTCGCAGCCACTGGTCCCGGCAGATGAAGTGCAACCCCTGGTTGCGCACCAGCGCACCGGGCAGCAGGCCCGCCTCACAGAGCACCTGGAAGCCGTTGCAGATGCCCAGCACTGGCATGCCCCCGTGCACGGCCTCCAGTACCGGGCCCATCACCGGGGCGAACCGGGCGATGGCCCCGGCGCGCAGGTAGTCGCCGTAGGAGAACCCGCCGGGCACGATCACCGCGTCCACGCCCCTGAGCTCGGCGTCGGCGTGCCACAGCTCGACCGGCTCGGCCCCGGCGTAGCGGACCGCGCGAACGGCGTCCACATCGTCCAGGGTGCCGGGGAAGGTGATGACGCCGATCTTCACGAGTCCACCCTGCGCACGGTCCAGTCCTCGATCACCGGGTTGGCCAGGAAGCCCTCGGCGATCTTGGCGAGCGTCTCGTCGTCGACCGAGTCGTCGACCTCCAGCTCGAAGTGCTTGCCCTGGCGGACCTCGGTGACCCCGGTGAAGCCGAGGCGGGGCAGGGCACCGGCCACCGCTTGACCTTGCGGGTCCAGGATCTCCGGCTTGGGCATGACGTCGACGACGACTCGGGCCACGGCAGGCTGCTCCTCGTCCGTTTTTTCGCAGGCGGTACCCCTGGAGCCTAGCCGAGAAAGGGCGCTCGGGGCCGAGGAGCCCCCGACGCTCCTCGGCCCCGCTGTATGGAAGACGTAAGACCCGGGTGAGACGTTGCGTGCGGGTCCGCACCTCACTGAGTCGGACGGATCGGTTACCACGGACGGTCCTCCCGATTGCGGCAAATGGGGGATGTGGGCCCGTGAGACCCTTTTCCCACGCGCCGGTGTGCGGCAGGATCCACTATTGTCGCGCCGCCAACAGTGCGAGTCGGACACAGTGGGAGGTACCGTGGCCACGCAGGAAAGCTGGGACTACGTCATCGTGGGCGCTGGCAGCGCGGGCTGCGTACTGGCGAACCGGCTGACCGAGGACCCGTCGGCGCGGGTGCTGCTACTCGAAGCCGGTGGCGAGGACACCGCCGACGAGGTGCGGATCCCGGCGGCGTTCGCCTCCCTGTTCAAGACCCAGTGGGACTGGAACTACGAGACGGTCCAGCAGAAACATCTCGGCAAGAGCGCCTACTGGCCCCGGGGCAAGCTGCTCGGCGGCTGTTCCTCGATCAACGCGATGATCTACATCCGGGGAAACCGCGCCGATTACGACGAGTGGCGCGATTCCTATGGCGCCGAGGGCTGGGGTTGGGACGAGGTGCTGCCGTACTTCGTCCGCGCCGAGGGCAACACCCGGTTCGGCGGCCCGCTGCACGGGTCCTCCGGCCCGCTGCACGTGGAGGACCGGGTGTTCACCCATGAGCTGTCCCGTGCCTGGGTGGACTCGGCCGTGGCCTGGGGGCTGAAGCGCACCGAGGACTTCAACGGCGAGTCCCAGGAGGGCGCAGGGCAGTACCAGGTCACCTGCCGCAAGGGGCGGCGCTGGTCGGCGGCGGACGCCTACCTGCGCCCCGCAACGGCCCGGCCGAACCTCACCGTGCGCACCCGGGCGCAGGCGACCAGGGTGGTGCTGGAGGGTGGCCGGGCCACCGGGGTGTCGTATCTGGAGGGTGGGGTCGAGCGGACCGCCTACGCAGGCTCCGAGGTGCTGCTTTGCGGCGGGGCGATCAACTCCCCGCAGTTGCTGCTGCTTTCCGGCATCGGGCCCGCCGAGCACCTGCGCGAGCACGATATCGAGGTGGCCGTGCAGCTGCCAGGTGTCGGCCACAACCTGCACGACCACCCGGCCGCGCCGATCATCTGGTCCACCAGGAACACCAGCGACCTGGTGGACTCCGCCACCCCGGCCGGCATGCTGCGCTGGCAGCTGACCAAGCGCGGCCCGCTGGCCTCCAACGTTGGCGAGGCCGGCGCCTTCCTGTCCACTGTGGATGGATTGGACGCGCCGAACATGCAGTTCCACGTGGCACCGACCCTGTTCTACGAAAACGGGCTGCGCGAGCCGACCGTGCCGGGGTTCACCTCGGCGACCACCCTGGTGCGGGTGGCCAGCCGGGGGCGGCTGCGGCTGCGGTCCGCGCATCCGCTGTGGCGCCCGGAGCTGGACCCCGCCTACTACGCCGAGCCGGAGGACTTCGAGGCCACCCTCGCCGGGCTGCGCACGTTGATCGAGATCGGCCGCGGCGGCCCGCTGGCCCGCTACCTGGACAAGCCCTTCCTGCCGGACCGGCTGGAGCTGGACGAGGACGCGCTGGCCGAGCACGCCCGAGCGAACACCCAGACCCTGTACCACCCGGTCGGCACCTGCGCGATGGGCACCGGTGAGCTGGCCGTGGTCGACCCTGCCCTGCGGGTACGCGGGGTGGACGGGCTGCGCGTGGTGGACGCCTCGGTGATGCCGGTGGTACCGCGGGGCAACACCAACGCGCCCACCATCATGGTCGCCGAGAAGGCCGCCGACCTGATCCGCTCCCAGGCGACCTAGGCCCCATCCCCTTCCCGGCCGCTGTGAGTGGCGGGTACTTAGCGCTTGCCGTGTAGTACGGCGGTCAGCTTGCCCACCAGCGCCTCGGTCTTCTCCGTCCGCGCGAAGGTGGTGAGCGCCAGCAGCGGGGAGAACCGCTGCCGGGCGATCGCCTTCGGCCGGGCGAACTCGCGCAGCCCTTCGGGCCCGTGGATCCGGCCGAAGCCGGAGTCCCCGACCCCGCCGAAGGGCAGTGCGGCGATCCCGGCGAAGGACAGCGGGGCGTTGATCGCGGTCTGCCCGGTACGCAACAGCCGGGCCAGCTCCATCCCGCGCCGCTTGGCGAACACCGTGGACGCCAGGCCGTAGCGGGAGTTGTTCGCCTTCTCGATCGCCTCGTCCATATCGGCGACCTTCGCGATGGTGACGGTCGGGCCGAAGGTCTCCTCGCGCACCGCCTCGGAATCCTCCGGCACGTCCACCAGCACGGTCGGCTGCACGCAGCGCTCGCCCACCGCGTCCGGCCCGCCGGTGAGCGCGCGGCCGCCGCGGGCCAGCGCGTCGGCGATATGCCTGCGGATGACCTCCAGCTGGGAGGGCATGGTCATCGGGCCGTACTGCGCGCTCTCGTCGGAGCCGCCCCGGATCTGCTCGGCAAGCCGCACCACCTTGGCCACGAACTCCTCATGCACCCGCTCGTGCACGTACACCCGCTCCACCCCGACACAGGTCTGCCCGGCGTTGGAGAAGGCACCCCAGACGGTTGCCTCGGCCGCCGCGTCCAGGTCGGCATCGGCGTCCACCAGCAGTGGGTCCTTGCCACCGGCCTCGATGACCACCGGGGTGAGGGTGTCGGCGGCCGCCGCCATAATCTTCTTCCCGGTGGCCGTCGACCCGGTGAAGGCGATCTTGTCCACACCCGCCCTGGTGAGCGCGGCCCCGGTCGGCCCGAAGCCGGTGACCAGTTGCAGCACCGGGTACTCCGGGACCACCTCCTGGAAGGCGTCCACCAGCCACTTGCCGACGCCGGGGGTGTACTCGCTCGGCTTGAACACCACCGCGTTGCCCGCGGCCAGCGCGTAGCTGATCGAGCCCATCGGGGTGTAGACCGGGTAGTTCCACGGCCCGATCACGCCGACCACGCCCAGCGGCTGGTACTCGACGCTCGCCGCCTGGTTGGACAGCAGCAGGCCGGGCGAGCGGCGTTGCCTGCCGAGCACCTTGGCCGCGTGCTTGCCTGCCCAGGCGATGTGCTCGATGGCCAGCACGGCCTCCAGCTGGGCGTCCCCGCGTGGCTTGCCGGTTTCGGCGTGCACCACCTCGCACAGCTGCGCCAGCCTGCGTGCCAGCACACCCTTCCACCGGCGCAGCCGTTCGGCCCTGCCGGCATAACCGAGCGAGTCCCACCAGGCAGCGGCCTCCTTCGCCCTGGCAACGGCCTGTTCGACCGCGTCGGCGGTATGCACCGGATGGGTGCCGACCACCTCGTCGGTCGCCGGGTTGAGCGAATCGAAGGTCTCGGCCGCGGCGAGTTCGGACTGCGGAGCTTGCACGGTGGTCATGACGCCTCCATTGCCGACATCGGCTCCATTGGCTCGGCTGCCCGGTAGCCTACGGACTTGCTGACAAGGTGCCAATAGGTTCGGGCCGCCCTGCCCTGCTACTCGCCAGCATCGCACAGGTCAGGGCCGCGCTCACGGCGCCGAGCAGCGGCGGAAGCGTCAGCGGCAGCAGGCCCACGCTCAGCGAGCCGAGCCCGAAACCCGTTGCCTGCACGGCGAAGGCGAAGGAGAACCCCTCGGCACGCCGGGCCGGTGGCAGCAGCCCCTGCAGCCGGACGGAGGCGATGGTGAGCAGCGGCCCGGTGCAGGCGCCGATCAGCACCACCCCGGCCAGCAGGCCGGTCCAGCCAAGGTCGAACCCCACCGGTACGGCCCCGGCCAGGAAACAACCAAGGCAGGCCAGCGCGGCCGGCCTGCCGACCCGCCCGCGCCAGGCGAACAGCCCGCTGCCCGCGACACTCGCCCCGCACAGCACCGCGACCAGCACGGCCGCCTGTGCGGTGCCGCCACCGAGCCGCTGGGCCAGCGCGAGCGGGGCGACCTCGATGGTGGACAGCAGGTGGCCGATGGTGAACAGGCAGCCCAGCCAGCAGAGCGCGGCCCGCAGCGGAAACCGGGGACGCTGTCCGGGGGCGGAGGCGGGTGCGGGCGTGGCGGACCGGGGCAGCAGGGCCGCGCAGCCGAGATAGGCGGTGGCCATCGCGAGCAGCGGCAACAGGGTGTGCACCAGGGACAAGGCGGCGACCAGCAGCGGGGCAGCGACCAGCACACCCTCGATCAGCATCGCGTCCACCGCGATGGCTCTCGGCAGCAGCGCGTCCTCGACCGCGCCCGCCAGCAGCGTGCGCAGCCCGCCGGACAGGCCACCGGCGAGCAGGCCGGGCAGCACCACCGTGGCGGCCAGCAGGAAGGCCGGGGCCTCGTTCGCAACGGCCACCGCCATCCCTGCGAACCCGGCCGCGGCGCAGCAGAGCAGCAGCACCAGGCCGCGGCCGGGGCCGATCCGGTCCAGCAGTCTGCCGGCCGGCACCGCGCCGAGCAGTTCGGCTGCGACGAACACCGCCATCAGCACCCCGCCGAGCCGGTACGAACCGGTGGTCGCGGTGGTCAGCACGGTGAAGGCGAGCGGGGCCATCGCGGCAGGCAACCTGCCCAGCTGAGCACTCGCCGACCAGCGCCAGTAGCGGCGGTGCCGGAGCAGGGGCGTCGGCTCGATCGTGGTCATGCGGCCGAGCCTGCGCCGCGGCCGGGAGCGGTGATACTGATTCGGGAACAGCCGAATTCAGGAGCCGCGGTGATCGAGCTGGTGCTGACCCCGGAGAGCGCCCGCCGGGTGCGGTTCGCCATCTCCCCGTTGGAGGAGGTGCTCGGCGCGGTGCAGGTGGTGCTCGGGCTGCGCGGGCACCCGGCGCACCTGCCCTGGCTGGCCGGCGCGGAGGAGGTCATGCATGCGCTGCCGATCACCGAGCTGCGCGCCGTGCTGAGCGGGCGGCAGTACATCACCGACTTCCTCAGCCCGCCGCCGACCGGGCCGCGCACCACCGTGCGGGCCCAGCTGGCCAGGGTGCGCCGCACCCCGCCGTGGCAGGTCGCCACCGAGCTGGCCAAGGTGGACGCCGACCTGCGGGCGCTGCCGCCGGACCCGGCGACCGCACGGGACCTGTTGGCGGGCCAGCTCGAGCTCGTCTGGACCGAGCTGATCGAGCCGCACTGGCCACGCATCCGCGCCACCCTGGCCGCGGACCTGGACCACCGATCCCGGCGGCTGGCCGATGGCGGGGTGGAGCAGGTCCTGAACGACCTGCATCCGCGGGTGCGGCTGACCGGCGAGGTGCTGGCCGTGCGCAGCGGCACCCGGGCGAGCCTGCGCCTGGACCACCGCGGTTTGCTGTTGTTACCCAGCGTGTTCGCCTGGCCGAAGATCGGCGTGCTGATGGTCGAGCCGTGGCAGCCCGCGCTGCTGTATCCCGCCCGTGGGGTCGCCGAGCTGTGGACCGGCGGGCCGGAGCCGCACCCGAGGTTGGCGGCGGTACTCGGCCGGACCAAGGCGGCACTGCTGCAGGCACTGGACGAGCCGGCGAGCACCACCGCGCTGGCGGGCAGGCTCGGGCTGGCCGCGGGGACGGTGTCGGAACACCTCACCGCGCTGCGCGCGGCCGGACTGCTGACCGCGGACCGGGCCGGCCGCAGCGTCCACTACCGACGCAGCGAACTTGGCGACGCACTGGTGCGGCCGTAGGCTGGACGACCCGGCCAGCTAGGAGACAATATGCGTATCGTCCATTTCGGACATTCGTGCGTGCTGCTCGAGACGCCATCCGCGCGGATCCTGATCGACCCGGGGGCCTTCTCCTCCGGCTTCGAGGACGAGCGTGACCTTGACGCGGTGCTCATCACGCACCAGCACTACGACCACATCGACGCCGAGAAGCTGCCCGGCCTGCTGGCCGCCAACCCCGGGGCACGGCTGGTCACCGATCCGGGTTCCGCGGAGACCGTGGCCAAGCTCGGCCTCACCGCACGCACCGTGCAACCGGGTGACGCGCTGGACTTCGGCAGCACCTCGGTACACGTCCTCGGCGGGCAGCACGCCACGATCCACGCCGATATCCCGGTGGTGCCGAACGTGGGCTACCTGGTCGACCACGGCGCCTTCTACCACCCCGGCGACTCGTTCTTCGTGCCCGAGCAGCAGATCGACGTGCTCGGGCTGCCCACTGCCGCGCCCTGGCTGAAGGCTGCCGAGGCCGTGGACTACCTGCGCGCGGTGCGCCCGCGGGTGGCCGTGCCGATCCACGAGGCGGTGCTGGCCAACCCGGCCATGCACCACGGCCTGTTCACCAACCTGGCGCCGGACGGCACCGAGGTCAGGGTGCTGCCGAAGCGGGAGGCCGCGCGGCTGTGAGGGCCCCGGCATAGGTGGTTCCGGCGGCGCCGGCCTCGAGCGCGGCATCCACGGCGTCCAGGAACGCCTGCCGCCTGCCGGGACGCTCCAGGTCGGCGGCGTCCACGCCGAGCCGGACCAGGCCGCCCCGCCGGGCCGTGCGCGCCGCGCTGAGCACCAGCGCGAAGCAGCGCACCGTCTCGGTCCCGGTCGCGCTACCGAAACCCTGCACCCGCGCCCGGTGCACGGAGTCGCTGCGCAGATCACGCACGGCCGAGAGGTCGGCGCACAGCGAGAAGCCCCGCTCCCGGAGCGCGTCCAGGGTGCCGCGGGAGACCAGCCAGCGGGGCGGGGCGAACCCCTCGGCCCGCAGCCCGGCCCGCTCCAGCGCGGCACTGGCCGCGATCAGCCGCAGCCGCGCCTCATGTGCGGGCAGTGCGGCGAACTCGGCCTTGCGGCGCAGGCGCACGGCGTGGTGGCTGGGGGTGACCCGGTGGTCGTAACCGTGCAGCAGCACCTCGTCCCCGCGCCCGGCGCGGGTGCGCATCCACTCGGTGGCCGCCGCGGCGCCGTCCCCCGCACGCGGGGTGAACAGCATGGACAGCGGCACGCCACGGTCGTCCAGTTCCACCGCGAGCTCGGTGCAGCGGTACAGCGCCTTCGGCGTGATACCGGAGAGCGAGACCAGCAGGCGAGCATCCATACCGTCCATGGCACCCGCTGCAAGTGACCATCCGTTTACTCCCAGGTGGCCGGGCGAAACCAGGTGCGCGAATCACTCAGATGCAGATCGCCGTCAGCCAGCCAGAGCAACCCGGGGGAATCATCGTGTCACTGAGGGTCGTCACCGGCAGCCGACATGACCCTGCCGATGAATTGTCGGTAATACCGGACCGTCCGTACCGTCGGAACAGTCGTCGACATATTTCAGATTTGCGCCCCCGGGGGACCGGACACCCATCATCGGAAGTCAGGAACCGATTCATGCGAAAATTCAAGACAGCCGCGTGCTGCGCGGTCCTCGCCGGACTCGTCGTGGCCGCGCCGTCGTCCTTCGCGAGTAGTCCCGCCGCCGGCAGCGGGCCCTCGATCGCCCAGGTCGACGGCCCGTACATGTTCGTGCACGAGGTCACCGGCACCTACCTGGAAACGGACAACTACAACGACAACGTGGGCCAGGCAGTCCAGACCTGGAACCTCGATCCGCCGCAGACGACGCCGGGCCTGCGCGGGCACAAGTGGTACCTCACCGAGAGCTCGCCCGGCACCTACCACATCGAAAGTTTCGACAACCGCCATTGCCTCACCGCGTCCACGAGCGGCGCGCAGGACTATCCGCGGTTACGGAATTGCGATGACGAACCGCATCAGGACTGGATATTCCGCCGGGTGTTCCCCGATCGGAATATCTACACGATCAGCCCACGGAGCTATCCGGGATACACGCTGGGAATTCAGGGAAATCACCAGCTGAATGACCGCTACGTCGTCCCGACACCGACCTGGGGCGGTGACCCGACCTACTCGCAGCACTGGCAGGTCGTCCTGAAGTCCAGGGGCTGACGGCGTGCCTGGTGGCCGGGGCGCCCGGCCACCAGGCGGCGTTCAGGAACCGCTGCGCGCGGCCTCCTGCTCGGCCGGGTTGTCCTCGCCCGCCAGCGCGTTGATCCGCTTCTCCTCGCGGGCGGACCGGATCGCGGTGAACAGCCCGGTCGCCCACAGCCCGACAATGAGCACGTAAGCGAGCACGATCACCGCGGTGGACGCCCCGGCCGCGCCGAGCAGGGTGCGCGCGTTGGTGAACACGATCAGCCCGCCGGCCGCGGCGCCAAGCACCCGGGGCGGCATCCGGCGCACGACCCAGGCCGCCAGCGGTGCCGCGATCACCCCGCCGATCATCAACCCGGCCACCACGGTGTAGTTCAGCTGGTGCTGCTGGGACAGTGCGAAGAAGAAGCCGAGGCTGGCGGCGAGCGCCACGATGAACTCGGAGGTGTCCACCGAGCCGACGACCTTGCGCGGCTCCAGCCTGCCCGAGGACAGCAGGGTGGTGGTGGCCACCGGCCCCCAGCCACCGCCACCGCTGGCGTCGATGAACCCGGCGACAAGGCCGAGCGGGCCGAGGAACCGGGCACCGGGCCGCTTACTGGTGATCAGGTTGCCCAGTTTGAGGAAGGCGAACCGGATCAGCACGTACAGCCCGAGCACCATGAGCACGGTGGTGATCCACACCGCCGCGGAGTCGCTGGCCAGTGAGGTGAGCACGTACGCGCCGAGCACCGCACCGACCGCGCCGGGCAGGGCGAGGATGCCCACGGTCCGCCAGTCGATATTGCGGAACCGCCAGTGTGAGAGGCCGGAGGCCAGCGAGGTGCCGACCTCGGCGAGGTGTACCGCGGCCGAGGACACCGCGGGGGCGGTGCCGACCGCGACCAGCGTGGTGGTCGCGGTCACCCCGAAGGCCATCCCGAGTGAACCGTCGACAAGTTGAGCGAGGAACCCTGCCAGTCCGAACAGAAGGAGCGTTTGCATCGAGACCTCGATCGGGCAGGCCGCGCCGGTGGCCGGCCGCGGCGGGGACGGGTCGAGTCAGGCCGGATGACAACCGCTGGAAAGCGCGAGACTACATCAGCGGTCCGGGCCGGAGGCCCTTCAGGAAAGGCGGCACAGCGCGGAGTTGACGCGCAGCAGGTCGACGTGCCTGCGCTGTACCAGCGCTACCCCGCCGAAGAACACTGCCGCCTGCCCGCACACGCACTCGATCGTGGCAGAGGCCCAGACGATGGGCCAGCGGTTCCCAGATGCTGAGCCGGTTAGTGACGCGGCTCACGCCCACGGCGGCGCCCACTCCGGGACAACCGCTTCATCGCCGACGTTGACGCGCCCGGTGCGCAGCACGGCCATCTTGATGCCGAAGGTGACCCCGCCCTCGGGCGCCCGCCGGTACCGGGCCAGGGTGCGGATCGGCTCCGGCCCGGCCCTGGTTCCGGTGTCCTGGTCGACCGTGGGCACCGGGCAGCGCACGCACATCTTGGTGTAGCCGAGCTCCACCTCGCCCACGGCCAGCCGGCGCACCCCGTCCTCGGTATGCGGCTCGGTCCAGCCGCTGAGCACGATGTTCGGCCGGAACCGGTTCATCGGGACCGGCTCGCCGCCCTGCTCGGCGATCCGCTCGTTCAGTCCGTCCAAAGAGGACGTCGTGGTGACCAGGATGGCGCTGCTGTCGGCGAACCCGGCCGTGCCGGGGATGATGCCGTCGGTCGCCCGCTGATGGTCCGGCGGTACCCGGATCAGCCTGCTCGGGCTGCCCAGCACCGTGCTCAGCCAGTCGGCAGCCGCCGTGCCCTGGTCGATTCCCTTGCCCTCCCAGGTGAACACCGCCACCGCGCTGCGCGGCCCCTCGATGGCGACCTCCAGGTGCAGGTCCTCGACCCCGGGTGCGGTAAGGGTCAGCCCACCATCCGCCGGGATCGGCCGGACGGTCGCCAGCATGGGGAAGCGGCGCTGGGTGCGGCACATGCCGTGCTCGTCGACCACCATGAACGCCCGGTCCAGTGCCAGCCCGGTTGCGGTCACCTCGGCGGCGCGCACCGGGGTCCCGGCACAGCCCTTGACCGGGTAGTACGCGAGCTGATCGACACGAAGCACGGCTACACCCTAGCCGTCCACCGCCGCGGGCTCGACGCCGTTTCGGCCGGCGCGCGGTGCTACAGGATCGGCTTCGGGGAGTACCCCGCGGCCTCGGGGAAGCGTTCCAGTAGCCGCTCCACCCGGTCGACAACGTTGGCCACCTGCGCCCCCGCGGTTCCGGTGAAGGAGATCGGGTCGGCGAGCAGTTCACCGAGCTCGGCCCGCTCCAGCGGGATGCGGGAGTCGGCTGCCAGCCGGTCCAGCAGGTCGTTCTCGGCCTGCCCCTGCTCCCGCATGGCCAGCGCCACGGCCACCGCGTTCTCCTTGATCGCCGCGTGCGCGGTCTCCCGGCCCACCCCGGCCCGTACCGCGGCCATCAACACCTTCGTGGTGGCAAGGAACGGCAGGTACCTGTTCAGCTCGCGATCGACGACCGCGGGGAATGCGCCGAACTCACCGAGCACGGTGAGGGTGGTCTCCAGCAGGCCGTCCAGCGCGAAGAAGGCGTCCGGCAACGCCACCCTGCGCACCACCGAATCCGAGACGTCGCCTTCGTTCCACTGCGCGCCTGCCAGCTCTCCGATCATCGAGAGGTGGCCGCGCAGCACAACGGCCAGCCCGTTGATCCGTTCGCAGGAGCGGGTGTTCATCTTGTGCGGCATGGCCGATGAGCCGACCTGCCCGGGTTTGAAACCCTCGGTGACCAGCTCGTTGCCCGCCATCAGCCGGATCGTGGTGGCCAGGCTGGACGGCGCGGCCGCCAGCTGGACCACAGTGGACACCACGTCGAAGTCCAGCGAGCGCGGGTAGACCTGGCCCACGCTGGTGAGCACCCGCTCGAACCCGAGGTGCCCGGCCACCCGCTGCTCCAGCAGCCGGAGGGTGGCCTTGTCGCCGAGCAGGTCCAGCATGTCCTGCGCGGTGCCCACCGGTCCCTTGATCCCGCGCAGCGGGTATCGCATGATCAGCTCGTCCAGCCGTTCGAAGGCGACCAGCAGCTCGTCGGCCGCACTGGCGAACCGCTTGCCCAGCGTGGTCGCCTGCGCCGCCACGTTGTGCGAGCGGCCTGCCAGCACCAGGTCCGCGTGTTCGGTGGCCAGCGCGGCCAGCCTGGCCAGCACCGCGGCCACCCTGGTCCGCACCAGCTCCAGCGAGCGGCGCACCTGCAACTGCTCGACGTTCTCGGTGAGGTCCCGTGAGGTCATCCCCATGTGCACGTGCTCGTGCCCGGCCAGCGCGTTGAACTCCTCGATCCTGGCCTTCACGTCGTGCCGGGTGACCCGCTCCCGCTCGGCGATCGAGCCGAGGTCGACCCGCTCGAGCACCGCCGCGTAGTCCTCGATCACCCCTTCCGGCACCTGCACGCCGAGCTCGGCCTGTGCCCGCAGCACGGCCAGCCACAGGCTGCGCTCCAGGATCACCTTGTGCTCGGGGGACCAGAGCTCGGCGAGCTCGGCGGAGGCGTAGCGGCCGGCGAGGACGTTCGGGATGGCGGGCTTGTGCGTCACGAAACCGAGCGTAGCCGCGGGCGGGCGGGCTCAGAGGGACAGGTTCGGGTCCCCTTCGAGCTGCCGCAGCCATTCAGTGGCGGACGCCGCGCGTTCCCGCTGCCCGAAAGAGATGATAGTCACCGTGGTGTCACCAGACAGGATGTTGACTCCGAGGGCCTCGTCGGCGTCCGGCGGAAAGCCGGGCAGCGGCTCGCCGGCACCGGTCGGATCGAACCGGAACCGCAGGGACAACTTGCCGTCGGGGTACTCGAGCTCGACGGGTCCCGCGAGCATGCGGGGACCGTCCGGGCTCACCGTGCCGTCGGCGGTGTTCCCGAACGGACCTGCGCTGACCACGGTGGCGCTCGGGGACAACTCGGGCAGGCGCCTGGTCAGGTAGTCCTTCAGCTCGGCCGCACGCTGTTCCAGCCCTCGATCGGCGGCAGCCGTCTGCCCGGTCACCGGCTGCCCGGCCGAAGCCGCCGGCACGGACCGCTCGGCGCCGGTGTTCACGAGCCCCGGAACGGTCACCGCGGCGAGCGCGACCGCAACCACACCCGCGCTCGCGAAGGTCACCGCACGCCTGCGCGTGCGCCGCTGCGCCGAGCTGACCAGGGCATCCGGGTCGAAATCCAGTGGTGGCTCCGCGGCAACCGCGGCGTGTAGTGCGTCGCGTACCTGCTGCTCGCTCATGGCACGTTCACCTCATGTCTGGTCGGAGTCGGATCGAGCGGGGCGAGGATCCGGCCGAGGGCGGCCAGGCCACGGGCGGTCTGACTCTTCACGTTGCCCTCGGAGCAGCCGAGTACCTCGGCGGTCTCGGCCACCGAGAGTTCCTCGAAGTAGCGCAGCACCACGGCCGCACGCTGCTTTGGCGGCAGCTCGGCGAGGCCGTCCCGGACCAGCCCGCCCACCCAGTTGCGCTGGGCGGAGGCGGCGGGGTCGAGCGTCTCGTCCGCCACCTCGGGCACCGGCGCGGCCCGGTGTTCCCTGCGACGCCAGGGTTTCCGCTTCTCGTCCAGCCACACCCGCAGCAGCACCCTGCGCGCGTAGTTGCCGAGCCGGTCGGTTTCCCGCACCCGGGACCAGGCGCGGTAGATCTTCAGCAGGGCGTCCTGCATCAGGTCCTCCGCGAGGTGCCACTCCCCGCACAGCAGGTAGGCCACCCGGCGCAGTCCCGGCGCCTGCGCCAGCGCGAACTCGCGGAAAGCCGATTCGTCCGGTTTCTTCATCACGCCCCCTTTCGACCCCTTCTCACGGAGCCCACCGCGCCGGGGTTGCATGGGGGGTCCGCTGTGAGCGGGGTCAGCTCAGGGCGTTACGCAGCATCCTGGCGGCGGCCGCCCTCGGCTCCGGGTCCACGGCGACCAGCGCGTTCACCACGGCACCATCCACCAGCGCGACCAGCCGTTCCAGCTCAGTGGCGTCCACCGGGGTGCCGGACCGCGCGAAGATCTCGGTGAGCAGGGCGTTCAGTTCGGCGGAAAGGGTGCGCATCAGCGGCCGCAGGTAAGTGCGCCGCCCGGTGGCCACCAGCCGTTCGTACCGCAGCAGCACGGCCTCGGCATCGGCCTCCCTGCCCGGCTGCTCCGGGCCGAGCAGCAGCTCGAGCACCAGCTCGACCAGCGCGTCCACCCCCCGGTCCCGGGTGGTGAGGTCGTCAAGGCAGCGCCTGCCATGGGCCAGCTCGGTGCGGGAGTGGTGCTCGACGGCCGCGGCCACCAGGTCGTCGAGGGAGTCGAAGTAGTAGGTGGTGGAGGCGAGCGGCAGGCCGGCCCGTTCGGCCACGGCCCGGTGCCGGACGGCGTCGAAGCCCCCCTCGGCGAGCAGTGCGGCGGCTGCCTCGACCAGTGCGGCGCGCCTGCGCTCGCCCTTCGGCGTACTCGCGGCTGTGGTCATGACGGCTCATTGTGCCAAGTGGGCTCGTGCCAGGCGGGCAGGCTCAGAACCGCCCGGCCAGCGCCGCCGCGAGGCCGTCAACGGACCCGGCGTACGGCGCCCTGCTCGTCCCCGGTGCCGGGGTGCTCAGCACGATCACCGTTCCGCCGCTCACGGTGGCGTGGCTGGCCCGTTCGCTGCCTTCCGGCGGCGGGGCCGGACTGACTATGGTGCCCGCGGGCAGCACGGCGACGGAGATCTGACCGGACGCGCTGCCGTCCTGCACGGCCACCCCCGCCGACCGCCATCCCGCGCCGCAGATGCGGCTGACCACGGGTTTCGGCTGAGCGGTGACCGGGAGCTCGTCAGCGAGGGCGGTAACGAGCTCCCGGTCCACCTGGTCGCACCCGGAGGTGCTCTCGGCCCGAGGGCCGTTCTCCCCCGACCCTTCGCCCCCCTGCTTGGGCGAGGAGTCCGGGAAGCCTTGGGCAGGTGCCTCATTCGGATGACGCATGGACGGCTGGGCGGGTTGCTCCGCCCCGCCGAACTCGGTCCCCGAATCGTGCTGGGCATCCACCGCGCTCGATCCGGCATTCGGAGCAGTCTCGAACGGGTCCATGTTCAGACCTACACCGAGTAGACCGGCTCCGGCAAGTACCAGTAGTACGCAGCTGGCGCCGCTCGCGATCGCCATCCGGCGCCGGGAGGTGAGGCGGCGGGACCTGGCGGCCACGTCCTCGGCGTCGAAACTCGCGGCAGGCGGCTCCCCCGGCGCCTCCCGGAACAGCGTGCGCAGTTCGTGCTCATCCATGCGTGTCCACCTCCTCCAGCACGCCTCGCAGGTTCGCCAGGCCGCGCGCCGTCTGGCTCTTCACATTGCCCTCGGAGCAGCCCAGCACGCCGGCCACCCCGCTGACGTCCAGGCCCTCGAAGTAGCGCAGGACCAGCACGGCCCGCTGTTTCGGCGGCACCCTGCGCAGGCCGGCGAGCAGGTCCTGCCTGGTGGCGACCAGCTCGTCGAGCCGGTCGCCGCCGGGTCCGGGCTCGGGCAGTTCCTCGGTCTGCCGTTCCCGCCGCCACGGCCGCCGCGACTCGTCGATGGCGGCTCGCACCAGGGTCTTGCGCAGGTAGGCATCGGTCGCCGCCCGGTCCCGGATCTTGCGCCAGCGCCGGTGCAGCGCGACGAACGCCGTCTGCGCCAGGTCATCCGCCTTGTCCCAGTCGCCACAGAGCATGTACGCGGTGCGTCGCACGGAGTCGCGCCTTGCGGCGAAGTACTCCGCGAACTCCTGCTCGTCGCGCTGGTCCACGCGGTTGGCTCTCCGCTCGGTGTGTGTTGTCCGGGGAAGACGGAACTCGAGGGTTCCACGGTTGCATGGGAGGTAGAGAAGTTCTACCCGATCGAGTGAGCACGTTGACGCTCCGCCTACCGTGCACGCGCAGTTGAACCGGTGATTACCCCTATGATGCGATCGGATGGTGACCTCTTCCGTGACCCCGGTGCTCGACCTCCGTTCGGATACCGTCACTCGCCCGGATGACGCCATGCGCTCCGTGATGTCCTCCGCCGATGTCGGCGACAACGTGATCGACACCGACCCGACCATGCGCGAGCTGGAGCAGCGGGCGGCCACGGTACTGGGCATGCCCGCGGCGCTGTGGACCCCCAGCGGCACCATGGCCAACCTGATCGCGCTGAGTATCCACCTCAGCCGCGGCGACCGGTTCCTGGCGCCCCGGGACGCGCATGTGCTGGTCAACGAGCTGGGCTCGGCCGCATGGCTGGCCGGGGGCATGCCGGAGCCGCTGGCGCACGACGCCGGACCCGGCCGACCCTCGCCGCGGACGCTGCGGGGCGCGGTCGGCCCGCGTGAGCTGCCGTACTACGCCCTGCGCACCTCGCTGCTGTGCCTGGAGAACACGCACAACGCGGCCGGTGGCGCGGTCACCCCGCCGCATGAGCACGCGCAGCTGGTCGCGCTGGCCAAGGACGCCGGGCTGCGGGTGCACCTGGACGGGGCCCGGATCTGGCACGCCGCCGTCACCCTCGGTGTGCTGCCGGCCGCGCTGACCGTCGGGGCGGACACGGTGTCCGCCTGCTTCAGCAAGGGGCTGGGCGCCCCGGTCGGTTCGGTGCTGGCCGGCAGCGAGGAGTTCATCGAGCAGGCCCGCCGGATGCGGCAGATGCTCGGCGGCGGGGTGCGCCAGGGCGGGATACTGGCGGCGGCCTGCCTGCTGGCGCTGGACCGGGTGGACGAGCTCGCCGAGAGCCACGCGGCGGCGCGGCAGCTCGCCGACGGGCTGACCGAGCTGGGCTGGCAGGTGGTCCAGCCGCAGACCAACATCGTCCTCGCCCCGGTCGCCGATCTTGCTATGACCCTGGACTCACTGCGCTCGCTGCGGATCCTGGCCTCGCCGATGGCCGGTAAGGTGCGGTTCGTGACGCACCGGGACATCTCGGCCGAGGACATCGACGAGGCGCTACGGCGGATCAAGGCGGCGGCATGACCCGCGAAGGTGACGGCCGGGCGCCGACCGGCTGGGTGATCTTCGACTACGGCGAGGTCATCTCCCGCCGCACCGAGGCGATTCCCGAACTCGCGGCCTGCCTGGACGTTCCCCGCGCGGAATTCGAGCCGGCCTACTGGGCGCAACGGGACGTCTACGACCGGGGCTGCTCGGATCTGGACTACTGGCGCGCGATCGGGGACGCGCTCGGCGTGCGGGTGGACGAGGCCACCTCAGCCGAGCTGACCGAGATCGACATCGCGGGCTGGGCGCCCACCGAGGAAGCCACCCTGGAGCTGCTGGACTCACTGTCCGCCGCCGGTGCCCGGCTGGCCCTGCTGTCCAACGCTCCCTCGTCCTTCGCCCGGTTCGCCGAGCGCCAGCCGTGGGCCGGACACTTCCGGGAGCTGCTGTTCTCCGGCGACGTCGGAATCGCCAAGCCGGACAAGGCGATCTTCGCCATGCTGCTGGACCGGCTGGAGGCGGACCCTGCGGACTGCTTCTTCCTCGACGACCGTCAGTACAATGTAGACGGAGCGAGGGCGGCAGGACTGCGCGCCGAACGCTGGCTGGGGGTCGAGGCCGCCCGGCGGCACCTGCCGCTGTGACGGCCGGTCAGGAACGAATGCGCTTGGGGTCGTTCTTGCCCTTGATCGCCCCGTAGGCCGCGGTGCCGAGGAACAGCACGCCACCGATCACGGCGAGCCAGAACAGCCCCTTGATCACGAACCCGAGCACCGTGAACGCCAGCCAGACGACGATCAGGACTCCGACGATCTTCCAGAACATGGCCTACCCTCCGCGCTAGCTTCGCGTCTCTCTCTTGCAGGTTGCCATGTAAGAAGGCAAATAGCTCGTGATGTGACGAACCATCAGGGAGATATCCGGGTCGGCATCAGGGGGTTCCAGGACCCAGCCAGCTGCCCAGCCGCCGGACGCCCTCGGCAAGGTCCGCCCGTGCGCCTGCGAAGGAGAACCGGACGAACCGCCCGCCCTGCACCGGATCGAAGTCGATCCCTGGCGTGATGGCAAGGCCGGTGTCCGCGAGCAGCCGTTGGCACCAGCTCAGGCTGTCCGTGGTGTGCGCGGAGACGTCGGCGTAGGCGTAGAAGGCGCCGTCCACCGGGGCCACCCGGTCCAGGCCGATCTCCCGCAGGCCGGTGACCAGCAGGTCCCGGTTGGCCCGGTAGTGCTCGACGTGGCTGTCCAGCTCGGCGTAGGACTCCGGTTCGAAGGCCGCCACCGCGGCTCGCTGGGCCAGTGCGGGCGGGCAGATGTTGAAGTTCCCGGTCAGCACGTCCACCGCGCGGTGCAGCCGGTCGGGCACCACCATCCAGCCGAGCCGCCAGCCGGTCATCGCGAAGTACTTGGAGAACGAGCCGAGTACCAGCGCCTCCCGCGAACTCTGCCAGGCGCAGCCGAGCTCGGTGCCATAGGAGATGCCGTGGTAGATCTCGTCGCTGATCAGCTGCACCCCGCGGGCCGAGCACCAGCCCGCGATGGCGGCCAGCTCGGCAGGCGGCAGCGCGGTGCCGGTGGGGTTGCTGGGGCTGGCCACCACCAGGCCGTCGATCGGGCCGAGGGTGTCCAGCAGCTCGGTGGTCGGCTGGAAGCGGGTGTGTTCCTCGGTGGCGAACTCGATCACCTCGCAGCCCAGCGCGGTGAGCAGGTTGCGGTACGCCGGATAGCCGGGGCGGGCCATCGCCACCCGGTCGCCCGCCTCGAAAGCGGCGAGGAAGGACAGCAGGAACCCGCCGGATGAGCCGGTCGTCACGATCACCTCCTGCGGGCTCACCTCCAGCGCGTACCAGTGCCGGTAGTGCCTGGCGATGGCCGCGCGTAGCTCCGGGATGCCCAGTTGCACGGTGTAGCCGAGGTCTCCCGTGCGCAGGGCCCGTTCCGCGGCGTCCAGCACCGGCTGCGGCGCGCCTGCGGTCGGCTGCCCTGCACACAGCGCGATCACGTCGCCGTGGCTGCGCTGCCGCGCCTGCGCCGCGGACAGCACCTCCATCACGTGGAAGGGCGCGACATCGGCGCGGGAGGATGGCCCTGGGAACGCGGCGGGGTCGATCATGCCGTCACCCTAAGCGCTCCGTCCCAGGTGCGTGGGCCGCCGGCTGGGTGGCGGGAATTGCGCCCAGGACGGGAACGGCAAACTCGCGCGCGTGGACGGCCAACACGCGTGCGTGGGGAGCAAACACGCCGGGGGAGCTGGGGGTCAGTAGCCCTGGTAGCCGCCGCCGGAGGCCATCGACTTCAGGCCGGGGTGGCCCTCGAAGCCGCCGTAGCGGTCGAAGGTGTAGCGGACACCGGCGATGATGTTGTCCACCGGGTCGTAGATATCGCCGTGGCCGGGGAGCGCGTGCGCCTGGAAGGTGGGGTCGATGCACTGCATCAGGCCCTTGGAGGGGGTGCCCTTGGCGGCGTTGGAGTTGCCGGTGAGGAAGATCTGCTCGTCCTCGAAGGCGGTCCAGGTGCCCAGCCCGGTGCGCACGCACCAGACCTCACCCCGGCCGGCATCCTCCCTGGTCAGGAAGGAGCCACTGATCACGGCGTTGTTCAGCTTGACCGCGGCCTCCGGGCTCCAGGTCTCCGGCTGCTCCGAACGGGTGCTGTGCAGTACCCGGGGGCGTGCGCCGGACAGGTACACGGCCAGGGTCGTCGCCTCCAGCACCGGGCCCGGTGCCTGGTAGATGGTGACCTGCGGCTTGGTGTAGCCCGGCTGCATGGTGCGGGTGCCCTCGGCGTCGATGATGGCTTCCAGCCAGGCCTCCCGCTGCTCGCCGGACATCGCGAGCACCTGGGTCACCGCGTCCGACCTGGGGTGCCCCGCGCGGGCCAGCAGGTCCTGGGTGTACCCGGCATCCAGCCGGAACTGATGCCGGGCGCGTCCGGTGCGGTCGCCGACCGACACCGTGTGCGGCAGGTCCGCAAGCAGGCTGCGCAGCTGCTCGACCACCCGCGGCTTGGACTGGGTGATCGACATGATCGGCCGCTGCCCCCGGTACTCGACCTGACCGTCCCCTGCGATCCAGCCGAGCAGCGCGGCCTCCCGCACGGTGATGTCCATATCGGCCGGGGTGTCCGCGGGCGCGGCGACCAGCAGCCGGTCCCTGCTGCGGATCTCCGCGGTGCTGACGAACTGCGACTCGGTGGCATAGGCGCTCTGCTGCTTGGGCGGCACCACCCCGTGCGCCTTGCGCCGGTGCACGGCCACCCCGTTGGCGGGCTGCGCGGCGGAACGCGGCTGGAAGCCGCACTCCGGGCAGACCACCGGCAGCCCGGAGCGCCGCACCCCGACCCTCGGCAGGTTGACCCAGCGGTGGTTCGGCGTGGTGGTGGCGTGCCAGCGCGAGTTGCCGATCCGGATCAGCGGCGCGTCCTGGTAGTGGATGACCTCCTCGATCCGGGTCCACTCGCTGCGGCCGGTGGCTGGGTTGCGGCCGATGGTCTCGTCCCCGACCCGCACCTGGTCGTGCTTCAGCCAACCGCGGCGGGTCAGGATCATGGTGTCCAGCGGCACGCAGTCCCAGTTGTTGATCGCGTGCGGATCGCCGCCGGACTCCTTTTCGATGATCGTCCAGATCTCGTCGATGTTGTCCTCGGTCACCGGGACGCCGTTGGCCTGCAGGATCTTGATGGCCTCGCGGATCCACTGCTCCACGTTGCCTGGCGGCGGGCCGGTGGTCGGCGGGCCGCCGCTCGGGCCGAGGCCACCGCCGCCCGCGCCCCCGCCGCCGTAGCCGGCACCACCACCGCTGCCGCCGCCACCGACGCTCGGGCCGGGGCCCGCCCCGTTCAGGCCCCCACTGCCGCTCGGCGCGGTTCCCGCCGAGCCGGGCTGCGGTACCGCGGAGAAGCCGCCGCCGACCTCCTCCTTGACCAGGCTCATGGCCTTGTCGATGGCGTCATTGGCCTGGGTGAGCAGGTCATCGATCCGGGTGGCCGCCCGCTCGGCGGTGTCGCTGTTGGCCTTGGCCGCCTGCTCGAGGATGGTGGCCTCGTCCGGATGCGGCGGCTTGGCGACCTCCCCGCGCTGGAACGCCGCCTGCTGCTCGCGTGCCGCCTTGGCGTCGGCCTCGGCCTGCCGGTTGCGGTCCCCGATCTCCTTCTTGGCTTCGTCCCTTGTCTGCTCGATCTCCCGCTTGAGCTGGGCCAGCGTCTCCTGCAGGGTGTCCAGCTCCGCGGCGACCTCGTCCAGCTTGTCCTTCACCTTGGTGCCTGCCGCGCCGATCCGGCCGACATAGTCGAAGAACGCCTCGGCCGCCGGTCCGTCCCATACCCCGCCCTGCAGCGCGCTGGTGGCGTTGCGCAGGGCCGTGCTGTGGTCACCCGCGCTGCGGGAAGCCTCGGCGAACTGGCGGGACACGTCGTGGATGGCGCCCGGGTCCACCTTCGCCACCTGCGCGGCCTTGTCCTCGACCTTGGTCCACTCGGGTGGCTGCCCCGGTTCGGTCCGCTCGTCACCCATGCTCTCGGCCCCTGTGCCTGCTCAGCCCGCTCACGCGCGCATCTGGTCCGGATCGTGCACGGTCAGGCTGTCCCTGCCCGCCTCATCGGTTTCCGCGGTTACCTTCGCCGCGTCCCGCAGGGCCTGGCTGGTCGCCGTCATCAGTTTTGCCGCGGCGGCGAACTCGGCCTGCATTCCCGAGGTGAAGGAGCCCAGCGCGGCGGAGATCCCGGCCGAGGTGTCCATTCCACCGAACGGATTCTCCCCGCTGACCCCGGTGACCTTGCCCCCCGCGGTTTCGAAATCCTCCGCCAGCTTGCCGATGTTTCCGGCCGTGATGTTCATGGAATCGGGGTCGTATACCGGCACGCCTCGTCATCCCCTTCGCCCAGCTTTCCCGCCCTTGGGACGCCGACCTGCCCAGGGTGGTTCCGCGCTAACTGTAAAACGTCCGGCACCCGTTGTGCTCATCGCGCGGCCACAAAAATCAGGTCTCGTCCAGGAGTTCCCACACCCGCTGGGCGAGTAACGCGTTGTCCGCGGGCGCGATGGTGGCCCAGTCCTGCCCGTCGGTGTTGCGCTGGACCTGGAACAGGTACCGGCCCGCATCGGTGTCGTGAAAGGCCACCACCCGCCCGGCGCGATGGGACTGCCCGTCCCGCGTGGTGCGCTGCGCGCCGAACTGCCCGCGGGAGACCGTGCCCAGCAGCATCCCGGCCAGCTCCTGCGCCTGCCACAGCGGTACCTGCCGATCCTCCAGCGCGGTCACCAGGGCCTTGGCGTCCCCGCGGGCCTGGGCATCGGCCGCGCGCAGCGTCTCGTGCGGCAGGCTGACCGAACGCCCGACCCCAGGGTCCAGCTCACCGGCAACCGAGACCGCCGACTCGGCGAGCGAGCTCTCCCAGACCGGGATCAGCCAGACCTCGCCCCGGTCCACCACGCACAGCAGTGCCTGGCTGCCGGAGACCACCGCCATGCCCTTGATCTCGCGCTCGGCCCACACCCAGACGTCGATGCCGGCCCTTGGCCTTGCCAGCAGTTGCAGCTGGTCGGTCAGCTCGCCACCAGCCCGGCCCGCCCGCGCCAGGCCACGCCGGGCCAGCGCCTGCCATGCCTCCTCGGCCAGCCGGGCCCGCTCGCTGTGCGTACGGCCCGGGCTGGGTACCTCCAGCGCGGGATGCCGCGGCGGCAGCCGCTCGGCCTCCCACAGCACGTCGAACTCCAGTGTGGACAGCACGATGCTGCCGCCTGCCGAGGACTCCATCCCCTGCTCAGCGCTCGTCGCTGGTGCCGTCCGGCCCGATCACGTCCGGGGTGACCATTCGCTGGTCGGTGAACAGGTCGTGGTCGTCCACGCCGAACTTGCGCACGTGATCACTGTCCGCCTCACCGTCGGCGGGGGCGGCGCGTTCCAGCAGCCCGTCCCGGTCCCCGCGACCCTTCGGGTTGAGCCGGTCGGCGTTGCGTTTGGCCCGGTCCTCCTCCTCGGGCAGGTCCCCGATGGACAGCGCCCGCGGTGACTGGCCCGCGCCTGGCGCGCTGCGGCCGACCCCGCGGCCACGGCGCTCCTGCTCGCCACTCATCGCACCGGCCACGCCGCCCGCGCCGAGCGCGGTCGCGCCCATGGCCAGGTTCGTGCCCGTGTTGCTCGGCTTCGGTGCCGCGCCGTACCCGGTACCGGTGCCGCCAGTGGCCCCGGCGGCGGGCGCGTCCGGCACGGCGCTGGACATCTTGCCCTTGGCCAGCGGAGCCTCCTGGCTCGTCGCGGCCTGCCCGCCTGGCATGGCGACCTTGCCGACGCCACCGCCACCGGGTGCCGAGCCCGCGCCAGGGGCGCCGGGGACGCCGCCACCGGCCCGGCCGGGCGCGGCAGGCGCACCCTGGCCCGCCTGCCCGCCGGAGGTCCCGGACGTCCCGGACACCCCGGCGACGCCGGGACCTCCGGCCGTCGCACTGGAGCCCGATGCCTGCGGGGCACCAGGGCCGGTGGAGGGCCGCCCGCCCGCGGCCGGTTCCTGTGCGGGCCGCTGGGAACCGGTGACCATGCCGCCGACCGCCGTGCCCGCGGGGCGGCCCGCCGCGGGGTCGGCCGGAGCGGCGCTGGGTGCCGTGCGGTCCGGCGCCGGGGAACCCGCGACGGCGCCGGTCTGCCGGGGTGCCGCCGGGGCGGGGGACGCGATCCCCGCTGGTGCGGAGGCCGGTTCCGCCGCGGGCGGCCGGACCGGGGTGGCCGCCTGCCCCGGCGCGGAGCCACGCACCGGCTGGCCGTCGGCACCCGCGGCCGAGGTCACGTCCGGTGCGGGTGCAACCGGCGGTCCTCCCGCGTCCACCGAGCCGGGCACCCGTTGCTGCGCACTCATCCGCAGCGCCTCCGGTTCCACGATCGGATCGACCGTGCCCAGGTTCTGCCCGCTCTCCTTGGCATAGCTGTTCAGCGCCGCCACCGCCTGCTGCCGCGCCTCCATGCCTTCGGCGACCTTGCGCGCGTGGTCGGTCTCGAAACCGATCAGGCTGAACAGCGAGTCGCCGAAGCTGTAGCCGCCTGCCCCGGCCCGGATCACCTCCGGGTCCGGCAGCTTGTAGAGGGTCCGGTTGAAGGCCTCGCCCTGGGCGAAGACCTTCTCCGCCGAGCTGGTCACCTTGTCGTTCGCGTCGGCGGAGAAGTCCGCCTTGCGCTGCACCGCGGCACCGGCCGCGATCCCGGCCTCGCTCTGCCATTCGACGCCGAGCTTGCCAAGCTCCTCGCGCAGGGTGTCCTCGGTCTCCACCAGCGCGGCACCGACGGCCTTCAGCGCCTCCACGGCCGCGCCGATGCTGCCGATGCCGGGCCCGGACCGGAAGAGGTCGATCTCCTCGGCGACGCCCTCGTCGGTGTAGCCGTCGAAGCGCTGGTCGGTGATCCGGCCAACCAGCTCCGCGAGGCTGCCGTACTGAACGATCGAACCGTCCATCTGTCTCTCACTTCCCCGCTCGTAACGTCCGCACCGCGAGCGTCGCCGCCCGCTCCGACATGTCACACAGTTGCTGCTGGCCGAACGCCCGGCCGCTCAACGGGTAGAGCTGCGCCCGCAGCGTCTGCCCGGTGGCCACCCCGACCAGCGTCTGGCAGTCGCTCGGCTGCCTGCTCGCCCGGTACCTGGTCAGCGCGGGGAAGCCGGCCACCGAGTTGGGCCTGGTACGCAGCGCCGGTGCCTGCCGGGCCTGCTCTGCCCACGAGCCCAGGCCGGTGTCCAGCATGGTTTCCAGCACGTAGGAGTAGTACGGCTCGGTCCGGTCCACATCGAAGGAGCAGGCCGCGCCGGACCGCCGGGGCCTGCTGTTCACCCCCAGTGCGTCCAGGTCCGCGGTGCCGAGCAGGGCACAGGGGTCCACCCCGTCCAGCGGCAGCTCGGCCGGGCGCTGGAGGCCCGGCCCCGGCTCCCCGCTCGGGGTCTCGGTGCGGGCGGGGCCCGCATCGGGTGCGGAGTCACAGCCGGCCAGCCCGGCGGCGGCCAGCACGACCAGCACGGTGCGCCTACGCCCCGGGTACCCGGTCACCGAAGCTCTCCGCCCGCTCGTCCTCGCTGCCCTCGTACTCGGCGCTGGCCGCGCGCAGCTGCTCGACCAGCGACCGCAGCCCCTGGACATAGGCGCGGACCCGGCGTTCGTAGGACTCCTCGCCGTCCACGATCACGTTGTTCCACGCCTCGACCGCATGGATGCTCACCACGTCCTGGGACGGCGGCTCGATCCGCAGCGCCTCCAGCTGGGCCCGCAGCTTGTCCTGCAGCTGGTTGGCCTGGGTCTCGATGACCGAGGCGACCTCGAGCAACTTGCTAGGGTCGACCCGGATGTCCCGCGCGTCCGGCGCGGTGGGCACGCCAGCGCCGAGCGAGTACGTGGCGAGGGCCCCGCCCGCGCCCGGACCGCCCGATTGCGGGTTCTGCTCCGGCGGATCGTCTGACATCGTGCGCACCCCCGCTTGCGGTCGGTAGCCGGCCAGTCCTCTGCGCAGGCTACCAACCTGCGTGTTATGGCGGCCTGAGTTTTGGACGCGGGAGACGCGCCGCCGGTTCCCGGAACTCCGGAATTCGCTCAGCCCGCCGGGACGGCGATCTCGCCATGGGCCGCACGCAACGCGATGTCCGTGCGGTGGTGCGCGCCGAGCAGGTGCACCTTGCCTACCCGCTGGTAGGCCTGCTCCCGCGCGGCTTCGAGGTCCTCGCCGGTGCCGACCACGGCGAGCACCCGGCCGCCGTGCGAGACCACGGCACCGTCCTCCCGCCTGCGGGTGCCCGCATGCAGCACGCCCTCGGCCTCGGCGCCGGTGATCACGTCACCGGTCCGCGGTAGCCCCGGGTAACCGTCCGCGGCCAGCACCACCGTGACCGCCGCGCCCTCGGCCCATTCCAGCGGCGGGTGCTCGGCGAGCCTTCCGGTGGCGGTGGCGTGCAGCAGCCCGGAAAGCGGGGTGCGCAGCAGGGCCAGGACGGCCTGGGTCTCCGGGTCGCCGAACCGGCAGTTGAACTCGATCACCTGCGGGCCGGAGGAGGTCAGCGCGAGCCCGGCGTAGAGCAGCCCGGAGAACGGGGCACCGCGCGCGGCGAGCTCGTCAACCACCGGGCGCACGATGGTCTGCACGATGTCGTCCACCAGGCCGGGCGGCGCCCACGGCAACGGGGCGTAGGCCCCCATCCCGCCGGTGTTCGGGCCCGCGTCGCCGTCGCCGACCCGCTTGAAGTCCTGCGCGGGCACCAGTGGCACCACGGTCTGCCCGTCCACGAGGCAGAACAACGAGGCCTCCGGCCCGTCCAAATAGGACTCCAGGAGCACGGGGTGGCCGCCGTCCAGCAGCGTCATGGCGTGCTTGCGGGCGAAGTCGACGTCCTGGGTGACCACGACACCCTTGCCCCCGGCGAGCCCGTCGTCCTTGACCACCCAGGTCGGCCCGAACCGGCCGAGCGCGGCGTCCAGATGCGCCGGGTTGTCCACCACTTCACTGTGCGCGGTCGGCACCTTGGCCGCGGCCATCACGTCCTTGGCGAAGGACTTGGAGCCCTCGATCCTGGCCGCCTCGGCGGACGGACCGAAGCAGGCGATGCCCGTCTTGCGCACGGCGTCCGCGGCCCCGGCGACCAGTGGCACCTCCGGACCGATCACCACCAGGTCGGCCTTCCACCCGCCGGCCAGCTCGGCGATCGCGGACGGGTCGGCCACGTCCACGGCGAGCTGCTCGGCCACCGCCGCGGTACCCGCGTTGCCGGGAGCACAGGCCAGTGCGGTCACCGCCGGATCATGCGAAACGGCAAGGGCAAGAGCGTGTTCCCGGGCACCGGACCCGATTACCAGTACGCGCACGTGTCAAAGGGTAGCTCCGGGGCAATTCATGGACGAGTTCCCCCACATGCTTAGCTTGTCGAAGGAATAGCGGTGGTGACCCTGCGTGGCGGTTAGACTCGTCCCGCCCTGCGACGTTCACCGTCCCGTCAGCGAACATCCTGGTTCGCTTCGCCCGTTTGACGCACTCGCTGGTGAGGGTTGCGCGGTACGTCGCAAAGTTCCCCTTGGAGGTCACCCGATGGTGAGAACCCGCTTGGCGGCGCTGGCATTGTCCGGCCTGGCCGTGCTCAGTGTGACGAGTGTCGCCGCCGGTCCGGCGACCGCGCAGGACAACGACCGTACCGCCGGTGCGGCTGCGGCCGGTGCGGCACGGGGGCACGATGAGCTCGTGGTCGTCGGACACCGAGGCGCCTCGGGCTACCGCCCCGAGCACACGCTGGCCAGCTACGAGCTGGCGGCGCGGATGGGCGCCGACTACATCGAACCGGACCTGGTGACCACCAAGGACGGTGTGCTGGTCGCCCGGCACGAACCGGAGATCGGCGGCACCACCGACGTCGCGCAGCGGCCGGAGTTCGCCGACCGCAGGACCACCAAGGTGCTGGACGGTGAGGAGGTCACCGGCTGGTTCGCCGAGGACTTCACCCTCGCCGAGCTGAAGACCCTGCGGGCCAAGGAGCGGATCCCGGACCTGCGGCCGAACAACACGATCTACGACGGCCGCTACCAGATCCCCACCCTGCAGGAGATCATCGACCTGTCCCGGCGGTTGTCCTGGCAGCTGCACCGGCGGATCGGGATCTACCCGGAGACCAAGCACCCGACCTACTTCCGCGAGCAGGGCCTGCCGCTGGAACCCGCGCTGGTGCGCACGCTGAACCGCAACGGGCTGAACCACCGGCACGCGAAGGTGTACGTGCAGTCCTTCGAGGTGAGCAACCTCGAGCAGCTGGAGCACGAGCTGCGCGTCCCGCTGGTGCAGCTGATCGGCGGCTCCGGTGCGCCGTACGACTTCGTGGCCAAGGGCGACCCGCGCACCTACGACGACCTGGTGACCCGCGCGGGGCTGGCCGAGATCGCCCGCTACGCCGACGGGATCGGCCCGGACAAGAACCGGGTCATCCCGCGGGACGAGGACGGCAACCTCGGCGAACCGACCAACCTGGTGGCCGATGCGCACCGGTTCCGGTTGCAGGTGCACCCCTACACCTTCCGGGCGGAGAACGCCTTCCTGCCCGCGAACCTGCGGTCCTCGGCCGACCCGGCAGCCTGGGGCGACATTTTCGCCGAGTACGAGGCGTTCCGCGCCGCCGGGATCGACGGGGTGTTCGCCGACCACCCGGACATCGCGGTGGCCGCACGCGAAGAGCGCTAACCGGACCGGGCGCCGGCCGTCGGTTCCGCCTTCCTGGCCGAGCCGACGGCCAGCACGGCCAGTGCGCCCACGGCACCCACCGCCGCGAAGGCGTAGAAACCCCACGGATACGCGATGCCTGCCGAGACCAGCGCGCCGCCAAGCAGCGGGCCGCTGATCGCGCCGAGCCGCCCGACCCCGGCCGCCCAGCCGAGTCCGGTGGCCCGGCCCTCGGCCGGGTAGGTGCGGCCGACGTAGGCGTAGACCAGCACCTGCGAGCTGAACACGAAGAATCCGGCGATCAGCACGGCGAGATAGACCCCGATCCCGGGCAGCTTGATGCTGAGCAGGGCGAGGAACACCGCGGCAGCGGCGAACCAGCCGATCGCGGATGGCCGCACGCCGACCCGGTCGGCGACCCGCCCGGCGACGAGCAGCCCGAGAACCGCGCCGACGTTCAGGGTCAGCAGGAAGCCAAGCGCCGCACCGAGCGGGTAACCCGCCTCCCGCATGATCTCCGGCAGCCAGGTGTTCATCCCGTAGACCAGCAGCAGTCCCATGAAGGACGCGACCCAGAACGCGATCGTCGCCCGCAACAGTCCATTGTGGAACAACGTGCGCACGGCGGCCGTCCCGCCGCGCTCGGTACGGGACACCTGGGCGAAGGCTTCCGACTCCGGCAGGTACCGCAGCATCAGCGGGAGCAGCACCAGCGCGGGCGCCGCGCCGAGCACGAACATCGCCCGCCAGCCCAGCGGTTCGATCACCACCAGCCCGAGCAGCGCGGTCAGCACCGCACCGACGTGGTAGCCGGTCATGATCGTGGTGGTCGCCGAACTGTTCCGCCCGGCGCGGGCGAACTCGGTCACCAGCGTGATGGCGGTCGGCAGGCAGCCACCGAGGCCGAGTCCGGCGAGGAAACGCAGCAGCCCGAACAGGAAGGCCGATGGCGCGACGGCGCACAGCAGGGTGAACCCGGAGAAGGACAGCACGGCAAGGATCAGCGCCTTACGCCTGCCGATCACATCGGTGACGGTGCCGATCGCCAGCGCCCCCAGCATCATCCCGACCAGCCCGACGGTGGACACCACCGAGGCGGTGCCCGCGGTCATCCCCCAGACCCCGTCGTCGAGCAACACGGGGATGACCGCGCCGAGCACCACCAGGTCGAAACCGTCGAGCAGGACGGCCGCCCAGCACAACGGCACGACCCAGCGCGCGTCCCGTACTCCGGCAGCGTTCATCACAACCTCCGTGCCTCATCGCGACGGTGTTCGCTAAGCGTCCGATGGTGCGCAATGCGTACGGAGGTTGACTACCGTTGCCTTCCGTTCAGTGGAAGCTCCTGGCCAGCTCGCCTGCCAGTCGCCAGGTGCGCAGGCGGTCCTGCTCGCCGTTCAGGCCGGTGTTGACCAGCACCAGCTCGGTCGCACCCGCGTCCAGGTACCGCCGCAGCCCCGCCGCGACCGTCTCCTCGTCGCCGATCAGGGCAAGGTCGAGGGCACGGGAGGCTCCTTCCCGCTCGATGACCCGCTGGTAGGACGGGATGGTGTCGTAGAAGGCGAGTTGCTCGGCTGACCGCTCGCGTGCCTCGTCCACCCTGCCGGTGACCAGCGCGGGCACCGCGGCGATGACGGCGGGTGCGGGCCTGCCCGCCCGCTCGGCGGCGGTGGTGATGGACGGCACGATGAACTCACCGAGCGCCCGCGGGCCAGCCAGGTACGGCATCGTGCCGTCGGCCAGCTCCCCGGTGACCTTCAGCGCCTGCGGGCCCATCGCGGCCACGTGCAGCGGCACGGGCGGCTGTGCCCCCGGCACCCTGGTGGGCAGCGGCGGGCGGGCTGTCACCAGCTTGCCCGCGTAGTCCACCTGCGCACCGGCCAGCACCTCGCGCAGCACGGTCAGTTGCTCGCGCAGGTTCTGGATGGGCGGCGGGTAGGGAACGCCGAACGCCGGTTCCTGAACGTTCTGCGCACCCAGCCCCACGCCGAGGGTGAACCGGCCACCGGTGGCCGCCTGCGCGGTCTGCGCGGCACCGCCGATCAGCAGCGGGTGCCGGGGGTAGATCGGCACCACGTAGGTCCCCACCGCGATCTCCGGCACCGCGCGCCCGGCCAGCGCGGCCATGGTGATCGCGTCCACGTCCATGATCTGCGGGAACCACGCCGAGCGCAGGCCGGCCGCTGCCGCCTGCGCGGTGCGTTCGATCAGGGTCTCGACCAGGTTGTCCGTCTCGCCCGCGTCGCGTGCGGGCAGCGCCACTCCGATGCTCACACCGGTGTGCAACCGCACCACCGGTGTGATCTTCCGTGTCCCAGCGAGTGGGAAGGGTCAGGCGAACTCGTGCCGCACGATGGTCTGCTCCCGCCCTGGACCGACGCCGATCGCGGAGATCCTGGCACCGGCGAGCTCCTCCAGCCGCTCCACATAGGCCCGCGCGTTGGCGGGAAGGCCGGCGAAGGTGCGGCACTCGCTGATGTCCTCCCACCAGCCGGGCAGCTCCTCGTAGATCGGGGTGGCGTGGTGCACGTCGGTCTGCGTCATCGGCATGTCCTCGGTACGGAACCCGTCCACCTCGTAGGCCACGCATACCGGCACCTTCTCCAGGCCGGACAGCACATCCAGCTTGGTGAGGAAGAAGTCGGTCACCCCGTTGACCCTGGCGGCGTAGCGAGCGATCACCGCGTCGAACCAGCCGGTGCGCCGGGACCGGCCGGTGGTGACCCCGAACTCCCCGCCGGACTTGCGCAGGTTCTCGCCCGACTCGTCGTGCAGCTCGGTCGGGAAGGGCCCGGAGCCGACCCTGGTGGTGTAGGCCTTGAGAATGCCGAGCACCGTGGTGATCCGGCCGGGCCCGATCCCGGAGCCCGCGCTCGCACCACCCGAGGTGGGGTTGGAGGAGGTGACGAACGGGTAGGTGCCGTGGTCCACGTCCAGCAGCGTGCCCTGCGAGCCCTCCAGCAGCACGCTCTCGCCGCGCTCGAGGGCCTTGTTCAGCTCCAGCCGGGTGTCCGCGATGCGGTGGGCGAACCGTTCCCCCGCGGCGAGCACCTCGTCGGCCACCTGCTCGGCGTCCAGCGCCTTGCGGTTGTAGACCTTGACCAGTACCTGGTTCTTGAACTCCAGGGCCGCTTCCACCTTCTGCCGCAGGATCTTCTCGTCCAGCAGGTCCTGCACCCTTACCCCGACCCTGGCCACCTTGTCCTGGTAGCAGGGGCCGATCCCGCGACCGGTGGTGCCGATCTTCTTGGCACCGAGGTAGCGCTCGGTGACTTTGTCGATGGCCACGTGGTACGGCATGATCAGGTGCGCGTCGGCGGAGAGCAGCAGCCCGCCGGTGTCCACCCCGCGCTCCTCGAGCCCGGCCAGTTCGTCCAGCAGCACACCGGGATTCACCACCACCCCGTTGCCGATCACGTTGGTGACACCGGGGGTGAGGATCCCGGACGGAATGAGGTGCAGCGCGAAGTCCTGGCCGTCCGGCAGCACGACGGTGTGGCCCGCGTTGTTGCCGCCCTGGTAACGCACCACCCACTGCACCCGGTCCCCGAGTAGGTCGGTGGCCTTGCCCTTGCCTTCGTCGCCCCATTGGGCACCGATGAGCACGATGGCCGGCATGTGAAACTCCAGGTGTTCGGCAACAGGACTGTATTCGGCCGTTCGGCCGGTGGCGCTGGTGAATGCCGGTGCATGACTGTAACGGAGGATGGTTACGTGCGCGGACTGGTACTGATCTGCGGGCAGGACGCGCCGGAGCTGCCCGAGGCCGACGACGTGCGCACCGAACGGCTGCCCGCGCGCCCCGGCAAGGCCGCGGTGGACCCCCTGCTGACCGGCGAGGAGGCCGCGCACCTGCTGGTCGCCGGTACCGACGCCGACCTCGCCGCCGTGCTGCTTCGCCTGCTGCGCAAGGAAAAACTCGGCACCACCAAGGTCGGCTACATCCCGGCCGAGCCGCATTCCGCGGTGGCGCGGCTGTGGGGGCTGCCCACCGACCCGATCCGCGCGCTCGCGCTGGCCTGGCAGGGTGAGGTGGACCCGGTCCCGCTGATCCGGGACGATTCGGGCGGCGTGCTGGCCGGGCGTGGCGTTATCGGACCGGTACGTGGCGTTGGTTACTGCGACGACCAGCGGGCGCTGCGCGGCGCCGCCCGGCGGATCGAGGTCGAGCCGGACACCGAGGCCGGACTGGTGGTACGGATCACCAGGGGAACGTTGCTGCGGCGCCGGTCCACCTTCGCCGGCCGCGCCTTCGAGCTCGGCAGCCTGCCCACCACGCCGATCCTGGACGGGGTGCCGTTCTCCAGGGCGGTGAACCGGTGGACCTGGTACCGGCACACCGAGGACCTGCGGCTGATCCGCGCCGGAGCAGAGCGCTGAACGTGGCGTTCGCGACGCTCAGCGTTGCGAACGGCACTTTTGGGACGTTCAACGTCCGGAAAGCCACGTTCAGGGCCTTTGGTTAGCGGAGCCTGCCGAGGATGTCGCCGCCCTGCTCGTACAGCCGCAGCACCCCGCCGACGGTGAACTCGGTGAGCAGGTCGATCAGGGCCGCGCGGTCCGGGGCCGTACCCCGCCAGTCCAGCCGTACCAGCGTCTCCGTCATCGCGAAGTACATGGCGACCAGCGCGGTGTCCGCCCGGCCCGGTTCCACCCCGTGCGCCGCCCAGCGCTGCCTGCTGGCCTCGGTGTAGAGCGGGGCCAGCCGGTCGCGGATGCGGGTCATCGCCGGATCACCCGCGCGCTCGGCCTCCTGCAGCACCGGCAGGGCCGCCGGATGCTCGTGCACGAAGTCGAACAGGGCGGCGTAGTTGCGCCGTGCCCACGCCCGCAGGTCCGGCGCGGTCTCGTCCATCGCCCTGGCGCTGATCCACTCGTAGGCCAGGTTCTCCACCTCGGCAACGACCTCGGCGAACAGCCCGGCCTTGTCCCCGAAGTGCTCGTACACGCTCTGCCGGGTTAACCCGGCCCGCGCCGCGATCTGCCCCACCGTGGCGGCCTGCAGCCCCTGCTCGGCGAACACCTGCCGGGCCGCGGCCAGCACGAGCGTCCGCTGCTGCGCGACCGGGAGCTTGCGCGGACGTCCCGGGCCCCTGCGGGACGGGGTTGACATCGTGAGTCACCTCACCCAATCTTTTTTCGACATTATTGTCGAAAACTTTCCCGCTCAACGAGGAGCAAGTTATGCGCGTTCCCTCCCGCGCCCGCAGGCTGCTCGGCACCCTGCTCGCCGCGGTCACCGGCCTGGCCGTGCTGACGGTCGGGGCGGCCCCGGCAGCCGCGGAGTCGTTCTACGATCCCCCGACTCCGCTGCCCCCGGGCGAGAACGGCGACATCATCCGGCACGAGCCTGCCGAGTTCTTCATCGACCCGATCAAGCTGATCCGGCCGGACGCGCAGGTCCAGCGGATCATGTACCGCAGCACCGACACCCACGGTGAACCGATCGCGGTCACCGGCACCGTGCTGACCCCGAACTCGCCGTGGCGGGGCGAAGGCGAGCGCCCGGTCGTCGGGTACGCGCCGGGCACCCAGGGCGTCGGGGACGAGTGCGCGCCATCCAAGGCACTGTCCGCGGGACTGGAGTACGAGGGTCCGTTCATCGCGGGCCTGCTGACCCGCGGCTACGGCGTGGTGGTCACCGACTACGAGGGGCTGGGCACGCCGGGTGTGCACACCTACGTGAACCGGGCGGCCGAGGGACACGCCGTGCTCGACGCGGTCCGGGCCGCGCAGCGGCTGCCCGAGGCGAACCTGCCGGACGCGGGGCCGGTGGCCACAGCGGGCTACTCGCAGGGCGGCGGTGCCTCGGCCGCGGCGGCCGAGCTGCACCCGGAGTACGCGCCGGAGCTGGACCTGCGCGGCTCCTACGCCGGTGCGGTCCCGGCCGACCTCGCCAAGGTGGCGCGGAACCTGGACGGGCACTATGCCGCGGGCTTCCTCGGCTACGCGCTGCTCAGCATGGACGAGGCCTACCCCGAGCTGAACATCCCGGACGTGCTGAACGAGCGGGGCAAGCGGCTGCTGGCCGAGGTCGAGCACCAGTGCACCCCGCAGGCGATCGTGGCGCATGCCTTCACCAAGTCGACCGGCCTGACCAAGGACGGGCGCCCGCTCTCGGCCTACCTCGGCGAGGAGCCGTATGCCTCGCGGGTCGCCGAGCAGCGGATCGGCGAGCGGGCGCCCGAGGTGCCGATGCTGGTGGTGCACAGCGTGCTGGACGACATCGTGCCCTATGGCCAGGGCAGGCAGATGGCCCGCGACTGGTGCGCCGATGGCACGACCGTGCAGTTCAGCAGCTCACTGGTGCCCACGCATGTGGGCGGCGCGATCCGGGCGTTCCCGGAGATGTTCCTCTGGCTCGGCGACCGGTTCGCAGGCAAGACGCCGCCGGACAACTGCGGGCGGTTCTGATGCCCTGACTCAGCTGAGCCCGGCCGCCTCAGCCGCGGCGGGATCGGATTCGGTGAGGAACTGCTTGCAGCGCTCGTACTCCTCGGTCTCCCCGATCCGGCCCGCCGCGGTGCCGAGGGCGGCCAGTGCCCGCAGGAAACCCTGGTTCGGACGGTGCTCCCATGGCACCGGGCCGTGCCCCTTCCAGCCCGCGCGGCGCAGCTGGTCGAGTCCGCGGTGGTAGCCGGTGCGCGCGTAGGCATAGGCGGCGATCACCTCGCCCGCGGCAAGGGACTTCTCGGCCAGCGCCGCCCACGCCTCGCTGTAGTCCGGATGCTCGGCGGCGACCTCGGCGGGATCGGTGCCGGAGTCCATCGCGGCCTCGGCGTCGGCGCGTTCCGGCAGGCGGGTCGGCTCGGGACCGAGCAGGTTGGCGTGCGTCATGCCGCAATTCTGGCAGAACGGCCGGGGAGGCGGCTCAGAGCAAGGCGGTCAACGCCGTGGTCGCGCCGACCAGCACCAGCGCGGCGATCAGCACCGCGGCCACAACGCGTTTGGGCATCATCCGGTCACCTTGCCGTTACCCCTTGCCCCCGGGCAAATCCACCACCCACCCGGGTGAACTCCTGCTTGCTGTGAGTGTCCCTTTCGGCTGCGAATTTCGCAGTGAAAGGGACACTCACAGCAGTTGGCTGGTCAGCGGAGGGTCTGGCCGGTGGACTTGAGGGCCTGGGTGGCCTCCACCACGCGGTCGGCCATGGCGGCCTCGGCGACCTTGAGGTAGCTGCGCGGGTCGTAGGCCTTCTTGTTGCCAACCTCGCCGTCGATCTTCAGCACGCCATCGTAGTTCTTGAAGAAGTGGTCGGCGATCGGGCGGGAGAAGGCGTACTGGGTGTCGGTGTCCACGTTCATCTTGATCACGCCGTAGGACACAGCCTCGTGGATCTCCTCCAGCAGCGAGCCGGAACCGCCGTGGAACACCAGCTCGAACGGCTTGGACCCCTCGGGCAGCCCGAGCTTCTCCGCGGCCACCGCCTGCCCGCGCTTGAGCACGTCCGGCCGCAGCTGGACCGCGCCAGGCTTGTACGAGCCGTGCACGTTGCCGAAGGTGGCGGCGAGCAGGTACCGGCCCTTGTCCCCGGCACCGAGCGTGTCCACGGTCTTCACGAAGTCGCCCTCGGCGGTGTACAGCTTCTCGTTGATCTCGTTCGAGACGCCGTCCTCCTCACCGCCGACGACGCCGATCTCGACCTCAAGGATGATCTTCGCGGCGGCGGCCTTGGCCAGCAGCTCACCCGCGATCTCCAGGTTCTCGTCAAGGTCGATCGCCGAGCCGTCCCACATATGCGACTGGAACAGCGGGTTCTCCCCGCGGTTCACCCGCTCCTGCGAGATCTCCAGCAGCGGCCGGACGAAGCCGTCCAGCTTGTCCTTCGGGCAGTGGTCGGTGTGCAGCGCGATGTTCACCGGGTACTTGGCGGCGACCACGTGCGCGAACTCGGCCAGCGCGGTGGCACCGGTGACCATGTCCTTGACCTTGGTGCCGGAGGCGAACTCGGAACCGCCGGTGGAGAACTGGATGATCCCGTCGCTCTCCGCCTCGGCGAAGCCGCGCAGCGCGGCGTTCAGGGTCTCCGACGAGGTCACGTTGATGGCCGGGTAGGCGAACTCTCCTCCCTTGGCCTTGTCCAGCATCTCCGCGTAGACCTCGGGGGTCGCGATGGGCATGGGTTCAGTCCTCCTCGGATAGCAGGCGCCTACGCCCGCATCCTACGAGGCATCCGCGGCAAGGCAGCACCCCACGAGGGGACCGCTAGAACAAGGCGGCGGCGAGCTCCCGGTAGGCGGGCAGCGGGTCGGCGCCGTCCGCGGTGAGCACCTGGACCGCGACATGGTCGGCCCCGGCCTCCAGGTGTGCGGTGATACCCCTTGCGATGGTCGCGGCGTCCCCGTGCAGCGCGAGGGCGTCCACCAGCCGGTCGCTGCCGCCGTTGAGGAAGTCCAGCTCGGTGTAGCCGAAGCGGAGCAGGCTGTTGGTGTAGTTGCGCAGGCCGAGGTAGGCGCCGACCACCGGCCGGGCGATCGTCCGCGCGCGCTCCGGGTCGGTTTCCAGCACCACCTTCTGCTCGGGCGCCAGCAACGGGCCGGAGCCCAGCGTCTCGCGGGCTATCCGGGTGTGCTCGGGGGTGGTCAGGTACGGGTGCGCGCCCGCGGTCCGCTCGGCGGCCAGTCGCAGCACCTTCGGGCCGAGCGCGGCCAGCGCCACCGATCCGGCTGGCACCTCGGCGGCGTCCAGTTCGTCCAGGTACCGCAGGATCTTCTGGTACGGGCTGGTGTAGGCGTCCTGCATCTCCGGGTGCCCGACCCCGACCCCGAGCAGGAAGCGGTTCCCGTACCGGGCGGCGATCCGGTGATAGGAGGCGGCGACCTCGGCCGCGTCTGCGGTCCACATGTTCACGATCCCGGTGGCGATCACGAGCTTGCGGGTCTCCTCGAGCAGCCCGTCCACCGCGGCGAGATCGGCGGGTGGCGAGCCACCGACCCAGATCGCGCCGTACCCCAGCCGCTCGGCCTCGACGGCGAACTCCGGACCGACCGCCCCGGCTCGCCATACTCCGATCTTGCCCAGTTCGATACCCATGCCGCTGCCAACGGCCGAAGTTCGTAAGGAATTCCCCAACCATACTTACCCGCCAGTAGCCTACCGTGAGTAAGTTCTGTACCCTTCCGCCAGCAGGCAAAACAAGGTGTCGAGGAGGACCCATGGCGAATCCGCTTGCCCGGCTGACCGGTTCCCGGAAGTCCGGAAGGGACACCGTGGTGTTGATCACCGGCGCGGCGCGTGGCATCGGCGCCGGCCTGGCCGACCGCCTGGCCGCGCAGGGCGCGAAGGTGGCGCTGGTCGGGCTGGAGATCGACGAGATGCACGCGGTGGCCGAGCGGATCGGCAACGGCGCGCGGGCATGGGAGGCCGACGTCACCGACTGGGCGGCCCTGCGCGCGGCCACCGCGGGGGTGGTCGAGCACTTCGGCGGGATCGACGTCGTGATCGCCAACGCCGGGATCGCGACCACCGGCTTCGTCCGCTCGGTGGACCCGGCCGCCTTCGAGAAGGTGATCGAGGTCGACCTGCTCGGGGTCTGGCGCACCTTCCGGGTCACCCTGCCGCACGTCATCGAGCGCAAGGGTTACCTGCTCGCGATCTCCTCCTTCGCCGCGATCGCGCACCCGCCGGGAATGGCGAACTACACGGCGGCCAAGGCCGGGGTGGAGGCGTTCTGCAACAGCCTGCGCGCGGAGGTCCGCCACCTCGGCGTGCGGGTGGGGGTCGCACATCCCACCTGGATCCGCACCGACCTGGTGGAGAGCGCCGACGCGCACCCGGTGTTCGGCAAGCTCAGGGCAGGGATGCCCGGCCTGTTCGGCAAGACCTACCCGCTGGAGCTGGCGCTGGAGCAGCTGCATGCCGGGATCGAGCGGCGGGCGCGCACCATCCACGTGCCGCGCTGGGTCGGTGCGATGAAGCTGATCAGGTCGCTGCTGCCCCCGATGATCGAGCTCGGTGCCCGGTTCCGGGTGCCTGCTGCCGACCGGGCGGCGCTGGAGGACATCGCCGCCCGGGGCGCAAGGGAGGCCTCGGTCACCGGGCACGGCGGGCGCGCGGCGACCCGCGCGGTGGTGGACTAGTCCAGTTCCGTGATCACGACCGGAACCGCTGGCGCCGACCGGGTGACCCGATACGCTTTGTGTGCGTGTCCTCAGCTGGGGGCGCGTACGGCGAACCCACCGTAGTCAGCAGTCAACCGGTCGAGGACGGGCAGGTATCGATGCAGGGCCCCGCGGAGAGCAGTGTCGAACGCACGCTCGGACATCTGCGCACGATCGACACACCCGCGCGGCCCAGCGAACCCTCGGCCCCGCTGACCCTGGAGGACCTCTACCGCACGCACCGGATGCGGCTGGTCCGGCTGGCCATCCTGCTGGTGGACGAGCCGGCCACGGCGGAGGACGTGGTGCAGGAGGCGTTCACCGGACTGCACCGCAACTGGGGCAGGCTGCGGGACGCCGCGGCCGCGGTCGGCTACCTGCGCACCGCGGTGGTCAACGGCTCCCGCAGTGTGCTGCGGCGGCGTAAGACGGCACGGGACTACGTGCCGCCGCACACCGCCAACGCCCGCTCGGCGGAGAGCCTGGCCATGCTGTCCACCGAGCACCAGTCGGTGGTCAACGCGCTGGCGAAGCTGCCGCCACGGCAGCGTGAGGTGCTGGTGCTGCGGTACTACGGCGGGTTGTCCGAGGCGGAGATCTCCGAGGCGGCCGGGATCTCCAAGGGCACGGTGAAGTCGACGGCCAGCCGGGCGCTCGAAGCACTGCAGAAGACCATGCACGAGGGTCATAAATAACGAGCTGGCGTCGAAGTACGGGGGTTTTTCACTGGGGGCTGGTCTGGACCAATATGCTGTTGGTGTGAACGGTACCGGAAACTTCGTGATCACGGGCGCCCGAGTGGCGAGCCCGAACGGAATAATGGACTCCGGTTGGCTCGCGGTCTCCGGCGAGCTGATCACCGGTCTCGGTACCGGGGTCCCGCCCGAAGGCGAGCAGGTGGACGTCGGCGGGGCGCTGGTGGTGCCAGGGTTCGTCGACACGCACTGCCATGGCGGTGGCGGCGGGTCGTTCTCCAGCACCGACCGGGCCCAGTTCGTCCGCGCGATCGCGGCACATCGCCGGCATGGCACCACCACCATGCTGGCCAGCCTGGTCTCCGACCCGATCCCGATCCTGACCGACCAGCTGGCCGCGCTCGGCGAGCTGGTGCAGGACGGCGACCTGGCCGGGATCCACCTGGAGGGGCCGTTCATCGCCCGCTCCCGGTGCGGGGCGCACGACCCGGAGGCGCTGCGCGAACCGGACACCGACTCGGTGGACGCGCTGCTGGCCGCGGGCAAGGGGCACGTCCGGATGGTCACCCTGGCCCCGGAACTGGTCGGCGGGATCAAGGCCGTGCGCCAGCTCGCCGAGTCCGGGGTGATCGTCGCGGTCGGGCACACCGACGGGGTGGAGGAGCAGATCCGGCCCGCCGTGGACGCCGGGGCCACGGTGGCGACGCACCTGTTCAACGGCATGCGCCCGCTGCACCACCGGGAACCGGGGCCGATCGGGACCCTGCTGGACGACGAGCGGGTCACCGTCGAGCTGATCTGTGACCTGGTGCACGTCCACCCGACCATGCTGCGGCTGGCCGCACGGCATGCGGGCGGGTCGCGGACCGTGCTGGTCACCGACGCGATGTCGGCAACCGACGCGGCGGACGGCACCTACACCCTCGGCAAGCTGGACGTGGACGTCCGGGACGGGGTGGCGAAGCTGGCCAGTAACGGTTCGCTGGCAGGCAGCACGCTCACCATGGACGCCGCCTTCCGCAACCTGGTGCTCGGCGCGGGGATGAGCGTTCCGGAGGCGGTACGGGCCACCTCGGCCCGGCCCGCTGAGCTGCTCGGCGTGACCGACCTTGCCGGCACGCTGAGCCCCGGCCTGCGCGCCGACCTGGTGGTGCTGGACGAGGACCTGCGCCCGGCCCGGGTGCTGCACCGCGGCAGCTGGGTGCCCGGCGTCCGTCAGGAAGCGAGCACGTAGACCAGCACGCCACCCGCGAGGCAGTAGTAGATCATCGGGAAGATCGTCTTGCGGATCAGGTCGCCCTCCCTGCCGAGCAGGCCGACCGTGGCCGAGGCGGCCACCACGTTGTGCACGGTGATCATGTTCCCGGCCGCGCCGCCAACGGCCTGCCCGGCCACCACGGCCTCCGGTGCCACCCCGATGTTCTCCGCGGTGGAGAACTGGAACAGCGAGAACATCAGGTTGCTCACCGTGTTGCTGCCCGCCACGAAGGCGCCCAGCGCCCCGATCCACGGCGCGAACAACGGCCACGCCCCGCCCGCGACCGAGGCCGCGCCGTCGGCGAGGGTCAGTGGCATGCTCTCGTAGCCCGCGGCGTTCTCCCCGGAGTTGATGAAGATCCGCACCAGCGGCAGCGCGAACAGCAGGGCCACCGCGGCGCCTGCGAGCTGCCTTCCCGCCACCCGCCAGGAGGCCGCGATCTGCGTGGGGTTCATCCGGTGCAGCCCGTAGGCCGCCACGCTGGCCACGATCAGGATGAACCCGGGTAGGTAGAACGGCTGCAGGCTCTCCCCGATCTCGGTGCCGAGGATGCCGTCGAAGTCAACCGACAGCCCGGTGAGGAACTCCTGCACCGGCTGCACCGCGCGAGTCAGCACCAGCAGCACCGCGACCAGCAGATACGGCGCCCAGGCCCGGCCGGGGTGCATCCGCCTGCCCGCCACCTCGGCGTCCGGCCGCACGGTGCCGGTCCAGCGCGGTTGCCACTCCTGCCTTGGCGGGAACTGCCAGGGTGTCGCGGGCAGGAAAAGGCCGCGCCGGGCCGCGGTGACCACGACGGCAAGGCCGACCAGGCCACCGAGCAGCGCGGGGAACTCCGGGCCGAGCAGGGCCGCGACCAGCACGTACGGCACGGTCATGGCCAGCGCGGCGAACAGCGCGAACCGCCACACCTTCAGGCCGTCGGCGAACCCGCGCCACCCGCGCCCGCCGAAGAACCCGGTGAGCATGCAGGCCAGCAGCAGCGGGATCAGGGTGCCCACGATGGCGTGCACCACGGCGGCGTCCAGGGCGATCCGGGCGATGTAGTCGGGCAGCTCCAGTCCCAGCACCGACACCCGCTGCTGGACCTCCTGGCTGCCGCTGAGGCCGTCGTTCACCCCGACCAGAATCGGCGTGCCGACCGCGCCGAAAGTCACCGGTGTGCTCTGGATGGTCAGCCCGACCATCACCGCCGCCATCGCAGGGAAGCCGAGCGCGAGCAGCAGGGGCGCGACCACGGCGGCCGGGGTTCCGAAGCCGGATGCGCCCTCGATGAAGCTGCCGAACAGCCAGCCGATGATGATCGCCTGTACCCGCCGGTCCGGGCTGATATCGGTGAAGGTGGCCCGGATCGAGGCGAGTGCCCCGCTGCCTGCCAGCGTGCCGAGCAGCAGCAGTGCGCCGAAGACGATGTAGAGCAGGCCGCAGGCCAGGATCAGCCCCTCGATACTGGAGGCCGCGATCACCACCGGCTCGACCTCCCAGACGTACGCGGCGGAGAGCACCACCACGACGAAACCGAGTGGCATCGCGTACTTGGCGGGCCAGCGGAAACCCACCAGCAGGATGCCGACGACCACGATGGGGGCGAGTGCGACCAGGCTGAGGACACCCAGGTTGTCCATGATCAGGCCATTTCCGTATCGTGAAATATGATTTCTGTCATACGTCAGGCTCGCCGAGTCTGGCAGTGGATTGATCACGGGGTCAAGGCGGCCGGGTTCGGAATCCATTCACCGGCGGTATGGCGGCCTTGCCCGGCCTCCTACACTCCCGCGGGTGTCCGAGTCAGGTACCGAGTACCGGGTCGACGATCTCGCTCGTGCGGCGGGGACGACGGTCGGCAACGTTCGGGTCTACCAGGATCGCGGCCTGCTGCCGCCGCCGATGCGGCGCGGCAGGGTGGCCGTCTACACCGAGGCGCATCTGGCCCGGCTACGGCTGGTGCTGGGGATGCTGGAGCGCGGCTACACCTTCGCGCAGATCCGCGAGATGATCTCCGCCTGGGAGGAGGGTCGCGACCTCGGCGACGTACTCGGCCTGGAGGAGGCGCTCACCCAGCCGTGGTCGGACGAGGTACCGCAACGGATCCCGATCGCCGAGCTGGCAAGGGAGTTCGGGCGGCACGCCGGGCCGGGCACGATCAAGCGGGCGCTGCGGCTGGGGATCGTGGAGCAGCAGGGGGTGCACCTGATAGTGCGCAGCCCGCGGCTGCTTCAGGCGGGGCGCGAGCTGCTGGCCGCGGGGGTGCCGATGCCGGTGGTACTGGACATCGCCGAGCAGATCCAGCGGCATACCGACGAGCTCGCCAGGCTGTTCCTTGAGCTGGTCGACCAGCACGTACTACCCACGGACGATCCACAGTGGACACCGAGGGCGGAGGAGGTGCCCGAGCTCACCGAGCGGGCCAAGCGGTTGCGCCCGCAGGCACAGGCGGCGGTGTCGGCCTCGCTGGCCAGGTCGATGAGCCGGGAGCTGAGCGCCTGGCTTGCCGACCGGTTCGGGCCGCTGCTGCAGCCCGATGAGCAGCAGGATGACCACGGCGGGAAAGTTTAGTCTTCCATTCTTTCAATGACCGTTCTAATCTTTGGGTGTCCCGGCGAGAGGAGCGGTCCATGAACCGCCGCACCCCGACACCGCCCGACCGCGAGGTCACCGCGCAGCGCCTGCAGCAGTCCTCGGCGCGGCTGAGCTACGACCCTGAAGTGGACATCGACTGGGATGCTCCGCTGGAGCCGGACAAGTTCTTCGTGCCGGAACAGCTGGTCACCCTGTACGGAACCGAGCTGTGGCAACGGATGAGCAGGCAGCAACGGCTCGAACTGTCCAAGCAGGAAATGATCAACACGGTGAGCGTGGGGATCTGGTTCGAGACCATCCTGATGCAGATGCTGATGCGGCTGGCCTACCACGGCGACCCGCGCTCGCGGCATGTGCACTACGCCTACACCGAGGTCGCCGAGGAATGCAGGCACTCCACCATGTTCGGCAGGCTGATCGAGAAGGTGGGCGGCAGGCCCTACCGGCAGGACCTGCGCTGGTACGTGCTCGGCCAGGCGCTGCCGTTCGTGCTGCGCGGGCCGTCGATGTGGGCGGCGACGCTGATGGGCGAGGAGGTCTTCGACGTCCTGCAGCGGGACACCATGCGGGACGAGAACCTGCAACCGATCGTGCGTGCGGTGATGCGGATCCACGTCACCGAGGAGGCGCGGCATGTGCGCTACGCGCGGGAGGACCTGCTGCGCGGGATGGGCAGGGTGCGCAGGCTGGACAAGGAGTTCGCGCGTTATGTGGCCGCGCAGGGTGCAATGCTGCTGGCCACCGCGCTGACCCGGCCCGCGCAGTACGCCAGGGCAGGGCTGGATCCGAAGGAAGCGCGCAGGCAGGCCCTGGCGAACCCGCATCACCAGGAGGCCAAGCGGCACGGCGCCGAGCGGGTGGTGCGGTTCCTTTCCGATGCCGACCTGATCGGCGGGCCCACCCGGCGGATGTGGCTACGCTCCGGCCTGCTCGGCTGACCGTCACGTGGCGCGGGTTGCCCGAATGATCCACTTGGCCGGGCACTAGCGTGAGAGGGGTGACCGAGCCCGCCGACTCCGCTGACTCCGCCGGCTCCGCCGAACACGAATGGCTGCTGGCGGAGGCGCTACGTGCCCAGGCACGCTCCGCGCCGCAGGCGGAGCGCCCGCGCGAGTTCGACGTCTCCGTGTTCGACAACACCTCGGTCATCGGGCCGAAGCCGGCCGCCGAGGTCCCGCACAGCTACGGCCTGCTGTCCGGCCCGGCGGCGAACTCGCTGGAGCACGAGCGGGCCGCGCTGGAGTCGATGGAGGCCAGGGCGGGCGAGGCCGAACCGGAGCAGGCCACGGTGGAGCAGCGGGTGGCGGGCCCCGCCCCGCCGCCGGTGCGCTGGATCCTGCTGCTGGCCGTGCTGCTCGGCCTCGCGGCCGGTTCGGTGATCGGGCTGCTCACCCTGATCTAGTTCGGGGTGGCGAAGCTCCACAGATTCCCATCCAGGTCGCGCAGGCCGCATTCGCGCTGGCCGTAGGGCATGTCCTGGACCTCGTACTCCACCTTCGCGCCCGCGGCCCTTGCCCGCCGGTACACCGCGTCCACATCCTCGACGTAGCTGAGCACCAGCGCGTGCAGGACGGACACCTGGCCCGCCGGTTCCATGCTGCCGGGGTGCGGGGTGGACAGGTGCACGGTGGCGGTGCCGAGGTAGGCGATGGCGTGCCCATCGTGCGCCGGGCCGGGTTCCAGTCCGAACGCCTCGACCAGGAAGTCCTGGCTGGCACGTACATCGGCACAGAACAGCAAGGGGTTGATGCTCGGGACGGTGATCTCGTTCATGCCGGGGACGCTACGGGCGCCGCCGGGCGCGGGCTTGGACGAATGTCACTCGATCAGGCCGTACTCCGGGCTGCTGCGGCGCAGGTGTTCGCTGGGGCTGAGCCCGGCCAGCGCGCGGAACTCGCGGCTGAGGTGGGCCTGGTCGTAGTAGCCGTGCCGGGCGGCGAGCTCGGCCAGCCGGACGGGTCCGGACAACCGGTTCAGCTCGCCGACCACGCCGTGGAACCGCAGGATGCGGGCCAGCGTCTTGGGCGGAAGGCCGAGATGCTCGGTGAACCGCGCGGTCAGGTGCTTGCGGCTACAGCCCAGCTCGGCCGCCAGCGCCGCGACCGGCAGCGCACCCGCGGTGCGGGCCAGCCGCCGCCAGGCCCAGGCCAGGTCCGGTGGCACCCCGGCGGCCGAGGCCAGCCTGCGCCCGAGGAAAGTGTCCAGCAGCCGGAACCGGTTGTCCCAGTCCGGTTCGGCGTGCAGCCGCTCGACCAGCTCCTGCCCGGCATACCCGAAGGCCTCCTGGATGTCCGCGGCCCGATTGGTCAGCTCGCGCAGCGGGCGGTCCAGCAGCAGCCGGGCGCCGAGCGGGGTGAAGTCCACCTGGATGCAGGCCTGCTCCCCGCCGGATTCCACGATGCCTGCCGAGTCCGAAAGGCCGGCGAGGAACCCGAGCCGGTAGGCCTGCCCGCCGACCCGCAGCGGCGGGCCGAGGTTGATGATCAGCGGGACCAGCACGGTCGGCACCTCGCGGCGCCGGGTGAAACTCGTGTGTTCCGCGTAGCCGAGGTAGCGCCGCACCTGGGCGCGCAGGTCCGGATGGGGCGCGCCCCTGACCAGCTCCCAGCTGCCCAGCGGCCCGCTGCCCCGTTCCGTATGCGGCCGCACGGGTCACCCCGGCGCGAACATGGAGCCCGGGTTGAACAGGTTGTCCGGATCCAGCGCGGCCTTGATCTGCCGGTGCACCCGCATGCCGACCGGGCCGATCTCGCGTTCCAGCCAGTCCTGCTTGATCTTGCCGATCCCATGCTCCCCGGTGACCGTGCCGCCAAGGGTCATCCCGACCTCGAGGATGTCGTCGAAGGCCCGGTGCGCCCTGGCGGACTCCTCAGGCGAGGTGGGGTCGTAGACGATCGTGGGGTGCATATTGCCGTCCCCCGCGTGCCCGACCACGGCGATGCGCAGTCCGACCTCCTCGCTGATCCGGTGGCAGCCCGCGATCAGCTCGGCGATCCGGGTGCGCGGCACGCACACGTCGTCGGTGAGCCAGGTGCCGTACAGCTCCAGCGCAGTGAGCACGACCCGGCGCGCCTGCAACAGCATGTTGCCCTCGGCGAGGTCATCGGTCGCGTAGGTCATATCGGAGCCGCAGTCCAGGCAGATCTGCTCCAGCACGGCGAGCTCGCGGCGGGCCACCTCACCGCCGGAGTCGGACTGGCACAGCAGCAGTGCCTGGCAGCCGGAGCCCGCGCCGATATCGGTCTTGAGGTAGGCCTCGGACGCCTTGATCGAGGTGGCGTCCATGATCTCCATCAGCGAGGGGACCAGGCCCTCGCGCACCACCCTGGCCACCGCCTCGCCTGCGGCCTCGGTGCTGGGGAAACCGGCGACCAGGGTGGCCGGGGCCTGCGGTAGCGGACGCAGGGCGACGGTGGCCTGGGTGATCACGCCGAGGGTGCCCTCGCTGCCGATGAACAGCCGGGCCAGGTCGTAGCCCGCTACCCCCTTGACCGTGCGACGGCCGGTCCGCAGCAGCGAGCCGTCGGCGAGTACGACCTCCAGCCCGAGCACCGAGTCGGTGGTGACCCCGTACTTCACGCAGCACAGCCCGCCCGCGTTGGTGGAGAGGTTGCCGCCGATCGTGCACCAGTCGTAGCTGGAGGGGTCCGGCGGATAGAACAGCCCGTGCTTCTCCACCGCGTCCCGCAGGTCCAGGTTCACCACCCCTGGCTGCACCACGGCCAGCCGGTTGGCCGGGTCCACCTCGACGATCTGGTTCAGCTTGGTGAGGGCCAGCACCACGCAGCCGTCGATCGCGTTCGCCGCGCCGGAGAGCCCACTGCCCGCCCCGCGCGGCACGATCGGCACCCCGGCCTCCGCGCAGGCACGCACGGTGGCCTGTACCCCGGCGACATCGGCTGGCAGCACCACGGCGAGCGGGCTGCCCGCCGGGGCCAGCGGCATCATGTCCCTGGAGTAGCTCGCGGTGACATCGGCGTCGGTGAGCACGGCGTCCTTGCCGAGCTCGTCACGGAGTCTGGCCAGCAGGGCGTCGTTGCTCATGCCGCCCACGGTAGCCCTCCCGGTGGGTCCGCAGGAGCACCATCGCCTGCACCGCGGTGTAGGCCAGCAGCACCGCACCCAGCACGGCGGAGACCTGGATACCGTGCACGAACGCCTGCTGCGCGCTGCCCAGCAACTCCGCTGCCTGCCAGGGGGGTAGCTGCTGCGCGGTGGCCACGGCGCCGCCAAGGGTGTCCTTGGCCGCGGCCGGAGCCGTCCAGGGCAGCTCGGAGCGGTAGACCGCGGTGGCCACGCTGCCCAGCACCGCAACGCCCAGCGCCCCGCCGAGCTCGAACCCGGTCTCGGAGATGGCCGAGGCGGCCCCGGCACGGCGCGGCGGCGCGGTGGAGATCGCCAGGTCGGTGGTCAGCGCCTCGGACAGCGGAACCCCCGCGCCGACCAGCACGAATCCGGCCACCAGCGCGGCGAGCCCGGACTCCACCCCGACCTGGGTCAGGGCGAGGAAACCGGCGGCCGCGGTCAGCAGGCCGATCCCGATCAGCTTCGGCACCGGGAACCGGCCTGCCAGCCGCGCGGCGGCCAGCGAGCTCACCACCCCGGCCGCCGTCGCGGGCAGCATCCACAGCGCCGCGGTCACCGGGCTCATCCCGAGCACGAGTTGCAGGTACTGCGGCGCAAGGAAGAACACGCTGCTCAGCGCGAACACCCCGAGGGTGTTGGTGCCGACCGAGACGCTGAACCTCCGGTCGCGGAACAGGTCGAGATCCAGCATCGGATCGGCCAGCTGCCGCTGCCGGTTGAGGAACCGGATGCCAACGGCGAAGCCAACCAGGATCGCGCCGATGCCGAGCAGGTCCGGCCCGCTTTCCGCGATCTTCTTGATGCCGTAGACCACCGGCAGCACCGCGGCCAGCGAGAGCACGGCCGAGAGCGGGTCGAACCGGCCAGGATTCGGGTCCCGCGCCTCCGGCAGCAGGAACGGGCCGAGCGCCAGCAACAGGACCATTACCGGCACGTTGATCAGGAAGACCGAGCCCCACCAGAAGTGCTCCAGCAGCCAGCCGCCGAGCACCGGCCCGAGCGCCATGCCGCCGGAGAAGGTGGCGGCCCAGGCCGCGATCGCGATCCGGCGCTGCCGGTCGTCGGTGAACACGGTGCGGATCAGCGAGAGGGTGGACGGCATCAGCGTCGCCCCGCCGATGCCGAGCAGCGCCCGCGCGACGATCAGCATGACGGCGCTGGTGGAGAAGGCCGCGATAATCGAGGCGATTCCGAAGGCGGCCGCACCGGCCAGCAGCAGCTTGCGCCTGCCGATCCGGTCGCCAAGGGTGCCCATGGTGATCAGCAGCCCGGCCAGCAGGAAGCCGTAGCTGTCCACGATCCACAGCTGTTGCGCGCCGGTGGGCGCCAGGTCCTCGCTCAGGTACGGCAGCGCGAACCCAAGCACGGTCATGTCCACGCTGATCAGCAGCACCGGCAGCGTGAGCACGCCCAGCGCGAGCCACTCCCTGCGTCCTGCCTTGACCATGATCTCCCCTTGTACTTAACAGTCTGGACGGTACAGTTTCCGCCTTCCATTGAAGGTAGACCGTCCAGACGGTACAGTCAAGCGCGTGCCGAAGCCTTCATCCCGGGACCGGATCCTGGACGCCTACGAGGAAATCCTGCTCAACCACGGCCCCGCCGCCGTCACCCTGGACGCCGTCGCGGCGCGGGCCGGGGTGTCCAAGGGCGGGTTGCTGTACCACTTCGGGTCCAAGGACGCCCTGCTCGACGGCCTGCTGGAGCGGATGTCCCTGCTGAACGACGCGGACCTGGCGAAGGCGCGCGAGGCCGAGGACGGCGTGGTGCGGTACTACCTGCGGTCCTCGGTCACCGACGCCAGCATGGACAACCCGTGGCACCGCACCACCCTGGCCGCGGTCCGGCTGGCAGGCGACGAGCCCAAGGCCGCCGAGTCCCTGCAGGCCTGCATGCGCCCGTGGCGGGAGTTGCTGGTCGAGCACCTGGACGACCCGCTGACCGCCGAGCTGGTCACGCTGATCGGCGACGGCCTCTACCTGCGCGCCTCCACCGGTGAGGACCCCAACCCCCTGCTGGAGCAGCTCGACGAGATCCTGCTCCGGCTGGGCGCGAAGCCCTGAACGTGGCTTTCCGGACGGTGGACGTCCCAAAAGTGCCGTTCGCGACATTGAACGTCGCGAACGCCACGTTCAGGGCCTTTCCCTAGAAGCGGTGGATGGCCACGGCGCGGTAGCTGGTCTGCGGGGTCGGCGGCGTGCCGAAGCGTGCGTTGACCAGGTAGAACCGGGGCCCGAACGCGGCCATGGTTGCCGGGACGTCGAAGCGCGGGTCGGTGGCGTGCCGGACGACCCTGGCCGAGGTGCCCGCCCGGTTCAGCTCCAGCCGGGTCACCGTGTTCGCGCGGTTGCGCACCACGTACAGGTCCCGACCGGAGCGCAGCTGCCCGTCGTTGTGCGGAAGGGACTCCCCGTCGAGGTCGACCGTGCGGGTCACCCCGCTGGCCGGGTCGACCCGGAACAGCTGCCCGGTCACCGTCTGGCCGATCAGCAGGGCCTCGCGGTCCGGAGTGGTCACGATCCCGTTGCCGTTGATCTCGCCGGGCACGTACTCGATGTCCCCGGACAGCGGGACCGTCGTGATCTCCCGCTGGGCTGGCAGCTCACCGTGCCTGCCGAGCGGCAGCTTGTACAGCACCGGCCGGTAGGAGTCGGTGAACCAGACGGCCTCGCGCGTGATCACCAGGTCGTTCACGAACCCGCCCTCACCTGCGAGCCGGTAGCTGGCCCGCACCTCGCCGGTGCGCGCGTCGATCACCCGCGCGTCCCCGCCGGTGCCCCCCGCGACGAACAACCGCCCGTGCACGGAGTCCACCTTGATGCCCACCGACGGGGTTCCCGGCCCGGCGCTGAGTACCCGGCCGCGCCCGGTGAGCAGGCTGGCCTGGTAGATCCGGCCGTCGGCCAGCGAGCCGAAGTAGGCCGTCGGCCAGGCGCCGATGGCGATCCCCTCCGGCTGGAAGCCGTCCGGCAGCCGGAGCTCGGCAGGGAAGAACGTGCGGGCTGAGGCGGGCGGAGCCAGCAGGGCGAGGGTGGCGAGCAGGACGGCCAGCAACCCGGAGATCCGTGCCATACCCGGTATTCTCCGGCAGGCCGGGCGGCAGGGACAGCCGTCGTTCAGGCCATGCCGTACACCCGCTCGACGTGCAGGCGCAGCACGAGGCGCTGGTCGGCGACCATGACCGAGCGGTACTCGTCCCAGTCCGGGTGCTCGCCCTGCAGGGTGCGGTACAGCTCGACCAGCTCGTCCACCACGGCGTCGCCCGGATCCCCCGCCACCGGGGTCAGCTCGGCGGTGCCCTCGGCGACCGCATAGGACCAGCCGTCCTGGCTGGACACGTGCAGGCTGGCCCGCGGGTCCCGGCGCAGGTTCCTGGTCTTGGCCCGGCCGTCCGTGATCGACACCCGGATGATCCCGGCGTCGCGGTCATAGTGGTGGGTGATGTTGGACAGCTGCGGCCTGCCGTCCCGCTTGAGCGTCACCAGTACGCCGAGCGGGCGGCTGCCGATCAGGTCGTGCAGCGCTTGCTCCTGTGCCATGGCTCACTCAACAAGCCGCCCCCACCACCGCATTCCCGCTGGATCCCGGTGTCCGTCCGGGCCGCGCCCGTTCGTCGGTGGGGTAGCACGACGGTAAGGAAGGTTCCTGATGAAGTACATGCTGTTGATCTGTGGCGACGAGTCGGCGGCCGAGCATGCCGAGGACGGCTGTGGCGGCTGGTCCGAGGAGATGACGGAGCGCGGCGTGATCCGCGGTGGCGGCGGGCTGCGTCCGCCGAACGAGGCCACCACCGTGCGGGTACGCGAGGGCGAGGTGCTGCTGGCCGACGGGCCGTTCGCCGAGACCAAGGAGCAGATCGGCGGGTTCTGCCTGATCGAGTGCGCCGACCTGGACGAGGCGCTGGAGATCGCCGCGAAGCACCCGGCGGCTGGCTACGGCACGATCGAGGTCCGGCCAATGCTGGAGTTCCCGGAATGACCGGGATCAGGGAGCACATCGCCGCGGAACGCACCGACCTGACCGGGACACTCACCGGCCTGACCGAGCGACAGTGGGACGCGCCCACGCTGTGCGCGGGCTGGCGGGTACGCGAGGTCGTCGCGCACATCACCATGCCGTACCGCTACTCCGGGCGCCGGTTCCTCGGCGAGATGCTGAGGTCCGGCGGCAACTTCACGAAGATGTCCGACCGGTGCGCCCGCCGCGACGCGGACAAGTTGTCCGTCGAGGAGCTCACCGCCGCGCTGCGGGACAACGTGCACCACCCGTGGAAACCGCCGCGTGGTGGGTACGAGGGGGCGCTGTCCCACGACGTGATCCACGGCCTGGACATCACCGTGCCGCTCGGCATCGACCGCACGGTGCCGCCGGAGCGGCTGCGCCCGGTGCTGGACGGCCTCGAACCGAAGCAGCTCAAGTTCTTCGGTGCCGACCTGGACGGGATCGAACTGCGCGCCACGGACCTGGACTGGAGCTACGGCTCCGGAACGCCACTGTCCGGCACGGCGCAGGACCTGCTGCTGGTCGCCTGCGGCCGCACACTCCCGCCCGGCCATCTGCACGGCGAGCCGAGCGCCCGCTTCAGCACGAAGGAGGCCCGATCATGAGCACCGGACCAGTCACCCTCGCCCTGCCGATCGCCGACCGCGGGACCTCGTTCGAGTTCTACCGCGCGGCGCTCGGCCTTACTCCCTTCGGCGAGCCCGCCGAGGACGGCCTGCCGGAGCCGCTGCAGTTCGCGGTCAACGACGGGCTGCGCCTGATGCTCGTCCCGGCCGAGGGCTTCGGCTGGGTGGTCGGCGGCCGGGAGGTCGCCGGGCGCGGCACGTCGGAGTGCCTGCTCGGCCTGTCCGCGGGTACCGAGGCCGAGGTGGACGCGATCATCCAGCGCGCGACCGGGGCCGGGGCGGAGATCGTCATCCAGCCGGGGCAGCAGCCGTGGGGTTACGCGGGCACCTTCGCCGACCCGGACGGCCACGCCTGGATGGTGACGAAGGCCGACCAGGCCGCCGGGGACAGCACCAGCGCGCCCTGACCCGGTGCCTTGGAGTCACGGACGGCGACGGTGGCGGGCAGGACGGCGACCTCTACGCATGCGTCATCGCCACCGTTGCCGCTGTGACTGCTCCTGCGCCACCGGGCACCAAAGAGGTCCACAGTGGGCATCACGCATCGCCTCTCTCATGGCTCGGCCAGCCGCCGGATCAGCTGGACCGACTCGGCCGGACCGAGCGCCTTGTCGCGTAGCCGGTCGAAGGTCAGTTTACAGTCGCGGACCTGCTCGGCCTTCTCCAACTGCAGCGAGCCCGCCACATGAGCGATGTAGGCGATATCGGCGATATCCTGCTCGGGGAAGCCCAGCACGATGAACGCGCTGGCCATGCCGAGGTGCACCCCAGCCGCCGTGGGCAGCACCTGGAGCGAGACGTTCGGCAGCGCCGCCGTCTCGGCCAGGTGGGACAGTTGCGCGCGCATCACCTCCAGCCCGCCGACCGGGCGGCGCAGGGCACCCTCGTCCACGATCGCGACCAGGTCGAAGTCGTCCTCCGGGTCGGTCAGCCGGTGCTGCCGCCGCATCCGCACCGCGAGGTGGCCCTCGAACTGCTGTCGGGTCCAGTTCAGCAGCGACTCGCCGAGCACGGCGGCCGCGTAGTCCCTGGTCTGCAACAGTCCTGGCAGGTAGGCGAGGGCGAACTCGCGAACCGAGTTCGCCGCCGACTCCAGCGCGACGTACCCCATCGTCGGCAGGCCGTGCAACTGCCACCAGCTCTTCTTCCTGGCCTCGCGGGCCAGGTCGAGGTAGGGCTCCCAGTCGTTGACCGGGATGCCGTACTCGTCCAGCAGCGCCTTGACCACCAGCAGATCCGGGGCGGTCTGGCCGTTCTCGATCCGGCTCAGCCGCGCGGCGGAGATCTCCAGCCGGGCGCAGACCTCCGTGGTCGTCAGCCGGGCTTTCTCGCGCAGGCCGCGCAGGGTACGGCCGAGCAGGCGGCGACGAAACGGCGGCGACTTCTGCTCACTCACGGCTTACCTCCCGATACGCGGTGTCGTAATCATCCGCTCGGAAGGTCCAAACCGGAATTCCGCAACGCGGTCTCCCGCGCTGTTCTCCGCCCGCACCCTTACGCCTCATGCCGACCTGGGATTACTGGCACCGGATGGAGTACCGGCGCGAGCTGCGGAAGGGCCACTGCGTGCTGGAGTACGTCGAGGTGTTCGAGGACCAGGGCTGGACGTTCTGCCACCGCCCGGAACGGCAGCAGGAGTGGTTCGTGCACTACACCCGGGCCTGCGCCGAGGACTACCTCGCCAGGGTGCGCGCCCGGTCCGGCACCTGGGTGGTCGGGGTGTGGCGGACGGGCGCGTCGGCCTCCGGGGATGGCAGGTTGCTCGGCTCGATCCGGATGCGGTGGACCCGGCGCTAACCGATCATGGTCGCCACGTCCAGCGGCGTGTCCAGCGCCTCCCGCTCGACCATCAGGTCGGCCACCCGCTGGATGCGGTCCGGCTCCAGGGCGGTCGTGAAGCTGGTCCAGCTCACCTGCCCCGCGATCGCCGGTTCCACCTTGCCGACCTCCGTCAGCAACGGCCGGACCACGCCGTGGTCGGCGGCGGCCTCCTTCGTCGCCCGGTCCAGTGCCTGCCGGAAGGCCGCCACCGTGCGCGGGTTGGCGGCGGCGAACTCGGCGGTCGCGGCGAAGCCACCCACCGGCAGCGCCGCGGTGGAGCCGGTGGCGCAGTCGTGGATCGGCCGCACCTCGTGCTCGGTCGTGGCCTGGGTGAGGAACGGCTCGGTGAGGAAGGCGGCGTCCACCTCGCCCCGGCTCAGCGCGGCAGGGGTGTCCGGGAACGGCAGCTCGATCCACTCGATACCGCCAGGGTCCACGCCACGCTCGGCCGCCTGGGCGGCGAGCAGGTGCGACAGCGTGTTCCGCGCGGTGATGGCCACCCGCTTGCCTGCCAGGTCTCCGGCGTCCCGGACCGCGGAGCCCGGTCCGGCCACGATCGCGGCGTTGCCCGGAGCGAGCTCGGTGACCACCGCGACCAACCGCAGGTCCGCGACCTCCCGCGCCTGCGGCAGCAGGAACGCGGGGTAGCTGGAGAAGGCGATGTCCATATCGCCGCCGATCAGCTTGGTCACCGCGTCCGCCCCGCTGCGGGTCAACTGCGTGGTCACCTCCAGCCCCGCCTCGGCGAAGTAGCCGCGTTCGCTGGCAAGGAAGACCGGCAGGGTGTCCATCGAGGGCAGCACGGCGACCGTGATCGACGGCCGTTCGAGGCCGCTGTCGGCCGGACCTGGCTCGGGTTCGTCCCCGCCGAGCAGGCCGCACCCGGCGAGCGCGGCCACGAGGGGGATCGCGAGAAGTAGGCGGAACCGGCGCATGCGTTGCTTCTCCTTCCGTTCGGACCCGGCGGCGGGCGTCGCTGAACGGCCAACGCGCGCATGTGGACGGCCAACGCGTGCGCGTGGGCGGCAAACACACGGATGGGAGTGGCAAACACGGTGTGTTCGGCCACATCGGCGGTTACTTGGCTTGCGCAACTAACTTCGCCGGGTACATCCTTGTCTTCGGCAACTAGTTGTATCAGCCAAACAAGACACGTCCGGCCAAACACGGCAGAAACGGCACGAAAGACCTAGCGATGACTCCACCCGCCACCACCTCCGCCCCCGCCTACGCGGCGACCGAGGACGAACTGGCCACGGCCGACGAGCTCGGCCGCCAGGTCGTCCGGTTCATGCGGCTGATCAACCGGGCCAAGTCCCGGGTGGCCAAGCAGGGGCCGGACGGGATCGAGCGGGCCGCGTACGCACTGCTGTTCACCCTGGTGCACGACGGCCCGCAGCGGGCATCCCAGCTGGCCGAGGCCCTGCATTCGGACATCTCCACGATCAGCAGGCAGACCAGCGCCCTGGTGCAGCACGGCCTGGTGGAGCGCACCGCCGACCCGAAGGACGGCCGGGCCTGCCTGCTCACCGCCACCGAAGAGGGCCTGCGCGTGTTCGAGGAGAACCGCAGGCAGCGCACCCAGTGGCTGGCGTGGCTGCTCGCCGACTGGCCCGAGGCCGACCGCGTCACGCTGAACGCCCTGCTGGACCGGCTGAACAACGGCATCGAGACGCACGATCCACAGCTCGCGAGCGGCGAGCAGCAGTACAAGGGGGACGAATGACCAGCTCCGTCGCCGAGAAGCCGGCGGAACCCACGCCGGAGCGGGACTCCGCGGCGCCCAACCTGACGCACCGGCAGATCGTGGTGATCCTGTCCGGGCTGATGACCGGGATGTTCCTGGCCGCGCTGGACCAGACCATCGTCGGCACCTCGATCCGGACCATCGCCGACGACCTGAACGGGCTCAGCCTGCAGGCCTGGATCACCACGGCCTACCTGATCACCGCCACCATCTCCACCCCGATCTACGGCAAGCTCTCCGATATCTACGGGCGCAAGCCGCTGTACCTCACCGCGATCACCATCTTCGTGCTCGGTTCGGCCGCCGGGGCGTTCGCGCAGTCGATGTACCAGCTCGCCGCCTTCCGCGCGGTGCAGGGACTCGGCGCTGGCGGCCTGATGTCCCTGGCGCTGACCATCCTCGGCGACCTGGTGCCGCCCCGGCAGCGGGCCAAGTACCAGGCCTACTTCCTCGCCGTGTTCGGCACCTCCACGGTGCTCGGCCCGGTGCTCGGTGGCTTCTTCGCCGGGATGGACTCGCTGCTCACCCTGCACGGCTGGCGCTGGGTGTTCCTGGTGAACGTCCCGCTCGGCGCGGTGGCGCTGTTCGTGGTGGCCAGGGTGCTGAACGTGCCGCACGAGCGGCAGAACCACCGGATCGACTGGTGGGGCGGGCTGTTCCTGGCGACCTGCCTGATCCCGCTGCTGCTGATCGCCGAGCAGGGCAGGGACTGGGGCTGGACCTCCAGCGGCGCGCTGATCTGCTACGCCATCGGCGCCATCGGGCTGGTGCTGTTCCTGTTCACCGAGACCAGGATGAAGGACGCCGCGCTGATCCCGCTGCGGCTGTTCCGCAACTCCACCTTCAGCGTGGCCATCCTCGGCGGGGTGATCGTCGGTGTGGCCATGTTCGGCTCGATCATGCTGATCCCGCAGTACCTGCAGATCGTGCAGGGCTACACGCCAACCGAGTCCGGGCTGCTGATGCTGCCGCTGATGCTTGGCATCATGTCCGGCTCGGTGATCTGCGGCAGGCTCACCGCGCGCACCGGGCGGTACAAGGTGTTCCCGCTGGTGGGCACCGTGCTGATGTCCGCGGGCATGCTGCTGTTCGCACAGGTCGAGTGGGACAGCCCGATCTGGCAGCCGCTGCTGTTCATGCTGACCATCGGCCTTGGCCTCGGTGGCTGCATGCAGACCCTGATCATCGCCGTGCAGAACGCGGGCCCGCGCCGGGACATGGGCGTCTCCACCGCTGCGGCCACCTTCTTCCGGCAGATGGGCGGGACCATCGGGGTCGCGGTGTTCCTCTCCATCCTGTTCAGCACGCTGACCGACAACATCGCCAGGGCCTTCGCCTCGCTCGGCGTCTCGCCGGCCGCGGTGAACGCCGGTGGCGGGAACAACATCATGGAGGACTCCTCCTTCCTCAACACCATGCCGGTGGAGCAGGCCAAGCCGTTCTTCATCGGCTTCACCGACTCGATCAGCACGGTGTTCTACCTCGGCTCGGCCGTGGCGTTGCTGGCCTTCGTGGTGCTGCTGTTCATGCGGGAGATCCCGCTGGCCGACAGCGCCCCGGCGGCCGCCCCGGTGGAAGGCGGGGAGGCACTGCTGGACGAGGACGACGGCGAGGACGGCGACCCCGGGGCCGGGCAGCAGGCAGGCCCCGGCAGGCACCGGGCGGCGCCCGGGCCGATCACCGGGCATGTCCGGCGGCAGGACGGCACGCCGGTGGACGGCGCCGCGCTCACCCTGATCGACCAGCACGGTAAGCAGGTCTCCCGCGGCACCGGGCATCCGGACGGTTCCTACACGGTGGACACCCCCGGCCCCGGCAACTACGTGCTGATCGTGTCCGCGGACGGGCACCAGCCGCAGGCCTCCAGCGTGGTGGCGGGCGAGGAGGTGACCACCCTGGACGTCACCCTCACCGGTTCCGGGGAACTGGCCGGGATCGTCCGGACCGCAGGGGAGCCGGTGGTGGGTGCCACGGTCACGCTGACCGACGCGCGCGGCGAGGTCACCGGGGCCTGCCGCACCGAGCCCGGCGGCGGGTATGCCTTCCGCGGGGTGGACTCCGGGGCCTACACCCTGGTGGCCAGCGGGGACGGGCTGCGGCCGGAGGCGGTGTCCCTGGTCGTGCCGGACAGCGGGGTGCTGCGGCAGGACCTCGAGCTGACCGCGGCGGTCCGGCTGTCCGGAGTGGCCCGCACCGAGGGCGACCGGGTGGTGCCGGACGCGCGGATCACCGTGCTGGACTCCGGCGGCGAGGTGGCCGCGGTGGCCCGTACCGACGCGGCGGGCAACTACCTGGTCACCGACCTGCCGCCGGGCGAGTACACCGTGGTCGCCAGCGGTTACCCGCCCGCGACCAGCCAGGTCAGCCTGCACGGCGGCGATGCGGCACATGACGTCCGGCTGGGCTACGAGCGAGTGATCGACGAGCTGGCGGAGCATTCATGAGCGGCCTGAGCGCACGGGTGCGCACGGCGGAGGGCTGGGCGGTGCCGAACGCGACCCTCACGGTCACCGACGGCGACGGCCGCCAGGTCGCCCGGGTACCCGCCGACGGCGAAGGGGTGGCGACCACCGGGTCGCTGCCGCCGGGGGTCTACACCGCGGTGCTGGTGGCGGCCGGGTACCTGCCGCAGGCCCGCACCGCGCAGATCGGCTCCGACGGCACCGGCTCGCTCGGCGAGGTCACGCTCGCCCCGGCGGCGGGTGCGGTCAAGCTGCCGCCGCCGGGGCCGTGGGTGCTCGACCCGGCGCACTCCTCGGTGGTGGCCACCGCGCGGCACCTCGGCATCGCCAGCATCAAGGCCAGGTTCGGCGACCTTGCCGGGCAGGTCTCGGTACGGCGGCCGGTGGAGCAGTCGACGGTACGGGCCGAGATCAAGGCGGCCTCGATCGACACCGGGGTCCGGCAGCGTGACGATCACCTGCGCTCGCCGGACTTCCTGGACGCGGACCGGTTCCCGATGATCGAGTTCGTCAGCACCGGGTTGCACCGGGAGGGCACCGACACCTGGACGATGTCCGGCGAGCTGACCCTGCACGGCCAGTGCCGCCCGATCCAGCTGGACCTGCGCTACGGCGGGTACGGCCCGGACCCGTGGGGGCAGGTGCGGGCCGCGTTCCACGCCGACGCGGTGCTGCACCGCAACGATTTCGCGATCGACTACAACGCGATGGTCCGCGCCGGGGTGGCCGCGGTGGGCACCACGATCAGGATCGAGCTGGACATCCAGGCCGTGCAGGGAGAACAGGTCCCCCGCGAACTGGAGTCCGCGACCCACGGACAGTAGAACGGAGCGCCACGTAGGCTTTCGGGCGTGAGAGTGGTACAAGCCGAGGCCAGTGGCTTCGGCCTCGACTGGCTGGACACGGCGGGCCCGCTGCTGGTGTGGGTCATCGTGCTCAGCTTCGTGTTCGTCGAGTGCGCCCTGATCGTGGGCCTGTTCCTGCCCGGCGACTCCCTGCTGTTCGCCGCGGGTGTGGTGCTGGCCCAGCACGGCGCCGACGGGCACGCCTGGGGCCTCTCCCTCGGCGCCATGATCGTCGCGATCGTCGGCAACCAGGTCGGTTACCGCATCGGCAGGCATACCGGGACGAGGTTCATCGCGCGCCGTGGCGGGAAGGTGCTGAACCAGCACAACCTGGACCGGGCGCGGTCATTCCTGGACCGCAGGGGCTTCCTCGCCATCGTCGCGGCGCGCTGGATCCCGTGGGTCCGCACGCTCGCCCCGCTGATCGCGGGCGCCGCGCGGATGGACCCGCGGCGCTTCCTGCTCGCCACCGCCACCGGCGGGTTGCTCTGGGTCCCCACCCTGGTCCTGATCGGCTACTACGGCGCGGGCCTGCTGGACATCCTGCCCTGGCTGAAGACCACCCTGGTCTGGGCCAGCGTGGCGTTCTTCGTGGTAGGAACCGGCTACGGCATCTGGCGGTACCGGCAGGAGATGCGCCGTCCGGTGGAGACCCCGGCGGGCGTGGGTTCCTGACCACCGGCCGGCACCGGCACGGCGCTCAGTCCCGCGGCCCGGCCCAGATCTCCAGCTGGATACCGTCCGGATCGCGGAAGACCACCACCTCCGAGCCGGGCACGGTGCGCGAGGGCGTGCCGGGCTCGAAGCTCACCCCGTACTCGGCCAGCCGGTCCTCCCATGCGCGCAGCTCGGCGGCCGACCCGACCTCGAACGCCACGTGATCCAGGCCGGTCCGGCGCTCGTCGAACCCCGGCCGCTCGGTGTCCGGGTGTTGCACCAGCACCAGCGCGAACGCCCGGCCCGGCGCATGCAGCACGACCTTGCGCAGCCCCGTCTCCGGGTCCTCCCGCCTGGTCACCTCGGCCAGTTCCAGTACCCGCATGTACCAGGGAACACTGCGATCCACATCGGTCACCGTGAGTGCCACGTGATGCACAGCCGTGAACTCGGACATGCGCTCCAGCCGTCCCTTCTCGCTTGCGTACCGGCACCCCGGCGAATCCGGCGTCCGCACATCAAAGCGCGCGGGCGATAACTAGCGTCACACGCGACCGGTTAATTCTCGGTAACTACCCCAGGAGGGTCGCGTTGTGCTGCAACCGTATCACCTGAAGTAACCCGTCCAGGGGTACGCCATTATTTCCAGAAATACTCCATCCAGGTCAAATCCGAATGATTTTGTTAATAAGTCAGCACTGGTCCAGTCCAGTGATAACGCGGTGAATTCGACACCGGCCGAGTGCATTCGCGCTAGATTCGGCATCCACCACTCACCGGCTGGTCCGCCTCCCCGTGGACCAGCAGCTCAGCCAGTCGCCGGGAGCCGAGGATGGAGTTTCGGATCCTGGGCCCCGTTGAGGTCCGAGGAAAGGGCGTGCCCGCGCAACTCGGCGGGCAGAAGCAGGTCGCGCTGCTGTCCGCGCTGATCGCGCAGGCCAATCACGTGGTGCCGCTGGAACGGCTGATCGAGGCCACCTGGGGCGCGCACCCGCCCGCCTCGGCGCAGGCCGCCCTGCACACCCTCATCTCCCGGCTGCGCCGCACCCTGGCCGCGGCCGAGCCGGGGGCGGATGCCCGGATCGTCACCCAGCCAACCGGCTACCTGCTCCGGCTGGAACCAGGGGAGTCCGACCTCGAGGAGTACCGGGAGCGGGTGAGCAGGGCCAGGGCCGCGGCCGCCGCGGGCAAACCCGCCGAGGCCGCCCGCGAGTTCCAGGCCGGCCTGCGGCTGTGGCGGGGTCCCGCACTGGCCGGCGTGTCCGGCGGGGTGGCGCGTTCCCATGGCGCCAGCCTGGACGAGACCCGGATGGATATCGTCGAGGAACACACCGAGGTCCGGCTCGAGCTCGGCGAGCACGCCGAGCTGCTGTCCGAGCTGCGCAACCTGATCGCAGCGCACCCGCTGCGCGAGCGGCTGCGCGGCCAGTTCATGCTCGCGCTGTACCGCTGCGGGCGGCAGGCCGACGCGCTCGCCGCGTACCAGGACATCTACCGGCTGCTAGGGGACGAGCTCGGCATCCGGCCGGGGCAGGCGCTGCGCGGGCTGCACCAGCGGATCCTCACCGCCGACCCCGCGCTGGACCCGGCGGGCGAACCGGAACAGGAGCGGGCTGCCGAGCCGGTGCCGCCCCGGCAGCTGCCCGGTGACATCGCGAACTTCACCGGCCGCACGGCCTACCTGGAAGAGCTGGACAAGCTGCTGACCGACCAGGACCAGCGGGGCGAGGACACCGCCGTGGTGATCTCGGCCATCGCCGGCACCGCCGGGGTCGGCAAGACCGCACTCGCCCTGCACTGGGCGCATCGGGTCGCCGGAGCGCTGCCGGACGGGCAGCTGTACGTCAACCTGCGCGGCTACGCGCCCACCGAACCGATGCGGCCCGCCGAGGCACTGGTCCGGTTCCTGCGCGCCCTCGGCGTGCCGAACCAGCGGATCCCGCTGGACGAGGACGAGCAGGCCGCGATGTACCGGTCGCTGCTGGCCGGGAAGCGGGTGCTGATCCTGCTGGACAACGCGGCCGGAGCCGCGCAGGTGCGCCCACTGCTGCCGGGCACCCGCAGTTGCCTCGTGGTGGTCACCAGCCGCAGCGACCTGCGCGGGCTGACCGGCCTACAGGACGCGCGCAGGCTGGTACTGCCGGTGCTCACCCCGGACGAGGCCCGCACGCTGCTCGGCCGGATCATCGGCGAGCAGCGGGTGCGGGCCGAGCCGGAGGCGGCCGCCGAACTGGCCAGGCTATGCGGTCACCTGCCGCTGGCGCTGCGGATCGCCGCGGCGCACATTCTCGGCCGTGGCCTGCCCGACATCGCCGCCTACCTTGCCGAGCTGACCGGCGGGGACCGGCTGGAGCGGCTGGCGATCGAGGACGACCAGCAGGCCGCGGTGCGGGCCTCCTTCGACCTCTCCTACCGGCGGCTGGCACCCGCGGCCGCCCGGCTGTTCCGGCTGCTGGGGCTGGTGCCGGGGCAGGACTTCACCCCGCCGGTCGCGGCCGCGCTGCTGGACGCGCCGGTGGGCGAGGCGGCCAGGCTGCTGGACACCCTGGCCGCCGCGCACCTGGTGGAGCAGGAGACCCCCGGCCGGTTCCACTTCCACGACCTGCTGCGCCGGTACGCCGGGGAACAGGCCGCGGCGCAGGACCCGCGCGCGGAACTGGACGCCGCGCTGCGCAGGCTGCTCCAGCTGTACCTGCGCACCGCGGACACCGCCTGCAGGCGGCTGTTCCCCGAGTTCGTCCGGATCCTCGGCGAAGCCGACGGCCAGGACGGCCAGGGCAGCGATGCGCGCACCGGGATCGCCCCGCTGCGGTTCACCGCGAACGCGCAGGCACTGGCCTGGCTGGACACCGAATGCGCCAACCTGGTCGCCGCCATCGAGGACGCCGCCGAGCACGGCCCGCACGAGCTGAGCTGGCAGCTGGTCGACGCCCTCTACGGCTACCTGCACAGCCGGATGCTGCGCGCGGACTACTGGGTACGGGCCGCGAACACCGGGCTGCGGGCGGCCAGGGAGCAGGGCGCCGAACTCGGCGCGGCTGCCATGCTGCACAGCCTGGCGCACGCCTACTTCGACTTCGGTGACTACACCAGGGCGCTGAACCTCTCCCGGCAGGCACACCAGACCTACCGCCCGGTTGCGGACGGGCGCGACCCCGCGGCCGAGGCGGAGATCCTGAAGCTGCGCGGGGTCTGCTGCTGGCTGCTCGCCAGGTTCGAGGAGGCGCTGGACTGCTTCACCGCGGCCAGGGACGGCTACCACCGGGCAGGCAGGCGCTCGGCCGAGGCGGTCGCGCTGAACACCATGTGCCTGGTGTTCGTGGAACGCGGCGAGTTCGCCAAGGTACTGGAGTACAACGAGCGGGCACTGGCCATCCACCGGGAGGCGGGCGCCCGGATCGGCGAGGCGGTCTCGGTGCACCTGCACGGCTACGTGTGCGGCGAGCTGGGCCGCTACCCCGAGGCGCTGGAAGCCGACACCAGGGCGCTGGAGCTGTACGCCGAGACCGGGTTCCGGTACAACGAGGCCTCCGTGCTGAAGTGCATGGCCGTGGTGCACCGGGACACCGGGGACCACCAGCGGGCCCTGGACCACTGCCTGCGCTCGCTCGAGGTGGCCCGCGAGCTGTCCGATCGCCGGGCGCAGTGTCACGCGCTGGATGGCCTTGCCTCGATCTACCTCTGCCTCGACCGGCCAGAGGACGCCCTGCGGCACGGCGAGGACGCGCTCGAACTGTCCAGGACCACCGGGTTCCGCCGTGGCGAGCTGGACGCGCTGACCGTACTGGCCGAGGTGCACCGGCGGGAGGGGCGAACCGAGGAGGCACTCGGGCACGCGAGCACGGCGCTGGAGCTGGCCCGCGCGGGCGGCTTCCGGCAGTGCACCGGCCAGGCACTGACCACGCTGGCCGAGACCTACCTCGCCAGGCGGGAGTACGCGCGCGCCGCCGAGCACGCCGGGCAGGCGCTGACCGCGCACCACGAAGTCGGCTACCGGCTCGGCGCGGCCCGCACGCTGCGCGTACTCGGCGAGATCCGGCACGGGGAGGGAGATCCGGCCGCCGCCCGATCGCACTGGCGGGACGCGCTGGCGATCTGCACGGAACTGGGGGCGTCCGAAGCTCACCGAATCCGCTCGCTACTCGAAGCCGGGGACTGACCGGCGACGAGCGGGCGAGCCCGTGGAGGTTCCCCGTGCCCAGTGACGCACGCGACCCGATCGCGGTGGTCGGTATCGGCTGCCGGTTCCCAGGGGCGCATGGCCCGCAGGAGTTCTGGCGGCTGCTGCGCTCCGGCCAGGACGCGGTGACCGAGATCCCGCAGCGCCGCCGCGAACTCGGCGGGTTCGATCAGGCGGCACGGCGCGAGCTGGCCGGACGTAAGGGCGGTTTCCTCACCGGGATCGAGGAGTTCGACCCAGGGTTCTTCGGCATCCCGCCGCGGGATGCGCACCGGATGGACCCGCAGCAACGGCTGTTACTGGAGACCGCGTGGGAGGCGCTGGAGGACGCCGGGCTGTGCCCGCGGGGGCAGGCCGGGCTGTCCGGAAGGGCCGGGGTGTTCGTCGGGCAGTCGGTCGCGGACTACTGGGAGCTGCAGCAGCGCGCTGTGCAGGGGCAGCGCACCGAACCACAGGCGGCGCTGAGCGGCATCCGGGCCATGCTCTCCGGCTACCTCTCCCACCTGCTCGAACTGAGTGGCCCGAGCCTCTCGGTGGACACCGCCTGCTCCTCCTCGCTGGTCGCGGTGCGACTGGCGGCGCAGAGCCTGCGCACCGGCGAGTGCGAGCTGGCGCTGGCGGGCGGGGTGAACCTGCTGCTGGCCCAGGAGAACTTCCTCGGCCTCGCCCGGCACGGGCTGTTCGCGGGCGACGGCAGGTGCAAGTTCGCCGACGCGGCCGCCGACGGTTTCGTGCGCGGCGACGGCGTGGGCCTGGTGGTGCTGAAACCGCTGCGGTCGGCGCTGGCCGCGCGGGACCGGGTGTACGCCGTGCTGCTCGGCGGGGCGCTGAACAACGACGGCGGGCGGGGCGGCGCGCTCGGCAGGCCCGCGGCGCCGGGGCAGTCGGAGGTGTTGCGCGCGGCCTACCTTGACGCAGGCGTGGCCGCGGCCGAGGTGGACTACGTGGAGGCGCACGGGGCGGGCACGGCGGTTGGCGACCCGGTGGAGCTGGCCGCGCTGGGTGAGGTGCTCGGCGCTGGCAGGCCTGCGGCGCGGGCGCTGCGGGTCGGCTCGGTGAAGACCAACCTCGGGCACACCGAGGCGGCAGCCGGGATCGCCGGGCTGATCAAGGCCGCGCTCTGCCTGCACCACGCCCGGATACCGCCGAGCCTGCACCTGCACGAGCCCAACCCGGCAATCGACTGGGCCGGACTGCCGCTGACCGTGCCGACCACGGCGGAACCGCTACCCGAGCGGGACCGCCCCCACCTGGCCGGAGTGAGCTCCTTCGGGATCTCCGGCACGAACGTGCATCTGGTGCTGGCCGAGGCACCGCGGGCAGCGCACCCGCCGGAGCCGCCGGGGCCAGTGGTGCTCACCCTGTCCGCGCACACCCCGGCGGCGCTGCGCGCGCTGGCCTGCGCCTACCCGGAGTACCTGGAACGGGGCGAGTTCGCGCTGGCCGACCTGTGCCACACCGCCGCGGTCCGGCGCGGGCACCACCCGCACCGGCTGGCCGTGCTCGGGAACTCCGCGGGCGAGCTGGCCGCGCGGCTACGCGGGTTCCTCGCCGGGGATCCGGGCCCCGGGACGGTCGCCGGGCAGGCCACGGCGCCGCCAAGGGTTGCCTTCGTGTTCCCGGGCCAGGGGGCGCAGTGGGCAGGCATGGGCCACGAGCTGCTGGAGACCGAACCGGTGTTCCGGGACTCGCTGGCCCGGTGCGACCGTGCCGTCCGCGCCGAGACCGGCTGGTCGGTGCTGGAGCGGCTGCACGGTCCGGCCGAGGGGGACCCGGTGCAGGTGTTGCAGCCGACCCTGTGGGCGGTGCAGGTGGCCCTGGCCGCACTCTGGCGTTCCTGGGGGATCGAGCCGGATGCGGTGCTCGGGCACAGCATGGGCGAGGTCGCGGCGGCCTGCGTGGCGGGGGCGCTCGGCGTGTCCGAGGCGGCGGCGGTGATCTGCCGCCGCAGCGCGCTGGCCGCCAGGCTGGCCGGGCGCGGCGGGATGCTGTCGGTCGCCCTGCCTGCCGAGGCGGCGGCCGCCGCGATCGCCGGGCGCACCGGGCGGGTCGCGGTGGCGGTGAGCAACGCGCCCTCGGCCACCGTGCTGTCCGGGGACCGCACCGCGCTGGCCGAGGTCGCAGCCGAGCTCACCGAACGCGGGGTGTCCTGCCGGTGGATCGAGGTCACCTTCGCAGCGCACAGCCCGCAGGTGGACGAGCTTTCCGGCGAGCTGCGGCAGCGGCTGGCCGGGCTGCGCGCCCGGCCACCGCGGATCACGTTCCAGTCCACCGTGCCCGGCGGCCCGCCCGCTGGCCTGCTGGACGCCGGGTACTGGGTGCGCAACCTGCGCGAGCCGGTGCGGTTCGGCGACGGGGCCGGGCGGTTGCTGCGCGCAGGGATCACGGTGTTCCTCGAGCTCAGCCCGCACCCGATCCTGCTGCCAGCCGTGGCGGAGTGCGCGGAGGCCGAGGGCAGGCCGGTGACCGCACTGCCCTCGCTGCGCCGGACCGAGCCGGAACGGGAGGGCCTGCTCGGCTCGCTGGCCGCACTGCACGTGCGCGGCTGCCCGGTCCGGTGGCGGCGGGTGTACCCCGGCGGCCGGGTGGTCTCGCTGCCGCCGTACCGCTGGGACCGCGGGCGGTACTGGATCACCCCACAGCCCCGGCCCGCTCCCGGCCACCCGCTGCTGGGCACTCCGGTCGACACCGCGGGCACGGAGCGCTGCTGGGAGGGCAGGCTGGACTGGGAACGCAACGGCTACCTCGCCGACCACCGGGTGCGGGAGGCGATCGTGTTCCCCGGCTCGGGGTACTGCGAGCTGGCGGTGGCCGCGGTGCGCGAGCTGACCGGGGCACGGGCGATCACCATCACCGGGGTGCGGCTGCGCACCGCGCTGCTGCTGCGCGCGGGCGAGTCCCCGCTGCTGCGGGTCCGGCTGGTCCCGCGGCCGGGGTCGGGCTGGCGGGTGGAGATCCTGAGCAACCAGGACGGCGGGTGGGTCACCCATGCCAGCGGGACGGCGCGGGCCGACGCGGCGCGGCCACCGGCAGGGGAGTCCCCGGCCGAGGTCAGGGCTCGCTGCCGGGAGAAGTTGTCCGGGCCGGGGTTGTACCGCCGGATCGGCGCGGGCGGCAACGAGTGGCGGGAGCGGTTCCAGGGGGTCGCCGAGGTCTGGTGCGGCCGGGGCGAGGCGCTGGCCAGGGTCGTCTGCCCGGAGTCGCTGCGCGCCGAACTGGCCGGGTTCCACCTGCACCCGGCGGTGCTGGACGCCTGCGGGCAGGCACTGGCCGCCGCGGCAGGCGAGCCGCGCGGCCCGCTGGTGCTCGGCGGCACCAGGGAGGCCCGGATCCACGGCAGCCTCGGCGAGCGGTTGTGGAGCCATGCGGTGCTGACCGGGCGCGGGCCGGACGGCTCCCCGCGCGGCGATCTCCGGGTGCTGGACGAGGCAGGGAACTGCGTACTGGAACTGCACGGGACCAGCGCTCGGTACCTGCGTCCCGGTACGCCCGAGCTGTACGAGCTGCGCTGGGAACGTGCCCGGGGCATGCGGGAGCGGCGGCCGGAGACGCAGGGTACCTGGCTGGTGCTGCCCGATGCCGGGGGTGTCGGGCAGCGGTTGCGGGAGCTCCTGCTGGCCGGGGGCGAGGACTGCCTGCTGGCCGGGCCGGAAGTGGATCCGGCCGGGTTAGCGCTCGCGGACGCCCCGATCCGCGGGGTGGTGTACCTGGCCTGCCTGGACCTCCGCGCGGACTCGCCGGTGCCCGAGGCACTGGAGCTGGGGTGCGGCACGGTGCTGCGCCTGGTGCGCGCCCTGCGCGGGGTGCGCACCAGGTTGTGGCTGGTGACCTGTGGGGCGCAGCCCGCAGGCTTGCCGGTGCGGACCCCGCTGGCCGCGCCGCTGTGGGGGCTCGGGCGGGTGCTGGCGCAGGAGCACCCCTGCCTGCGCCCCACCCTGGTGGACCTGGACGAGCGCGCCCCCGCCGCGGCTGCCGCGGCACTGCACCGGCAGCTGCGCGCGGCTGGCGAGGAGAACCAGCTCGCGCTGCGCGGGCCGGAGCGATACGTGGCCCGGCTGGCCCGGTACCGGCCGCCGGAGCGGGCGCCGGAAACGGCTGGCCCCTCCGGCGGCAGCTACCTGGTCACCGGCGGGCTGGGCGGTATCGGCCGCAGGGTGGCGGCCTGGCTGGCCGGGCGCGGCGCCCGGCACCTGGTGCTCACCGGCCGCTCCGCTGGGCAGGCACCCGAGCTGGCGGGCGCCCGGGTGCACTACGCGCGGGTGGACGTGGCCGACGAACCGGCGATGCGCGCGCTGCTGGCCGGCCTGCGGCGGCGGGGCTGGCCACCGGTGCGCGGGGTGTTCCACGCGGCGGGAGTGGTGGAGTTCGCGCTCGCCGAGGCCATCGACCCGGCCCGGTTGCCGGAGCTGACCCGGGCCAAGATCGCCGGTGCGCTGGTACTGCACCGGCTGTTTCCCGGCACCGAGCTGGCCGAGTTCGTGCTGTTCTCCTCGGTGGCCGCGGTGCTGCACCTGCCAGCCATGGGCAGCTACGCCGCGGGCAACGCCTTCCTGGACGCGCTCGCGCACTACCGGCGGGCCCGTGGCGAGGTGGCGACCACCGTCAACTGGGGGGTGTGGCACTCGGTGGGCATGGCGGCGCGGGCCGGGCACTCCTCCCGGCCCGCGCTGCCGGAGGGGATGAGCGGGTTCGCGCCGGAGCAGGGGCTCGCGCTGCTGGAGCGGGTGCTGCGGGAGGGACCGGCGCAGGTGGCCGCCTTCACCGCGGACTGGGCCAGGGTGCGGGCCGCGCACCCGGCGGAGGCCCGGCTGCCGGTGTTGCGCGAGCTGGTGCCCGCCGGACCGGAACCAGCCGCCGCCGGCGAGCCGGAGCGGCCGGTGGGCCGGGCCGCGGTCACCGCCTACCTGGTGCGGCAGCTGGCCGCGGTGCTGGAACTGCCCCCGGAACGGATCGACCAGGACACGCCGCTGCACCGGATGGGGCTCGGCTCGCTGTCCGCACTCGAGCTGCGCAACCGGGTGACCGCCGCCCTCGGTGTGACCCTGCCGGTGACCCAGCTGCTCGGCGGGCATTCGGTGGCCCAGCTGACCGAAACCGTCCTAGCCGAACCAACCCGAGCGGGAGGGCCCTGAACGTGGCTTTCCGGACGTTGAACGTCTCAAAAGTGCCGTTCACAACGCTGAGTGTCTCGAAAGCCACGTTCACCCAGGTTCAGGAGTCCCAGAGCTCACGCACGCGCCCCGCCACGGAGGCGGACTGGGCTAGGCTCGCGCGCGCCGCTTCCGGCTGGCGGGAGGCGTCCCGCGGATCCCGCCCGAGCGCGGCACGCGTGCCCTCGTCCGGGCTGAGCACCAGCACCTCGCCCGCCGCCCGTACCGGGGCGGTCTGTTCCTGCACACCCGCCCCCGGCAGGCCGCGAATGTCCGGCACCGGCGCGAGCACCACGACCCGCGCGTACCCGGCGGCGAGGTCGGCGTTGGTCGGGGACCGGATGATGGCGTCCAGGTAGCGCCGCGTGCCGATGGTGACCGGGGACCAGACCCCGGGCAGCGCGCAGCTTGCCGCGACCGCGTCCACCAGGCTGGCGCCCGAGCCCACGCCGAAGGTGGCGAGCGCGCCGGAGGCCGCGTCCACGGCGGTGACCAGCAGCCGCCTGCCCGGCCATCCCGTGCCCGGCAGGTAGTCGGCGACGATCTCGCGCAGCGTGCTCTCCGGCCCGGCCCTTGCGGACAGCGCCAGCGCGCCCAGTCGCGCGCGGATCTCCGCCGCCGGCTTGCCGCTGTCGATCAGCGCGGACAGCGCCTCGGCGAACGGGGCCTGGCTTGGCGTGGTGCGCTCGTCGGTCCGCCGCGGCGGGGACAGCATGATCTCCAGCTGGCGCCGCAGGTCCATCCCGCAGGCGAGATGCGCCGCCGCCAGCGCCCCGGCGGAGGTGCCGATCAGCAGGTCGGCGCCTGCCAGATCCACCCCAGCCTCGTGCAGGCCGGTGAGCATGCCCCACTGCCACGCATATCCGGTGTTCCCGCCCCCGCCGAGCACGAGTGCCTTACCCATTGGTTGCTTACCCAGTGGTGCAGCCATCGGTGCCGATCCCTCACCAGGACGATATACACATATACCAAACGAATTCTGTCAGTTACTTTCTGTCGTGCCAATCGGTCGTCCGGCGCAGTCGGAACCGGCAGTTGTCAGCGCACTGCAAGGCCGACGTGAGCGGCGTGTGCTGCACTCGACTGGCGCGAGCCGCGCCCGCGCGGGCCCCGGTCGTCACCCGCAGGGGGTACGGGTGACGGCCGGTGGCTGGGCCCGATCAAGCACCTCGATCGAGTGTTGTGGACGCTGTGGATAACTCGGCAGTTGTACACAGGCTTCCTGTGGACAACTCCGGGAGGGTCAGCGGCCGCCGCCGATCGGCAGCACCGCGCCGGTGGCATAGGACGCCGCAGGGGACAGCAACCAGAGCACGGCCTCGGCGATCTCCTCCGGCCGGGCGGGGCGGCCCAGCGGGATCGAGGGGGCGAGCCGTTCCAGCCGATCCGGCAGCCCCGCCCCGGCATGCAGGCCGGTCTCCACCGTGCCGGGGGCGACCGCGTTGACCCGGATCCGCTCGCCTGCCACCTCCTGGGCAAGGCCGAGGGTCATGGTCTCCACCGCCGCCTTGCTGGCGGCGTAGTGCACCCACTCGCCGGCTGAGCCGAGCCGGGCCGCGGTGGAGGACACGTTCACGATCGCCCCGCCCCCGCCTCCGTAGCGGGTGGACATCCGGCGCACGGCCTCCCGCGCGCACAGGAACACGCCGGTCACGTTGACGTCGAGCACCCTGCGCACCGAGGAGACCCGCTGCTCGTCCAGCCTGCCAGGGGTGAAGCCGGTGATACCCGCGTTGTTCACCAGCCGGGTCAGCGGGCCGATCGCGGCGGCGGTCTCGAACAGGTTGTACACATCGTCCTCGTTCGACACATCGGCCTGCACCGCCAGCGCCCGCCGCCCGCAGGCCTGCACATGCTCCATCACCGCGTTCGCCGCCTCGACGTCGGTCACGTAGTTGACCACTACGTCGTAGCCGTGCTCCGCGGCCAGCAGGCAGATCGCCGCACCGATGCCGCGGCTACCGCCGGTAACCACTAGTACACCCGCCATGACCACAGTGTGGCACCGCGGAGGGACCCGGCTCCAGGCCGAAATTTCAGCCTTAACAGTTCACAATAAACCTTGAAAGTTCAACAGTCATAGCCGCTGCCTGCTGGTTCCGGTTCTTGTCAAAATGCAAGCAAACGATAAAGGAATTTAATTTCAACACGTAGCATATGGGTACGTAACAATTCAAGACTTTGGGTTCGACCTGGGGGGATGTAATTTCGTAGCCGCAAAGACACCCCTGCGTGCATACCCCTGCACGTCTTTGACGCAAAGGAAAACATCCATGCGAATCAAGCGAGCTCTGACCGCAAGCGCGATGGCGCTGGCCGCCGCCACCGCCGTGCTGGCCCCGGGGAGCGCCGCCGCGGCACCTCCGGCACCGAGCGACGACGTCTCGCCGTCGATCATCGGTGGCACCTACGGCAACTACGGCCCGGCCGCGCGGCTCTACCGCAACGGACGGGAGACGTGCTCCGCGACCATCATCGCGCCGCAGTGGATTCTGACCGCCAAGCACTGCGTGGGCTCCGGCATGAGCTTCCGGATCGGCAACCCGGTGGCCTCCCAGGGCACCTACGCGGCAGCCACGAACTACTACAACCACTCGGCCGACCTTTCCCTGGTCCGGCTGGACCGCTCGGTGCAGGCCAGCTACGCCCAGCTGGCCAGCTCCAACCCGACCCGGGGCGCCACGGTGAACGTCTACGGCTGGGGTGCGACCTGCCGTGGCAACGAGGCAGGCTGCCAGTCCCCGCGGCTGAAGACCGCCACCACCACCTACTACGGCATCAGCCGGGACGCCTACGGCGGCCAGGCGCTGTACCTGTACCGCGGTAACGGCATCACCGCGGGCGGCGACTCCGGTGGCCCGGCCGTGTACGGCGGCACCCAGGTCGGCGTGGCCTCCACCAGCAACCGCAGCACGGTCACCAACTACACGTCGGTGGCCGCCTACCGCAGCTGGATCCGCCAGGTCGCGGGCGTCTGATACCCGCATCCCGGCCATCCGAAGGGGCCGTGCGCGCCGAACCGGCGTGCGCGGCCCCGTTTCATCGCGCCCGCCTCACAGGGCGAACTGCTTGAGCTCCATGTCCGTCACCACCAGGTCGGCCCGTTCCCTGGTGGGCGCGATCAGGTCGGCGTTGCGCTGGTCCGAGCCAAGGGCACGCTGCCTGGCCTCGACCAGCGAGCGGCCGTAGTGCCGGTGCCGGGTGACCAGTCGTTCCAGCCGTTCGTCCTCGTCCGGGGCCAGGTACCAGGCCTCGGCCAGCAACGGGCGCAGCTGGTCCCAGGGCTCGGTGTCCAGCAGCAGGTAGTTCCCCTCGGTGATCACCAGGGGCACCTTCGGGGAGACCGGCACCGCGTTCGCGATCGGCTCCTCGATCTCCCTGCGAAACTCCGGGGCGTAGACCAGCTCGGTGCCCTCGCTCAGCCTGCGGATCAGGTGCACGTAGCCATACGCGTCGAAGGTGTCCGGCGCGCCCTTGCGGTCGGCACGGCGCAGCCGGTTCAGCTCGACCTGCGCGAGATGGAAGCCGTCCATCCCGACCACCGCGGCCCGGTTACCGAGCGCGCGGGCGAGCCGCCAGGCGAGCGTGGTCTTGCCGGAGGCCGGTGCGCCGACGATGCCGAGCACCGAGCGCTTTCCGCTGGCAACCAGTGCCTCCGCCCTGGCCAGCAGGTCGTCGTATGCGGTCATGTCACTCCCATCTCGCCCTGATCGGGCCTACCCAACTTCGTGGTCCACGGTGCCGCACCCGCTCGGCGGCCACCTCGTTCGCGAAGGCGATCAGCTCGGGCAGCGCGAGCCGGTCGCCCACCCGCGCGGCCAGCGCGCCGTGCCAGACATCGCCTGCGCCGAGGGTGTCGGCGACCTCGGCCACCGGAGGTACCGGCACCTCGCCCTCAGCCCCGCCCGCGCGCCAGCGCACCGGCTCCGGACCCGCGGTGGTGAGCACCGCGGGAACCGCACGCAGCGCGCCCTCGGGGGCGCGGAAGTGCGCCGAGCAGGCGGCGATGTCCACCAGCGGCAACAGTTCGGTCAGCACCGGCTTCCAGCTACCCGCGTCCAGCAGCACCGGCACCCCCGCGGCGCGGGCCCAGCGGGCCACCCCCAGCGCCAGCTCCGGATGGTGCCCGTCCAGCAGCACCGCGCGCACCGGCTCGGCGGGCTCGGGCCACGCAAGCGGCCCCGGTGGCGCCGTGCCCGCGTTGTGCGAGACCACCGTGCGCTCCCCATCCCGCTCGCGCACCGCGACGGCGCTGACCGCGGGCGGGTGCGGGAACTCCGGCGCGAGGTCGTGCACGGTCACCCCGCAGGCGTCCAGATCGGCGCGGGCCAGCCCGGCCAGCGGGTGCGCGCCGAGCACGGTGAGCAACCGGGCCCGCTCACCCAGCGCCGCCACGGTCACCGCGGCGTTCGTCGCAGGCCCGCCCGCGGCGGTGTCCACCTCGAGCGCCTGCACCTTCTCGCCCGGCTCCGGCAGCCGCCGCACCCGCTGCACCAGGTCGATCGTGCACAGTCCGGCCAGCAGTACGGTCATGGCGACATGCCTCCTGCTCCTGCACGCTGCGGTCGAGAGGTGGATGACCCGGAAGGTAGACAGCGGTACGCTCCCCGGCAAGCGTTTGCGCAAACGCTTGGCCGCCCCCTGTCGCCAACCTCGACGCGAGGAGACCGATGCCGCCTTCGAGATCGTCCAGACCCACCCAGCGCGATATCGCCGAGTTGGCAGGCGTCTCGATCACCACGGTCTCGCATGTGGTCAACGGGACCAGGGCAGTGGCGCCGGAGACCAGGGCCGCGGTGCTGGCCGCGGTCGAGCAGACCGGCTACACCGGGGACGCGATCGCCCGCTCCCTGGTGACCGGTGGTACCCGGTCCATCGGAGTGGCGATCTCGCTGCTGGCCAACCCCTACTTCGCGGTGCTGATGCAGGCGATCGAGCGGGAGGCCGCGGCGGCCGACTACACGGTACTGCTCGCCGACACCCACGACACGGTGACCACCGAGCAGGACACGGTACGCGCGCTGCGCTCCCGCAGGGTGGACGGCCTGCTGCTCACCCCGGCGCCCGGCGACGGCACGGTGATCGGCGAGCTGGTGTCGCTCGGCATGCCGACCGTCCTGCTGGACCGGCTCACCACCCGCACCGATGTGGACCAGGTCGGTGCCGAGAACATCCAGTCCACCTCGGCGCTGACCGAGCATCTCGGCAGCAGGGGGCACCGGCGGATCGGGCTGGTCGCCGGCGCTCCCGGCCTGGCCACCAGCGAGGAGCGCACCCTGGGCTACCGGCTGGGGCTGGGCCGCAGCGGGCTGGCCTGGAACCCGGACCTGGTGGCCTGCGGGCATTCCGCAAGGGACGGTGGCGCCGCGGCGCTGCGTGAGTTGCTGGCGCTGCCCGAACCACCGACCGCCGTGGTGGTGGCCAACGACGCGATGATGGTGGGCGTGCTGCACGAGGCACAGCGGCGCGGGCTGCGGATCGGCAGCGACCTGGCGCTGGCCGGGTACGACGACGCGGAGTGGGCCGATCTGGTCGATCCCCCGCTGACCACGATGGCGCAGCCGGTCGAGGAGATCGGCAGGCAGGCGGTCCGGCTGCTGCTCGGGCGGATCGCCGACCCGGACCGCACACCGGAGACCATCCGGCTGCCGCCCGCGTTACGGCACCGCGCCTCCTGCGGCTGCTGAGTTCAGCGCGGCCGCGGCTTCCAGTAGCATCCAGGCGCCGAGCTGGACGGAGAGGTCCCGGGCCGGATGTTCTTCCAGCGCGCCGGGATCCGGCGCCTGTTCCGTCCACTCCGGACTGAAAAGTGGTAGGCCATCCACTGTGGATGCACTTCGCCAGCAGGCCCGTGCCGAGGCGCGTACCAGCCCGGCCGCCGTGTTCGCCACCTCCCCCGGCGGCAGCTCGCGGGCGGCCAGCGCGAGGTAGCGGGCCAGGATGCCGGCGAACAGCCCGCCGTCCCCGCCGCCCTGGCCGCGCAGCACCCCGCCGGGCGCGCAGTGGGCAGCCACCGCCCGCACCGTCCGCACCGCCGAGTCCACATCGGACAATTCGAGGCAGGCGCCGAGGTAGACACCCTGGCAGTAGGTGTAGACGAGGGTGACCAGCTCGTCGCCCTCCTCCTGACCCGGCTCGGCGACCCGCAACCCGTCCCAGACCAGCCCGGTGGCGGGGTCGACCAGGTTGCCGGTCATCCAGCCGAGCAGCTCGCGGGCCCGCTCGGTTTCCCCGGCGCGGGCATGCGCGATGGCTGCGGGGCCGTTGGCCGGCGCGTTCTTGAACCGGTCCCCGCGCCGCCACCAGATCCCGCCGCCGCCGTCCCTTGACCACCCGGCACGTAACCGCTCCAGGATCCGGGTCACCGGAACCCGCACCTCCAGCCCGGTCACCGCGTGCGCCCGCTGCAGGGCGAGCGCCAGCCAGGCGATGTCGTCGTAGTAATCGTTCAGCCAGCCGCCGAGATTGCGCAGCCGGATCGAGCGGGCGAACCGTGCGATCAGCCGCGCGCGCCCGGAGTCCGGCGCGCGCAGTTGCGCGTCCACCAGGCAGTCCAGCAGGTGGGCCTGCCACCAGTAGTTCCAGTGCCAGTGCAGCCGGTCGGCGGGCCGGGGTGGCCAGGCACTACGCCCGAGCACCGTGCCCGGCAGGCCGCACACCCGGCGCAGGTGCCTGCTCGCCACCGCCCGTTCGGCCGCGCTCGCCCGCTGTGCCGAAGTCATCTCTCCATCATCCCGCGTCTATCCACATACCGTCCGGTATGTCTACTATGCGGATAGGGAGGTTGTTCGATGACGAAGGCACATGTGACATGCCCGTTGTGCGAGGCCACCTGCGGGCTGGAGGTCAGCATGGACGGCCGGGAGGTCACCGGGGTCCGCGGGGATGCCGAGGACGTGTTCTCCGGCGGGTTCATCTGCCCGAAGGGCACCTCGATCGGCGCCCTGCACCATGATCCGGACCGGCTACGGGCGCCGCTGGTGAAGCGTGCGGGCGGTTTTGTCGAGGTGTCCTGGGACGAGGCCTTCGCCGAGATCGACGCGCGGCTGCCTGGCATCCGCGCCGAGCACGGGCCGAACTCCGTCGCCGTCTACGCGGGCAACCCGAGCGTGCACAACCTGTCCACTGCCCTGTACGGCCGGGCGCTGTACAAGGCGCTCGGTACCAGGAACTTCTACACCGCGGGCACGGTGGACCAGATCCCCAAGCACTACTCCAGCGGCTACCTGTTCGGGGACGCCTTCACCATCCCGGTGCCGGACCTGGACCGCACCGAGCACCTGCTGATGCTGGGCGCGAACCCGCTGGTTTCCAACGGCAGCCTGATGACCGCCGCGGACGCGCGCGGCAGGCTGCGCCGGATCCGCGAGCGCGGTGGCCGGATCGTGGTGGTGGACCCGCGCCGGACCCGCACCGCGAAGGCGGCCGACGAGCACCACGCGATCCGCCCCGGCACCGACGCGCTGCTGCTGTTCGCGCTGGTGCAGGTGCTGTTCGCGGAGGACCTGGTGACGCTTGGCAGGCTGGCAGAGCACGTCGCCGGGGTGGAGGCGGTGCGCGAGCTGGCGCGGCCGTTCACCCCGGAGGCGGTCGCCCCGGCAACCGGGATCGCCGCCGGGGAGATCCGCCGGATGGCGCGCGAACTGGCCGCCGCCGAGCGGGCCGTGGTGTACGGCCGGATCGGCACCACCACCCAGGCCTTCGGCACGGTGGCCAGCTGGCTGGTGGACGTGCTCAACGTGCTCACCGGGAACCTGGACGCCGCGGGCGGGGCGATGTTCCCGCTGGCCGCGGCCGGGCAGGCGAACGCGTCCGGGCGGGCCCGCAGGCCGTTCGCCGCGGGCCGGTGGCACACCAGGGTGCGCGGGCTGCCCGAGGTGTTCGGTGAGGTGCCGGTCGCCGCGCTCGCCGAGGAGATCAGCACCCAGGGCGCGGAGCGGGTACGGGCGCTGATCACGGTATGCGGCAACCCCTGTCTGAGCGCGCCGAACGCGGGGCGGTTGGCCGAGGCGCTCGGCGAGCTGGACTTCATGGTCGCGCTGGATGTGTACCTGAACGAGACCAGCAGGCACGCCGACGTGATCCTGCCAGGGCCGAGCCCGCTGGAGCGGCCGCACTACGACCTCGCGCTCTACCAGCTCGCGGTGCGCAATGTGGCGAACTGGAGCCCGGCCGCGCTGCCTGCCGAGCTGCCGCAGGAGTGGGAGACGCTGCTGCGGCTGACCGGGATCGTCACCGGCCAGGGCCCGGACGCCGATATCGCGGCGCTGGACGATCTGATGGCGGCCGAGGTCGCCCGGCGCTCCGGGGTGGACCCGGCCGCCGCGGCGGACCGGAGCGGGCCGGAGCGGCTGCTCGACCTGATGCTGCGCGGCGGCCCGTACGAGCTCACCCTGGCCGACCTGGAGGCCGCACCGCACGGGCTCGACCTCGGGCCGCTGCGGCCGCGCATCCCGGAGGTGCTGAGCACGGCCAGTGGCAAGGTGGAGCTGGCCCCGGAGGCGATCACCTCCGATGTGCCACGGCTGGCCGGGACGCTCGCGGCGCCGGAACAGGGCATGGTGCTCATCGGCCGCAGGCACCTGAGCTCGAACAACTCCTGGATGCACAACCTGGAGCCGCTGGTGCGCGGCAGCAACCGGTGCACCGTGCAGGTGCATCCGGAGGACGCGGGCAGGCTCGGCCTCACCGACGGCGGCACCGCCGAGCTCAGCGCGCGGACCGGCCGGATCCGGGTGCCGGTGGAGGTGACCGAGGAGATCCGGCCCGGCGTGGTCAGCGTTCCGCATGGCTGGGGCCACGACCTGGCCGGGGTGGGCACCAGGGTCGCCGCCGAACATGCCGGGGTGAACTCGAACCTGGTCGCCGACGAGCGGCTGCTGGACGCGTTGTCCGGTACCGCGGTGCTGAACGGGATCCCGGTGCGAGTCGCCCCGGCCTAGTCACCAGGCGCCGTTACCAGGCGTCGGCGAGGTCGGCGTGCTGGGTGATCCAGGTGTGCATCACGATGCCGGCGGCGACCCCCGCGTTGATCGAGCGGGTCGAGCCGAACTGCGGGATGGACACCACCTTGGCGGCGGCCCGCTGGGCCTGCTCGGACAGCCCCGAGCCCTCCTGGCCGAACAGCAGCACACACTCCCGCGGCAGGCGCACGGCCTGCACCGGGCGCGCGCCCCGCGTGTTGTCCACCGCGATCACGGCCAGCCCCTCGGCCTCGGCGTGGGAGACGAAGGAGGCGACGTCCGGGTGGTGGTGCAGGTGCTGGTAGCGGTCGGTGACCATGGCACCGCGCCGGTTCCAGCGCCTGCGGCCCACGATGTGCACCGCCGCCGCGGCGAAGGCGTTGGCGGTGCGCACCACGGTGCCGATGTTGTGGTCGTGCTGGAAGTTCTCGATCGCCACGTGGAAGGGGTGCCGTCGGCGGTCCAGGTCGGCGACGATGGCCTCCCGCCGCCAGTAGCGATAGGCGTCCACCACGTTGCGCCGGTCGCCGTGCTCGAGCAGTTCCGGGTCGTACCGGGCGTCCCGCGGCCAGGGGCCCGGCCAGGGACCGACCCCGACCTCCGCGCGGAAGGTCCACTCCGTCGGCCCGGTCTCCTCGATCACCAGGGCATTATCGCCGCGCGGTTCAGCCGAGCCGCACCTGGTGGTTGGTGTCGTTCTGGTGTGCCCGGCTGCGCCAGCGCACGTACACCCCGATGTAGGAGACCAGCAGGGTCAGCACCGCGCCGATCCCGACCACCGGCAGCAACGACTCCGGGATCAGCTCCCCGTAGATGTAGTACTCGTTGAAGCCCCCTGGCAGCGGGCCAAGGCCCTGCAGCCCGCGGAGGTAGTCCTCCACCGCGGTGAGCGGGCAGGGCAGCTGGTCGATGGCAACCACCAGCACGCCCCAGCCCGCGAAGAAGACGTGCACGAAGATGCTCTTCGGCCAGCGCCAGGCCAGGAACCCGCCGAGGCCGATGTAGAGCAGGGCGAGGAAGTGCACGACGGTCGTCACGTCCGCCAGAAAGCCGGCCATCTCCACGACCTCCCCACTGCTACGGTCCCCGCTTCACCCCAGTTTCACTGCCCAGGCTACCTGCAGGTTCGCCGGAATGCCGCAAGCAGAACGGACAAAACGCCGGGGCGGGTGTACGGGAACGGCAAACTCGTGCGCGTGGACGGCAAACACGCGTACGTGGGCGGCAAACACGCCGGGGGAGCTGGGGATTCAGCGCAGGCCGATGTCGTCGCGGGTGAGCAGGGAGCGGTAGGCGAGGCCGGCCTGCTCGATCGCCTCGCGGGCACCGGTGTCCCGGTCCACCACGGTGGCCACGCCGACCACGGTGGCGCCGGCCTCGTTCAGCGCCTCCACCGCGGTGAGCACGCTGCCTCCGGTGGTGGAGGTGTCCTCGACGGCGAGCACCCGCTGGCCCGCGACCTCCATGCCCTCGATCCGCCGCTGCATCCCGTGTTCCTTCACCGACTTGCGCACCACGAAGGCGTCCAGCACCACGCCATCGGCCGCGGCCGAGTGCAGCATCGCGGTGGCAACCGGATCGGCGCCGAGGGTCAGCCCGCCCACCGCCACGAAGTCCCAGTCGACGGTCAGCTGGCGCAGCAGCCTGCCGATCAACGGCGCGGCGGCGTGATGCAGGGTGGCCCGGCGCAGGTCGATGTAGTAGTCGGCTTGCTTGCCGGAGGCCAGCGTCACCGCGCCGTGCACAACGGACAGCTCGGTGACCAACCTGGCCAGTTCCAGTTTCGCCGTCTGATCCAACCCGGGGTTCGCCACGGCTGGAGTCTGTCACATGACGTCTGTCCTGCTGCGTAGCAGGTCAGTACCCGCTCAGGTGCGGCCGCGGCCGGAGATGCCACCGCCGATCCGCTGGATCAGCCGGTGCGGCAACAGCCTGCCGATCCCCACCAGCACCTTGTACTGCGGGCTGGGGATGGAGACGATCCGGCCCCGGCGCAGGTCGGCCAGTGCCTCGTCCACCACCCGCTCCGCGGTGAGCCAGAACCAGGACGGCCCCGGTTTCTCCAGCCCGGCCCGCTGGTGGAACTCGGTCTGGGTGAAGCCGGGGCACAGCGCCATCATCCGCACCCCGCTTCCTGGCAACGCGGCCGCGATGCCCTCGGTGAACGAGGTCACCCAGTTCTTGCTCGCGGTGTAGGTGGAGCCCCGGCCGGGGAAGAACCCGGCCACGCTGGACACGTTGATCACCTCGCCGTGGCCCCGCTCCAGCATGCCCGGCAGCACCGCCCTGGTGAGCCGGAGCACCGCCGTCACGTTCAGGTCGAGCTGGGTCTGCAGGTCCGCCATCGCGGCGGTCCAGAACTCGCCGGCCAGGCCCATCCCGGCGTTGTTCACCAGCAGGTCGACCGGTGCCTCCTGGGCGGTGAGCCGCGCCTCCACGGCCTCGCGGCCCTCGGCGGTGGCCAGGTCGGCCTGGAGCACCTCGGTGCTCGTGCCGTGCCGGTCGCGCAGCTCTCCGGCCAGGGCGGCGAGCCGGTCGGTGTCCCTGGCGACGAGTACGAGTGCGTATCCGTCGGCGGCCAGCCTGCGGGCGAACTGGGCGCCGATGCCCGCGGTGGCGCCGGTAATCAGTGCGGTGGAAGCCATGCTCCGACAGTACCGATTGCGCAGGGTAAAAGTTGCACTACCGGATCCCAGGTGGACACTCACATGGTTGTCACCCACGGTGGTGATAGCAAATCTTTACGTGCTAGTAGTGACACTACGCATGGCACCCACACTATTGTTCGTACCGCCATTCGGAGTAAGTACTGCCTATAAGTACCGCCACCCGCCTACCGAACAGCGCCTTGATGACCACAGAGAACGGTGCCACCGATTACGTGTCCTTCGTCCGGGGGTACCTGGCCGCGATGAGCCAGGAGCACCAGGACTTCTACGGGCGCGGGATTCAGGAGTACGAAGCCATGGGTCAAGCTCTTCCCAGCAATTCCACCCTCAGCAACGAACAGGACGGCAAGGGGTTCTTCGCCGGGACCCTTGACCTTTCCGGCGAGGACGGCGGCGCCGAGCAGTCCGGCAAAACGCAGCGGCAGGCCGCGCCGGAGCCGGCCAACTGACCGCTCCGGCGAGACCGGATCAGAACCCTGGCGGCGGCCTGCGGGCCGGTGGCTCGTCCACACCGAACTGACCGAACTCGGAGTCCAGTTCGGATTCCGGTCCGTCGAGCAGCTCACGCGAGTCCTGCGCCGCTCCGCCCTGATCCCAGCGCCTGCCGCCGACCGGGCCGCCGACGGGGTGGTCGTCCTCGAACGGATCCACGATGTCCGCGATCTCGCCGAGGTCCCGCAGCAGCCGCTCCAGCCGGGAGGGACCGACGTTGGGGGCGGCGCTGGCCAGCACCCATTCGCCTTCCAGCCAGGCCACGCCGACATCCCCGCCGAGCGCGTCCGCGGCGTCCACCAGGTCCTGCGTGATCAGGTTCCGCGAGCCCGGCACGTCATCGGTGAAGGCGTAGCGCTGGCCGACCGGGCCGAGCAACTCGGGCATCTCCGCACGCTGGAACGGCACACTGGCCAGCCACAGCTCCAGCAGCACCGGATGCACCCGGCTGCACCGCACCGCCACGATCACAGCCGGGATCACCCCGTCGGCCTCGATGTCGAACACGAACACCTGCCGCCGCCCGTCCGAGGTGAAGGTGGAGCCCGCCACCACATTGACCGCGGACTCGGCACCGAAGTACCCGATGGCGCCGCTGGACCACTGCTGCGGAAGGCGCTCGTCCTCCTCGACGAACTGCCAGCCGCGCAGGTCGGCCCAGCGGGCGCGCTCTCTGTTCCGGGAGCCCTCCTTGGCCCTGTCCACAGCGAGTAGCGCCAGCCCCGCGAGCGCGGCGACAGCGGCGATGACGAACCAGATCCACGCCGGTATACCCACGGGCGTCAGCGTAGTACTCACCGCCGGGAAGCGAGGGTCAGCATCCCGGTGTCCGCGGGCCCCGTTCGGGCTACCCGCGGACACCGGGCCTTACGCCGCGCGGGTGACGCGGAGGGAGTCGCCCGCCTCGGGCACGTCCACCAGGACCGTGTCCCCGTCCCGGACCTCGCCTGCCAGCAGCTGCTTGGCGAGCTGGTCGCCGATCGCGGACTGCACCAGCCTGCGCAGCGGGCGCGCCCCGTAGATCGGGTCGAACCCGTTCAGCGCCAGCCACTCCCTTGCCGCCGGGGTGACGTCCAGGGTGAGCCTGCGCTGCGCCAGCCGCCGGGCCAGCCGCTCCACCTGGATGTCCACAATGGAGGTCAGCTGCTCGGTGTCCAGCGAGTGGAAGACCACGATGTCGTCCAGCCGGTTCAGGAACTCCGGTTTGAACTGCCGCTGCACCACCGCCAGCACGGCCTCCCTGCGCTGCCGCTCGTCCAGGGTGGCGTCGGCGATGGCCTGCGAACCCAGGTTGGAGGTGAGCACCAGGATGGTGTTGCGGAAGTCCACCGTGCGGCCCTGGCCGTCGGTGAGCCTGCCGTCGTCCAGCACCTGCAACAGCACGTCGAACACGTCCGGGTGCGCCTTCTCCACCTCGTCCAGCAGCACCACCGAGTACGGCCGCCTGCGCACCGACTCGGTGAGCTGGCCGCCCTGGTCGTAGCCCACGTAGCCGGGCGGGGCGCCGACGAGCCGTGCCACGCTGTGCTTCTCGCTGTACTCGCTCATGTCGATCCGCAGCATGGCGCGCTCGTCGTCGAAGAGGAACTCGGCCAGCGCCTTGGCCAGCTCGGTCTTGCCAACCCCGGTCGGGCCGAGGAACAGGAACGAGCCGGTGGGCCGGTCCGGGTCGGCGACCCCGGCGCGGGTACGGCGCACCGCGTCGGAGACCACGGTCACCGCCTCGGCCTGGCCGACCACCCGCCTGCCGAGCTCCTCCTCCATCCGGAGCAGCTTGCCGGTCTCACCCTCCAGCAGCCTGCCGGCCGGGATGCCGGTCCACGCGCTGACCACCTCGGCCACGTCGTCCGGGCCGACCTCCTCCTTGAGCATCACCTCGGCACTGGCCGCGCCCTCGGTGGCCGCCGTCGCGGCCTCCAGGTCCTTCTCCAGCGCCGGGATCTTGCCGTAGCGCAGCTCGGCCGCCCGGCCGAGGTCGGCGTCCCGCTCGGCCCGGTCCGCCTCGCCACGCAGCTGCTCCAGCTGCTCCTTGAGCTGGCGCACCTTCTCGATCGAGCCCTTCTCGTTCTGCCAGCGCGCGGTCAGCGCGGACAGCTCCTCGCGCTTCTCGGCCAGCTCGGCGCGCAGCGCGGACAGCCGCTCCCTTGACGCGGGGTCGTCCTCCTTGGCCAGCGCCATCTCCTCGATCTCCATCCGGCGCACGGCACGCTCCACCTCGTCGATCTCGACGGGCCGGGAGTCGATCTCCATCCGCAGCCGGGATGCGGCCTCGTCGACGAGGTCGATCGCCTTGTCCGGCAGGAACCGGGCGGTGATGTAGCGGTCGGAGAGGGCCGCGGCGGCGACCAGCGCGGCGTCGGTGATCCGCACCCCGTGATGCACCTCGTAGCGCTCCTTGAGCCCGCGCAGGATGCCGATGGTGTCCTCGGTGGAGGGCTCGCCGACCAGCACCTGCTGGAACCGGCGCTCCAGCGCGGCATCGGACTCGATGTGCTCGCGGTACTCGTCCAGGGTGGTGGCGCCGACCATGCGCAGCTCGCCGCGGGCGAGCATCGGCTTGATCATGTTGCCGGCGTCCATCGCCCCTTCACCGGTGGCCCCGGCTCCGACGATGGTGTGCAGCTCGTCGATGAAGGTGATCACCTGACCGGCGGAGTCGGTGATCTCCTTGAGCACGGCCTTCAGCCGCTCCTCGAACTCGCCGCGGTACTTCGCCCCGGCCACCATCGAACCGAGATCGAGCCCGACCACCCGCTTGCCGCGCAGCGACTCGGGCACGTCCCCGGCCACGATCCGCTGGGCGAGACCCTCCACGATCGCGGTCTTGCCGACCCCCGGCTCACCGATCAGCACGGGGTTGTTCTTGGTCCGCCTGGACAGCACCTGCACCACCCTGCGGATCTCGGTGTCCCTGCCGATCACCGGGTCCAGCTCGCCCGCCTTGGCGCGGGCGGTGAGGTCGATGCCGTACTTCTCCAGCGCCTTGAAGGTGCCCTCCGGGTCCGGACTGGTCACCCTGGCCGACCCGCGCACCTTGGTGAAGGCCTCGCGCAGTGCGTCGGGAGTCGCGCCGTGCCGCTTCAGCAGGTCGGCGACCTGGCCACCCTCGGCAGCCAGCCCGACCAGCACGTGCTCGGTGGAGACGTACTCGTCGCCGAGCTCGGTGGCCAGCTTCTGGGCGTGCGTAAGGGACTTCACGGCACCGGGGTCGAACTGCGGGCTGGACACGGTCGCCCCGCTGGCCGACGGCAGCGCCTGGATGATCGGCTCGAGCTCCTTGTGCACCTGATCGGGGTCGGCACCGACCGCGGTCAGCAGCGGCTGGGCCAGCCCGTCGCCCTGCGCCAGCAGCGCGCCGAGCAAGTGCGCCGCGGCGACGTCCGGGTTGCCCGCCATGGTGGCTGCCTGCGCGGCCGACGAGATCGCCTGCTGGGTTTTCGTGGTCGGGTTGAAAGCGTCCATCCCCTCACCTCTGTTGCCGTGTACTGCGCCGATGGCAGCCTCTCGGATCTGTTGTCGTCAGGTACAACGTCAGGAAACTTGAGTCTGTTCCACTCAAGGTTTGTCTCACTCACCGCACACGACCCGGTACTCAGTGTGCGGCAGGACAAAAAAGTGGCAACCGGACGCTCGAACTGGTAACGACATAGGGCCAAGCCCTTGTATTCGTCGCGGCTTTTCGATGCACTACCGGACCATGTCTAGCATCAGCGCCGGTCCGCTGGCCACGAGCTCACCACCGGACACCGCAACACACATCCTCGCCGCCGAGGGCGGCACCCTCGCCTCGATCGAGGAATGGATCAACAGCATCTTCGAGCCGGTCTCGGACGGGCTTTCCGCCTTCGTCTTCTACGAGATCACGGTCTTCGGGGTGTCGTTCCCGTGGATCGTCGCCTGGCTGATCCTGGCCGCGGCCGTGTTCAGCGTCTACTTCGGCTTCGTCCAGTTCCGCAGCTTCAAGCTCGCACTGGAGCTGGTCCGCGGCAAGTACAGCAAGAAGGACGACCCCGGCGAGATCACCCACTTCCAGGCACTCAGTTCCGCCGTATCCGGGACGGTCGGCCTCGGCAATATCGCGGGTGTCGGTGTCGCCGTCACCATCGGCGGCGCCGGTGCCACCTTCTGGATGATCCTTGCCGGCCTGCTGGGCATGTGCACCAAGTTCGTGGAATGCACGCTCGGCGTGAAGTACCGGGAGACACATGCCGACGGCACCGTCTCCGGCGGGCCCATGCACTACCTGCGCAAGGGGCTGGCCGAGCGGTTCGGCAAGGGTGGCGCGAACATCGGGAAGATCCTCGCGGTGCTGACCGCCATCATGATCCTGTTCTTCGGCCTCGCCGGCGGCAACATGTTCCAGGCGAACCAGACCTTCGCCCAGCTCAAGGACGTCACCGGCGGTTCGGACGGCTTCCTCGGCAGCGACGGCGCCGCGCTGGTCTTCGGCATCCTGCTCGCCGTCGTCGTCGGCGCAGTGATCATCGGCGGGATCAAGTCCATCGGCAAGGTGACCAGCAGGCTGGTCCCCTCGATGGCGGTCATCTACATCGCCGCCTGCCTGATCGTCATCCTGGTCAACATCACCGACGTGCCCGCAGCCTTCGGCGCGATCATCTCCGGCGCCTTCTCCCCCGAGGGCGTGCTCGGTGGTGCCATCGGCGCCCTGATCGTCGGCTTCCAGCGGGCGGCGTTCTCCAACGAGGCCGGCCTCGGCTCGGCGCCGATCGCGCACTCGGCCGTGAAGACGAAGAACCCGGTCACCGAGGGGTACGTGGCGCTGCTCGAGCCGTTCATCGACACGGTGGTCGTCTGCACCATGACGGCACTGACGATCATCATCGCGAACACCCAGTTCTGGAACGACGCGCAGGCGACCGTGTTCGCGGGCGGCGAGACCCCGGACGGGGTCACGGTGACCTCCAGCTCCTTCGAGACGGTGCTGCCGTGGTTCCCGTACGTGCTCACCATCGCGGTGGCGCTGTTCGCGCTGTCCACGATGATCACCTGGGCGTACTACGGGCAGAAGGCCTGGACCTTCCTGTTCGGCAAGAGCCAGACCAGTGAGCGCATCTACCAGCTGATCTTCTGCCTGTTCATCGTCGCGGGCTCGGTGCTGACCCTGGGCAGCGTGCTCAGCTTCGCGGACGCGGTGCTGTTCATGCTGGCGCTGTTCAACATCATCGGCCTCTACCTGCTGATGCCGGTGGTCAAGCGCGAGGTCAAGAGCTTCAGGGAGAAGCTGCGCTCCGGCGAGGTGAAGAAGAACGACGAGAAGGTCACGAGCTGACCTGCCAGGGTGCCCGCGGGCCGGCATGGTCCGCGGGCACCCGGCCTGCCTGATCCTCCCCGTCCTCCGGGCCGAGCACCGCGCGCAGGTCGGTGTTCACCGCCCGCAACCGCTCCACCAGGCCGCGCAGCTCCCGCTCGGTCCAGTTGTCCAGCGCGCGGCCGACCAGCCCCAGGTACAGCTCCCGCCAGCGCGCCAGCTCCGCCGCGCCCCGTACCGAGATCCGGACCAGTGCCGCCCGCCCGTCCTCGGGCGCAGGCCTGCGCTCGACCAGCTCGGCCGCCAGCAGCTGGGTGATCTGCCTGCTCACCACGGAGAGGTCGACCAGCCTGCGGCGTGCCAGCTCGGACGGCCTGCACTCACCGACATCGGAAAGCTCTGCCAGCAGGCCGACGGCCGCGGGGTGCAGTCCCAGCTCCTCCGGCCAGATCCGCGCCGTCCAGGCGTGCTGCACCTGCGCCACGGCACGCAGCTCGCGCACGAGTTCGAGGCGTACCTCCTCGGCTTCGGTCATGGCCTCACCCACCCGGTTACTTGTGCTATACAACCTTAGATTCGGATAATTGTGTGCGGCAACTATTCAAAACGTGAGGTGACGCACGTATTAGCCGCATGTAAACCACCCGTCCGGAGCAACCCTGAACAAACAACCTGTGCAGCGGCTACCGCCCAAGCGGTCGGCAACATATGTTGTGGAGAGTGCTTGATCCGGAAGGGTGGAATATCCATGAAGCTGCATGGCGCCAGACGGGGAAATGCCCTGCCGTGGGCGATGAGCCCGCGGCACGCCACCCGTTCGTGACCAGTCACGAGCACGAGTACGAAGTGTGGGCGCAATGACAGCCGACGCGGTCAGCCCCGTTCCACGGGCCTCCGCGGTGCATCGCGAGGCGCCTCCGGCCGTCACCGCGATGGTGCGGCTCATCCGGGACGCCTGGGCCAAGGCCGAGCCGTACACCCCGGAGATCACCCAGTTCTTCTACGGCATGTTGTTCACCCTCGCCCCTGCCACCCGCGACTTCTTCCCGATCAATATGGAGGTGCAGCGCGGCAGGCTGGTACGCGCGCTGGTGCACATCGTGCAGATGGTGGACCGCCCGGACGACCTGGTGCCCTTCCTCCGCCAGCTGGGCCGGGACCATCGCAAGTTCGGCGTGGTGGCCAAGCACTACGAGGCGGTGGGCACGGCGCTGCTGGCCGCGCTCAAGCGGCATCTGGGCGAGGACTGGACCCCGGAGGTGGAACGCGCCTGGGCCGAGGCGTACACCATCATCGCGCGGTCGATGCAGGAGGCTGCGGCCGCCGACGACAACCCGCCGTTCTGGTACGGGCACGTCGCCGAGCACCGCAGGCTGAGCTGGGACCTCGCACTGGTCCGGATCGAGCCCGAGCAGGCGGTGCCCTACCGGCCCGGCCAGTACATGAGCATCGAGGTCCCGCAGCGGCCGCGGCTGTGGCGCTACCTCACCCCGGCGAACGCGCCGCGCGAGGACGGCTCGATCGAGTTCCACGTGCGCGCGGTGGACGGGGGCTGGGTGTCCAGGGCGATCGTCAGCCACACCCAGGCCGGGGACGTCTGGCGGATCGGTCCCCCGCTCGGCCGGATGCATGTGGACCGGGAGTCCGGCCGGAACGTGCTGATGATCGCCGGGGGCACCGGGGTCGCGACCATGCAGTCCATGCTGGACGACCTCGCCCAGTGGGCGGAGAACCCGCAGGTGCAGCTGTTCTACGGTGGCCCGACCCGGGACGACCTCTACGACCTCGAGCAACTGCGCGCGATCGCCTCGGTCAACCCCTGGCTGACCGTGACCCCGGTGGTGGAACGCGGGTCCGGACTGCCCGGCTGCGAGCACGGCACCCTGGCCGAGGCGGTCACCCGGCGGGGTGCCTGGCCCAACCACGACGTGCTGGTCTCCGGCTCACCGGCGATGATCCGGGCCACCGTGTCCAGGATGCTGGTCGCCGGGACCGCGCTGGACCAGATTCGCTACGACCCCTTCACCATCGACTGACCTCTGCTGTGAGTGACCCGTTCACAGCGGGGCAGGGTCCTGACCTGCATGAATGGTGTTACTGGCCCTCAGCGGTACGCAAGGGGTACGCAGGGGCGGAGAACGCGGTGTCGATGATGCCGCGTGCCCGGTCGTTGCTGCGTTCGAACAGGTGTCCGTAGGTATCGGCCGTGATCTTGATGGAGGCGTGGCCCATGAAGACCTGGACTTCCTTCATGGACGCGCCTCCATCGATCAGCATGGAGGCGTAGTAGTGGCGGAGTTGGTGCTGCCCGGTCCCCGGCGACGGCGTGAGCCCCGCCGTGCGCACCGCAGGGTGCCACGCGTCGCGGTTGAAGTCGCGGGCGCTGATCAGGTCGTGTCCGTCGAAGAACAGGACGCGCCAGTCCTTTCGGCAACAGGTGCACCGCACGGTGCGCGTGCCGTGCCGCTTGATGTGCGCCGTGAGCGCGTCGCTGGCCACGGTCGGCATGGGCACGGTGCGGGCCTTCCCCCGCTTCGGGGGCGCGAGCACGAGTTTCCCGTCAACCCGCTTCACCTGATGCCGGATCGTGATCTCTTTGCGGAGCGGGTTCATGTCCTCGACCGCCACGGCGAGGCTTTCGCCCTGCCGGTGCCCGCAGGTGGCCGACAGCAGCGGTATGGGCCGTGTCCGGTCGCTGAAGCCGCCGAGAACCGCGTTCACGGTGTCGTGCTCCCAGATGTCGCGCACCCGCCGAGCGGGAGCACCGGGGCCGGTCAGGCCGTCGAAGGGGTGCTTGGCGATCACCCCGTCCGTGACGGCGGTGCGCAGGATCGACCCGAGCAACACCCACGCCACAGTCAGAGTCGCGTCGGCGTAGGGTTCACCGTTGCGTTTGCGCCGGTCCCGCATCCAGGCGCGCCAGGCGGTGACGGTTGCCGGTTGGATGTCGCGCATCCGCATGACACCGAAGTACGGCCGTAGGTGGCTGTTGATCCGTGACGCGACCGTGCGCCGGGACTCCGCGTCGTAATCGCGTTGCGCGTTCCAGGTGTCGGCGTAGGCGCCGAACGTCTCGGTTCCGGCTTTGTGGTCGAACGGCACCAGCCCCTTGAGCAGGTCCCCGTTGATCTTGGTGTCGTAGGCTTCCGCGTCGCTTTTCTTGTGGAAGGACACGGTGCGGGCGCCCCGGTTGCGCACGCGCCACCGTTTGCCCCGTCCGTGCCGCTTGGTCTTGACCTTCTTACCGGTGGCCTTGTCCGGGGCGTACCAGGAGTCTTCCACTGCCATGGTCAGGCCTCGCTCTCGTCGCTGGCGTCGCCCGGCACGCCGTGGCCTCGCTGCCGGAGCATGTCCCGGATCTCGTCCTGAGTCGGCTGGTGCTGGTCGTCGTCGCTGGCCTGATCCTGTTGTTCCTCGAACAAGCCGCGTTCGCGTGCTTGCTGTACCCGCCGGTAGGCGGTGCGGCGGCTGTAGCCGAGCACGAGTTCCACGGCCTGCATCGGCGCTTTCGGGTGCTCCCGGTAGACCGCGACGACCTGCTGTAGCTCCTCCAACGAGGGGCCACGGCCGGTGGCCTGCGCGTCCTCGACCACCTTCCGCCGTTGCCACATTTCGCGCTCGTCCGCCGGGCGGGTCTCGGCGCTCAGGGGGTCTTCCTCGGTCACCACGTCGGCGAACTCCATGAACACATCGCGCACGAGCACATCGACGTTGAGCCCGGCGAGATCGCTCGTGCGCACGGGACGGCCCTGCGGGGAGGCGACCACGTGGAACCCGGTGCACTCGGGCCGTCCGTCCCGTACGGCGAACTCCATGCGCAGATCAGGGGTGCCCTTGTCGCCGGTCACCGTCCAGGTGATCGCCGCTGGAACGACGTAGTTACCCATGCGGACCAGCCCGCCGCTGCCGGAGCGCGTGGTCAGCCGTCCTCGTCCTTGCCACGTCATACGTGCTTGCCAATCTCTAGGGTGTCAATGGCACTTCAAACAGTGCCAACAGGGTGCCAACCTGTCAATGAGTGAGCGGCAAGGAGACCGCTCGGGAGTTGACAGGAGGTGACTGGATGGCTGAGCGCCGACCACTGGCGTCTCGGCGCCAGGTGGCTGTGTTCCTCGGGATACCGGAGAAGACGCTGGATCAGTGGGCGTACCGGGGTCTCGGCCCTCGGTACCGGCGGGTGGGCAAGCACGCCCGGTATGCCTGGCGTGATGTCGAGGCGTGGCTTGCCCAGCAGGGCGGCGGAGGGAGCGACGCCGCATGAGCCGAGAGAAGGAAGCCCGCCCGGCGGTCGACCAGGCGGGTTCCGGGGCACAGATCACCACTGCCGCGTGCCACGGTAGCGCGACCGGAAGTGTCCATGCCCATCTGCGCGCCCGTCGTGCGGCGTCCTACCGGCTGCCGCCGTTGCCCGAGGGGCGGCGTGACCCGCTCGACCCGCCGCCCGTGCCGCCTCGCCTGTCGGTGGAGTCGGCCCGTGCCGCCTGGCGACACCTGTACCACCACGGACTGATGTCCACCGTGGTCGAACAGACCCTTGCCCGATCCATCGGGGCGGCACCATGACCACACGCGACCACGCAGCCCAGGCCGACCGGCCGCGCACGGAGACCCACACCGACCATCGGGGAACACCCGGGGAACACGGCATCGAAACCGCTGGTCAGGAGTGTTCCCCTGTTCCCGACACTGGGGGTGGGGAACACGGGAACAGCCTGTACGCCGACGTGGCCGCGTTGCTGGACGGGGGGCTTGCGGAGCCCCCGGCGCCGGTGCTGCTGCACCGCAGCGACGGGCACGCCCTGTTCTACGCCGGGCAGGTCAACCTGCTGTTCGGCGATCCGGAGTCCGGCAAGACCCTGGTCGCGCAGGCCGCCGCGGCGGAAGCCCTGCGCGCCAGTCGGCGGGTGCTGTTCGTGGACATCGACCACAACGGACTCAACGCCACCGTGTGCCGGTTCTTGGACATGGCCGTACCCGAGGACACCCTGCGGGACCCCCACGTGTTCCGGTATGCCGAGCCCGAGGACAAGGCGCACCTGGTGGCCGTAATCGCCGACGCGCGGCAATGGCGCCCGGCGGTGGCCGTGGTCGATTCGGTGGGAGAGCTGCTGCCCCTGCTGCGGCTGTCCAGCAACAGCCCGGACGAATTCACCCTGGCCCACACCGCCGTACTCAAACCGCTGGCGCTGGCCGGAACCGCTGTGATCGCGATCGACCACCTGCCGAAAAACACCGAGAACCGCGCCAACGGGCCGACCGGCACCGTCGCGAAACGCCGAGCGGTCGGCGGGGTGTCCCTGCGGGTCACCGTCAACGAGACATTCACCCCCGGCACAGGAGGCTCCGCGTTCCTGACGATCAACAAGGACCGGCACGGCGGACTACGCCGCCACTGCCCCCAAGAAGGGAGAGAACCCACCGCAGGACTGTTCACACTGGACAGTTCCAGCCACGACCTGCACTGGTCGGTGAAAGCACCCCAACTCGGCGACGCCGCAACCATCGTCGGCGTCCCCACCAGTGATCTCGCCGAGCTGGACGCGCTCGACCCACCCCCAACCTCGGTCAGGGAGGTGAAAGAACGGCTCCGCTGGCGATCCGAACGCGCCAGTGACGCCCTGCGCGCATGGCGTTCCCACCGTTCCCGCACGTTCCCCGGGAACAGGGAACACGCCACCACACCGGGTGTTCCCCGTTCCCCACCCCCACTGTCGGGAACAGGGAACACAACAACCCCTAATCCAGAAGAGATGTCCTGTATAGACAGTCCACAACCGACCACAGAGGAAGGAAACACCTGATGTCCCGCATCGTTCGACCCGTGCAGTACGGGTCCAGCGACCTTACGGAACTGACACGACACGAAGTCGACCAGGCCCGCCGCGCCGGGCACCTGCGCGACCTGATGTCCGGCAACGACCCGGACGCCCACCCCGACTACATCCACCACACCGCCGGCTGCTCACGGCCCGCCCCCAAGCGCATCTCGCGCAACGCCAACGCGCGTGTCCTCGGGGAACCGATCATCTACCGCTGCCCCTCCTGCGGCGGCACGAACAAGGAGGACTGAGCATGCACGCAATCACCCACAAACGAACCGGCATCAAAAGCCTGCCCAGCAACGACGACCTTCCCCCACAGGCCCACCAGTTGGCCGACACCTGGCGCAAGCTGGAAGACCGGATCGAAGACCTCGAAGACCGCTTCGAAGACCAGCAGGACGCCATCCGGGAAGCCGCCCGCGCCGACGCCGAAGCATTGAAGGCCGCCGTCCTGGCCGACGAGCCCGTTCCCGAGCACGAACGCGAGCCCACCGAGCAAGCCGTACTCGACGAACTCAAGCAACAGGCCCCCATCCTCGTCACCGAACGCCAGCGCGTCAGCACGCAACTACGGTCCGTCCTCACCGAACACCGCGCCTGGATCGCTGAGAAAGGACGCGAACGACTGACACCCGCCCTCGCCGACTACCGCGCCGCGCTCGCCGACGCCGCCCGCACGGTCAAAACAGCCGCACAACGGCTTCGGGACGCATCCGAACTCCTCGGCCTCGCCGACGACCTGTACAAGGGCCACGACGACCCCGGAATACACCCCGCCGTCACCACCACCGAAGGCAACATGCTCGGGTTCGGCGCCGCCCAGATCGAGGCCAACAAGATCGCCGAATGGCTCGCCAACTGGGAAACACCCGCCGCCCGATACCGCCAGGTACGCGGCAAAAACGGCATCACCATGCGTATCGGTGCCGACACCGCGGTCGGCTTCGTCCGCGACGGCCAAGGCGAATACCTCGATGACCTACGCGGCCCCTACGACCCACCAGAACCAGCAGACCCGGCATAACCACCCACGCGCGGCTCCGAGGGACACCAACCCCTCGGGGCCGCGCACCCACCCCGACCAGAGGACACCCCCATGGGCTGGACCCCCCGCCGCGCGTTCCCCACAGCCGCCCGAGCGCGCATCCTGCAACGCGACCCCACCTGCCAGACGTGCGGCCTACGACCATCCGTGATCGCCGACCACATCACCCCCGTGGCCGAAGGCGGCAGCGACGACGAGAGCAACGGCCAAGGGCTCTGTCGGCCGTGCCACGACACCAAAACCCAAGCCGAACGGCAGCGCGGACACACACGATGGAACCAAACACGACCACGACAACAACGCAAACCCGAACAGCATCCCGGACTACTCGACTGACCCACACCAGCCAGGGGGCCACCCCTCCCCGGACCCACACGGCATAGGAAGGTGCTGTTTCCCCCGTTCTGTACGGGTCTGGCACTCACAGCCCCCAACCAACCGAACACACCGAAACCACCCCAACCAGCACAAACCACCCAGCGCCACCCCGCCGAACACCCCGCACGACGCGCGAAGACCCGCCCAGGCGATCACCACCAGGGCGGGTCCTCGCACCCACACAGCCCGTTCAACGGCCCCGCAAGACGCACCCATCGGCACCAGCGCTGCCCAGCTCGGCAACGCCCACCCACAGCTAGCCCTGCCCCGACCCATCCGGCGAGTACGGCTCGACATCACACTCGTCTAACCGCCCCTGCCGGAGCACATCCAGCGCAGCCTGCGACACCACGAGATCAGCCTTGTCAGTCACACCGAAGTCGTCCTGACCAGCCTTACCGGTCACATAGAACCATTTGAACTCCGGAAGTTCCAAAGTTCCGTAAATCTCTGTGTACTGCTCGTCGACTGTCACTTCCATATCGCGCAGCTCGAATGCGCCGAGACCGGACTTTTCTACCTTGTCAGCCAGGCTCTTGCTTATCGCGAAGCACGGGAACGATTCAAGCAGATCATCACCTAGCCATCCTTCGAATTTGAAATGTAGCTTCGAAACCCGTGGCGGATGGACACTGGTATCTATTTTGACATTGTCGCCAAATGTCGGTGATGCTTCCGGTCGTAGTATGAAATAGTCGGTCATGGTGGCTCACCTTACCGGAGGGTTGAACTGATCGCCATACTTGTCATCGAGGTAGGTGGCAAAGTCGAGCAGTTGTTGCTTTGTTGCAGTAGGGTTGTTTCGGTAGAACTCATTCCATTCTCGCCGAAGGGTTCTCAAGTGAAGAGTATTGTTAATCTCGTTTGGTATCCCTCGTAGATTGCCCAAGGAATGCATCTCTTCCGGCTGAATACTGGCTTCTGGGTACTGTCCCGCCGCTTTCTGCTCGACAGCATGATGAACGTTCACTTTGCCTTTCGTCTCCGGGTAGGCATCGGTGAAAGTCTTCCGGTAGTTCTTCGACTTGCTGTAGCCGAACTTGGCGCGCTTCTTTGGCTGGTCCTGTTGCGTCGGGCCTGCCCTGGCAGGTTGGGTACTACCGCTACCCCCGCCCGTTCATACGCCGCCCGACACAATCGCGTTAGCCGTGCCACGGATGGCCTCCTGTAATGCGGCGAGGCTGGTTATCGCGTTGTCTGCCGCTTCGGTGGCGAAACCAATCGGCGCTTCAACGCTTCCCATGTGCTTCGTGTTGCCGATCAGCGAATGCAGCGTGGTTTGAATGTTGGTCACCTGCTCTTTGATCAAGTTTGCTGCGCCGAAGTCGATTTGCTCGGCAACGTTGTTTACCTGACCGGCGAGTTCTTCGAGTCCGCTCACTGTTATTCCCTTCCCTTTACGTTGGATTGCCCTCGATCGTGCTGAGCGCGTCTGATAGTTCCGGCAGTTTCACCGGCAGCCTGGCGAAGATTCACGCGAATGTCGCAGACAGATCTACCGCCGGTCCGCTTTCGCGCGGCTATCTCGATTATGCGAACCGTCACGACCGTGCTCCTTCCGGCCGTGCCGTCGCCGACCTGATGCCGGTGATCTCCGACTCCGGCACCGGCGCACGGTGTGGCTGCCAACTGCACATACACCCAGCAGGGCAGCGGCTGGTACGCCAACGACTACAGCGTGACCTAGTGCTCCTGATCGCTGCTGCGTCGTCATGGGAAATCGTGTCCATCTCGCTCCAATCTGGACTCAGGATCATCGGCAGGCCAAAAAGGACGATCTGCCAACCTGCGATTGCAGAAGCCAGCGAAGGCAAGCGCGTGCGACGCCAGCGCGATGGCGAATTCCTTGCCGACCGAGGCGTCCTGCAAGCGCGGTCCGATGGTCAACACCACCTCGTCGGTACCGTCACCGATGATCAACCCCGGCAAGCGGCCGTGATACAACGGGACCGGCCGCGTGTGGCACAACGGGTTGATAGCAACGACGATCCGGCCGTCGCCTGCACTGTCGCTGTCGTCGCTCATTCCCTCGCCTTGTCCGATGTGGACGCCAGCGAGGCCGACACGATGCGGGACGCCTCGGCCTCGCTGGCTTGCTGGGGCCGGTAGAGGCACCCATGGACGAACGACGCGCTGGACACCCCTACCGGCGAACGGGTGCGGCGCTGGCCCCAGTCGGGGGAGAGGGAGAAAGCCAGCGCACGTACCCCTGTCGCGACTCGGAACGGCAACCGCGCACCCGCACTCCGTGGGCACTTTGCAGCGGTCAACGGTCCGTACCGCCCGAACAACACTAAGCACGCAGGTGGCTACGAAGTGCCAGTTTCGGTAACAGTCCGTTCAGACGACAGGAGTATCCTGTGACCGGCCGTACGGAAAGGTGTCAGGATGCCTGAAGTAGCTTCAATCGGTGAACGTACCGCGATACAACGTAAGCTGAGTGGCCTAACGCAAACCCAATTGGCCCAGCGCGCTAACTACTCACTGTCATATGTGCGAGCGGTTGAACAGGGTCGTGAACCAGCATCCCCCGCGTTCACCGCCGCCGTCGCACGCGCTCTCCGCGTTGAGCCCGAGCAGCTAACCGGCGCCCCGTACCGAGAGACGATCGAACAAGAGGGACCGCTAGAAGGGCTGACCGACCTTCGAGCGGTCCTGGCAGAAGGTCAGTACGTCAATCCGGTCCAACCGGACTCGGTTGACGCAATGGCAACCGAGATGGACGCCGTTAACCGGGTCTACCGCAACGACAAGGGCAGGCAGGCGCTGGCGCGGTTGCCCGTCCTGCTCCGTCAGTTGCACGGCGCTGTGAGGGATGCCACGACGGACACCGAACGTGGTCGGCTGTATTCCTTGCTTTCGGCCGGATACGTAACCGCAGAGCGGTTGTGCAGGCGATTCGGCTACATGTCCCTGTGCACGCCTGCGGTTGACCGGCTGGAGTGGGTAGCGGCTCTAGCAGATGACCCCCTGTACGTCGCCCAGGCCAAGGTCAAGCGCGCCCGTGTGCTGATGTACTTGGACGCTACCGACGTGGGGCTCTCGCTTGTGGAGCAAGGACTTGACGACATCACAGGAGACGACGAACCCGCAGTCGCGGTACGTGGCTATGCACACCTCTGCGGAGCGATCGCGGCAGCACGCGGACGCAAACCCGACACAGCTCGCGCTCACATTGCGGAAGCGCGCAATCTCGCCCCGCGCGTGAACGGCGAGAGCGACGCCTACGGGACGCTGTTCGGCAAGGGCAACGTCGGCATTCACGCCTGCGCGGTGGAGATGGAGGCAGGCGACCCCGGCAGGGCCGCGAACGACGGCTCAGCGCTCCGCCTGCCGTCCGGAATCGCGCCGCCGAGGGCAGGGCACCACTGGCAGGACACCGCGCGTGCCTGGCTACTCTCAGGCCAACCGAACAAGGCGCTGGACGCCCTGAACCGCGCCCGGAAGGTCGCACCCCAGCAGACCCGCCTACACCCCTCGGTACGGGAGACCCTGACCGGCATCGCCGAGTCCGAGCGCCGCCGCTCGGACAGCCTGACCTCATTCGCCGGATGGGTAGGTATGCGCTTCTGACCGGCACACCTGCCATGCGTACCGGTACGCAACGGGTACACACGAGGTCAGAAACCGGCGAGAGTCGACGAGACCCGCTGAGAGGCATTTTTGCTGGTCAACCCGCATGTAGACAAGATCAACGCAGGTCAGGACCCTACCCGCCGTGAATGGCCCGTTCACTGCGAAAATGCAGGGAACGGGCCGCTCACAGCATTGGGCGGGCAAGGAAACGATGTTCCTCGGCTCGTGGGTCATCGGCACCGCGATGGTGCTCGCCGGGCTGCTCGGCCCCGCGCTGGGCGAGCTGTCCGGGCGACCATCACCGAGCACACCTTCGGCTACCAGACCGACCTGCAGCAGGTCGAGTACCAGTGGCGCCTGGTCGGCGAGGTACAGCGCACCGAGCGGTTCTTCCTGGTCAAGATGACCGGCCAGGTGGCACTGATGCTCCCCCGCCGGGTACTCACCGCCGAGCAGGACGCCGAGCTCGACGCCTTCCTCGGCCAGCTGGCCCCGGCCGGCTGAACCCGGCCCACGCCACCAGGCGCTGATGACATGATGTGCACCGACCAGGGGGAGGGCCCGTGCACATCGAGATCCAGAGTCAGTTCGACGCCGGAGAAGACCTCAGGGACCTCAGGCAGGCCATCCGGCTGGGAATGCGACGGCAGCTCTGGGGCCTGGCCGCGGCGTGCCTCGCGTTCCTCGGCGGCGGCGTCCTCCTGCTGCTGAACGACCTCGTGATCTCGGGAATCCTGGCGTTCGCCGCCGTGCTGTTTCTGCCCGTGTGGGTTGAGCGCCGGATCCGCGCGACGATCGCGGAACTGCGGAAACGGCTCGACCGGCCGGGGCGCGTGCTCGTGACCGACGAGTCCTACGCCTACGAGACCGATCTTGAGCAGGCCGAGTACCGCTGGGAACAGGTCAAACGGGTGCTCGTCAACCAGCGGTTCTTCCTGGTCGAAGTGACCGGTCAGGTCGCGCTCGTCATCGGGCGCCGGCACCTCACCGCTGCGCAGGACGCCGAACTCGGTGCCTTCCTCGAGAACCTGACCCCCGCCCGCTGACCGGCTCAGCGGGGGCGGCGGGGCGGGCGCCAGACGACCAGTGCGGCCTCCTGGCGCACCGGCACCAGATCCTTGCGGTAGGAGGCGTGCACCGCGGCCGCGGCCTGTTCGGCGGCGGCGTAGGCGCCCGCCAGTTCCTCGGTCAGTTCCCGCACCCGCTCGCGCAAGGCGTCGACCTGGTTCTCCAGCTCGATGATCCGCTTGATCCCGGCGAGGTTCACGCCGTCCTCCTGGGACAGCCGCTGCACCTCGCGCAGCTGTGCGATATCCCGCATGGAATAGCGCCTGCCCCCGCCCGAGGTGCGGCCGGGGGAAACCAGTCCCTGCCGGTCGTAGGACCGCAGGGTCTGCGCGTGCAGCCCGGACAGCTGGGCCGCGACCGAGATGACGAACACCGGGGTGTCCTCGTCGGCGCCGTGCGGAAGGCCGCCGGGCAGCGGGGAGGAACCGAACATCACGAACCTCGCTCTCGCAGCATCGTGGTGATCTCGGGACGCGGATCCTCACCCGCGCTCGCCTCGGCGTAACGCTCCAGCGCCGCCTTTGCTTCCGAGTCAACCCGCGCCGGAATGGCCACCTGCAGGGTCACCAGCAGGTCGCCCTGAGTGCCGTCGCGCTTGTGGATGCCCTTGCCGCGCACCCGCAGCACCCGGCCGTTCGCGGTGCCCGGCTGCACCTTCACCGACACCTTGCTCTCCAGCGTCGGGACCGTGATGGTGGCACCGAGCACCAGTTCCGGGAAGGAGACCGGAACGGTGATGGTCAGATCATTGCCGGATCGGCCGAACACCCCGTGCGGCGCCACGTGCACCCGCACGTACAGGTCACCGGCAGGGGCACCGCCACGGCCGGGCTCGCCCTGCCCGGCCAGCCGGATGCGCTGGCCGTCGCTGACCCCGGCCGGGATGCGCACGGTCAGCGTCCTGGTCCGGGTGCTCACTCCCTCGCCTACGCACTCGGGGCACGGGTCGTCGATCACCGTGCCGCGGCCCCGGCAGTCCCGGCACGGCTCGGAGAAGGCGAACGCCCCCTGACTGCGGCTGACCAGCCCCGCGCCACCGCAGGTGGTGCAGGTACGCGGCATGGTGCCCGGCTTGGCACCGTTACCGCCACAGGTCGCGCAGGTGGTCGGGCTGGAAAGACGCAGCGGCAGGGTCGCGCCCTGCACCGCCTCGGTGAAGTCGATCCGGACATCGGTCTCGACATCGGCCCCGCGCTGGCCCCTGCCCGCGGTGCCACCGGCCGCGCCGCGGCGGCCGAACAGGTTGCCGAGCATGTCGCCGAGGCCGCCGAGCCCGCTGGTCTGACCGCCACCGCCGAAGATGTCACCGAAGTCGAATCCGCCGGTGCCCCCGCTGCCGCCACCGGGGAAGCCGAAGCCACCTGGGCTGCCGGAGCCGAACAGCTGCCGCGCCTCGTCGTACTCCTTGCGCTTACCAGGATCGGACAGCACCCCGTAGGCCTCGGAGACGGCCTTGAACTTGCGCTCGGCCTCCTCGTTGCCAGGGTTGGCGTCCGGGTGGTTCTCCCTGGCCAGCTTGCGGTACGCCTTCTTGATCTCCTCGGTGGAAGCGTCGGAGGAGACGCCCAACTCACGGTAGAAGTCCTTGCCGATCCATTCCCTCGCGCTCATCGGGCGTCCCCTCCCTCCTTGCTGTTATCGAGCGTTCTCATCGGTGTTCAGCGGCAGTTCGCCCTCGACCGGTGGGTCGACCGGCGCCTCCGCCTGCGTGGCAGCGGGCTCCGCCGCCGGTTCGTGATCGGTCACCCCGACCAGCGCGGCGCGCAGCACGCGATCGCCGATCTGGTAGCCACGGCGCAGCACCGTGGTCACCGTCGGACCGTCCACCTCGGGCGAGGTGGCGTGCTGGACGGCCTCGTGCACGCTCGGGTCGAAGGGCTCGCCCTCGGTGCCGAACGGCTCCAGTCCGGCTCGCTGCAGGGTGTTCACCAGCTTGTCGGCCACCGCCTTGAACGCGCCGGTGAGGTCACCGTGTGCCTCGGCCCGCTCCAGATCGTCCAGCAGCGGCAGCAGGTCGCCGACCACGGAGGCCTTGGCCGTGACGGCCGCGGCCTCCCGCTCGCGCTCGACCCGCTTGCGGTAGTTGGCGTACTCCGCCTGGATCCGCTGCAGGTCGGCGGTTCGCTCGGCCAGCTGCTGCTCAGTGTCGGAGACCGGGGTGGCCGGTTCGTCCAGAGTGGACTCACCGGCCTCGGGGCCCGCGGCGCTCACCGGCACCTCCGGGACGCCCTCGACCTCGACCGGCTCCTGCCGGAGCTCCCCGGTCTCCGGGTCGATCTTGCGACGATCACGGACCACGACTCGGGGCTCCTCGCTGTCGTTGCCGGCATCCATGCTGTGCCTGCCCATTCCGACTGAGTCCTCGCGATCCGAATCGGTCACTTCTTCTCGTCCTCGTCCACGATCTCGGCGTCGACGACATCGTCCGCCTTCGCCGAGCCGGACTCGCCCGCGCCACCAGCGGCGCCCGCGGCACCCGCGCCTGCCGCACCGGCCTCGCCGGACTGGGCACCGGTGTTCGCGTACAGCGCGGTGGCCAGCTCCTGGGAGGCGGAGTTCAGCTTCTCGATGGACTCCTTGATCTTGCCGGTGTCGGTGCCCTTCAGCGACTCGTTGGCCTCGTCGATCGCGGTCTGCACCTTGCCCTTGAGGTCATCCGGCAACTTGTCCTCGTTGTCCTTGATGAACTTCTCGGTCTGGTAGACCAGCGTCTCCGCCTGGTTGCGGGTCTCGGCCTCCTCGCGGCGCTGCTTGTCCTCCTCGGCGTGCGCCTCGGCGTCCTTGACCATCCGGTCGATGTCCTCCTTCGGCAGCGCGGAGCCACCGGTGATGGTCATCGACTGTTCCTTGTTGGTGCCGAGGTCCTTGGCGGTCACGTGCACGATGCCGTTGGCGTCGATGTCGAAGGCGACCTCGATCTGCGGCACACCGCGCGGTGCAGGCGGGATGCCGGTCAGCTCGAACATGCCGAGCTTTTTGTTGTGCGCGGCGATCTCGCGCTCACCCTGGAACACCTGGATCTGCACCGAGGGCTGGTTGTCGTCCGCGGTGGAGAAGATCTCCGAGCGCTTGGTCGGGATCGTGGTGTTGCGCTCGATCAGCTTGGTGAACACACCACCCTTGGTCTCGATGCCAAGCGAAAGCGGGGTCACGTCCAGCAGCAGGACGTCCTTCACCTCGCCCTTGAGCACACCGGCCTGCAACGCGGCGCCGACCGCGACGACCTCGTCCGGGTTCACGCCCTTGTTCGGGTCCTTGCCGCCGGTCAGTTCCTTGACCAGGTCGGCGACCGCGGGCATCCGGGTGGACCCGCCGACCAGCACCACGTGGTCGATGTCGGACAACCCGATACCGGCGTCCCTGATCACGTTGTGGAACGGCGCCTTGGTGCGGTCCAGCAGGTCGGAGGTGATCCGCTGGAACTCGGCACGGGACAGGTTCTCGTCGAGGAACAGCGGGTTCTTGTCCGCGTCCACCGTGATGTACGGCAGGTTGATGTTGGCGCTGCCCGCGCTGGAGAGCTCGATCTTGGCCTTCTCCGCCGCCTCGCGAATGCGCTGCAGCGCCATCTTGTCCTTGGTCAGGTCGACGCCGTGGCTGGACTTGAACTTGTCCACCAGCCAGTCGACGATGCGCTGGTCCCAGTCGTCCCCACCGAGGTGGTTGTCACCACTGGTGGCGCGGACCTCGACCACGCCCTCGCCGATCTCCAGCAGGGAGACGTCGAAGGTGCCGCCACCGAGGTCGAAGACCAGGATGGTCTGCTCCTTCTCGCCCTTGTCCAGCCCGTAGGCCAGCGCGGCCGCGGTGGGCTCGTTGACGATGCGCAGCACGTTCATGCCCGCGATCTGGCCCGCTTCCTTGGTGGCCTGCCGCTGGGCGTCCTCGAAGTAGGCGGGCACGGTGATCACCGCGTCGGTGATCTCCTCGCCGAGGTAGGACTCGGCGTCCCGCTTGAGCTTCATCAGCACCCGCGCGCTGATCTCCTGCGCGGTGTAGGCCTTGTCGTCGATCTCGGTCTTCCAGTCGGTGCCGATGTGCCGCTTCACCGACCGGATGGTCCGGTCCACGTTCGTGACGGCCTGGTTCTTCGCGGGCTGCCCGGTCAGCACCTCGCCGTTCTTGGCGAAGGCGACGATGGACGGGGTCGTCCGCGAACCTTCCGAGTTGGCAATGACCGCCGGCTCGCCGCCCTCGAGCACGGCGACGACCGAGTTGGTCGTACCCAGGTCGATGCCGACCGCTCGCGCCATGGGTTGTTCCTCCTGTGTGTCCTGAACTGCAGCTTTCCGCCCGCGTTGAGCGGCCTCTACTCAAGTTCTATCCCGAGTGGGTATCGCCCGTCAAACCAGACTTGAGCGATCCGCACTCAACCTTCCTGCCGGGCTCAACGGATGGGCAGGCCGAGTTGTTCCCTGGCTGGTCCCGCCCAGGTCAGGCGGTCCGCACCAGGACGTCACCGGTGCCGGCCCTGGCCTCGATCCGGTGGGCTGCGCCCGGGTCATCCGGCACCCGGACCTCGGTCCGGCCGGTTCCGGCGGCGGCGTCCACCTGGTAGGTGGAGCGCGGCACGGTCACCGTGACCGAGCCGCTGGTCGTCTCGGCCCGCACATCGGCCGGTTCGCGCAGGGTGAGGTCGATCTCACCGGAGTCGGCGCGCACGTCCACGCTCGCCGCGCCGTCCACCCGCACCGCCCCCGCTCCGAGGGTGCCGCTGACCGGCAGGTCACGCGGCAGCACCAGGTCGTACTCGACCTCGCACTCCGTACCGCAGCCCTCGAGCACGAGGGTGTCACCGCGTACCTGGTGGCTGCTTCCCGGCCGATCGCCCCGGTAGGTCACCTCCCTGCGCAGCGAGACCGGGGCGTCCTCGCGCACCCGGATCCGCACCGCCCCCGCCGGCAGCTCGAAGCTGACCCGCGCAACCGGTTCGGGCACCGGCCTGCCATCGGTGAAACTGGCGGCCGCGTCGAACGGTTCGCCGCATCCGGCGAGCGCACTCGACCCCAGCGCCCCGGCCAGCACCCAGCCGAGCATCCTGCGCCCGTTCCGTCCCATCGCCATCCCCTCAGCCCGCCTTGACGGTGACATCGCCGCTGGAGGTGTCCAGCCGGAGCAGATGCGCGGCGGCGGAATCGCGGCCGACCTCGATCCGGCGGTCACCCGCGTTGGACTCGCCCTCCACCCGGTACTCGCCCGCGGGCACGGTGAGCTCGATGTTCCCGCTGCTGGCATCGGCGCGCACATCCCCGGCGGCGGTGAGGGCCAGGGTGATGTCGCCGGAACTGGCCTCGGCGGTGACCGCACCACGCAGGTCCCGCCCGATGATGTTCCCGGAACTGGTGTCCACGGTGATCTCCTTGCCGATGTCGGTCAGCTCGACGTCGCCGGAGCTGACGTCCACCCGCACCGGGCCGTCCACATCGCGCACCCGCACATCCCCGGACGAGCCGTGCACATCGGCGGAGGCGACCCCCTCCAGGGTGAGCGCCCCGGAGCTGAGGTCGCCGGTCACCGCGGCGGCCCGCGGGAGGACGACCTCGTACTCCACGGAGCACCACCAGCCGCAGTCGCCGAGGTACAGCTCCCCTTCGGTGATCGAGAAGGTGTCCTCCGGCTTGCCGAACCGGTAGGAAAAGGTCTGCCGGACGGTGGTCTCCGCGACGTCGGCGACCGTGATGGCGATGTCCCCCGAGGCGTTGTCGATCTCCACGCTGTTCACCTGCTCGGCCACCGTGTCGGTGGCCTCCGCGGTGGACGGCCACACCCAGCCGAAGGCGACCGCCACCCCGGCTCCGATCATCAGGACGCCACCAAGGGCCAATCCCGGCCGTACCATGCTGAGCCCTCCCCTGTCAGGTTTCTCTCCCGGAAACGCTAAGGCCCGCGCACCCACGCGACATCCGGGTGAACCCCCGATTCCTCCCTGATGCTCCCCCCACCCCACTCGCACGGTCTCCTTGCGGGCTCCGCACTAGCCTGGGGCCGGACCGTTTCGCCGACAGGAGGATCGCAGACGATGCCCCAGCCACCCAATCCGTACGACTTCCTGCCCGACGTCCCGAGCTTCTCGCTGCGCAGCAACGATGTCGCCGAGGGCGAGACCCTGCCGACCCCGCAGCGCAGCGGGATCTTCGGCGCAGGCGGGGAGGACGTGTCCCCGCACCTGGCCTGGTCCGGCTTCCCCGCCGAGACCAAGAGCTTCGCGGTGACCTGCTTCGACCCGGACGCGCCGACCGCGAGCGGGTTCTGGCACTGGGCGGTGTTCGACATCCCGGTCTCGGTCACCGAACTGGCCACCGGGGCGGGGGACGGTTCCGGGCTGCCGGCAGGCGCGGTCACCCTGAAGAACGACGGCGGCCTGCAGCGGTACCTCGGCGCGGCCCCGCCCCCAGGGCACGGCCCGCACCGCTACATGTTCGTGGTGCACGCGGTGGACGTCGACTCCCTCGGCATCGAGGACACCGCCACCCCGGCCTTCCTCGGGTTCAACCTGTTCGGGCACACCCTGGGCCGGGCCATGCTCACCCCGGTCTACGCGAGCTGAGGCCGCACCGCGCTACTCGCGCGCTACAGAGCCGATGACGGCCGCTGCCAGAGTCGGGGCATGGGGAGCGCGCGCACGATACGCACGGTCGTGGTGGCCACGTTGGTGGCCACGTTCACCGGGGGTATGGCCTCCGCGGCCGCCGAACCACCGGCCGCGGAGGCCGTGCAGGGTTCGCTGATGTTCGTACTGGACGCCTCGGGCTCGATGACGACGCCCACCGAGGGCGGACGCACCAGGATGGACATGGCGAAGGACGCCATGGGCACACTGATCGACCAGCTGCCGATCAACATCCACGTGGGGTTGCAGGTCTACGGCACCGCGACCGGCAACACCCCGGAGGAGAAGGAAGCGGGCTGCGCCGACGTGCGCACGTTGCGGCCGGTGAGCGAGGTGGACCGGGACGCACTGCACGCCGAGGTGGACCGGATCGAACCGCGCGGGTACACCCCGATCGGCACCGCGCTCACCGAGGCCGCCGGGGCGCTGCCGGAGCGGGGGCCACGAGCGGTCGTGCTGATCTCCGACGGGGTGGACACCTGCGCCCCGCCCGAACCGTGCGAGGTCGCCGAGGAGCTGGCCGGGGACCAGGTGGGGCTGGCGATGCACACCGTCGGGTTCCAGGTGGACGAGGACGCGCGGGCCGAGCTGGACTGCATTGCCGAGGAGACCGGCGGGGACTACCACCACGTGCCGGAGGCCGGGGCGCTGGAGGACCTGCTGCCCGAGATCGCCGACCGGGCCCTGCGGTTCTACGAGGTCACCGGCGAGAACGTCGCAGGGTCCGAGCGGCCCGACGAGGACGCGCCCTACCTGCGGCCGGGCCAGTACGAGGACAGCATCGACCGGTCCACCCCGCACTACTACCGGGTGCACGTGCCGGAGGGGGCAACCGGCCGGTTCACCGCCGTGCACACCGTGCGCAAGGACCGCTCCAAGGTCGAGTCCCAGGTCGACCTGCGGCTGGTGGACGGGCAGCTGCGGGAGTGCGCGCGGGCCCGCGGATACCGGGACTACAACTTCGACGGCCCGGAGACGGCGAGCGTGACCTGGTCGGCGTCCCCGCGCACCCGGTGCGACCCGCGCGGGCCGCACTATCTCGAGGTGACCTGGGACAACGCCAAGAAGGACAAGTCGGACAACGTCGAGCTCATCGTGTCCATGGAACCGGCGGTACGCGGAGCCGAAGGGCCTGGACCGGAGTCGGAGCCGGTGCCGTGGCGGGAGCCGGCCGGGGACCCTGGCATCGTCTGGGGCGGCGGGTCCTTCCGCAACGCGGCACCCCTGCCCGGATCGGGTCGCTATGTCGACAAGCTGAACTACAGCGAGTACAGCATCTACAAGGTGTGGCTGGACTGGGGCGAGGGGCTCACCTACCGGCTGCGGGTACACGGCGGCGAGCGGGGCAACGCCGCCACCGTCGCGACCGAGCTGCGCGACCCGATGCGCGCACCGGCGCGGAAGCAGTGGTGGCGCTCGGCCGAACACGATGGGGGCGAGGCGGTTCTCGGGCCGGTCGGCACGCCACGGGTGCGGCACGCCAACCGCGATGGCGGCGAGCTGGCCAGGAACGCGACGCAGGCGGGCTGGTACTACATCGTGGCGAAGCTCAGCCCGGTATGGGAGCGGCCGGAGTCGGCCCCGGAGGAGGTGCCCACCTTCGAGCTCCAGGTACACGTGACCGGTGAGGCCGCGCCGGAACCGGACTACGCGGAGCTGAGCGTGCCCGAGGAGCCGCCACCGGGGCCGGAGAACCCGGCGGCCTGGCAGCCGGAACCGCTGACCGCGCGCACCGAACCGGAACGGGCCGAGATGGCCTGGTCGTGGTGGGCGGCCGGGGGTGGCGCGCTGCTGCTCGGGGTGCTCGGCATGCTGTGGTGGCTGCGCAGGCGCCGGGTCAACGCGGCTTGAGCAGGTAGTCCACCACGGGCCGGAGTTCATCGGCGGTGGGCGGCTCGTCGTCGATCAGCCCCTGGATCAGCAGCCCGTCGATCCCGGCGAGGAACACCCTGAAGGCGATCTCGTCGTCGTGCCGGACCATCGAGGTGAGCACGTCCAGCCAGCGGCGCGCGGCCGGGCGCAGCTCGGGGCGGCGGGAGGCCAGCAGGTACAGCTCGTACTCGGCGATGGTCCGGCCGCGTTGCGGGCCAAGCGCCTCGGCGAGCAGGTTCGCCACCTCGGCCGCGCCCCCGCTGCCGCGTGAACGGGCCCGGTCGATCATCCAGTAGACCTCGGTGGCCATATCCCGCGCGCAGGCGATCAGGGTGGCGATCAGCAGCTCGTCCAGGCTGGCGAAGTGGTAGGTGGTCGAGGGGGTGGGCACCCCGGCCTCGGCGGCGACCGTGCGGTGCGTGACCCCGGCGACCCCGTCCCGCTCGATCACCCGCAGGGTGGCCGCGATGATCTCGGCCCGCCGCTTCTCACCGCGCGCCTTCCGGCCGTCCGGCTGTCGCTTCATCATCGGCAGGATAACGAAACGATCGTCTCATTAGACCGCGAGGTGTGCACCACATCCGGGGGACTTAGGCCGCGCCAATCGGTTACTCATCAGTAGGGCACGTTACGCTCCCCGCAGCCCACCGCGAAGTCCCGAACGAAAGGCCCCGTTTCCCATGGGTGCTGTAGAGATCACGCTCGGCGCGATCGCAGTCGCGATCAGCATCGTCGCGTGGAGCATGTTCGTCCGCACGGTCCTGCGCATGGTCAAGACGATCCGGCTCGGGCAGCCCGACAGCAGCCGGAACGGGCCGTTCGGTCCACGGCTGAAGACCCTGATCAAGGAGTTCGCGGCACACACCAGGATGAACCGGCTCCGGCATGTCGGTCCGTGGCACTGGCTGGTGATGTGGGGCTTCCTGATCGGCTCGCTGGTGCTGTTCGAGGCCTACGGCGAGGTGTTCGACCCCGGCTTCCACTGGCCGATCATCGGCTCCTGGTCGATCTGGCTGCTGCTGGTCGAGCTGCTGGGCATCGGCACCGTGGCCGGCGGGATCGCGCTGGCGGTGATCCGCCAGCTGAACCACCCGCGGCGTGCCGACCGGCAGTCCCGGTTCGCCGGGTCGAACTTCGGGCAGGCCTACTTCGTCGAGGCCGTGGTGATCATCGAGGGTCTCGGCATCCTCGGGGTGAAGGCGTTCAAGACCGCCGCCGGGCTGGAGGACCCTGCCCTGTGGACCAGCTTCCTGACCGCACCGCTGGCCGAGATCCTGCCCACCGCGCCGGAATGGGTGTCGGTGATGGCCTTCGTCAAGCTGATGAGCGGCATGATCTGGCTGATCGTGGTGGCCAGGAACATGACCATGGGCGTGGCCTGGCACCGGTTCAGCGCGTTCTTCAACATCTACTTCAAGCGCGAGGACGACGGCGGCACCGCGCTGGGCAAGCTCAAGCCGATGATGAGCGCCGGCAAGCCGCTGGACTTCGAGGAGGCCGACCCGGACAAGGACGTGTTCGGCGCCGGTCAGGTCGAGGACTTCAGCTGGAAGGGCTGGCTGGACTTCACCACCTGCACCGAGTGCGGCCGCTGCCAGTCCCAGTGCCCGGCGTGGAACACCGGCAAGCCGCTGTCCCCGAAGCTGCTGATCACCCAGCTGCGCGACCACGCCTACGCCAAGGCGCCGTACCTGCTCGCCGGTGGCAAGAAGGACATGACCGGCGAGGAGATCGGGCTCACCGGGGACGACCCGCACGCCGGGATCGACGTGCTGGCGCTGGCCGAGTCCGAGCGGCCGCTGGTCGGCGGGCCGGAGGAGAACGGGGTGATCGACCCCGAGGTGCTGTGGTCCTGCACCTCCTGCGGGGCCTGCGTCGAGCAGTGCCCTGTCGACATCGAGCACGTGGACCACATCGTGGACATGCGCCGCTACCAGGTGATGATCGAGTCGAACTTCCCGACCGAGCTGAACGGGATGTTCAAGAACCTGGAGAACAAGGGCAACCCGTGGGGCCAGAACGCCAAGGACCGGCTGCAGTGGACCGAGGGCCTGGACTTCGAGGTGCCGGTGTTCGACGGCGACCTCGGGGATGCCGAGTACCTGTTCTGGGTCGGCTGCGCGGGCGCGTTCGAGGACAGGGCGAAGAAGACCACCCGCGCGGTGGCCGAGCTGCTGCACATCGCGGGCGTCAAGTACGCCGTGCTCGGCCCGGAGGAGACCTGCACCGGCGACCCTGCCCGGCGGGCGGGCAACGAGTTCGTGTTCCAGATGCTGGCCCAGCAGAACGTCGAGGTGCTGAACTCGGTGTTCGAGGACCGCGAGCCGCTGCAGCGCAAGATCGTGGTCACCTGTGCGCACTGCTTCAACACCCTGGCCAACGAGTACCCGGACCTCGGCGGTCAGTACCAGGTGGTGCACCACACCCAGCTGCTGAACCGGCTGGTGCGGGAGAAGCGGTTGGTGCCGGTGGCGCCGATCGCCGATGACGTGACCTACCACGACCCGTGCTACCTGGGCAGGCACAACAAGGTGTACGAGGCCCCGCGTGAGCTGGTCGGTGCCTCCGGGGCGCAGTTCCGCGAGATGCCGCGGCACGGGGACCGCTCGATGTGCTGCGGCGCGGGCGGCGCGCGGATGTGGATGGAAGAGAAGATCGGCAAGCGGATCAACGTGGACCGGGTGGACGAGGCGCTGGGCACCGCGCCATCGAAGATCGCCACCGGCTGCCCGTTCTGCCGGGTGATGCTGAACGACGGGGTGACCGCGCGGCAGAGCGACGGCAAGGCAGGCGAGAACGTCGAGGTCGTGGACGTGGCGCAGCTGCTGCTGTCCTCGGTCAAGCGCAAGGAGGACCCCGCCCCGGTGCCCGCCGGGGCCCCGGAGATCGGGGACGAGGCGGAACCTGCCGAGGAAGGCAAGCAGGTCTAGCCACGGGGTAGCCGGACCAGGAACCGCGCCCCGCCGAGCGGGCTGTCGGTCACGGTCACCTCGCCGCCGTGCTGGGTGGCGATGGCGTACACGATGGCGAGGCCGAGGCCGGTACCACCGTCCTTGCGTGCCCGCGCCTCGTCCAGCCGCACGAAGGGTTCGAACACCGCCCTGCGGTTCGCCGGGGCGATCCCGGGGCCGTCGTCGTCCACCTCGAGGACGGCGGTGTCCCGGGTGGCGTGCAGGTGCAGGTCGACCCTGCTGCCCGCATGCCGGACGGCGTTGCGCAGCAGGTTGTCCACCAGCCGCCGCAGCCCGTCCTCGTCCCCGGTGACCAGCAGGGAGTCCGGCGCGCGGGTCCGTACCGGGATCTCGCCGGTCGCCGCGAGGTCGGTGCCCGCCTCCCGGAGCAGCGCGGCCAGGTCGAGGTCGGCCGGTTGCCCGCCCCCTGCGTCCTCGGCTCGCGCGATCGTCAGCAGTTGCTCCGCCGTGTGTTCCAGCCGCCCCTGCGCCCGCAGGCTGCGCGCGAGCACCCTGGGCAGGTCGGCGGGATCGTTGCGGCGCGCGGCGACCTCGAGGGTGGTGCGCAGGGTGGCCAGCGGGCTGAGCAGTTCGTGTGCGGCGTCGGCGAGGAACCGGCGCTGCCTGCGTACCCCGGCGGCCGAGCGTTGCAGCAGGTCGTCCAGGGTGGCGATGAGGGTTTCGAGCTCGGTGCCAGCCGATGTCGCCTCGAGCCGCGGCGGCGGGTAGCTGTCGGCGGCCTCGGCCGCCTGCCTGCGCAGCCGGTCCACCGGCCGCAGGGACCTGCCGAGCGCCAGCCAGACCAGCACCCAGATACCCGCGGCGAGCAGTGGAACGGCCAGCACGGCGATTGTCGTCACCGTGCCGACCGCCTGCTGGACATCGGCCAGCGGGGCGGCGATCAGCACCCGCACCGCGCCGCTTTCCTGGTGGATCAGCCATCCCGCACCGAGCTTGGCGAAATCGGACGTGCCGGTGACCCACCCCGGTCCCGGTGGTGGGGTGCCGGGATCGGCGTGGATATCGATCCGCTCCAGGTCGGCCGACTGCCGGACGGCGTGCCGGGAGGCCGCCAGCAGAGTCCCGTCCGGGCGGCTGACCCGGAGCAGCCGCTCGGTGGTGCGCGCGTCCACCAGGGTGCGCAGTGCATCCGGGTCGGCAGCACGGCGCGCGAGGGCCTCCGCCTCCGTGGCGAGGTCGGCCACCAGCCGTTCGCGCAGGGAGTGCTCGGTGGCGGCTGCGAACGCCCAGGCGCCCAGCGCCAGCCCAAGAACCGCGATCAGCGTGGCGGCCACGCTGACCCGCATCCGCAGGGTGCGCATCACCGCTCGGCTTCGATCAGGTAGCCGACCCCGCGCACGGTCCGGATGGTGTGCAGCCCGAACGGCCGGTCCACCTTGTTGCGCAGGTATCCGATGTAGACGTCCAGGATGCCGGGGTTGCCGTCGAAGTCCCAGCCCCAGACCCGGTCGCGCAGCTCGTGCCGGGGCACCACCGTGCCCGGCCGTTCCAGCAGCGCGTGCAGCAACGTGAACTCCCGCGCCGAAAGGCTGATCTCGGTACCGGCCCGGCGGCAGGTGCGCAGCCGGAGGTCGAGTTCGAGGTCACCGGCCCGCACCGGCGGGAGGGTGTTCGCCCGTGGCCGCCGGATCAGTGCCCGCAGCCGGGCCACCAGCACCGAGAAGTCGAAGGGCTTGCCGAGGAAGTCATCGGCGCCAAGGTCGAGTGCGTCCCGCTCGTCGCGTGCCGCGTTGCGCACGGTGAGCATGAGCACCGGGGTCCAGCCGCCCGCCCGGCGCAGCTCCTGGCAGACGGCGAAACCGTCCATCCCGGGCAGCAGCACGTCCAGCACGATGGCGCTGTAGTTGCCCTCCCGGGCCAGCCACAGGGCCTCCCGGCCGTCGTGCACCACGTCGACGGTGAACCCTTCGTCGGTGAGTCCCTCGGCGATCGCCTCGGCAAGCGCCTCCTCATCGTCGACCACAAGAATCCGCACAGGGCCTCCAGCTGCCGCCCGGCCTCAGCCGGCAAGCAGTTGCGCCAGCACCAGGCCGACCTCGGTGGTGATCTCATCCTCGGGCGAGTTCGCGTTACTGGCAACGACGAGCACCGCCCTCGGCCGCTCCAGCTGCACGATGGTCGCGCCGAAGCCGAAGTCGTTCAGCCCGCTGGTGCCGCGCCCGCGCACCCCGTCCACGGTCTGCTCGGGGGCGACGGCATCGAGCAGCAGCCGCGTGGACTCCGGTCGCAGCAAAGTGGACTCCCGCAGGGCCTGCCACCAGGTGCGCAGGTCGCGCACGGTGGCTGCGATCCCGCCCCCGCCGAGCAAGGCCCAGGTCGGCTCCCAGTACGCCGGGTTGTTCCGGCCGTGCACCGAGCCCTCGTACCCGGTGGCCACCGGGATGGCGCGCAGCGTCTCGCTGCCGTAGAAACCGGTGTGCTCCAGGCCCGCCGCGGCGAACAGGTCCCCGACCACGGCGGTGAACGTCCTGCCGGTGACCTCCTCCACCAGGATCGCGGCGAGGGTGTAGCCGGAGTTGGAGTAGGCCTCCCCGGTACCCGGCCGGAACTTCAGTTCCTGGCCGAGGATTCGCCGCAACGCCGCCGCACGGCTCATCGGCTCGAAATCGCCCTCGGTGTCGTGGTACTCGGCCAGCCCCGAGGTGTGTTCGAGCAGTTGCCGCACGGTGATCTCCCGCTTGTCCGCGGGCACCTCGGCGAGCAGTTCGCCGAGGGTGGTCTCCGGCCCGAGGAGTCCCCCGTCGACAAGACGCAGCACGGCCGCGGCGGTGAAGCTCTTGGCGATCGAGCCGATGTCGAAGGCGGTGCCCACCTCGTTACCGGTACCCGTCTTCCGGTCGGCAAGGCCCAGGGCGTGGGCATCAGTCCCGCCCGGATGGTCGGCCAGGAAGGCGCCGCTGAAGCCGGTGTCCCGCAGGTGCTCGGCGTAGCCGGAGATGGTGCTGACGCCGTCCGGCACGGGTGGCAGCGATGGCCCGCAGGCGGCGACGGTGCCGAGGACCAGGAGGGACGCGGCCAACCGGATGCCAAGGGAGTGCGCTCGTCTCATGGCCTGGGAGTGTGCTCACCACTCGCCAAGAACAGCCCAAGAACACCGCGGGTGACAACGGTGGGGTGGGCCCTACCGCGGATTGCGGTGCCGTCCCCAGTGTGTTCGGGGCTCGTGCCGAGCAGGCTCTGTGCTGTCTGATTCACAGCGGAGCTGGGGAGCCTGTCTTGTCTTCTGTCCTGCACACCACTCGCGGCTGGCACCGGCCGTTGCTGGTGAACACCGCGCTGATGCTGTCCCTGGTCGTGGCGTCGATCGTGGGCCTGCTGGTGGACGACCGGATGTTGCTCGGCGAGTCGGTCTGGGTGAAACCGCTGAAGTTCGGCCTGTCCTTCGCCGTGTACGCGGCCACCCTTGCCTGGCTGCTGAGCCGGCTCACCAGGGCAAGGCGGTTCGGCTGGTGGGTGGGCACGGTGTTCGCCGTGGTCGGGGTGATCGAGGTCGGTGTGGTCGCCTTCGCCGCGGCACGCGGCACCTTCAGCCACTTCAACCACAGCGCGGAACCGGCCAACCAGGCCGTGCAGATGATCTTCAACCTGGGCGTTCCCGGGATCTTCGTGGCCAACCTGATCATCGCGGTGCTGGTGCTGTTCCAGCGCACCGGAGACCGGGCACTGACCATGGCGATCCGCACCGGGCTCGCGATCTCCACGGTGGGCATGTTCCTGGCGTTCTGGATCGTGGCGGTGAACACCGAAGGCCCCCGGCAGGTGACCGACGCGCGCGGCGAGACCGTGCCGATGGAGGGCGGCCACGGGATCGGCGTCCCGGACGGCAACGGCCTGCCGATCCTGCACTGGAGCACCGAGGGCGGGGATATGCGGGTGCCGCACTTCGTGGGGCTGCACGGCATCCAGGTGATGTTGCTGCTGGCGGTCGGGCTGAGCGCGCTGGCCAGGAGATACGGCTGGCTGCGGGACGAGCGGACGCGGGCCAGGCTGATCGGGGTCGGCGCGGCCGGCCACTCCGGACTGCTGGCGGTGGTGACCTGGCAGGCCATGCGCGGCCAGTCGCTGATCCATCCGGACGCCGCCACCCTGACCGCGTTGGTCACCGTGGTGGTGCTCACCGGCCTGGGAGTGGCCACAGTGGTCGCCGCGGCGAAACGCGCCGCATCGCGACCGGAAGAACCGACGCTGACCGGATAGCTCGCGAACGAAGGCTGCCCCCGGGATCGTCCCGGGGGCAGCCTTCGTTGTTCAGGTCCTCACGGCCGCCAGGAACGCGGACCAGCCATCGGCCGGGACGGTCAGCATGCCGCCATCGGGGTCCTTGGAATCCCGGATCCCGACGATCCGCGGGCGGTGGGCGACCTCGACGCACTCGTTGGAAGCGCTACCGCTGTAGCTGCTCGTGCGCCACTCGGCGCCGGCCAGGTCGGAAACGGGCATACGTGCTCCACTCGAATCAGGTTGTCGTGCTCGGCAGCGCGGAAATGAACTCCACGGTCTCCCGTGGACTCATCGCGACGTTCCGCAGGCTGTCGAAGGCAAGGCTATACGGCTGCACGTCCTCGGCTCGTTCCAAATACACCCCGCGACCGAGTAGCTCCACGTAGCCGACGTCGGAGTCGGTCGGGCTCCCGTCGAAACCAAGGATGCTGAACGGCACGCTCATCGCCGGGTAGGCACCCGCACCTGCCGGGATCACCCGTAGCTCCACATTGGGCAGCTCGGCCAGCTCCAGCAGCCGCCCGCGTTGCCGCCGCATGACTTCCGGACCCCCCACCTCGACATGCAGGACGGCCTCGGTCAGGATCGCCTCCACCTCCAGCGGGGTGTCGTCGGTCAACCGGCCCTGCCGATGCATCCGGGCATCCAGCCGGTCCTGCTCGGCCTCCGCCGGCAGCGGCGGCACGGAAGCATGTTGCAGCGCGGCGGTGTAGTCGCGGGTCTGGAACAGTCCGGGCACCACGTCCAATTTGAAGGTGCGCACGTTCGTCGCCTCCGACTCCAGCTGCACGTAGTCGAGTACGTCGGCGTCCAGCGCGCCCTCCTGGACCGACTCCCACCAGCCCGGAGCCTGGGCAATCTGCGCGCTGTTGAACAGGGCCTCGCGTTCCTCCTCGTCGATGCCGTACACCAGCGCCAGGGTCACCACGTCCGCTGGCCGGATCGGCGGGGTCGCGGCCTCCAACCTGGACTGCTTCGCCCTGGACCAGCCAGCCCGAGCGGCGACATCCTCCTGCTTGTACTCGGTCCGGGCACGCCACTCGCGCAGTACGCGGGCGATCCGTCGCAGCCGAACGCTGGGCGCTGGGGCCTCCGTGACCGGACCGTCGCTCATCCGTGCCTCCTGCGGGTCTGTCCCGGTGAACGCGGTGAGCGTAACGAAGTGGCGGACAGTCTCACGTTCATCCGTCTGAGTGGTGCTGAGAATTCTCAGTATGGTCGCTGTTGCAATCAAACGATGCGTACATGATGGTTGACGGGTACAGGCGCGGAGCAGGCGAGCCGACGATCGCCGCCGTGCCCGGCGGACCCACAGCGCCGGGCATCCGCGGGTGGCACGTGTCGAGCCGGAAGGGACGCGACCCCTGGCTCCACGTGCCGCCCGCCCCGAGGTCGTCGTCAACGCCCAGACCTCGTGCCCCTAGCCTGCGCCGAGGCAGACGAAGGGGCGGCGCAGCGGTTCGGCCGCAGTGGCCTCGGCCAGCGCCGCGGCTGGTTGCTCACCTGCGGACAGCAGGCGGTGCAGTTCGGTCATGGTCTGCGCCGCGGCGTGGTCGCCCACCCGCGCCACCGCACCGAAAACCGAGCGGGCGCCGGCGGCGAGCAGGGTTCCGGCGAAGCCGAGCGGTTCCTCCCCTGGGCGGGTGTGACTCATCGCCAGCTCGCAGGCGGCGAGCACCACACGTTCCGGCAACCGGCTGAGCCGGGTGGTCTCGTGCGCGTACAGCGGCCCGTCCACCAGCTCCAGCCGGGAGAACAGGGCGTTGGCCGGTTCGTGCATGCCGTGCGCGGCCAGGTGCGCCAGCCGGGATCCTTGCAGCTCGGACAGCACCGAGGTACTTGTCGCCAGCTCGTTGTCGACCAGATGCGCGTCCGGGTACACCAGCCGTAGCTGCCGTACCTCGCCGACCGCGCCGGGAACGCCGGGACCGCCGACCAGCAACACCGGATCGTTCGTTCGCTCCTCCTCGCCGCGCCGGGACGCCGCACCCACCCAGGCGGTGGCCGAAGGGGCGACCGCGAGCGGACGGCCACGCAACGAAGGCAGCGCGGGCCATGGCAGCGCGTACAGCGGGCCGATCGGCACGATCACCAGCTCCCGATCGCCGATCGCCTCCCGCAACGGCGCGAGCAGCAGCTGGTCCAGGCGCTCGGCCCGCTTGCGGGCGGAGTTCATCACCGCGTTGGCCAGCGGTTCCGGCAACTGGTCCGGGGCCAGCGCGTCCAGGTCGGCATGCAGCTGCTTGGTGGTCTCCACGACATCGTCCAGCGGCCCGAGCCGGACCAGCCGGAACCGGCCATCCCGGACCACCACCCCGGACAGCGCGTCACCCTGCCGGACCAGGCTGACCAGTGCCCGCTCGCCGAGCCGTTCGGCCACCTCCTCCGGCGCCGACACCGGGCGGGGTTTGCCCCACGGGCTGGTGTACCAGCCCAGCCTGCTCACCTCCCGCTGCAACCCGGCGTAGCGCTTCTCCAGCATGGCAACGGGTTTGCCCTCCAGGCGCAGCTGCTGGACGGTTCGTTGCAGGCTGCGCATCTCGGTGATCCGGCTGGCGAACACCTGGTCCTCGATCACCGGCATCGGCTCGTACCGGAAAACCTGCGCCCTGGTGCGTTCCTGCCAGGCGAGTACCCGCCGCGCCCCGGCCTGCCCCCGCGCGCCTTCCAGCACCACCCGCACGCCGAGCCTGCCGAGCTCCTGGCCGTGCACGGCGGTTCCGGACAGCAGGTCCAGCCCGCCCATCCGGTCCCGGATCAGGCCCAGCTCGGTCAGCCCGGCCCTGGCCTGGGCCAGTGCCGAGCGGTGTTTCCCGGTGGCCACCGCCAGCTCCGCCTGGCACAACCGGCGCAGCATCCGGTGGTCCACCGGGGTGGTGCGGCGCGGCTTCGGTACCTCGGCCAGCAGCGCCTCCGCGGCCGCCACCCGGTCCCTGCGCAGTAGCAGCCGGATAGCGAGTAGCCGGGCAACCCCGGCCTCGTCCCGCAGGCCGAGCTCGGCGAGCCGTTGCGCGAGCTGCCTGAGCTTGGTCGGCAGGCGCGCCCCGGCGCGGCTGTCCGCGCTGTCCAGCGCGGTAAGTGCCTCGGCACGTAGCTTGCTCAACGCGGCTACCTCGGCCCACCGCGTATTGCCCTTGCGGAGGAAACGACGGCGTGCGGCACCCGCAAGTCGTTTGGCCATCGGGAGGTCACCGTCCAGAATCGCGGCGGCCGCCCGCGCGACCTCAGCTTCGGCGAGGTCCTGCATGACCCGGTTACGGCGCAGCTCCGGCAACGCCTCGTCCAGATGCCGCGCCGCCTCGTCCGCAAGCCCCGCGGACAGCAGAGCACGCGCCTGGTCCAGCCGCACCTTGGGCAACGAGCCCGGCCCCGCCGACTCAAAGATCCGAGCGGCCTCCTCGTAGTGGTGCAAGGCGGCCGGGATGTCGCCCACCAGGGCGGCCTGGTCACCGAGGTTGTGCCGCGCCTTGCCTTCCAGCCGCTTGTGCCCGTACTCCACAGCCAGTTCGAGGCAGCGCTGGAGGTCGGTCAGGGCGCGCTCGGGGTTGCTCATCAGGAGATGGACGATCGCCCTGTTCATCAGGTGGCTGGGCAACAGGATCCCGTTGTCGTCCGCCGGATCAAGGTCGGGCAGGAAGGTGTCGAACAGGCTGAGGGACTCGGCAAGGCGGCCCGCCCGGAAAAGGATCACGGCGCGCTGTAGTCCGGCCACCGCCCGGAGCCTGCGCCGGGTGACACCGGCGGGCAGGTGGCCGAGCACGACCTCGGCTGCCTTCAGGCGGGCCAGCCCGGCATCCATCGAGGTGGTCTCGGCCTCGGCGGCGGCCAGGCTCATCAGCACCCGGGCCCGGATCGCCGAGGCATCGATATCGCTTTCCCCGGCCGGGCCGAGCTGTCGCAGGGCACGCTGGAACAGGCGTACGGCCTCCGCGGGGCCATGGTTCTCAGCGGCCGCCCTGGCGCGCCAGTACACGCTCTCGGCGTTGCCGACGGCACGGGAGCGGTGGTTCGGCGAGTCGGGCACGCGCCCTATATGAGCACATCCGTGATCGTCGGGCGTCAGCCGCCGGGGTACTTATAGCACCACGGTCGGGGTAACCACGGTACGACAGGAGGTGGCGCCACCAAGGGTCACCACTATCTGGGTGGTGCCTCTCGGAACCTCGTCCAGCACGAACCGCCCGCCCTCGTCGGCCATGGTGGACGACGAACCGTGCTCGGCCACCCGTACCTCGACCCCGTACTCCCCGGCCGGAACCAGCCACCCGTCAATGCGATGATGTCGGCCGATCTTGGTCAGATTGATCATCACGGTCAGGTCGCTCACGGTGAAGGTGATCGTGCCCTCGCCGCTGCCCCGCACCCCGGCCAGCGGGTCAGCTCGTTCCCAGCGGGCGACCTCGACGTCCAGGTTCTCCAGCGCGATCGCGAACTGGATCCGCTCCACCAGGTCGGCGGGCGGTGGGTCCGCCTCGACCAGCCTGCCCACACTCGCCATCAGTTCCCGGTTATCGGGCAAGCCCGCACCGTCCGGCCCGATCTCGTTCATACGCTGCCGCCCCCTTCGATGTCCAGCAGGTCTCGCATCTTGTTCAGGCAGCGGCCCCTGGTCGGCCCGATACTGCCGGGTGGCATCCGCAGGGCTTCGGCGACCAGGCGGTACTCTGCTCGCCCCGCGAGAACGGTCAGGCGCAGCACCTCTTGGCAGCGCTGCGACAGCTGGGCGAAGGCGCGCCAGATCCGGCGATCCCGGTCGGCGCGCAGGGCTTCGGCCTCCGGTGCCGGTTGCGTACTCGGTACCGTCTCGGCGATCTCGTCCGTCAGTTGCACGGATCGGGATTTCCCACCGCTGGCCCGCTGGGACTCTCTACGGGTCGTGGTGATCAGCCAGGCGGCGAGCGTCCTCGGCTCCTTGATCTCATTCAGGTTGCTGAACAGCGCGAGCCACACCGTCTGCACGACGTCCTCGGCCACATGCTGGTCGAGCCCGTTACTCCGGGCGACATGCCACACCAGTGGAGTCAGCTCGGCGACCAGCCGGTCGCGGGCCCGGTGGTCCCCGGCGCGGGCCGCGTGCATACATGCCGCGTGCAGTTCATGGCCTTGCAGGCCCTCCCACGGAGGTCCCGTTTCGGCGGTTCGAACATCGGTCACCGCATCCGCCCCACTTCGCGTGTCGACATCTCCTCAAGTCGGTGCCGCGAGTATCGCCAAGGTCTTCGCGGAAAGGACCGGGCCGGTAGTCACTGAATACATAAGTCACTCGTTTGGAGTAGCGGCTGCGGTAGCGAGCAAGGAAAAGGTCAGCGAGCGGCGCGGGCCGTCCTCCCACGGCCGCGCCAGCTCAGCTGCCAGGAGGTGCCGGCCGGCGCCGACAATGTCGAGCGCCAGCCGGCGAACCCCACCCTGACCAGGCGGACCCTGCTCCTGGCCCGCCCGACCCCCTTTAGGGTGCCCCTGAGCCCCGATGTGCTCGTCGGCCGTCAACCGGACCCCCTCCGGCAATCGCCAACGCCACCGGTAACCGGATGAGGGGACCTCCGGGAGCCGCAGCTCCACGGTGTCCCCCACGCGCAGCTCGGTCGTCCTCCCCGCATCGACCTGCGCCAACCGGACCAGCACTGCACATTCCTCCTGGGACTTCAGGAGTGGTGGTAGCCGGCGGCCCCCTCGACTGCCGGCCACCACCAGCCTGTGGTTGTTTCGACTCAGACCAGAAGCTGGTCGATCTGCCCGCTCGCGTCCTCGTGGTAGTCCACGGGCAGGCCGTTGTTCTTCGCCGTCACTGCCAGCAACAGCAGGTGGCTGTGCCCGGACTCCGACGCGGGCGAGAGCCGCTTCCAGCCGGTGCCATGCACCCACACCCACACGCCGGGCGAGGCGTTGTAGGAGAACAGATGCGTGATCATCTGGTTGCGGGACCAGCCATCAGGCGAAGGTCCGCCGCCGATACGCCACGGGTCGGGAGCGGGTGGGGCCGTCGGGTTGTGATTGCTCCGCGGAACCAGCGCGGGCGGCGTGCTCGTCGGATTGTGGTTGCCTTGCGGCACCTGAGCGAGCGGCGGCGTGCTCGTCGGATTGTGATTGCCCTGCGGGACGAGATCGGGTGGTGTCGGCGGGGCGGCATCCGGCTGCTCCGGGTCGGGTACCTCGAAGTAGTCCGACTTCGCGATGTCCGCGTCGTTTCCAGGCCGGGTCTCCGGCTTCTCGCTCGCCTCGTTCGCTGGCATCGTGCTCTCCCCTCGGATTTAGTACGCGATCTGGACCATGCTCAGCTCGTCGTTGTCGACGAACGGGGCGACCGCAAGTCCGCCGGCCCGTGCGTGGGTCAGCATCGCGAGTTTGTTCGTTGTGCTGTGCGACCCCCCGGAAAGGCGCGTCCATCCCAGGTGTTCCAGGTACGCCCATCCATTCGCGTCATGCGCCGTCGCAAACAACCGCAATGCGCGCTGCGGCGGGAGCCAGGCCCGCAGGTTCACCCCGGTGCAGCCGAGCGTGGTCGGCCGCGGGTCCGGGTAGTCCTCGATGTAGCCCTCGCCGTAGGCGATGCGGAAGTAACCGCGTTCACCCCAGTCCACTCCCCACGAGTTCTTCGCGATCCAGCAGCCCGCGGTGTCGTCCCACCCGATCAACGCGACGCAGTGGCCACCGCTGATCTCCTCGGTGGTGTGCCGGTACACGCCACTGGTGTAGTGGAACAGGTCGTTGTACACGACGAGACAAGCAGTCACCGGGCCGTAGCCGTAGATGTGATGCTTGATCGCCGCCGGGTTCCGGCCGAGATCCACGACGTCCTCCACCTTGGCGACGCGGTTCGGCCAGTCCGGATGCAACGATCCGGAACCGTCCTCGGTGTACGGAAAGTAGTCCTCGAACGTCACGCCTTTGGACATGCTGTCGTCGAACAACTCGTCCGGCCACGAACCGGTCCGGTTCGTGAAGCCACGTTCCGCCCCGTGCCCGAAGAACAGGTGCGCTTCGGACAGGTCGAGGTTCAGTCCCGGAGCACTCCGGGTGTAGGCGGCCGTGCCCTCCAGCGCAGCGATGGTGCCGAACGCGCTGCAGGAGCCGCTTTCACCCTGGTCCTTCACCGGTGTGACGTAGTCCCGGCCGCTCAGGTTCCGCAGGTCGAACCGCTCGGGGAGGTTCGGCGTGGGCGCCAGCGCGGCGACGACCTCCTCACCCACGGTCCGGCGGGCGGCCTCGGCCATCCGCTGTGGCTGGTCCGCGCGGGCGGCGACCTCGTCGGAACCGGGCGCGGGAACCCCCAACCGGGCCGCCCGCGACTCCACCGGGAGCCTGCTCAGCATGGTCTCGCCGGCGAGCCACGGGTCCCCCAGCGCGGCGAGCCCGGCCTGCACGGCCGCGATCTCCGCCGCCTGGGAACGGTCGGGGCTCATGCCTCGGCTCCGCCGCGCTGCGCTCCTCGGCCCGCGGGCCGGACCTGCGATGCTCGCCCGGCGTCGCCTTCGGGGCTCATATGGGTCCTCCCGGTGTCCGAGTCTTCCGAGTCTGAGGTGGAACCGCCATCGCCCCATATGACGCAGCAACCACCCCGCCAGATACACAACGGGTGGACTTTTTCTGAAGATTTTTTCCAGCTAGGCCAATCGGGCGAGCAGCTGGCACCGCTGGCGTGGCTTGTGCTCACCCCACGTGTTGATCAAGCGGTCGATCGCCCGGTCATTCAGGTGCCTGCGGGGCGGCTGCGCGCCACGATCCGTGCCCCGCACTCGTCGATCGACCGGACCTGCGCCGAGCCACAACAGCAGCGGGTCCACACCGTCTCACCCTCCGGAGTCCGATGCCGGGACAGCACCCGGAACGGTCGCGCGTCCGGCCAGCCACAGAACGGGCAGTTGCTCACCTCGGACCTTCCTTCCTGCTCGCTGATCTCCAGCGTGGAAGGCGCGACCCTGTGGGTCCAGGTTGGATGTTTGCACATGATCGTGAAGAATGACCTACATGATCGACCTACGCAGGCTGCAGGTCCTGCGTGCGGTCGCGTACCACGGAACGGTCACCGCGGCGGCGCAGTCCCTGCACCTGACCCCCTCCGCCGCCTCCCAGCAGATTCGCCAGCTCGGTCAGGATCTCGGGGTGGTCCTGCTGGAGCGGCACGGCCGCAGGGTCCGGCTCACCCCCACCGCGCGCTCCCTGCTCAGCCATGCGGACGCGATCGAGTCGCGCTGGCAGCAGGCCGAGGCCGAGTTGCTGCGCACCGGCTCGGGGCCGGCCGGGCTGCTGCGGATGGCCGGGTTCCCCACCGCGATCAGCACCCTGCTCGCACCGGTCACGGCAATCCTGCGGGAGACCTGCCCGGCGCTGACCGTGCGGCTGCGCGAGGCCGAGCCCGCGGAGAGCTTCGACCTGCTGTTCGCCGGGGACACCGACCTGGCCGTGGTGGAGGCGACCCAGACCGGGCCCGCCGTCGGGGACCGGCGGTTCGACCAGCGCGCCCTGCTGGACGACCGGTACGACCTGCTGGTCCACCGGGAACACCGGTTCGCCGGACGGATCTCGGTGGACCTGGCCGAACTGTCCGAAGAGGACTGGATCATCGGCGTGCCGGACAACACCTGCCGCGAACACACCCTCGCGGCCTGCACCGCGGCCGGGTTCAGCCCGAACATCGCGCACGAGGCCGAGCAGTGGGATGTGGTGGCCACCCTGGTGGCGCACCGGCTCGGGGTGGCGCTGACCCCGCGGTTGCGGCAGTTGCCACCGGACCTGCCGGTCGCCCACCTGCCGGTGACCGGGCCGACCGTGCCCTCGCGGAAGTTCCTCACCTGCACCCGCCGCGGCGGCCGGGACAGCCCGGCCGTCGCGGCGGCGTTGCGTGAGCTGGAGGCCTACGCGCTCGGCCGCCAGCGGTCCGGATAGCTACCAGACGAATCCCAGTCGCAGGAACACCGACTCGCCGGGGGCGTCATCGAGGCCGTCGTTGTCCACCACGCCGACCAGCCTGCGCCAGCCGAACCAGGACGGCCCGCCGAGCACGGCCAGCCCTTCCGGCTTGTCCGCGAGCACCCCGCCGCCCGCGGCGAGCGCGGGCCGCAGGTCCCGCACCTCCCGCTTGCGCAGCAAGGGTTTCGGCTCTCCCTCGGGCGCCGGCCGCAGCCGCCCGATGCGCACCTCGTACACCTTCTTGATCCGCGCGCCGGCGCCACGCCGGTTGTCCCGCTCGAGCACCAGCAGCGTGCGGTCGTCCACCGCGGTCAGCTCGGAGAGCCCGACCCACCCGCCTGCCGGTGCGGCCTCCAGCGGGTAGGCGGCGAAGGCCCAGCGCCCGGTGGACGGGGTGTACCTCGCCAGCGTCGCCCGGCCCGCGGGCTCACCCGCCCAGGCCCGCTGCACCGCGACCCACACCTGCTCGGTGCCCCGGTTCCGGACCACCGCGACACCTTCGAAGCCGAACCGGCCCGCACCGGCGGCGACCCGCTCGGGCAGCCGGACCTCCTCGAGCACCCGGCCCGCGCGGTCGGCGCGCACCAGCAGGTTCTCCGTGTCCTCTCCGGGGTCGCCTTCCACCGCGAGCCAGTACCCGCCGCCGGGGCGGGCCGCGATCCCCTCGGTGTCATAGCCGACCGGTGTGCCGTTCCTGGTGAGCGTCCGTTCGCGGGTGACCCGCGCCGGATACCGCCGGGCGTCCACTGTGAGCACCCGGCTGGGCCGGTAGGCGTTGTCGGTGACGGCCACCAGGTTGCGATGGTCCCCGGGGATGCCGGACAGCCCGGACAGGGCACCGAAGCCGGGGCCGGCATCGTCGTCGGAGACGATCGACGGGGCGCCTTCGTTGTGCCGCAAGGACAACGCCAGCGGCTTCCTGGTCAGCTGGTAACGCGCAAGCGAGGAACGGATCCCGTCCGCTGCGGCGTCCTCCTCGGCCGCGACCACCAGGGCGTCCAGCCGAGGGATCGGCAGGATCCCCTCCGGACCGACCCCGGTGGGCAGGCCCTGCACCAGCTCCGGCCGTCGTGGATTGTCCACATTGTACACCGCGATTAGGTTCGCCCTTTCCATGCCGATGAAGGCGTACCGGTGCCTGCCGTAGGCCGCCACGGCGATCCCTTCCGGCTCGACCCCCTTGTTGTCGGCCCTGCCGTCCGGATACTGACCGTAGGAGGTGGCCAGTCGCTCCAGCTCGTTGCCCGAGTCGTAAAGCACCCGGCCGGTGCGCGCTTCGAAGACCGTCCAGGTGCGCGAACCACCCTGGTGGTCACCCTCGTCGGCGGTGCCGAGGGTGTGCTCGTCCAGCCAGCCGATCGCGTCCGGTTCCCGCGGCGCGGTGACCGATCCGCTCGGGTCGATCCGCCCGTCGTCCGCGACGTCCACACCGTCCACTGTGGCCACTCCCGCGGAGAAGTGCGTACGCACCTCGCCGGTGGCCAGGTCGGCCAGCACGATGTGGTTGTTCTCCTGCAGGGTGACCGCGACCTGGTTGGCCGCATTGATCGAGACGTACTCGGGTTCCGGGTCGTTCGGGGCGACCTCGGCGAGTCCGGTGAGCTCGACCCTGCGGACCCGCCACTGCCCCGGCTCGCCGTTCAGGTCGAGCACGTCGAGGAAACCGGCTGGCTGCTGCGGGATCGCGCCGTCGTCGACATCCTCGTCCCGTTCGTTCTCGATGGCCACGGCGGCGTACCGGCCGTCCGGCGAGATGTCGATCGAGTCCGGCTGCCCACCGAGGTCATGCGTGGCGACCACCCGCCTGGCCGCGATGTCCACGACCTGTAGCAGCCCGGATGGATCCACATAGGACTCCGAGGTGTTCACCGCGACCAGTGCCAGCCCATCGCGAACGTCCACCGAGGTCGGCTCGCCTGGCAGGTCCATGGTGCCTGCGGGCCGCAGGGTGTCACCGCGCAGCGTGCTGAAGCCGATCCGTTCCGCTGGCGAGTCGGTGTAAACCACGGTGCGGCCGTCCGGGGTCGCCGCGGCGATCTCGGCGGCGGTGTGCTCCTCCGGCGCGGAGTTCCGGTACACCGGCAGGGTGGCGACCCGCTGGAACCGCTCGCCATGCCGCGGGACGCCGAGGTCCCCGGAATGCCCGCCATGCGCCGTCGCGGCCGGGACCGCCGCGGTCATCGTGCCCGCCACCAGCAGGCCGGTCAGTGCCCAAGCTCGAAATCTCACCGGTGCTTCTTAGCCCGCGCGGGCTAAGGCCGCTGGTAGCCGAGATGAACCCCCGGCGAACCTTCAGCCGTGCCGGGCGTGGAACTGCGCCATCAGACCCAGCAACTCCACCTTGTTGGCCTCCGGAAGCTCGGGATCGAACTCCCGGTAGAGCCGGTGCACGTTCGCCACCAGCCGTTCCGGCTGCAACCAGCCAGCGAACTCGCCGAGCTCGATATCGGCGGCGGCCGCAGGCACGTCCAGTCCCGCGTCGAACCGTTGCCGCGCCTGGTCCCGTACGTACTCCAGGTAGCGGCGGACGGCACGCACGCCATCGGCGTCGGTCGCCGGTCCGTGCCCGGGGATGATGTGCTCGGCGCCGAGCCCGAGAATGGTGTCGCAGGCGGCGATCCAGTTGTCCACCGGACCGGCCCAGATCAGCGGGGTGGAACCGATGAAGAGGATGTCGCCGGTGAACACCGTGCGCGCGGACGGGACGTGCACCAGTACGTCGCCAGCGGTGTGCGCGGGCCCGACCTCGATCAGTTCCACCACGGTGCCGCCCACGGTCAGCTCCAGCCTGCCGGTGAAGGTCTGCCCCGGCAGCCTGGCTCCGCTCTCGGCGAAGGCGAAGGACCCGAAGGCGCGGTGCAGGTAGTCGCGCATCGGCTGCTCCAGCTCGGCCTCGGCCAGCGCGGCCAGCGCCTGCGGGGTCAGGTGCCGCATCTCCGCGGCCGCGTTCTCCGCGGCGATGATGTCGACCCCGGCGGGCAGCTCGTAGTTGCCGAACCAGTGGTCGCCGTCGCCATGCGTGTTCACCGCGACCTCGATCGGGGTCTGTGCGGTCAACGGGCTCATCGTGGCCAGCAGCTGGCGGGTGAGCGGCGCGTCGAAGAGGGTGTCCACCAGCAGTGCGCTGTCGGTGCCGCGGATCAGGCCGGCGTTGCTGCGTCCCCAGCTGCCGTCCGGCTGCAGGTAGGCGTGGACGTTCTCGGTTACCTCGTGCAGGTCCTTGGTGTACTCCACCGGGCCAGCTTCGCATCGGGGGCGGCCAGGCAACAGGGACGGCAGGGCTGGACACCGCGAGTAGCATCGATAGTCCGCACCGCCAATGTCGTCCGTGAGCCAACCACCCCCTGCACGCGAGGCGATCAGCATGGGTGTTCCAGGTGACTCCGCACCGGCCGACGAGCCGGCCGTCGGCAGGTCCGGCGCCCGGTTTCCCTCGGCACGGCCGCGGAAGCGGTGCGAGGTCGGCCGGACTGGCGCACGCTTCCCCTCGGCGAAACTGCTGGACAGCCTGGCCGAGCCGGAACCCGAGATCGAACCGTCGCCACCGCAGGTGGCCGAACCGGAACCCCGGCCCGCCGAGCGGCTCGAGGACGGCGAGGAGCTGCCCGTCGAGTCCGAGGCGGCCCGGCTGCGGGTGCGCCCCTATGTGCTGACCCACGGCCGTACCCGCTCGGCCAAGCACCTGGCAATGGAGACGTTGATCGCCACCGAACCACGCGGGCCCTGGCAGGACGAGTGGCTGAGTACGGAGAGCAGGGCGGTCGGGCGGCTGTGCGCCGAGCCGCGCTCGGTGGCCGAGGTCGCCGCCCTGCTCGCGCTGCCACTCGGGGTGGCGCGGGTGCTGCTCGGGGACCTGGCCGAGGCCGGGTTGGTCCAGGTGCACGCCAGCCTTTCCACCCCGGACGGCCGCCCTGACCTGGACCTGATGCGCCGCGTCCTGCGCGGCCTCCGTGCCCTCTAGCCGCGGTTGCCTGAAGGGGTGAATCGATGGTTCACTTCTTGCATGCCGTACCGGAGGACACCGCGGATCCAGGAGCGACTGGACACCCAGCGCGCCGCGATCGTCGACGCCGCCACGGAGCTGCTGGCGGAGAGCGGGTACGCGGGCTGCTCGATGGCAGCCGTCGCGGCCAGGGCCGGGGTCAGCGTGGGTAGCGTGTACCGCCACTTCCCCGGCAAGGCCGAGCTGGTGGCCGAGTTGTTCCGGGTGGTCGTCAGCCGCGAGGTGGCCGCGGTGGACGAGGCGTCCCGGAGCCGGGGCGAGATCACCGAACGGATCGTCGCGGTGATCGAGACCTTCGCGGGCCGCGCGCTGAAGGCGCCCCGGCTGGCCTACGCCCTGCTGGCCGAACCGGTGGACGCTCCGGTGGAGGCGGAGCGGCTGCGGTTCCGCCGGGCGTTCCGGGACATCGTGGCCAGCCGGATCGAGGAGGGGGTCGCGGCCGGTGTGCTCCCGCCGCAGGATCCGCAGATCACCGCGGCCGCGTTGGTCGGTGCGGCCGCGGAGGTACTGATCGGCCCGTTGACCGCGGAGCACACGGACGGCACGGCCACGGCCACCATGCCCGCGTTGTGCACATTCACCCTGCGTGCCCTAGGAGACGCACATGCCTAGCACTCACGAAGTCACCAACCAGGTCCCGCCGCTGACCGGGCACGACGCCGCGGCCGATCCCGCGCTGCTGGAAGGGCTGCGCCGGGAGGGCGCGGGCTGGGCCGAGCCGGAGCTGCACGAGCTGGGCAGGCTGGCAGGCAGCGAGCAGGCGCAGGAGTGGGGCAGGCTGGTGAACGAGAACCGCCCGGTGCTGCGCAGCCACGACCGCTACGGCCACCGCATCGACGAGGTGGAGTTCCACCCGCACTGGCACGACCTGATGCGGGTCGCGGTCGAGCACGGGCTGCACGCCGCGCCGTGGCGCGAGGACCGCACCGGGGCGCATGTGGCCCGTGCGGCCAAGAACTACGTCTGGACGCAGACCGATCCCGGGCACATCTGCCCGATCTCGATGACCTACGCGGCGGTTCCGGCGCTGCGGCACAACCCGGAGCTGGCGGCGCGGTACGAGCCGCTGCTCACCTCGCCGGAGTACGACTTCGGGCTGCGCGAACCCAGTGGCAAGCGCGGCCTGATCGCGGGGATGTCGATGACCGAGAAGCAGGGCGGCTCGGACGTGCGCGCGAACAGCACGCAGGCGCGGCCGGCCGGGGACGGCAGCTACCGGATCACCGGGCACAAGTGGTTCACCTCGGCGCCGATGTCCGACCTGTTCCTCACCCTGGCCCAGGCACCAGGTGGGCTGTCCTGCTTCCTGCTGCCCAGGGTGCTGCCGGACGGCAGTCGCAACCCGATCCGGCTGCAACGGCTGAAGGACAAGCTCGGCAACCACTCCAACGCCTCAGCCGAGATCGAGTACGAGGAGGCCACCGGCTGGCTGATCGGCGCGGAGGGCCGGGGCGTGCGCACCATCATCGAGATGGTGAACAAGACCCGGCTGGACTGCGCGATCGGCAGCGCGGCCGGTATGCGGCACGGGCTGGTGCAGGCGGTGCACCATGCCACGCACCGCAGGGCCTTCGGCGAGTACCTGATCGACCAGCCGCTGATGGCGAACGTGCTGGCCGACCTCGCCGTCGAGGCCGAGGCAGCCACCACCGTCGGGATGCGGCTGGCCGGGGCGACCGACCGGGCCTGTGCAGGGGACGAGCGGGAAGACCTGTTCGGCAGGCTCGCCATCGCGGTGACCAAGTACTGGGTGTGCAAGCGCGCACCCGCGCATGCCGCGGAGGCGCTGGAATGCCTCGGCGGCAACGGTTATGTCGAGGAGTCCGGGATGCCGCGGCTGTACCGCGAGGCGCCGTTGATGTCCATCTGGGAGGGTTCGGGCAACGTCGCCGCGCTGGACGCGCTGCGGGCCATGGCCAAGCAACCGGAGACCATCGAGGCGTTCTTCACCGAGGTCGAGCAGGCCGCCGGTGCGGACGCCCGGCTGGACGAGGCCACCGCGCGGTTGCGCAAGGAACTGGGCGACCTGGCGGACATCCAGTTCCGGGCCCGCCGCCTGGTGGAGACCTTCGCCCTGGTGCTGCAGGGTTCCCTGCTGGTGCGGCACGGCGATCCCGCGGTGGCGGACGCCTTCTGCGCCTCCCGGTTCGGCGGGGACTGGGGGATCGCCTTCGGCACCCTGCCCAGCGGCGTGGATACCGCGGCCATCCTTGCCAGGGCAAGGGTGCACTCGTGAGCTCGCCGATCCGCACCGAGACCGAGGACGGGGTGCGCTCGATCATCCTGGCCAGGCCGGAGCAGTACAACACCATCACGCCGGAGCTGCGTACGGCGCTGGCCGCGGCGATCGACGAGGCGGATGCCGACCCCGAGGTACGGGTGATGCTGCTGCGCGCGGACGGTCCGGCCTTCTGCGCGGGTTACGGCCTGGACTGGTCCACCGAGTACCAGGCCACCGCGGAGGCCGAAGCCGGCTGGGACTCCGCACAGGACTACCGGATGATGTCCCGGTTCGTGGAGGTGTACCTGAAACTCTGGTACGCGGCCAAGCCGACGATCGCCGCCGTGCACGGCTGGTGCGTCGCGGGCGGCACGGACATGGTGCTCTGCGCGGACCTGATCGTGGCCGCCGACAGCGCGGTGTTCGGTTACCCGCCCGCCAGGGTGTGGGGCACGCCGACCACCGCGATGTGGGTGTACCGGATCGGCTTCGAGCAGGCGAAACGCTATCTGCTCACCGGGGACGAGATCCCCGCTGCCACCGCCGAGCGGATCGGGCTGATCGCCGAGCGGGTCGCGGACGATGACCTGCCTGCGCGCTCGCTGGAACTGGCGAAACGGATGGCCCGGCTGCCCGGCAACCAGCTCGAGATGATCAAGCTGCTGTGCAACCAGACGGTGGAGAACATGGGCTTCGCCTCCTCCCGCACCCTCGGCACCCTGCTGGACGGCGTTGCCAGGCACACCAGCGAGGGCAGGGCCTTCGTGGCCAGGGCCACCGAGGCCGGTTTCCGGCAGGCGGTGCGGGAGCGGGACGACCCGTTCGGCGACTACGGGTCCCGGCCGAAGGAGTAGCGCATGCCGGTACGAGTGGAGCGCACCGGGCCGGTCACCACGGTGATCCTGGCCGGACCGGAGAAACGCAACGCCGTGGACGGGCCGACCGCGGCCGCGCTGGCCGAGGCGTTCCGCGCCTTCGACGCGGACGAGCAGGCCGCCGTGGCCGTGCTGTACGGCGAGGGCGGCACCTTCTGCGCGGGCGCCGACCTGAAGGCGGTCGGCACCGAGCGGGGCAACCGGCTCACCGCGGAAGGGGACGGGCCGATGGGGCCTTCCCGGCTGCGGCTGGGCAAGCCGGTGATCGCCGCGATCGCCGGGCATGCCGTGGCAGGTGGCCTGGAACTGGCGCTGTGGTGCGACCTGCGGGTGGCCGAGGAGGACGCGGTGCTCGGCGTGTTCTGCCGCCGATGGGGCGTGCCGCTGATCGACGGCGGCACGGTGCGGCTGCCCCGGCTGATCGGGGCGAGCAGGGCGATGGACCTGATCCTCACCGGCAGGCCGGTGGACGCGGCCGAGGCGCAGGCGATCGGGCTGGTCAACCGGGTGGTGCCGAAGGGCGGCAGCAGGCAGGCCGCCGAGGAGCTGGCTGCCGGACTGGCCCGGTTCCCGCAGACCTGCCTGCGCCAGGACCGGCTTTCCATGCTGGAGCAGGAGGGTCTCGCCGAGGAGGATGCGCTGGCCGCGGAGTTCCGGCACGGCACGGTGTCGCTGGCCGCGGACAGCCTGGCCGGAGCCCGGCGCTTCGCCGATGGCGAGGGCAGGCACGGCGCCTTCTAGGAGTGCCCGCGGCGCCGGTCGGGTTTCTGACCCGGCCGCGGTGTGACGGCCCGGCGCCGGACCGGCCGCTCTTCCTCCCGTTCCCGGTCCACCAGGCCGGTGAGCAGGCGCTGCTGGCCGAAGGTCCATACGTTGTTGGCGAGGAAGTACAGCAGCACCCCGATCGGCATCGGGAAGAAGGACCCGGACACCAGCATGCCGACCGGCGCGAGGTACATCATCGCCTTGCTGATCGTGGCCACCTGCGGGTTCGCCGTGGTGTCCTGCCGCCGCAGGCTCATCCGCATGGACAGGTACGTCGCCAGCCCGGCGAGCAATATGAGCGGAATGCCCACGGCGAGCATATGGGCCCGGTCGGTGCCGACGGCGAGCAGTTCGGCTGACGGCTGGCTGAGCCAGTTGCCGAGCTTGGCGCCGAACAGGTCGGCGCCGAGGAAGGACTCCACCCCGGCCCGGTCGAAGACCTGGTTGGACTGGGCGTCCGGGGTGAACCCGCGCAGCACCCAGAACAGGCTGAGGAAGGCGGGCAGCTGGATCAGGGCGGGCAGGCAGCCGCCGAACGGGCTGGTGCCGTGCTCGGCGTGCAGTTGCTGGATCTCGCGGGCGATTCGCGGTTGGTCGCCACGGTGTTTCTCCCGGATCCACTGGATCTGTGGCGCGAGTTCCTGGGTGCGCCGGGCCGCACGGAGCTGGCCGAGGGCCGGCCGGAGCAGCAGCGCGCGGATGGTGAAGACCAGGAAGGCGATCGCGAGCACCCAGGCGAGCCCGCTGTCGTGGCCGAGCAGGGAACCGAAGATGGCGTGCCAGAACCACAGCACGGCCGAGACAGGGTAGAGCAGGAAGTCGAACATGGGGTCACTCCGTCAGGACGAGGAATTCGGACAGGCGGAAGCGACTGCCCTGCTCGCGCGGAGATCAGGCGGGGGTCAGGCAGCCGCGCTGCCCGCTGACGGAGCTCGTGGCCGGGTGCGGCCCGGCGCGTCCGGATCACGAAGCCGGAGGTAGACGGCCGACCGGGCCCGTTCGCGCAGGCTGAGCGCCCGTTGCTGGACCGGGGCGGTGGTGGGCTCCGGCTGGACCCGGCCCGCGCAGACGACCAGCGCCGAGGCCAGCGCGGCGGTGAGCGCGGTCGCGAGTGCGAAGGAACCGGCGTTGCCCGCGGTGGGCAACGCGAGGAACAGCGCGGGCAGGAGCAACGCGAGCACGAAGCCGATGCGCGTGCCCAGCTGCGCCTGCCGTGTCATACCGGCATGCTACCCGCCATCGCGGGTCAGTAGCCGAAGTTCTGTGTCCAGTACCAGCCGGAACGTTCGAGGCCGACGCCGATCGTGTCCAGCGAGCAGTTCAGGATGTTCTTGCGGTGCCCGGGGGAGTTCATCCACATCGACATCACCTTGTCGGCGCTGCGCGCCCCCATGGCGATGTTCTCCGCGCCCGGTTTGGGGTATCCGGCGCGCCGGATGCGCTGGTCGAAGGTGACCCCCTCCGGGGTGGTGTGCGAGAAGTAGCCACGGGCGGCCATGTCCTCGCTGTGCGCCTGCGCGGCGGCGGCCAGCCGGTCGTCGGTACGCACCGGTTCGCAGCCAGCCCGCGCGCGTGCCTCGTTCACCAGCGTGACCACCTGACCGGTCAGCGAGTCGTCGCGGAGCACGGTCGGCTTCCGGCTGGAGCTGTCCGGCCGGGGTGCGGGCTCGGTCTCGGTGCTGGGCGCGGGCTCCGAGGTGGTCTCGCCCGGCGAGGACGGCGGGCCGGTGGTGGTGCTCGGCGGGCCGGTCGGCTCGGTGGTGGCGGTCGTGCTGCCGTCGCCGGGGGTGGCGGTGCTCGTCACCGTGCCGCCGACCGAGGTCCCGACGCCCTGGCCGGAGCCCGGTGGGGCCGCGAGGTAGGCGGCGTTACGTGGCGTGTCCGGCACGCCCGTTCCCTGGCCCGGCGGGAGCTCGGACAGCAGGTGGCCGCCCGCGCCGAGCGCGCCGCCAAGCAGCACACTGAGGGCCAGCAGCACTGGCTTACGATTCGGTCTCGGCGTGGACACGGTGGCGCAAACTACCACCAAAGAGTGACGACCGAAACCTACTTCGGTGATTCAGTGCCGCTGTTCGGTCAACTCGGCCGTGGATCTGTGGGTAATTTCCGCCGTCTCGGTGATGAACTCGACAATCACCTGTAACTGATCGTCACTGTAGCGGCCACAGAGCTCCACCATCCCGGAGAGCAGCGACTCCCACTGCGGACCGAAGGCGGCCAGTTGCTCCCTTCGCAGCTCGACCAGCACCTTGCGGCGGTCCTCCGGATGCGGCCCCCGGCGCACGATGCCCTTGCCTTCCAGCCGGTCGATCAGCGCGGTGACCGAGGCCGGCGCCAGCCCGGAACTGCGGGCCAGTTCCTTCGGCGTCTGCGGCCCGAGTCGCTCCAGGTAGTCGATCGTCTTGGTCTCCACCGGAGAGAGCCCCACCGTGTCGGCGATCGCCGCGTGGAACATCACGGTCTCGGTGGACAGCAGCCTGCCCGCGTTCAGCACCTGCTCGATCAGCTCAGCTCGCGTACTTGACACGCGCACGATGATAGCCGAGCATTTCGTTCGACAGAACGAAATAGTTTCTAAGAGATACGGTGGATCGTATGACTCGGGCGTTGATCATCGGGGGTGGCATCGCGGGGACGGTGACCGCGATCGCGTTACGGGAGGCCGGACTGGAGCCGGTGGTGCACGAGGCCTACGGGCGGACGGCGGACGGGGTGGGTGCCTTCCTCAGCCTGGCGGTGAACGGGCTGGACGCCCTGGACGCGGTCGGCCTGAAGGGCCCGGTGTGGGAGCAGGGTTTCGACACCCCGGACTTCGCGTTCTACAACGGCAACGGCAAGCGGCTGGGCGAGATCGCCGGGAAGTCGGCGCTGCCCGACGGCACGGTGATGCGTACCGTGCTGCGCGCCGACCTGTACCGGGTGCTGCGGGACGAGGCCGAGCGGCGGGGCATCCGGGTGGAGTACGGCAAGCGACTGACCGGCGCGAGCGGCACCGGCACGGGGGTGCGGGCCGAGTTCGCCGATGGCAGCCATGCCGAGGGCGACCTGCTGGTCGGCGCGGACGGGCTGCATTCGCGGGTACGCGGGATCATCGACCCGCAGGCGCCGGGGCCGCACTACCTGGGGCTGCTGAACACCGGCGGGCACGCCCGCGGCGTCACCGTGGACGGGCGGCCTGGCACCGCGTACATGATCTTCGGGAAGCGGTGCTTCTTCTGCTACCTACCGCATCCGGACGGCAGTGTCTGGTGGTTCGCCAACCCGCCGCGGCGCGACGAGCCCGGCAAGGCCGAGCTGGACGCGATCACCGACGAGCGGTGGCGCGCGGAACTGGTCCGGCTGGCCGCGGTGGACAAGGGACCGGCCAGGGCGATCATCGAGGCCAGCACGCATGTCTACCGGCCGTGGCCGACGTATGACTTCCCCTCGGTGCCGAACTGGTACCGGGACCGCATGATCATCATCGGGGACGCTGCGCACGCGACCTCGCCCGCATCCGGGCAGGGCGCCTCGATGGCCATGGAGGACGCGGTCACCCTGGCCAGGTGCCTGCGTGACCTGGAAGGCGTGCCCGCGGCGTTCGCGCGGTACGAGCAGCTGCGCCGGGAGCGGGTGGAGGCCATCGTGGCGCAGGGCAGGCGCAACACCACGGCCAAGACCCCGGGGCCGGTGGGCAGGCTGGTGCGGGACTTCTTCATCGCGAAGGAGTTCAAGAAGTTCACCGCGAACCCGGAGGATCCCCAGCGCTGGATGTGGGACCACCACATCGACTGGTCCACCCCCGTCGCCGCGTAGGACGGCGGCTCAGCGGCGGGTGTCCACCCGGTCGAAGTTGAGGTAGGCCCGGCTCTGCGTGGGGCCGCGCTGGCCCTGGTAGCGGGAGCCGGCCTGACTCGAGCCGTAGGGATGCTCGGCGGGGCTGCTCAGCCGGAACAGGCACAGCTGGCCGATCTTCATCCCGGGCCAGAGGGTGATCGGCAGGTTGGCCACGTTGGAAAGCTCGAGGGTGATGTGCCCGGAGAAGCCGGGATCGATGAACCCGGCGGTGGAGTGGGTCAGCAGGCCCAGCCTGCCCAGCGAGGACTTGCCCTCGAGCCGGCCGGCCAGGTCGTCCGGCAGGCTCACCGTCTCGAAGGTGGACCCGAGCACGAACTCGCCGGGATGCAGCACGAACGGGTCCTCGCCCGCCTTCTCCACCAGCGAGGTGAGCTCGTCCTGCTGGAGCGAGGGATCGATATGGGTGTACTTGGTGTTGTCGAACACCCGGAAGAAGCGATCGAGACGCACGTCGATACTCGACGGCTGGAGCATCGCCGGGGTGTAGGGGTCGACCCCGAGACGCCCGGCTTCGAGCTCCTTGCGGAGGTCCAGATCGCTGAGCAGCACGCTGCCAGGGTAGTAGCCCTCAGGCCGCGGCTCCTGGCGTGGTCCGCATGTGGGCAGCGTAGGTCGGATCGAGCTCGAAGACCTTGCCGAGCTGAGCGAGGTAGCGGCGCCTGCCGACACCGCCGAGCCGCTGCTGCAGCCCGGTCGCACCCGGTATCCATCGCCGCACCGTCTCCGCACCGAAGTTGAGGGCGGCCACGGCCAGCACGGCCCCCTGCGCCACCGGGTCGTTGGGCAGTTCGAGGAAGTCGGCGTTGCTCTTGCCGAGCACCAGCCTGCTGATCGAGGAATGCACCCGGACCGACAGGTGGGAGAGCACCCTGCCGACCGCACCCCGGCCCGCGCCGATGGCGGCGTGCGATTCCAGCAGCGCCGCGGCCAGCCGCTTGGAGTCGTCGTCCGGGATGAACTCGGTGCTGGCCAGTAGCCAGAGCAGCCGCCAGGCGTCCTCCTCGGTGGCGGGCAGCAGCGGGTCGGCCACGCCGAGCAGCCAGCCGACATAGCGCCACAGGTGCAGGATGTCCGCCCGCTCACGCTCGGTGTAGCGGATGCCGAGCAGCTGGGTGCCGTAGACGAAGACCAGGGAGAACAGCAGCAGCGTGCCCGCGGTCTGCACCTGGTTGACCGGCCGGTCCCACGCGGCGTAGTCCCAGTCCGGCCGCTGGTTCATCGCGGCGCGGACGTGTGCGTGCACCAGCCGCACCCGCAGGGCGGAGGCGTAGCCGGGCCCGCCGCGGCGCAGCGCGCCCTCGGTGGTCACGTCGATCCACCAGGCCGCCGTCTCGACCAGCCGCCTGCTCGCCGTCCGCTCGATCGCACCGGTCCCGATCAGGGACTTGGTGGCCCGGGAGGCGAGATAGCCACCCATCAGGGACATATCGCCCAGCGGGAACAACCCGAGCAGCCCGGTGCGGGTGATCGCCCTGGCGCCGCGATCGATCCGGGCGAAGTCGGCCCAGTACGGGGTGGCCTCGGCCGACCGCAGGAAAGCGACGAGCTCCGGCGGCGGATCCGCCAGCGCATCGACGCCCCCGGCCAGCGCCTGCTCGAACAGCTCCCGGCCGGTGCCAGGCGGAAGGCGCCGCATCATCGCCACCAGATCGTCCGCGAGCGGGTCCTCGGCCTGCGCGAACTCCCGCAACCGGCGCAGCTGGTGCTCGTCGGCCCGGATGTCGCCGGGAACGAAGAACCTCGCCGCCAGGCGGAACCCACCCTGACGGAACAGCTCCGGATCCGGCAGCCGCTCGCCGGTGCCCGTGTCGCCCATGCCGCTCACCTCGCACGCGATGTCGACAACAAGTGTTGTCACTTGATCGTGGCATCGTCAAGGAGGGGAGGGGGCTGTGCACCCGGGGACCGCCGCATAGTATGCTCATCAGCGCACTGCGGATGTAGTTCAATGGTAGAACATCAGCTTCCCAAGCTGAGAACGCGGGTTCGATTCCCGTCATCCGCTCTCAACCGAAACCCCCAGGTCACACGCAGTACAAAGTGGACCTGGGGGTTTCGTCGTCCGAGATGGCGATTCACGCACTGATGGTGGCGATCAACCCGGAGGACAGGCCCACTCAGCCTCGTTCTCCAGGAAGGCCACCATGTCCCGGCATCCGTCGCCGAGTTGACGAAGAAGCCGGACGAACCCCGGCCACTCCTGCGGATCCGGTGGCGGGAGGATCGCCAAACTGTCGGGGTCCAGGTACACCACCAGCCCCACCGGAGGCGTCCCCGAACCACTCGTGTGCATACCCGCGACCGCGTTCGGCCCCGGAGTCCATTGAGCGTTGAATGCCATGCTTGAAATTCCGTTCGTTGTTGCGGTCGTTGATCCGGCCACGCCAGTGGCGGGCCTGGCACTCGAAGGCTTCGGCCGCTGATTCGGCCGCCGCTTTGGCCCACCACGGCAACCGCCAGTCCGCCGCGATACCTCGCCACGCGGACGCCACCGCGTGCGAGGTCAACGCCATCTCCCGGACAGCAACGACGTCTGCGGGCTGTTCGGCCACCGCGTCCGAAGCGGCCATGTAGCGCCGGTAGGCCTGTTCCCACACACCGACCAGCCTTTTCGACACCATGCTTGACCTCTCTACGGTTCCGCGATGACGGCACGCAGGGTCTCCACCCGCGCGCGTAGTTCGAATTCCTCGGCCGCCACGGAGGCGGCATGGCGCGCCCACAGGGGTGCATCGAAGTCGGCGGACAGCACCCGCCAGGCCTGCGCGACCGCGTAGTAGGCCCCGGCCAGACGCCGCACTGCCGCCGGATCGCCGGAACGCATCGCGGCGAACAGCGCGGTCGTCTGCTCGGCATAGGCGAGGTTCCACCGAGCGACCGCCTCACGTGACGGCCGCCCCGCCATCACGCGGCCGTCTTCTGCTCAGCCGCACCCCGCCCGTGGACCGATGCCTTCGCGCCGCCCGGCTTGGCGGATGCCGTGGTCTTCGGCTCCCGCATCCTGATAGCCGAACGCATCCTGTCGTGCTCGATCGCGAAGCGCGCTCCGCGCGGTGCCGCCATGTCCGTCCTCCCGATCAGAAGCCATCCCGTGCCTAGCTAATCAATTTGTACAGCCTAGCTAGGTTGACTAGTCAAGTCAATCAAGTGGTGGGCAGCCTAGCTCGCTAGCTCGCCTAGTCGATTTGGATAGACTTGCGTGCGCGCACGGAAGAGTGCTTGCGAGCCGGTCAGTGCCGCAGGAGAAGGGAAGCCGATGCCCCTCGATCCGGACGACCCGCGCCCGCCGTACGTCCAGGTCGCCAACGCGCTCCGAGCGGCGATCCTGACCAGGAAGTTCGCGGCAGGAGACAAGCTGCCATCCCGCGCCGAACTGGCCAGGGCCTACGACGTGGCCCCGATGACCGTGCAGAACGCCCTGCGCGAGCTGCGCGACGAAGGCCTGATCGTGTCGCGGCAGGGCAGCGGTGTCTTCGTACGAGAACGCACCGAACGCCCGGTCGGGCTCCGGCCACACATCGAACACGCCTTCGAGGCCGAACACGTCAGCATCGACTTCGCCGGGTTCTCCGGCGAAACCCTGCACGGCGTCATCACCGAACCCCTGGACAAGATCCGCATCGGCCGACTCCGCCCCGAGTCCATCACCGTCCGGCTACTCGTCCCCGACCCCTCCGAACCCTGGGCGGTGCCCTGCACCGTGGACGAGAAGGCCGACAGCCCCGCCTTCCGCAAGCGCGCCGAAGAGATCATGCGCCGCCACACCCTCGCCATCGTCGACTCCGTCACCGAACTCGCGGCCCTCGGCCTGGTCAACGAAGCCACCGCCCACATCCGCGTACACCCCGCCGCGTCCCTGTTCAAGCTCTACCTAATCAACAACGAGGAAGCGTTCTTCGGCTTCTACCCCGTCCGCGAACACGTCATCACCTTCGGCGGCGAAACCCAGGCCATGTACGACCTCATGGGCAAAGACGCCATCCTCTTCCACCACTCCGCCAATGACGACGACGCCTCCACCGGCAGCCAATACGTCGAGCAGTCCAAAACCTGGTTCGACAGCATGTGGAACAGCATCGCCAAGGACTACGTCCGATGACCACCACTGGCGGGTACGACGCCGTGCGCCAACGGCTCGACCGTGCGCGCGTCCTGCTACTCGACTTCGACGGCCCCATCTGCGCCGTCTTCTCCGGAGTCCCCGCCGAGGTTGTCGCTGACCAGCTCCGCGCAGTGCTCGCCGACGGCGGATATACAGACCTGCCGAACCACGTCACCACCGCCACCGATCCCTTCGACGTGCTCCGCCACGCCGCCACACTCGGCACCGACGAAGCCCGCTACGTCGAGGCAGCGTTCACCGCACACGAGATCGACGCCATCACCACGGCCGCCCCCACCCCCGGAGCCGAGCAACTCATGCGCCACTGGCACGACTCCGGCCGCCCACTCGCTATCGTCAGCAACAACAGCGAGGCCGCAGTCAGCGCCTACCTTGATCTCCACGGCTTGCGTCCGGCGGTTGACTACATAGCCGCACGCACCAGTTCAGACCCGACCTTGCTCAAGCCGTCGACCCATCTCGTGGACCGCGCCATCACCGCTCTGAGCGCTACACCTGCCGACTGTGCCTTACTCGGCGACTCGGTGACCGATATCCAAGCCGCACACGCCGCAGGAGTCGCAGCGATCGGCTACGCCAACAAGCCCGGCAAGCACGCAAAGCTCACCGAGGCCGGAGCGGACGCCGTCACCGAAACACTCAGCGATCTGAGCAACCGCAGCCACCGATAGTTGCTGCCGAATTTGGCTCTATAGGCACGATGGCCTCCCTTCGCGCCACGATCGTCTTACACCGCGCCGACCGCCTCAAGTGCGCCTACGGCGTCGCTGCGCGATGAGCTGCGCTCACCCTTGACCCGGCCACCCCGGCGCAATGCATCGGCACGGGCGAAGGGAACGGCAGAGTATGGGCGCTGCATCAACTGAGTAACGGCCGCAGCGGAGCGTCGACACGGATCGATAGCTGGCATATGAACATTGCCTCACTGATCATATCTATTCTTGCAGCGCTTTTCACGGGCGGAGCCATGATCTACGCCCGTGGCCAGAAGCTCGCCGCAGAGCGGGCGTCGAATGCGGCGGAGTCCGCCCTAGAGCTTCAACGGGCAGGCGAGCGGCGCGCAGCCGAGGATGAGTCGCGAAAGCGCATCGTGTGGAAGCTTGAACCGAGCCAGGGCGACTCGTACCTTCTGTGGAATCACGGAACTCACAGTGCATATGACGTTTCCGTGGATCGCGGTGATCTTGCCGTTGAGGACGGCACGCCTACTCACTTCGACGAGTTCCCAAGCGATCATGCTGAACGGTACCTCTTGGTAGGGTCCCTGACGTCTACGACGACCATGATCACTGTCTCGTGGCGAGACGAGCGCGATGGTAGTGACGAGCGAAAGTCTCAGCGATTGCCTGTGGAGTGAGACCAACCACGCCGAGCAGAATCCGCCATTTTCGCAGCAGAATCCCAACAACAGGCCCCGGTCAACAGCGGTCAACCTGGATACATGTCGATCGCGTTCCGCCGCAGGTCAAGGCCACTTTCGAGCATGATCACCCTGGTTCCCAAGCTGAGAACGCGGATTCGATTCCTGTCAGCCGCTCTCAACCGAAACCCCCAGGTCACACACCGTACAAAGTGGACCTGGGGGTTTCGTCGTTCGAGATCGCGACTCCAGTCCGTTCAGTACTCGACGCCGTACCAATGGGCCGTCTCACCCGCGACTGGTGTCAGGCGCACCTTCTGCCCTTCGGTGTGGAACATCCGGACGCCGCCGCCGAGCAGTACCGGCACGATGAACACCAGGATCTCGTCGAGGAGTTCTGCCTCAAGGCACTGCATGGCGACGTTCGCACCCAGGATGTTCACGTACTTGTCCCCGGCGGCCCGCTTGGCCTGCGCGACGGCGCTGTGCAGGTCGTCCACGAAAGTGACGCCCGTGGTGGGCTCGTCCGGCGGGTGGTGCGTGAGCACGAACACCGGGCCGTGGTAGGCGCCCCCGAACGCGCCTTCCTGCTCGGTACCCCGGTTGGGGTCATCACCGCCGAAGGTGTTGTTGCCGACCAGGATCGCGCCGGTGTTCGCCAGCAGGCGCGTCACCGTGGGGTCCGCGACCCCCATGTGTTCGGACAGCCAGGACATGTCACCGTCGGGACCGGCGATATAGCCGTCGAGTGACATGGTCGCCGAGTAGAGAAGCTTCGCCATACCCAACCTCCTTCGGTTGTCGGATGAACAGACAACCAGACGACCCGGAAGTCATCGGTCCGTACGCTGATGCACCATGCGCGTCTCCGCAGCCCAGCTGCCGGCCGCGGCCGGCAGTGATGACCGGGTGTTCACCACCGAGAACGCCGTGATCATGCTGGACGGTGCCACGGCGTTCCTGCCGGTGCCGGTGGCCGCGGCGACCTACTCCGATCGGCTCGGCCGTTACCTGCGGGACGCGCTCAACGCCGCGCCGGACGGGGATCTCCGGGACGTACTCGCGGCGGCGATCGAGCGGACTGCCCACGCGCTGGATATCTCGCCGGGTGCCTCGCCGTCCAGCACCGTCACCATCGCCAGGGAGCTCGAGCACGGCGTGGACATCCTGGTGCTCGGCGACAATCTGGTCGTACTGCCGGACGAGACGCTGACCGACGACCGGATGGACCGGCTCGACCTCGCCCCGCGCCGCAAGTACCGGGAACGCCTCGCCGCGGGCAGCGGTTACGACGACGAGCACCTTGCCCTGCTCGGTGAGTTGCAGATCCGGCAGGCGGAATGCCGCAACCAGCCCGGGGGTTACTGGATCGCCGAGGCCGACCCCGCCTCCGCGGAACACGCGCTGCTCACCACCCGCGCGCCGGACTCGACCCCGTGGGCGGTGCTGGCCACCGACGGGGCCTTCGCCACGATGGACTACCTCGGCCTTGACGACTGGCAGGCGATGCCCGATGCCGATGCAGACGACCTCAGCGCGCTGCTGCACCACTGCGAAGCGTGGGAGGCCCATGCCGATCCCGATGCGCAGGAACTACCGCGCGCCAAACGGCACGATGACAAGAGCCTCGCGGTGGTCGCCTTCGGCTAGCCACGGCCGAGCCGGGCGAGCCGCTCGCGGGCGTACTCCGGCTCGACGAACCAGCCGGCGGCCACCTCCCAGGCATCCACGGCTGCCCGCGCCGCGGCCTGCTCCGCCGCGGGCAGCACGGTCACCGGAAGGTCCGCGAGGTCCATCGCCGGATGATCGACCCTGGCCTCATCCCAGTCCAGCAAGCCAACCCCGGCCGGGCTGATCCGGATGTTCGCGGCACCTGGGTCGCCGTGCACCACGGCCGGTTCACCGCTCAACGCGGCCCAGGCCCCGCGGCAGGCCGCGACCACGTCACTCGGCATCCGGCCGAGGTCGACATCCCCGCTGCGGCTCCGCTCGACCAACTCGCTGGTGATTCGGAAGCCCTGCCGTTGCGGCCACCCCACGGTGGTGGCATGGAGCCGGCGCAGCTCATCCGCGACCGCTTGCCAGTCCGCTCCCGACACCGGCTCCCGTCCCGGCAACCATTCCTGCACGACAATATTGTCGACAAATCGGTTCCCGTGGAGGGTGGGTACGACCCGCGGCACGCGGAAGCCACGATTCGCGAGGTGTTCCAGGAGATCGAGTTCCCATTCCAGGGAGTCCGCGGGCCGCCTGCTCCGGCGAGCGACCCGGCGCTTCCCACCAAGACGGATCTCCAGTACCTCGTTGCGGGCGCCGCCGAGCATCCCGGTGACCATGACCTCACCCCAGGCGCCCAGCCTCCTCGCACAGTACGCAGTCGCGTCAGTCATGTCGTAGACCGAGCGCGGCGTCGAGTTCCTTGCGCAACCTGGCCGGTGCCTTGAGCCGCCAGGACTCCTCGATCAGCTCGGCCAGCTGGCCGGGATCCACCCGTTCGAGATCGACGATGATCGAACCGTAGCCGTCGTAGTGCGGGGTGGTGTAGAAGGCGGGGTCGCCGGAGTCGAGCAGCGCGGCCTTCTCGTCCAGGCCGCACATCAGCACCAGCCCGCCCTCGGCCTCGGTACGCAGCCGGGCGAAACCCTTGCCCCGCACCTTCAACGCTGGCGTGCGGTACCAGGTCGACTCCTCGACCTCGGGCAACCGCTCGGCGATGGCGATCGCGTCTTTCCATGTCGGCATGGCACCCATCCTCCCTGCCTGCCGGAGCAAGTCTTGGCGAAACGGGAGCTCAGCCGGCCAGCAGGTCCAGCCGGAAGCACACCCGGTCCTGGCCCGGCCCGTCGTAGTCCGCCCGCACCGGGACGCCGTCCACCTCCCGGTCACCCGGCTCCAGCTGAAAACCCATCCCGCGGTGGAACGCGATCGACCCCTGGTTCCCCGGCGAGGTCACCGCGCGCACCAGCTGCCGCCCCGCCACGGTCGCCGCGGCGAAGAAGGTCTCGTACAACCTGCGGCCAAGGCCCGCTCGCCGCCGCCCCGGGTCGATCCCGACGAAGTGGATGTACGCCGCCGCCGGGTCGTCGGCCGAGTAGAAGCCGACCAGGAAACCGGCAAGGTGGCCATCGTCCTCCGCGATCAGGCTGGTCGAGGCAAAATGTTGCAGGAACAGCCGGGGCAGCAGCAACGCCAGCTCACTCGCCTGCGCGGGCGAGCGGGAGTCGCCCCACCACTGCTGCACGGCCCGGACGAGCGCCGGATGATCGGCCTCCTCGGCGGCACGGAGGGTGATCGTCATGTGTTCGACGGTACTGCCCCGGCCAGTGCGGCGACACCGGCGCGCACCGCGGGGTTCTCCCGGTCGGTTCGCCACACCGCGTGAATCTCCCTGCGCAGCGCCGGTTCCGGCGGGACGAGGCGCACCCCGGCCGGGACCGACTGCAACGCGAACGGGGCGATCAGTGCCACCGCGAGCCCGGCCTCGACCAGCGCCGCCTGGGTGGGGAACTCGGTCACGGTGTAGCGGACCTCCGGCTCGACGCCCTGGTTGCGCACCGCCTGCACCAGCGCATCGCCCGCCGCGCTGCCCGGCCCGCAGCTGGTCCAGGCCGCGCCCGCCAGCTCGGCCAGGTCCAGGGTGTCCCGGTCGGCGAGCGGATGGTCCGCAGGCAGCGCCACCATCACCCGCTCGTCGAACAGCAGTCGTTTGCTCACCCCTTCCGGGATCGCGGTCGGCCGGTGCGCCCAGTTCTCGGCGACCACCAGGTCCAGCTCGCCGGCCAGCAGCAGCGGCATGGTGTCCACCACCTCGCCGTCCCGCAGGGTGGGCCACAGCCGCGGGTACCGCTCCCGCAGCGTGGTCAGCGCCGGGGCCAGCAGCCTGCGGACCGTGCTCGGCATCGCGCCGATCCGCAGCGGCCCGAGGATCTCCTCGGTCAGGTCGGCGAGATCCACCTCGGCCGCCCCGCACTGGGTGAGGATCCGGGACGCGTGCTCGGCCAGCACCCGCCCGGCGTGGGTCAGCCGCACGCCGCGCCCCCGTGGTTCGAGCAGCCGGTGCCCGGTCTCCCGTTCCAGTTTGGCCAGTTTCTGGGACACCCCGGAGGGGGTCAGGTGCAGTTGCTCGGCCGCGGCGGCGATCGACCCGTGCCGGTCGACCATGGCCAGCGCCTGCAACCGGTCCAGACTCAACACGGTACAAATACTACCGAATAAAGCGTACAAACATTCACTTGTCGTTATTAGTTGTACCCAGCACGCTCGAAGTGTGGCCGCTCGAACCGACCCCCGCCTGCTGTTGCTCGCCGGGGCCGCCTGCATCTCGGTGTCGGCGATGTTCGTCAAGCTGTCCGGCACCAGCCCCGGGACCGCGGCGTTCTGGCGGTGCCTGCTGGCCCTGCCCGTCCTGCTGCCGCTGGCCCTGCGGGAGCCAAGGGCGGACCGCGATCCCGGCCGCACCCGCCGCCGGCTGGCCGCGGGCGTGTTTCTCGGGATAGACCTGGTGTTCTGGGGCCAGTGCGTGGCCGACGTCGGCGCCTCGATCGCGACCGTGCTGGTGAACGTGCAGGTGGTGATCCTTCCCGGGCTGGCATGGCTGCTGTCCAGGGAACGGCCAGCCGCCCGGTTCCTGGTGACCGCCCCGCTGATGCTGCTCGCGGTGGCGCTGGCCAGCGGCGCGATCGGGCGGGCCGAACCGGGCAGCGACCCGGTACGCGGGGCGCTGATGGGCCTCGCGGCCGGTGCGGCGTACGCGGCCTTCCTGTTCCTGTTGCGCCAGGGTGCGGCACCGGGTCAGCTGGTGGCGCCGGTCCGCACGGCCACGATCAGCGCAACCGTCACCTCGCTGCTGCTGGGTCTGGCCTGGGGTGGGGTGGACCTGGCGCCCGGCTGGCCCGCGTTCGGCTGGCTCGCCGCGCTCGCGCTCACCGGCCAGGTGGGTGGCTGGGTGCTGGTCGGCACGGCGCTGCCGCGGCTGCGGGCCGGCATCGGCGCCACGCTGTTGCTGCTGCAGCCGGTGCTGGCGGTGCTGCTGGGGTTGCTGCTGCTGGACGAGCGGCCGACCGGATGGCAGCTCGCGGGCTGCGCGGCCGTGATCGCACTGGTCTGGTTCACCAGCAGCCCGGCCAGGTGGCGGGGCGGGGATCGGCCAGGTGGCCGATCCGGCGGGCACGGGCCGACCCCTTCGACCGAGGTTTCGCAGCTCAGAGCGCCATAGCGTCGAAGCATGACCTCGGCACAGACCTCCGCGCTGGAATACGGCCTGCTCGGCTTCGTGGTGATCTGGGCGGTGCTGCTCATCCCGCAGGTGCTCGGCCAGCAGGCCCGGTTCGGCCGGGTGCTGCCCGGCAGGCTGGCCAGGACCGCGCTGGTCACGCTCTATGCCTGCCTGACCGTTGCGCTGGTGCTGCTCCCGTTGCCCACCCGCGCGGGCGGGCAGTCCGGCCAGCACATTCAGCTGGTCCCGTTCCAGTGGATGGCCGATGTCGCCCGGGAGAGCGCCGGCAATCCGCTGGCCACGACGGCCTTCCAGCAGCTGTCCATGAACGTGCTGCTGTTCGTACCGCTCGGGATCCTCGCCCGCGTGCTCTGGCGGCGCGGGTTCACCGGCGCCACGCTGCTTGGCCTGGCCGGGTCGGCCGCCATCGAGATCTGCCAGCTGACCGCGAACTTCGGTACGGCGCCCTACCAGTACCGCATCTTCGATGTGGACGACCTGATGGCGAACACGGCGGGCGCGGCGCTCGGCTGGATCCTGGCGGCGCTGTTCCTGCTGCTGCGAGCGCAGGCGCGGCAGGCGGACGCGCTCAGCGGCGCGACCACTCAGCCGGTACGGGTACCGGCTCGCCCAGCTCAGCCAACCGTTCCCGCCTGCGTAGCGCGGCCCGCCGGGCACTACGCCGGTCCTCCAGCACAACCGTGGCCGCGGCAGCGGTGAGCAGCAGGAGTACGAGACCGATGACGATCGCCACGTCCACGTCATCCCCCTTGATGCCGTCCTGTGTGCCGGATCACACAGGATACGCACTTCGGCCCGGGCTTGGCCACCCCGGGCTCAGCTCGGGACGGCGGTGAACCAGGTCCGGTCGGCCGAGGCCCATCCCGCGAAGGCGAGACCGGCCCCGGCGAGCGCGCCGAGCAGGGCGTCCTCGCTCAGCCGCAGGCAGGTGAACGGCTGCTCCCAGCTTCGCCCTTCCACCTCGTAGTACACGGTGGCGCTGAGCAGGTCGCCCGTGCGCGTGATCCCGCGCAGCCGGATGCGCACCGGGCCGAGCCTGCCGTCCCCTCCGGCGCCGACCAGGTCGAACCACTCGGGCGGATGCCACTGGGCCACCAGCTTCCCGCCGGGAGCTAGGTGTCCGCGGACGGTGTCCAGCAGGGCGGTCCGCACCGGCCGGTCCGGGTTGTTGATCAGATGACTGGCCAGCAGCACGGCCGGGAAGCGGCGGCCGAGCCGCAGGTCCTCGATCCGCGAGCACACCGTGCGGGCGCCGCGCACCCACCCCAGCATCGCCGCCGAGTCGTCCACGGCGACCACCGGGTGCCCGAGCTCGATCAGGCCGTGCGCGATCCGGCCGGTTCCCGCGCCGAGGTCGAGCACCTCGGCACCGGCCTCGATGGCGGCATGCACCGCCTCCGGCTCGCCGGCAGGAGGCAACAGCGGATAGAGCTCGACCGGGCAGCCGTCGTTGGTCACCGCACCGCGCACACCCCCGAGTGTGCCGCCTCCGGCAGCGGCGTCGCGGGGACCGGCACACTGACCGGATGGCCGAGCGACCGACCAAGGCGGAACTCGCGGCGGCACCCGGCCGCACGATCCCGGACGTGATCGGACCCGGGCTGCGTGTGTTGTTCTGCGGGATCAATCCGGGCCTGTATTCCGGCGCCACCGGCCTGCATTTCGCCCGGCCCGGCAACCGGTTCTGGCCCGCGCTGCACCGCAGCGGTTTCACTCCGCGCCTGCTCGACCCCGCCGAGCAATGGGAACTGCTCGATTACGGACTCGGCATCACCAATCTGGTCGGCCGGGCCACCGCCCGTGCGGACGAGCTGACCGAAACGGAGCTGCGCGCGGGCGGTGAGGCGCTGGTGGGCAAGGTCACGCGGTATCAGCCGAGCTGGCTGGCCGTGGTCGGGGTCACCGCGTACCGCACGGCCTTCGGCAGGCCGCGGGCACGGATCGGCAGGCAGGAAGAGCAGGTCGGCGGTGCCGGGCTGTGGATCCTGCCGAACCCGAGCGGACTGAACGCGCATTACACCGCTATCACCCTTGCGGAGGAGTTCCGCGCGCTTCGTACCGCGCTTTAACAACGCCACGTGTTAACAAAACGGCCCCAGGCCTGGTCAATAACCCCCCTGATGGGGGAATCTTCGTCACGAAACCAATGAATGACCGTCAAAAGCGTCACGGGTTAACCCCTCCGGCGTCCCACCTGGGACCACCGGGCCGGTTGTAGCGAGACGGAGAACACATGACACAGAGCATCGGCTCGAACAGGGGCCAGCCGCCCAAGCCGGGCGCCCGCGGGCTCGGTGTGGCCGCGATCGATCCGGTGCCCCTCTACCGGGAGGGCCTGGCCGCCCTCATCCACCGCACCCCCGGCCTGTACTGGCTCGGCCACGCCGGGGCACACCACTCCGCCTTGCAGATGTGCGAGCAACTGCGTCCGGACACCGTGCTGGTGGACTCCGGGCTGGACCCACAGGGTCACCTGATCCGGCTGCTTGCCACCGGGGAGCCGGGCACGATCGTGATCATCCTGGTCCGGGACGCCAACCGCAGCCCGCAGTTCCTCGCCGCCGTGCTGGCCGCGGGCGCGCACGCCGTCGTGCCGAGGGCCACCGAGCCCCGCAGGCTCACCGAGGCGATCATGCGCGCGCATGCCGACCGCCGCTACGTCGACCCGGCACTGGCCACCCTCACCACCCGGCCGAAGCGGCAGCCCACCGGGCAGCTACCCGGCCAGCAGGCGGTGCACACCCAGATGCCGCTGTCCCGGCGGGAGTACCAGGTGCTGCAACTGGTGGCCGAGGGGCTGGAGAACTCGGCTATCGCGAAAGTGCTCTATCTCTCCGTGGAAACCGTGCGCACGCACGTCAAGAGCATCCTGCGCAAACTGTCCGCCCGGGACCGCACCCATGCCGTGACCACCGCGTTTCGGCACGGGATCCTCGTCGTGCGGCCGGACGACTCGTTGGGAAGTAGCCCCAAAGAGCACTATTCGTCACAATCAGGCTGATCGGCTTGCTGTAGGTTACTAGCAGGTAATACCCTTATGTTACCGGCGAGTAGGGGGATGTGCCCAGCCGGAATCCCCGAACACCCAAACGGAGCGACGACATGGGCCACTACAGGAGCAACGTCCGCGACCTCGAGTTCAACCTGTTCGAGGTACTCGGCGTTCAGCAGCGCCTCGGCAAGGGCGTGCTCGAGGAGTCCGACGAGGAGACCGCGCGCGGCGTGCTCGCCGAGCTGAACAACCTCGCCGTCGGCCCGTTGGCCGAATCCTTCGCCGACGCCGACCGCAACCCGCCGGTCTACGACCCCAAGACTTTCTCCGTCACCCTGCCGGAGTCCTTCAAGAAGAGCTACCAGCAGCTCTGGGACGGTGAGTGGTGGCGGCTCGGCCTGCCCAACAACCTCGGCGGATTCGGCCTTCCGCCCACCGTGCAGTGGGCCGCCTCCGAGCTGATCCTCGGCGCGAACCCGGCGCTGTTCATGTACATGGCGGGGCCGAACTTCGCGATGATCGTGGACAAGAACGGCACCGAGGAGCAGCGGCGCTGGGCCCAGTTCATGATCGACCGCGCCTGGGGCGCCACCATGGTGCTCACCGAGCCGGACGCAGGCTCGGACGTCGGTGCCGGGCGCACCAAGGCGGTGCTGCAGGAGGACGGCTCCTGGCACCTGGACGGGGTGAAGCGTTTCATCACCTCCGGCGAGCAGGACCTGACCGAGAACATCATGCACCTGGTGCTGGCCCGCCCGGAGGGTCCAGGGATCGAGCCGAAGCCCGGCACCAAGGGGCTGTCCCTGTTCCTGGTGCCGAAGTTCCGCTTCGACGCGGAGACCGGGGAGCCGGGGGAGCGCAACGGCGCCTACGTGACGAACGTCGAGCACAAGATGGGCATCAAGGTGTCCACCACCTGCGAGCTGACCTTCGGCCAGCACGGCACCCCCGCCGTCGGCTGGCTGCTTGGCGAGGTGCACGACGGCATCGCGCAGATGTTCCAGGTCATCGAGTACGCCCGGATGATGGTCGGCACCAAGGCCATCGCCACTCTGTCCACCGGCTACCTGAACGCGCTGGACTACGCCAAGGAGCGGGTGCAGGGCGCCGACCTGCCGAACATGCTGGACAAGACCGCGCCGCGGGTCACCATCACGCACCACCCGGACGTGCGGCGCTCGCTCATGCTGCAGAAGGCCTATGCCGAGGGCCTGCGCGGGGTCTACCTCTACACCGCGACCTACCAGGACCAGATCTGGACCCAGGAAGGTGACGCCGAGTCCCTCCAGCTGGCCGAGCGGGTGAACGACCTGCTGCTGCCGATCGTGAAGGGCGTGGGCTCCGAGCGCGCCACCGAGCAGCTGGTGCAGTCCCTGCAGACCTTCGGCGGTTCCGGCTTCCTGCAGGACTACCCGATCGAGCAGTACATCCGGGACGCCAAGATCGACTCCCTGTACGAGGGCACCACCGCCATCCAGTCGCTGGACTTCTTCTTCCGCAAGATCGTCCGGGACAAGGGGCAGGCGCTGGCGCATGTCGCGGGCGAGATCACCGCCTTCATCGAGTCCGAGGCGGGCAACGGCAGGCTGAAGAAGGAACGGGAGCTGCTCAAGCAGGCACTGGACGACACCCAGGGCATGCTCGGCGCGATGATCGGCTACCTGACCGCCTCGCAGGAGGACCCGCAGAGCGTGAACAAGGTCGGCCAGCACACGGTCCGGCTGCTGATGTCCGCGGGCGATCTGCTGGTGGGCTGGCAGCTGCTGCGGCAGGCCGAGATCGCGATGGCCAAGCTGGATGCGGGCGCCTCCGCCAAGGACGTGCCGTTCTACAACGGCAAGGTGGCCGTCGCCTCGTTCTTCGCCAAGACCGTGCTGCCGGAGCTGACCGCCCGGCGCGCGATCGTCGAGGCCGCCGACAACGACCTGATGGAGGTCGACGAGGCGGCCTTCTGATCCGGCCGGGGATCCGTCTGCCGGTGCACTGATCCGCCATCCCGCGGCGGCACGCAAACGGGGGCCGGGAGCGTGACTGCGCTCCCGGCCCCCGTTGTCGTCATCCGGCCGGGTTCATGCGTATGCCGGGGCCACCTCCTCGTAACGCTGCGCCCAGCCGGGGACCTCGGTGCCGGCCAGCACGGCCTCCAACCGGTCCAGGAAGGCATGCGTGCCGGGGATGTAGCCGCCGGCGTTGCGCGCCGAGAGGCCGCGATGGGTGAGGGTGAGGATGGTGTCCGCGCCGTCCGGCTCCAGCTCGTAGCGCACCACACCGTCCTCCACGATGTCCTGCCGCCAGTCGTGCTCCAGTACCCGCGGAGGATCCCAGACCAGGATGCGGCCGGTCATCCGTTTCTTCTCCGGCGGAACAGGCGGCTCGCTGGGCACCGTCGCGATCCTGCCGCCCGTCCGGCCGTCCACGGTGCTCTCGCCGAGCCAGGCCGCTCGTTGCTCCGGGTCGGTGAGGGCAGCCCAGACCGCCTCCACGGGGTAGGGCATGCGCCTGCGGAAGGTCATCGTGGCGACCCCGTCCTCGACGGTCAGCGAACCGTACCGGGAATCGACTGTCATGGGGTGTTCTCCTCCTCATCGGGCCGGTGGGTACCGGCAAGGTGCCGTTCCAGCGCGTCCAGGTGGCGCGGCCAGTACCGCCGGTAGCGGCTGATCCAGTTGTCGATCTCGACCAGCCCGTCGGCGCGCAGCGCGTAGATGCGCCGCTGACCGTCGGGCCGGACCTCGACCAGCCCCACCTCACGCAGGATCCGCAGGTGCCGGGAGACCGCGGGCTGGGTGAGCGCGGGCAGGCTGGCCACCAGGTCGCCCGCGGTCCGCTCACCCTCGGCCAGCCGGTCCAGCAGGGCGCGGCGATGGGGTTCCGCAATGGCCTCGAAGACATCCACGGTCGAAGTATCACACTAAGCATATATACGCGCAAGCCAATATATTTGAGTCGATGTTCACCCGGACGTGCGCTCCGTCCGGCGGCCCGAGCCGGGTGGTGCAACCCTTTCGGGTACCTACTCTCTCGCGGGTGAAGGAGCAGACATGCTTGGTGGAATCTGGGGCATCATCACGACGATCATCGTCGGCCTCGTCCTCGGCGTCCTCGGCCGGATGCTCGCTCCCGGCAGGCAGAAGATCCCGATGTGGCTGACCATCGTGGTCGGCATCGTCGCCGCCTTCATCGGCAACTGGCTCGCCGGTGTGTTCGGCGTCGAGAACACCCCGGGCATCGACTGGTGGCGGCACGTGTTCCAGGTGGCAGCCGCGGTGGTCGGCGTCATCGCCGCGGCCGCGGCCTATCCCAAGATCACCGGTGGCCGAACGGCTTCGAAGTCCTGAGAACGAAGCGGGCCGGCGCACCGCGCTGCGCCGGCCCGCTAGATTCGGGGCCGGTGGACGAGAACTGGCTGGACCTCAGCGGCAGCGGGCTGACCGAACTGCCGCCGGTGAACCTGGCCGGGGTCACCCGGGCCTACCTGGACCGCAACCGGTTCACCCGCTTCCCGGAACGGCTCACCAAGGCACCCGGGCTGACCCAGCTCAGCCTCTACCACAACGAACTGGAAACCCTGCCCGGCTCGCTGTGGCGGCTCACCGGCCTGCGGGTACTGAACCTCGCGGCGAACCGGCTCACCAGCCTTTCCCCGGAGATCGGCCGACTGTCCGAACTGCACACCCTCGACCTCGGGCACAACCTGCTCACCGCACTGCCGGACACCCTCGGCGCGCTGCCCGGGCTCACCGAGTACCTCTACCTCTCCGGCAACCGGCTGACCACCCTCCCGGACTCGCTGTGCGGGTTGCACCGGCTGCGCTACCTCGGCGCCACCGACAACGGGCTGACCGCACTGCCCGGTGAGATCGGCGCCATGTCGGCACTGCGCGAGCTCCGGCTGTACGGCAACCGGCTCGGCACGCTGCCCGAGTCGATCGGCGACCTCACCGCACTACGCGAGCTGCATCTGCGCGGCAACGCGATCACCACCCTGCCGGAGTCGATCACCCGGCTGACCGAGCTGCGCCTGCTGGACCTGCGGGACAACGGGCTCACCGAGCTGCCCGGCGGGATCGCCGAACTGCCCAAACTGGACAAACTCGATCTGCGCTGGAACAGGTACCTGCGCGAGCCCGGCTGGCTTGCCGGGCTGGAAGCGCGCGGCTGCGTGGTACTGCGCTAGCTGGTGCCGCGCTGGGGAGCGGCCAGCGTGCGGAAGTCGGCGCAGGCCACCGCCACGTAGGCGGGTTTCGGCGCCCGCCAGGCCACCTCCGCCCACTTGTCGTCGGTCACCTGCTTGTTCTCCGCGCCGACGCAGGAGTACCGCTCGCCGACCACGAATGGTGAGCACGGCGGGTAACCGGGTTCGGCGCCCACGCAGGTGGTGTAGTTGTCGCAGGTGAGGGTGGTGAGGATCGGTGTCGAGGTGCCTGCGCCGGCACGCACGTTCAGCTTGCAGGCATTGTGTTCGGTGGCACGCACCAGCGCGGGCTCCGGTTCCGCGGCACCGGCGGCCGGGGCGGTGAGCAACGCCGTGACCACGGCGACGGAAAGGGCAAAACCTTTGGCGGGCAACGATTTCATCTGCAGTACCCGACGGGACACCAAACCTCCAGCTGCGGTTACGACCGGCCTGACGAACCCAACGTAGCGGGAGCGCCCACCCCGGCACACCACACGACCGGGCGGCACCGATGGTCACGCAGCGACACGATCAGCAGATGACGGTCGGCCGGGCCGCGTACCGGACCTCGCGGGTCTGCCTGCTCACCTCGTCACCGGAGTCCAGGTCGTACAGGATGCGCGTGTTCGAACTGCTGAACCCCGGCGTGCCCTCGACCGGCGTGCAGTTCTCCCGCGGCCCGAGCCGGATCGGCGGCGGCACCACATCGGTCCGCGGCGCGGTCACGCTCTCCACCCGGTAGCGCTTGGTGCCCCAGATCTTCACGGTCACCGCACCACCGGAGGCCGAAGCCTGGATGGCCACACCGGTGGGTGCGTCGTTGGTGAACGCCATCTCGATGCTGGACCCGTTCTCCTGCAAGGAGCTCGCATCCCGCGCCTCCGGGTAGCGCGCGAAGTAGGTGGCGTGCTCGGTGTGCCCGGCATCCCGCAGCCCGGCAAGGTAGACCGCGTTGTAGAGGGTGCTGGTGAACTGTGAGACCCCGCCGCCGATCACCGGGGGACCGGTTCCGTCCTCGTGCACCGGTGCCGTGCGGTAGCCCCTGGACGCCGTGCGTGGCCCGGTGTGCTCGTCCAGGTCGAAGGTCTGCCCCGGCCGCACGATCGTGCCGTCCACCTGGCGGGCGATCACGCCGATGTTGTGCGCGACGTCGCCGGTGAAACCCCCGGTGCTGAACTCCCCGATGACCTCCTTGATCCCGAACCGTTCGGCGTCGGAGGTGGTGACCTTCGCGGGCCGGGTGTCGTAGACCACCGGCAGCTCGCGATCCACCACCCGGCGCGCGATGTCCATGAACGGCGCCAGGGTCCGCGCCCAGTTGATCTCCCTGCCCGGCGCGGACGGCTGGATGTCCGGCTTGCCCGCGGCGAACACGATCCTGGCGTTCTTGCTCCGCTGCTCGGTTTCGTCCAGTTGCGGCAGCAGCACCCGCCGGAGCTTGGACTGGTCGACCCTGATCTGCAGGGAGCCGTCCGCCATCGCGGCGAACCGCAGGGCCGTGGCGATGTCCTCGGGCCGCAGCACGGCCGCGGCACCTGCCGCGCGCGCCCGGATCGGCGCGGACACCGCCGGCGCGACCACCTGGTCGAGCGCCGCGTGCACCCCGGCCGAGCTGGCCTTGGGCTGGGTCACCCGCATCGGGAACGTGATGGCCCTGTCGGTGAGCCAGTTCTCGGTGACGATCCGCACCGCGGCCGCGATGTCGGTGAGCTGTTGCGCCTGCCGCGGTTCCACCGCCACCGGCCGCACGGCGCCGTCGCCGGGCGCGGATTCGAAACGGATGGTGCCCTCGGTCAGTCCGTGGTTGAGCCGCTGCCGCGCCAGCTCGGTGATCGCCTGCCGGAGCAGGTCCGGCTCGACCGTGGGGACCGCCCCCACCTCGCGGGTGCGGAAGAAGGACGCCACCCTGGTCACCGGGTTCAGCGGCTGCATGCCCGCCTGGTCGAGGGTGGCCTGCCAGTCCAGGCCGAGGCCGGAGGTGCGCGGGTCCAGTTCGGCCCGGACATCACCCGCCCGCACCGGGATGGGCTGCACCAGCCGGGGTTCGAGCTCGATCCGCAGCTTGGCCTCGGCCGCGCCCTGGCTCATCCCGCCGACCTCCACCCCGGCCACGGTGACCCCGCGCGGGACGTCCCCCGCACTCAGCATCAGGTCGGCGACGTAGAGCAGCGCCAGTAACGCGATGACGCCGCCGGTCGCCATCATCACCTTGCCGAGGCCGGTGCGGAACCGGCGCGCGGGCGTCACCGGGAGCGGGGCGAGCGGCTCGTGGTCGAGCAGCTCGCCGAGCAGGCCCTCGTCGGGGGCCGGTTCGGGCTCGGGTCGCGGAGCGGGCAGGGCGGCAGCGAACTGCTCGGTCGGGTCGGCTTCCGGCTCCGGCCGGTCCTGCTCCTCGCGCACCTGCCCCTCCGAAAAACATGTCCGCTACAAGTAAAGCCCCGTACCGTGCTCGGTGCGCTCGCTGGCGATCGCGTGGATGTCGCGCTCCCGCATCACCAGATACGCCTCGCCCTGGATTTCCACCTCGTGCTGGTCCTCCGCGTTGAACAACACCCGGTCGCCGACCTTCACGTTACGCACATTATTGCCGACACCCAGTACATCACCCCAGGTGAGACGGCGCGCCATCTGCGCGGTGGCCGGGATGACGATGCCGCCGGTACTGCGCCGTTCCCCTTCGTCGGTCGACATCCGGACCAGCACCCGGTCATGCAGCAGCTGGATCTCCAGCTTCACGTCCGCGCCGGTCCCGCTCTCCGAATCTGACACAACTGTCATGTTATCCCTCGCCCGTGGCCTGCCCGGCCATGACGAGCCGGAAACCGCGCTCGCCCGAAGGGTCGAGCCGGACCGGAACACCCCAGTCCTGCCGGGTCATCCGGCAGGCGGGATGCTCGGCCTCATCGTCACAGCTGGCCGCCTGGGCGACCACTTGCAGCACCCCCTCGGGGTAACCCTCGGCCAGCCGGATACGCCGGGTCAGCGCGGTGCCGGTGCCCGCGCCCTCGGCCAGCAGTTCCGGCGGGGACGCGCTCAGCTCCAGGCGGGTGGAGGGCCCGTAGCGGTCATCCAGCTTCTCCCCCGGCGGGGGCTGGAAGACCACCTCGAGCTCGACCTCACCCGGCGCCAGCGTGGTGGGCGGCCTGCGCACGGCATGCGCTTCCCCGGTGACGCTGGCCCCGGCCTCCCGCGGAACCCGGCGCAACCGGTGCCCGCTGGACTCCACGACCAGCAGCTCCCCCGCATGCACCAGCAGGCCGGAGGGTTCGGCGAGGCCGGAGGCGAGGGTGCTGACCGTGCCGGTGGCCGGGTCGTAGCCGCGGACCGCGCCGTTGTAGGTGTCCGCCACTGCGATCGAGCCATCGGGCAGCACGGCGAGGCCGAGCGGGTGCTGTAGCAACGCCGCCTCGGCCGGGCCGTCGCGGTGCCCGAAGGAGAACAGGTCGGTGCCCACGGCGGTGTGCACCGTGCAGCCACCGTCCGCCCAGCGCAGCCTGCGCAGCGCTGAGGTCTCGGCGTCCACCAGCCAGAGGTCCCCGGCGGTGGCGGCCAGGCCCGAGGTCTGGGCGAAGAACGCCGCCGCCGCCGGGCCGTCCCGCAGCCCTTCGACGGTGGTGCCGGCCAGCCGGGAGACCTCGCCCCGCAGCGGGTCGAACAGCCCGAGGGTGTGGTTGCCCGCCATGGCCACCACGACCCCGCCTGCCGGTTCCCACCAGGCGACATCCCATGGGCTGGTCAGGTCCACCTCGCGGGCCGCGCCGCGCACCGGGCCGTCCCGCCACTGCCTTCCGGTGCCTGCCACGGTGCGCACCTGCCCGGTGTCCAGATCGATCCCCCGCAGCAGGTGACCCGCGGTGTCGGCGACCACCACCTGGTACCCGGCCCGCTCGGCCACGGCCTGCGGCAGTACCGCGATCCCGGAGGGTTCGGCGAAGCTCGCCCGCTCGGCCGGGCCGTCCTCGGCGCCCCGCAGGCCGCTGCCGAACCGGCGCAGCACCGTCTCGCCGTCGGCGGCCAGCTCGACGACCGCATGCTGCCCGGTGTCGGCGACCAGCAGGGTGCCGGACGGCAGGGCTACCGCCTTGCTGGGGAAACGCAGGTCGCCCTCGGTCTCCTCGGCGGCGACATAGGGGCTGCCGCCGCTGCGCAGGGTGCCCTTCTCGGTATGCGTGGCCACCAGCTCGCCGATCACCCGGCGCAGGGCCTCGCCGTGCCCCTCACCCGCGGCGACATGCGCCACGTAGCCCTCCGGATCGATCACCACCAGGGTGGGCCAGGCCTTGACCGCGTAGTGCTGCCAGTTGGTGAGGTCCGGGTCGTTCAGCACCGGATGGTGCACCTCGTAGCGGCGCACCGCGGCCTCGATCGCGGCCCGCTCGCCCTCGTGCAGGAACTTCGGCGAATGCACGCCGATGGTGACCAGCACATCGGCGAACTCCCGCTCCAGCGGGCGCAGCTCGTCCAGTACGTGCAGGCAGTTGATGCAGCCCGAGGTCCAGAAGTCGAGCAGCACGATCCGGCCGCGCAGCTGCGCGAGCCGGAGGGTTTCACCACCGGTGTTCAGCCACTGCGCGCCCACCAGCTCGGGCGCGCGCACATGTCGTACGGAAGTCACGCCCGGAGTCAACCAGCGTCAGGGCCGCGCTGTTCCCCTGCTCAGCCGATGCGCACCGCGCCGGTGGCCTCCGGGGTCTTGGTGATGGTCTTGGTGGCCGGGGACACCTGCTGCACCTGGGCGGGGGCGGAGCGCTGGGCGCAGCCGAGGACCAGCCCGGCGACGCAGGCGACGACGGCGATCGGGGCGAGAATGCGCGTGAACGGCATGGAGTTCGGGCCTGTGCTCTCTACGAATGGCGAAAAGATGGGTCACCGAGCGGTGACAGCCGTTCTGTCGCCACCCCCGGGCAAACCGTTACTCAGCCACCGCGCCCGCCTGCTGTGGATCAGTTCGTTTCGGCCCTGGTTTTGAGTCTGCGCAGGGTGTTCGCGATGTTGTGCCGGTTGTGCTCTGCCCGGTCCCAGACGCCGCTGGCCAGGGCACCGGCGAACTTCAGCCAGCCGGGGCGTTTCTCCCAGGTGCTCTCGGTCACCCGGCAACCGTCCGGGGTGGACTCGATGTCGTACTGCCAGCGGGCGACCGGTGCGGGCCCTGCCGAGACCTCGAAGGCGAAGCACCGCCCCGCCACCGCGTCGGTGACCGTGGCGACGGTGCTCCAGCGCCGGAGGCCACGGCGGTTACCGCCCTTGAACCGGGCGCCGACCCTGGCCGCGGACGCACCGTCCAGCCAGCGGAAGGTAGCGTACTCAGCTGCCAGCTCGGCCAGCATCCCCGGCTCGCTGATCAGCTCGTACACCCGTTCCGGCCGGGCGTGCACCTCGATCTGCCCGGTCGCACTCGGCTGGGACATGGCGGCCTCGCTTCATGGCAATGTGGTTTGGTCAACGTCGGGTTATTCAGGTCCGTAGCGTGCGTCGCCAATGCTGTCGCCTGCAACGACCTCCCGCCCGTCGCCCACCACCCACACGGTGGCGCTGCGCGCCGCGGTGACCATGGGCCTGGCGACCCGCGGTCGCTGGGTCGTTCTGAATAACCCTCAATGGCGGACATGACATACCAACGGTATGTGCCGCGTCAAGGTACTCAGCCGCCGTTGCGCCGCAGCATGCGGGTCATACCGGCGGCCAGCGTGGTCGCCAGCACCCAGCCCGCGCCGGTGAGGCCGACCCCGACCCAGCGGTCCAGGCCCTCCATATGCCAGCGGTTCTTGTTCCCGAAGTCGACAATCGGCACCAGCAGGTCCACGTTGTACAGCACCGAGCTCCACACCAGCCCGGTGTCGTCGGCGTTGACCGCGCAGTGCTTGCCGTCGATCAGCAGCAGGTCATCCTCCGCACAGGGTCCGGAGAACCATTCGAAGTACACGCTGCCGGTGACCAGCAGCAGCAACAGCCAGACCAGCGCGCGCATCGGCTTGTACCCGTAGCCCACCATCCAGCGCTGCAGCCAGCTCCACACCCAGATCCCCGGTCCGAGGACTCCCGCGCCGCTGCGCAGCGCCTCGTAGCGGTACTCCTGCTTACGCAGCAGCACGGTGTCCGCGTGTTCCTCGTTCCCGCTCGCCCGCAGCATCTTGGCGAGCTGGTCATACGGGCCGGGGCGGTAACCGCCCATCGCCGCGCGCAGCTGCTCGATCCGCCGGTCCACCGCGGCGTCGTCCTCCAGCGAGATCGGCTCGGTCAGCGCGTCGTACTGGAAGTCCTCCAGCTCGATGCCGCCGCTCGCCTGCCACAGCGTGAGGTCGTCGCCGAGCGTGCCGCAGTGCGCCCGGCGCAGCAGCACCTTGCCCTCCGGTCGGCGGCCGGGCAGCAGCAGGAACTCGTCGGCGGTCACATCGCTGATGTCCAGCGCGATCGCGTGCTGCTCGATGGCGGACAGCTCGGCACCGGTGAGATCGACCTTCCGGTGCACCGTGGCGCCGTCCATGTTCACCCCGCCCTCGGCCCGGAAGGCCCGGCCGCGATGCGCGGTGAGCACCAGGTTCCGGTCCACCTGCGAGGTACGCAGGTCCACCGAGAAGCTGCTGGAGGCCCGGATCTGCGGCCTGCTCAGCTGGGTGCCGTACAGGTCGATGTTCCCGCCGACGTGCATACCCTGCATCCGTAGGGTGCCTGCCACCTTCGCGTCGGTGAGGTGGAAGTTGCCGGATACCTGGGTGCGGCGGGCGGAGAACACGTCCCGGTCGGCGTGCAGCAGTTTGGCGTTCCAGGCCAGCACGTTGCCGCGGATCGCCACGTCGGCCAGCCGCAGCTGCCCCTCCGCGGACAGCCCGGTCGCCTCCACGTCCCCGTTGATCTCCGAGCCGTCCAGGTGCAGCGCCCGGTCGTAGTACGGCTCGGCCTGGCCACGCAGCACCTTGATCCGCGCCCCGGCCAGCCGCAGCGTGCCGCCGATATGCGCGTTGACCATCCGCAGGGTGCCGGTGGCATGGAAGCCGTCACTCAGCTCCACGTTCCCGTCCACCTGGAGCCGGTCCGCGTTCAGCGCGGGCCGCGGGTCGACATAGGGATCGCCGGTCTTCCACGCGCTCACCACGATCGGCCCGGTCTGGTTCACGGTGAGCTTGGCCCCGCGCAGCACGATATCGCTGGCCACCTTGGCACTGGGCAGGTACAGCACTCCGTGCGCGGTGAACCGGCGCCGCTCCGATGCGCCGTAGGCGTCCGCCTCACACAGCAGGCTGCCGCTGATCTCGAGGCCGTTGCCGTTCAGCGCGATGCCGTCCGGATTGTTCAGCGTGGCGCCGGAGAAGTTGACGTTACCGCCCGCCCGCATGCCCGGGATGCGCACCTCACCGCCCGCCTCCAGCCGGTAGGCCAGCAGTGCCCCGGTGATCGCCAGCCGGTCCGCCTGGATCGCCTTGCCCCTGGTGTAGTTGATCTCGGTGCGGGTGAGCACAAGGGAACCCTCGATCACCGCGTCGGTGAGGTTGACCGCGGCATCCGGCACCCCGCGCTCCCGGTCCCCGCCACGGCGCACGGTGGTCTCCCCGTCCATCCGCCCGCCCGATTCGACCTGCACCTTGCTGCGGATCAGCCGGACGTCGTTGCGGCTGCGCAGGTTGCGCGCCTTCAGCCCGGGCAGCCAGCACTTGCGGAACACCAGGCCGAGCAGGCTCGCCTCGCGTACGTCCGGCGGCTGCTCGAACCGGCAGCGCTCGAACCGGAACAGGTACTCCAGCTCGGCGGCTCGCAGATCCAGTTTGCCGGTGATGTAGGCGTTCTCCACCTGCACGATCGGCGCGTTGGTCGCCTGCTTGCGCCAGCGCAGCAGCCCACCGGACCCGGGTTCGCGCAACGGCTTGAGCAGGTCCTCGGCCCGGACCTCGTAGGAGGGGTCCGGGTTCGGGTCGAACGGGTCGAAGTCCGGCCGGTCCGCCTCGGCCGTGGTGGTGGCCTCCTCGGCCGGCTCACCCTGCTCCTTCGTGCCTCGCCGGAAAGTCGGCATGCGGTCGGTTCCTCCCCTCGATGCGTCCCCAGCCCCAGGACCCCAAGCGAAGCCGACCGCCGAGGGTTACCGCAATCGACCGAGTGGAGTACCCACTGTGCTCGGACGGAAGGGAAAAGCCAACGGTTCCGGAAATCAGTCGCCGGAATGCACCGGGTTCAGCACCCGGGACAAGAAGGACTGGGTACGCGACTCCCGCGGGTTGCCGATGACCTGGGCGGGCGGGCCCTGCTCGACCACCACGCCCTCGTCCATGAACAGCACGACATCGCCGACCTCACGAGCGAACTGCATCTCGTGCGTGACCACCAGCATGGTCATACCCTCGGTGGCCAGCCGCCGCATCACCCCGAGCACGTCGCCGACCAGCTCCGGGTCCAGCGCGGAGGTCGGTTCGTCGAACAGCATCACCTGCGGGTCCATCGCCAGTGCCCTGGCGATCGCCGCCCGCTGCTGCTGCCCACCGGACAGCTGCGCGGGCATGGCGCCGATCTTCTCCGAAAGCCCGACCTTCTCCAAGTTCTCCCGCGCGATCCGCTCGGACTCGGCCTTGTCCCGCTTGAGCACCTTGCGCTGGGCGACGGTCAGGTTCTCCAGCACGGACAGGTGCCCGAACAGGTTGAACGACTGGAACACCATGCCGATCTCGCGCCGGGCGCCGTCCAGGTCCACATCCGGGTCGGTGAGCTCGCGGCCGTTCACCACGACCTTGCCCTCGTTCGGCTCCTCCAGCAGGTTCACGCAGCGCAGCAGCGTCGACTTGCCGGAGCCGGAGGGCCCGATGATGCACACCACCTGACCCCGGCGGACCCGCAGATCGATGCCCTTCAGCACCTCGAGCTGCCCGAAGGACTTGTGCAACCCGCTGATCTCCACAATGGAGTCGCTCATGCTTCCACCTCCAGGCCGCGCTGCTGCTTGCGGCCGGTCCGCCGCTCCAGGTACCGGGAAAGGTAGCCGAGCGGGATCGTGATCAGCAGGTAGGCCAGGCCGGCCAGCAGGATCGGGGTGAGCGAACCGGTCTCGTTCAGCCCCTCCCGGCCGAACTTCGCCAGCTCGTACTCGCCCTGCAACAGCCCGAGCAGGTAGATCAGCGAGGAGTCCTTGGTCAGCAGCACCACCTCGTTGGTCAGCGGCGGCAGGATGATCCGGAACGCCTGCGGCACGACCACGGTGACCGTGGTGCGCCCCGAGCTCATGCCGAGCGAACGCGCCGCCTCGACCTGGCCGGGCGGCACCGCCTGGATCCCGGCCCGCAGCGTCTCGGCGATGTAGGCCGAGCCGACCAGCCCGAGCGCCAGCATGGCGGTGGAGTAGATGTCGAAATGCAGCTGGAAGGCCAGCGGGACACCGAAGCCGAAGGCGATGAAGACCAGCAGTACCGGAACACCACGGAAGAACTCGATGTACGCGGTCGCGAGCCACCGGTAGGGAGCCACCGAGGACAGCTTCATCAGCGCGAGCACGAAGCCCAGCCCGAGGCCGAGCGCGAAACCGAGCGCGGTGTAGATGATGGTGTTCACCAGCGCGGTGGTGATGATGCCGGGGAACTGCTCGGCGGCCGCGTCCAGGTTGAAGAAGGCGCGGCCGATCTCCGGCCAGTTGGCGAACAGGGCGAGCAGCACCACCGCCAGCACGAGCAGGGCGTACTGCACCCCGCGGAACGCCTTGGCGCGCTTACGCCGCGACATGGCCATGAAGGGACTCCTCGGGAAAGTGCGGTGCCGTGAGGGTTACTTGGACTCCGGCTTCTTCCCGAACCACTTCTGGTAGATCTCGTCGTACCGGCCGTCGCTCTTGATCGCCGCGAGCACCTCGTTCACCTTGGCCTGCATCGCGCCGTTACCGGTGCGCATCGCGATGCCGTACTCCTCTCCGGTCTCGAACTCCTCGGTGACCTCGGTGTCCGGGTTCTGCTTCACGAAGTTGAAGTGCACCGAGTTGTCGTTGATCCCGGCCGCGACCTGGCCGGTCTTCACCGCGGTCTGCAGCAGGCCGAGGTCCTCGTACTGACGGATCTGGTAGCCGTGCTCGTCCTTGTGCTCGGCGGCGTACTCCTCACCGGTGGTGCCGATCTGCACACCCAGCGTCTTCCCGCTGAGGTCGGCCATGGTCTTGATACCGGAGTCCTTGCGCACCAGCAGCGCCTGGTTGGCGTCGAAGTAGCCGTCGGAGAAGTCCATCACCTTCTCCCGCTCCTCGTTGATGGTGATGGCCGCGGCGGCCACATCGCAGCGGTTGGTGTTGAACGCCTCGCCGGACTGGATGCCCTCGAACGGCATGTTCACGATCGACTGCTGCACGCCGAGGTCCTCGGCGACGAAGTCGACCAGGTCCACGTCGAACCCGACGATCTCGCCACCCTCCTCGTACTGGAACGGCTCGTACGGGGTGTGCGTACACGTGGTGAGCTTGCCCTCCTCGATCAGATTGATCTCGTCGCCTGCCTGGGTGTCCTCGCCGCCACCGACCTCCTCGGCGCAGCCGACCGCGGTAAGGGCAAGGGCGAAGGCGGGCAGCAGGGTAAGTGCCCTCAGTGTGGTACGCGCCACGATTACTCCTAGTAGGTCATACCGGTCGAGTGAACCGCATCCTGCCATTCCGAACCGGCTGAGCACAGCATTGGCTCGTTACGGGCCCGTCTCGGCACCGTCTCCCGCAGGTCGGGTGGGCATCACCCGTTCGTGGCCGTGGCATCGTGAACGACCATGAACGCCAACACCGCGCTCAAGCTGCCGCCCGCGGGCCGCCGCGCCCGGCGGGCCAAGGCCAGGACCAACGGCCGCCCCGGGGCGCAGTTCCACGGCTACCTCGAGCCGCAGCGCCCGTATCCGGGTGCGTACGACGAGATGTTCGCACCGGACGGGACCGTCCGGACGCCCTACCGTGCACTGTACGAGGCGATCTCCGCGCTGGCCGCGACCGATCTGGACGCGCGGGCCGAGGCGCTGGACCGGGCGATGGTGGACCAGGGCATCACCTTCTCGCTTTCCGGCCAGGAGCGGCCCTTCCCGCTGGATCTGGTGCCGCGGGTGGTGGCCGCGGCGGAGTGGACGAAGCTGGAACGCGGGGTCACCCAGCGGGTGCGTGCGCTGGAGGCCTTCCTCGCCGACATCTACGGGGACGCGCACATCCTGGCCGACCGGGTGCTGCCGCGCAGGCTGATCACCTCCTGCGCGCACTTCCAGCGGGAGGCCTTCGGGGTCAACCCACCGAACGGGGTGCGCATCCACGTGGCGGGGATCGACCTGGTGCGGGACGAGGAGGGCACCTTCCGAGTGCTGGAGGACAACCTGCGCAACCCGTCCGGGGTGTCCTACGTGATGGAGAACCGGCGGACGATGACCAGGGTGTTCCCGGACCTGTTCGCCAAGCACCGGGTACGCCCGGTGGGTGACTACTCCACCCACCTGCTGCGCGCGCTGCGGGCGGCTGCCGCGCCGAACGTGGCCGATCCGATGGTCGTGGTGCTCACCCCCGGGGTCTACAACTCGGCCTACTTCGAGCACTCGCTGCTGGCCAGGCAGATGGGCGTGGAGCTGGTCGAGGGCAGGGACCTGTTCTGCCGGGACAACATCGTCTACGTGCGCACCACCGAGGGCGAGCAGCAGGTGGACGTGATCTACCGGCGGATCGACGACGAGTTCCTCGACCCGGTGCACTACCGGCCGGACTCGGTGCTCGGGGTGGCCGGGGTGCTGAACGCAGCCCGCGCGGGCAACGTGGTGATCGCCAACGCGGTTGGCAACGGGGTCGGCGACGACAAGCTGGTGCACACCTACGTGCCCGAGATGATCAAGTACTACCTCGACGAGAAGCCGATCCTGCCCAATGTGGACACCTACCGCTGCTGGCTTCCGGACGAGCTGGAGCAGGTACTCGACCGGCTGGGCGAGCTGGTGATCAAGCCGGTGGAGGGCTCCGGCGGGTACGGCATCGTGTTCGGCCCGGACACCCCGGCCGCCGAGCTGGCCGCGGTGCGGCGCAGGCTGAAGGCCAACGGCAGGGGCTGGATCGCGCAGCCGGTGGTGCAGCTGTCCACCGTGCCGTCCAAGGTTGGTGACCGGCTGGTGCCGCGGCATGTGGACCTGCGGCCGTTCGCAGTCAATGACGGCAAGGAGATCTTCGTGCTGCCCGGCGGCCTGACCAGGGTCGCGCTGCCGGAGGGCAGCCTGGTGGTGAACTCCTCGCAGGGTGGGGGTTCCAAGGACACCTGGGTGCTGGCGGCCCGTTCCTCCACCGCCGAGCGCGAGCTGGCTTCGCCCTCGCTGGCCGAGGCCTCTACTGTGGACGGTCTGGCCGCGGAGCAGGGACCCGAGCTGACCACCGCGCAACTGGAGCAGCAACAGCAGTGAGCACGATCGCGAGGAGGCAGGCATGCTGGCACGCAACGCCGAGTCGTTGTACTGGATCGGCCGGTATGTCGAGCGCGCGGACGATACGGCCCGCATCCTCAACGTGTCGGTGCACCAGCTGCTGGAGGACGTCAGCGTGGACCCCGACCACGCCAGCCGCCAGCTGCTCGCGGTGCTCGGCATCCCACCGGAGGGCAAGGGCGACCTGGACGTGTGGAAGCTGACCGAACTGGTCGCCTACGCCAAGGAGAACCCCAGCTCGATCGTCGGCTCGATCAACGCGGCGCGGGAGAACACCCGCGGCGCCCGCGAGGTGGTCTCCACCGAGCTGTGGGAGTGCCTGAACGCGACCTGGAACGCCGTACCGGAGCGGCAGCGCTACGCCCGCAGGGTGGGGCCACACTCCTTCCTGTCCTTTGTGGAGGAAAGGGCGGCGATGTTCGCCGGGCTCGCCGACTCGACGATGAGCCGGGACGACGGCTGGATGTTCCTGGTGCTCGGCCGCTCGGTGGAGCGCGCGGACATGGTGGTGCGGCTGCTGCTGTCCAGGGTGCAGGACAAGGCATCCTCCCCTGGCTGGATCACCGTGCTGCGCTCGGCCGGTGCGCAGGACACCTTCCTGCGCACCTACCGGGGCGCGCTGGACGCCGGGCGGGTGGTGCAGTTCCTGCTGCGGGACACGCTGTTCCCGCGGTCGGTGTTCTACGCGCTGCGGCAGGCTGAGGACTGCCTCGACCAGCTCGATCCGACCTTGAACTCGCGCGGCAACGACAAGGCCGAGGCCCTGCGGCTGCTCGGCAGGGCGCGCAGCGAGCTGGAGTTCCTGCGTCCTTCGGACCTGCTCGAGGAGCTGCCCCGGCGGCTGACCGCACTCCAGGAGACCATCCGGGAGGTCGGCGAGGCGGTGTCGGTGCAGTACTTCCATTCGGCCCCATGGGTAGCCTGGCGTGGAGCGGAGGTGTCGTTGTGACCGACTCGGAGAGCTGGCAGGTGCGGGTGGTGCACAGCACCGGCTACCACTACAACTCCCCGGCAACCCAGTCGTACAACGAGGCGCGGCTGACCCCGCGCTCGGACCGCAGGCAGAACGTGCTCGCCACCCGGATCGAGACCACGCCGGCCACCAGGGCCTACCGCTACACCGACTACTGGGGCACCGAGGTCACCTCCTTCGACCTGCACGCCCCGCACACCGAGTTCACCGTGCTGGCGACCTCGGTGGTGGAGACGGCGGGGGCCGCGGAGCCGATCCGCGAGGCAAGCTGGCGGGACCTGCGTTCGGAGCGGGTGGTGGACGAGCACACCGAGTACCTGCAACCGACCAAGTACGCCCCGCACGACCGGGAGCTGGCGAAGGTGGCCCGCAAGCTGCGCAAGGAGCGGGACCCCGCGGACACCGTGTTCGCCGTCTGCGAGTGGGTACGCGAGCAGCTGACCTACCGGCCCGGCAGCACCGGGGTGCACAGCACCGCCACCGACGCCTGGCGGGCCAGGGAGGGCGTCTGCCAGGACTACGCGCACGTGACCCTGGTGATGCTGCGGTCGATCGGGATCCCGGCAAGGTACGTGTCGGGGTACCTGCACACCCGGCCCTCGGCGGCGCTCGGCGAGACCGTGGCGGGGGAGAGTCACGCCTGGGTGGACGTGTGGACCGGCGGCTGGTGGGCATACGACCCGACGAACGCGATCCCGGTCGGCCCGCGGCACGTCTGGGTGGCCACCGGCCGCGACTACGCCGACGTCCCGCCGCTGAAGGGCATCTTCACCGGCGGCAGGGGCTCCCACCTGGACGTGTCGGTCCAGCTGACCCGGATGGCCTGAACCCCTGGTGGGGCTTGCCCCACCGCAAGTCTCGGTGCTCACCTGACTGTGCTCGGGACCGGTTACCGCGATGCTGAGCGGGAACGGGATGTCGAGTAAGGAGACCACGTGGGTACCACCGCACCGCGGACACCTGTGCTGCCGCCGCCCACGGCGAGTACCGGGGCAGCGAGGGCGCTGGCACCGGATCTGGCGCGCGGGTTCATGCTGCTGGCGATAGCGCTGGCACATATCCCGTTGTTCGTCAGCAATCCGGGCATGGGCTCGAAGCCACTGAACGAAGCGGGCGAGTTCCTGTTGACGTTACTGGTCAGCAACGAGGCACGACCGCTTTTCGTGTTCCTGTTCGGTTACGGTCTCGCGCAGCTGATGCGCGGCAGGCAGCAGCGCGGTGATGACTGGACGTCGATCCGGAAACTACTGCGTCGACGCGGCTTCTGGCTGTTCGCGATCGGTCTCGTGCATGCCGTCGTGATCGCGCCCATTGACATCCTCACCGTGTACGGCTTGGCCGCGATGCTGGTCGCAGGGATGGTGCGGGCAAAGGACTCGACACTGCTCTGGGCCGCGGGGGTGAGCTTCATCCCTGCCACCGCGGTGACGGCGTGGCTGCTGCGATCCGAGCTGAGCGGCACGGCCGCCGAGGTCGGCGGGTCCGGCTTCGCGGCCTCGATGTCGGCAGACCCCTTCGCGAACATGCTCACCCGGCTGGAAATGGCGCCGATGGGGACTCCGATGACCCTGGCCATGGTGCTTCCGGGCGTGCTGTTCGGCATCTGGGCGGCACGGCGCCGATTCCTCGACGAACCGGCGGCGCACTACCCGCTGCTGGGCCGTGCGGCGGTACTGCTCATCGGGTTGTCCCTGGCAGGCAAGCTTCCAGCCGCGCTGATGGCCTCCGGAGTATGGACCACGCCGAGCGAGACTGCCGTGCTGATCGCCTCCGTCGCACATCCGCTCACCGGATACCTCGGCGGTATCGGGCTTGCCGCACTCATCGGGCTCGTCGCCGTGCGGCTCGGCCGGACCAGGGGACCCGTCACGACGGCGATCGAAGCGCTCGGGCAGCGGTCGATGACCTTCTACATCTTCCAGTCGTTCGTGGCACTGACGCTGTTCTACCCGTTCACCCTCGGGTTGACCGACGACATGGGGCTCGCCGGAGCCATCGGGGTGGCGATCGCCACCTGGCTGGTGTCCCTCATCCTCGCCGAGGCAATGCGCCGCGCGAACTACCGTGGTCCGTTCGAGACATTGCTCCGTCGCCTCAGCTACCGCCAGGGCGCCCGGCACCACTGACGCCGGCTCGGCGGCCCACCAGCAGAAGCCAGGCAAGGTAACCGCCGCCGAGCGCGGCGGTGACCACGCCAACCGGCAGCAGTGAGGACTCCAGCAGCCGCTGACCGAGATAGTCGGCGGCCACCACCAGCGCGGCCCCCATTACCGCCGAGGGCAGCAGGTTCGGCCCGGGTAGCCGGGTCAGCCTGCGCGCCAGCTGGGGCGCGGCGAGCGCGATGAACGGCACCGGGCCCGCGCTCGCGGTCGCCGCCGCGGTCAGCGCCACGGCCAGCCCGAACAGCAGCGGCCGTACCCGGTTGACGTCCACCCCGATGCCGATCGCCAGCGGGTCGCCCATCTCCAGCATGCGCAGCGGGCGGCCGTAGCAGAACACCACGGGAGCCAGCACGGCCACCGCGATGGCCAGCGGCAGCAGGTGGTCCCAGCCGCGGCCCGCCAGGTTGCCGACCATCCAGGTGACCGCCTGCGCCGCGTCCCCGATGGCCACCTTGGTCAGCAGGTAGGAGTTCAGCCCGACCAGCACGGCGCTCACCCCGATGCCGATCAGCACCAGCTTGTCACCGAGCAACCCGCGCGAGCCGCAGAGCAGGGACACCAGCAGCGCGGTGCCCAGCCCGCCGGCCAGCGCGCCGAGCGCGACCGCACCGGCGCCCGCGCCGAACACCAGGATGGTCACCACCCCGCCGGTCGCCGAGCCCGTGGTGAAGCCGATGATGTCCGGGCTACCCAGCGGGTTGCGGGTGAGCACCTGGAACACCGTCCCGGCCAGTGCCAGCGCCATCCCGATCAGCACGGCGACCAGCACCCGCGGCAACCGCTGCTCGGTGACCACCAGGTAGTCGAACTTGCTGCCCTGCCCGGCGAGGGTGCGCAGCACCTCGGCCGGGGTGAGCGCGTAGTCCCCGGTACCGATGGAAAGCACCACCAGCACGAAGGTGGTCACGGCAAGGCTGCCGACCACCACGGTGGGCCGGGCCCCGATGCGCAACTCCGTCCGCCTGCTCATCGGCCCACCGCCCGCAGCCGCCGGACCAGCCACACCAGCACGATGCCGCCGAGCACGTCGGTGACGATGCCCACCTGCAGCTCGCCGGGGCTGCCGAGTACCCGGCCGAGCACATCGCAGCCGAGCAGCAGCACCGGCGCGACCAGCACGGACAGCCCGAGTACCCAGCGCTCGTCCTGGCCGGCCAGCCCGCGCACCAGCTGCGGCACCATCAGCCCGACGAAGGCGATCGGCCCGCAGGCCGCGGTGGCGGCCCCGCACAACAGGCCGACCGCGAGCAGCCCGGCCGAGCGCACCAGCAGCGGGTTGGTGCCGAGGCCGTGCGCGGTGTCCTCGCCGAGGGCAAGCGCGTTCAGCGAGCGGCCGAGCAGCAGCGCGAGCACCACCCCGGCCAGGAAGAACGGCAGCAGCACGGTCAGCGCGTCGACCTCCCGGTTGGCCAGCGAGCCGACCAGCCAGAACCGCATCTTGTCCAGCGAGTGCGTGTTGATCAGTTGCATGGCCTGGTTGATCCCGACGAAGCTCGCCTGCACCGCGACCCCCGCCAGGGCCAGCCGCATCGGGCTGCTTGCGCCCCGCCCGCCGCCGATGGCATACACCAGCGCGGTGGCCACCAGCGCCCCGGCGAAGGCGAACCAGATCAGCCCGGCGGGCTCGGTGACACCAAAGGCCGCCAGCGCGAACACGATCGCCACCGCGGCACCGTGGTTGATGCCGAGGAAGCCGGGGTCCGCGATCGGGTTACGGGTGATCGACTGCATCAGGGCGCCCGCCAGGCCCAGCGCCATCCCCGCCGCGATCCCGAGCAGGGTGCGCGGCACCCGGGTGTCCCTGACCACTACGTCCTCGAAGGTGCCCTCATAGGCGAACAACGCGTGCAGCACGGCGCCGAGGGAAAGCTGGTTCGAGCCGAAGGCGATCGACAGCAGGGCCACCACCAACAGGGCGACGAGCGCGCCGAGCAACAGCAGTGGCCGCAGGGTGCGCAGGTCGCGCCCGGGCGGCGAGGTGATCGTCACCATGGCGCCAACAGTAAGGCAAGGCTAGCCTTATACAAATAGTCGGTCAGCTCACCTTACCTTCTGGGAGGCGTACATGCGTTCCATCAGCGCCCTGAGCCGCCGCGGGTTCCTGACCGGGGTCGCCGCACTCGGCGCGACCGCGACGCTGGCCTCCTGCGGCTACCGCGAGGACAGTGAATCCCAGGGCACCGGAGGCGGCCAGGCTGGCGGGACCTGGCAGTACACCGACAGCCGGGGCCGCGTGCTGGACGGCCCCCGGCCGGAGCGGATCGTCGCGCAGGTGGCCGCGGCCGCGGCGCTGTGGGAGTTCGGGCTGCGCCCGGTCGGCATCTTCGGGCCGTCCCGGCTGCCGGACGGCAGCCCGGATCCCGAGGTGGGGGCGGTGGACCTGGACACGGTCACCTCGCTGGGCAACGTCTGGGGCGAGTTCAACTACGACGCCTATATCGGCCTGCGGCCGGACCTGCTGGTCAGCATCATGTACACAGAGGACTCGCTGTGGTACGTGCCCGAGGAGCAGGCCGACCAGATCGAGAAGGCCGCGCCCACGGTGGGGGTGGACGTGGGCTTCGTCTCCATGCTGGACGGGATCGCGAAGTTCCGGGAGCTGGCCAAGGCGCTCGGCGCCGATGTGGACGCCGAGCCGGTGCGCGCGGCGCGGTCCGGGTTCGAGGAGATCGACGCCCGGTTCGAGGAGGCGGTCGGCGCGCTCGGGGACAAGCGGGTGCTGCTGGTCTCGGCGACCCAGGACAACTTCTACGTCGGCAAGGCGGCAGGCTTCCCCTCCGCGAAGCACTTCACCGAGCGCGGGATGACCATCGTGGAGCCGGAGCAGACCACCGACGGGGCCTACTGGGAGGCGCTGAGCTGGGAGAACGCCGGGAAGTACGAGGCGGACGTGATCCTGTACGACAGCCGCGCGGAGAACCTGCAGGGCGAGGAACTCGCCGGGTTCCCGACCTGGAACCAGCTACCCGCGGTGCAGGCTGGCCGGACCATCGGCTGGAACCCGGCGATCCCGTTCAGCTACCACTCCTTCGGCTCCCAGCTCAGCAGCATCACCAAGGCCCTCACTCAGCTGACCTAGCTTGCTGTAACTCAGCCGCGGGCGTGGGCGTGCAGCAGGTGGGCGACGGCCTCGGTGACGCGCTGGGCCTGGTCCAGGTGTAGCCACTCGTCCGGGACATGCGCGTTGGAATCCGGGCCGAGCGCCCCGGTCACCAGGAACTGCGCCTCCGGGTACTTCTCGCCGAGCAGGCCCATGAACGGGATCGAGCCGCCGAGCCCGACGCTGCGCCACGGCGCGCCGAACACCTGCTCGCTGACCCGCTCCAGCCCGTCGGCGAGCCAGGGTGCGGCCTCCGGCGCGTTCCAGCCGTCGGCCTGCTCCAGCCCGGACAGCTCCACGGTTGCGCCGTACGGCACGTCCGTGGTCAGCACCTTCCGCACGGCGGAAAGCGCGGCTGCGGAATCGGCGGTGGGCGGCAGCCGGAAGCTCAGCGCCAGCGTGGTCGCGTCACGTAGCACGTTGCCTGCCTCGGCGGGATCGGGCAGGCCCGCCCCGCCGATCACCGAGAGCGTCGGCCGCCAGCTGTTGTTCAGCAGCAGCTCCACCTCGTCCTCCGCGGCCGGGCGCATGCCGGCGGCCAGCGGGAAGGCCTTCGCGGTTGCGCCGGGCGCGACCTCGGCGGTGGCCACGGTCTCCGCCCGCCGGTTGGCCGGGATCTCGACATTGAACTCATCCAGCAGGATCTGCCCGGTCCCGGCGTCCTCGACACGGTCCAGCAGGCTGCGCAGGATCCGGAACGAGCTGGGCACCACCCCGCTGGCCAGCCCGGAGTGCTGCGCGGACTCCAGCACCCGCACGGTCACGTCCACCTGCACCATGCCGCGCAGGCTGGTGGTCAGCCACAGCCGCTGATAGTCGTTGCCGCCGGAGTCAAGGCAGACCACGAAGGTCACCCGGCCGAGCCGCTCCGCCAGCTGCTCCAGATAGGCAGGCAGGTCCGGGCTGCCGGACTCCTCGCCGGTCTCCAGCAGCACCACGGCCCTGGCGTGACTGCCGCCAGCGGCGCGCACCGCCGACAGCGCGGCGGCCGCGGCATAGCCCGCGTAACCGTCGTCCGCGGAGCCGCGCCCGTACAGCCTGCCGTCCCGGACCACCGGGCTCCACGGCCCGAGCCCCTCCGACCAGCCACCGACCGGTGGTTGCTTGTCCAGGTGCCCGTACAGCAGCACGGTGCCTGCGTCCGGCGAGACATCCTCGGTGGCGGGCACGTCCAGCAGCAGCACCGGGCTGCGCCCCGGTAACCGGACCACCTCGATGGTGGCCCCTGGGAACTGGCGCGCATTCAGCCAGCCGCGGACATGTTCCACGGCGGCTTCCAGCTGCCCGGACTGCTGCCACTCGCTGTCGAAAACGGGAGAGAGGGCGGGAATTTCCACCAGGCCGCACAGGCTGGGGAGGATGTCGTCCGCCCACAGCCCACGCACGGTGTTGTGTACCGAGTTTTGCTCCACGTGGCCCATCCTGCCAGTCCAGATCACAGTTCGGCTCAGCTATTGATTGGCACGCTACTCAACAGTTAACTTCACTGTTCTCCGTGATCTAAATCACTTTGTGGATGTGTGATGCTGACGGTGAAAAACCTCGAGGTCGTGTACTCCGACGTGGTGCTGGTGCTGCGCGGGCTGAGCCTCGAGGTGCCGGACGGCCGGATCGTCGCGCTGCTCGGCGCGAACGGGGCTGGTAAGACCACCCTGCTGCGGGCGGTCACCGGGCTGCTGACCCCGCACCGGGGCAGGATCACCAAGGGCAGCGTGCGGCTGGCGGACCGGGACATCACCGGTGCGGACCCGGCCGAGGTGGTACGCGGCGGGATCGCGCAGGTGATGGAGGGCAGGCGGGTCTTCGCCGAGATCACCGTGGACGAGAACCTGCGTACCGGCGCCTACACCCGGCGCTCCCGCGCGGAGGTACGGGAGTCCTACCAGCGCGTGCTGGACCTGTTCCCGGTGCTCGGGCAGCGGCGCCGGTCGATCGCCGGTTACCTCTCCGGCGGGGAGCAGCAGATGCTGGCGATCGGCAGGGCGCTGATGGCGGCTCCCCGATTGCTGCTGCTGGACGAGCCCTCGCTCGGTCTGGCGCCGAAGCTGGTCGAGCAGGTGCGGGACATCATCGTGCAGATCAACGAGCAGGGCACCAGCGTGCTGCTGGTCGAGCAGAACGCGCTGATGGCACTGTCCATTGCGGACTCCGGGTACGTGCTGGAGACCGGGAAGGTGGTCCGCGACGGCCCGGCCGCCGAGCTGCGCGCCGACGAGGACATCCGCGAGTTCTACCTCGGCGCGGGTGCGGCGCGGTCCCGGCGTTCCTTCGCCGAGGTGAAGAGCTACCGCAGGAGGAAGCGATGGAGCACGTGAGCACCGGTGCGCCACTGCTCGAGGTGCGGGAGCTGACCCTGCGCTTCGGCGGGGTCACCGCGCTGGACGGGGTGAGCTTCCAGGTCGCCCGCGGCGAACTGTTCGCCGTGATCGGACCGAACGGCGCAGGGAAAACCTCGATCTTCAACTGCCTCGGCGGGGTCTATCGCCCGCAGCACGGCACGATCACCCTGGAGGGCCGCGGGCTCACCGGCCGCGCCCCGGCCACGATCGCCGCCATGGGGGTGGCGCGCACCTTCCAGAACCTCGGTCTGTTCCGGCACCTCACCCTGATCGACAACCTGATGCTGGGCAGGCACCACCTGATGCGCACCGGGTTCCTCGCCGGAATGGCCTGGTGGGGCCGGGCGAAACGGGAGGAGATCAGCCACCGCGCCGCGGTGGAGGAGATCGTCGAGCTGCTCGAGCTGGAGCCCTACCGGTCGATGCCTGCCGGGCTGCTGCCCTACGGGGTCGCCAAGCGCGCCGAGCTCGGCAGGGCGCTGGCGATGGAGCCTGCCCTGCTGCTGCTGGACGAGCCGGTCGCCGGGATGAACCTGGAGGAGACCGAGGACACCGCCCGGTACCTGCTGGAGATCCGGCGGGAGCTGGGGCTGGCGATGATCCTGGTGGAGCACGACATGAAGCTGGTGATGGATCTCGCCGACCGGGTGCTGGCGCTGGACTTCGGGGTGGCCATCGGCACCGGGACGCCCGCGCAGGTCCAGCAGGACCCCAGGGTGATCGACGCCTACCTCGGCGGTGCGGCATGAGTAGTTCGGTACTGGATCGCGGCACCGAAAGGGCGGAACACCTCGGGAAGGCGGCCACGCTGCCGGCGCGGTTGCTGGAGCAGGCCCGGGAGCGCGGGAACGCGCCCGCGATCCGGGAGAAGTACCGCGGGTACTGGCGGGAGTGGACCTGGGCTGAGTACGCCCGGCGGGTGGCCGCCGTGGCCGCGGGGCTGCGCGAGCTCGGCGTCGGGCCGGGCACCAGGGTGGCCATCCACGCCGAGAACCGCCCGGAATGGGTGCTCGCCGACCTGGCGGTACAGGGGCTCGGCGGGCAGAGCATCGGGGTGTACCCGACCTCACCGGAGATCGAGGTCGAGTACCTGCTCGGGCATTCCCGCAGCACGGTGCTGATCGCCGAGGACGAGGAGCAGCTGGACAAGGCACTCGCGGTCCGGCACCGGCTGCCCGAGCTGCGGCATCTGGTGCTGATGGACCCGCGCGGGGTGCGGGTGGCGGAGGTACCGGGGCTGCTCACCTTCGCCGAGCTGGAACGCCGCGGCGGAGGTACGGACGCGCTGGCGGCCTACGCCGACTCGGTGTCCACACTGGACCCTTCGGCGACCGCGATCCTGGTGTACACCTCGGGAACCACCGGTCCGCCCAAGGGCGCGATGATCTCGCACGCCAACCTTGTGGCCTCGGCGAAGGTGTTCGTCGAGGCGCTGGGTGCCGAGGGCGGGGACGAGGTGCTCAGCTACCTGCCGCTGTGCCATATCGCCGAGCGGCTGATCTCGGTGGTGGACGCGGTCTGGGCCGGTTCGGTGGTCAACTTCGGCGAGGGCGGCGACTCCTTCGCCGCGGACCTGCGGGACATCCAGCCCACCGTGTTCCTCGGGGTACCGCGGGTGTGGGAGAAGATGCTGGCCGGGGTGCAGATCCGGATGGCCGACGCCTCCCCGCTCAAGCGCGGGCTGTACCGGCTGTGCCTGCGGCATGGCAGGCGGATCGCGGCCCGGCGGATGTCCGGTCTGCGTACCCTGGCCGACCGGCTCACCTTCGCCGCCTGCGACCTGCTGATCTTCCGGCCGCTGCGGGAGAAGCTCGGCATGGTGCGGGTGCGCACCGCGATCAGCGGCGCCGCCCCGATCGCCCCGCAGGTGCTTGAGTACCTGTGGGCCATCGGCATCACGGTGCGCGAGGGCTACGGGCAGACCGAGAACACCGCGATCTGCACCCTGACTCCTGCCGCGGACGTGCGGCTGGGCGCGGTCGGCGTGCCGCTGGCCGGGGTGGAGCTGCGGATCGCCGAGGACGGCGAGATCCTCACCCGCTCGGCCGGCGTGTTCCAGGGGTACCTGGACGACTCGCATGCCACATCGTCCACAATCGACAGTGAAGGCTGGCTACACACCGGGGATGTCGGGGAGCTGGACGCGGACGGCTACCTGCGGATCACCGACCGGAAGAAGGACATCATCATCACCGCGGGCGGCAAGAACGTCTCGCCATCGGAGATCGAGAACCGGCTCAAGGTCTCGCCCTACCTGCGGGAGGCCGTGGTTCTCGGTGACCGGCGCAAGTACCTGACCGCGCTGATCGGGATCGAGCGGGACACCGTTGGCGACTGGGCCACCCGGCGCGGGCTGGCCTACACCACCTACGCCGACCTCTCCGGCAAGCCCGAGGTCCGCGACCTGGTGCAGAGCGTGGTCACCGAGGTGAACCACGAACTGGCCGCGGTGGAGCAGATCAAGCGGTTCCGGCTGATCGACAAGGAGCTGGACCACGAAGGCGGCGAGCTGACCGCCACCCAGAAGGTCAAGCGCAGGGCCATCGCCGAGCGGTTCGCCGAGGAGATCGAGGCGATGTACTCATGATCACCTTCTTGCAGAACTGTTTCGCGGGACTCGCGCTCGGCTCCACCTACGCGCTGGTGGCGCTCGGCTTCGTGGTGATCTACAAGTCCACCGGGGTGATCAACTTCGCCCAGGGCGGGCTGCTCGCGCTCGGGGCGTATCTTGGCTACACCTTCGCCGAGAACCTGGCCATGGCCTTCGCGCTGGCTGTGGTGCTGTGCTGCGCCTCGGCCGCGCTGGTCGGCGCCGGGTTCGAACGGCTGGTGCTGCGCCGGATGGTCGGCCAGCCGCCGTTCGCGGTCATCATGATCACCATCGGGCTGCTGTTCGTGCTGGAGCCGCTGATCACCGCGATCTGGGGGTTCCGGAACAAGCAGGTGCCCAACCCGTGGAACATCCGCACCGTCGAGGTCGGCGGGCTGGTCTTCGGGGTGCGGGACCTGTGGACGATCGGCCTCACCGCGGCCGTGGTCCTCGCCTTCTTCCTGTTCTTCCGCTACAGCTCGCTCGGCCTTGCCATGCGCGCCACCGCCTTCGACCCGGAGGCCGCGCTGGCCCAGGGCATCAGCGCGCGCAAGGTGTACGCGGTGTCCTGGGCGATCGCCGCAGCCCTTGCCGCGCTGGCCGGGATCACCATGGCTGCCGGCCCCGGCGGGCTGTCGCCTTCCATCGGGTTCATCGCGCTGGCCGCCTTCCCCGCGATGATCCTCGGCGGGCTCGACTCGCCTGCCGGGGCGGTACTCGGCGGGCTGATCATCGGGCTGGCCGAGGCACTCACCCGCGGCTACCAGCAGCATCTGGCCGGCTGGGCAGGGGACAACGTCTCGGTGATCGTGCCCTACCTGCTGATGATCGTGATCCTGCTGATCCGGCCGTACGGCCTGCTGGGCACCAAAGAAGTGAGGCGGCTGTAGATGGCCAAGGCACACCGGAACCTGGTCCGTGGCTACGCCGAGCAGCTGCGGCTCTTCGGCACGCCATGGACCAGGTTCGGCCTGCTCGCGATGCTACTGGTGTTCCTGGTGCTGCCCACCGTGGTGCAGGACGACTTCTGGCTTTCCGTGCTGATCTACGTCGGGATCACCGCGGTCGGCGCGATCGGGCTGAACCTGCTCACCGGCTACTGTGGACAGATCTCGCTCGGGCACGCCTTCTTCATCGGCGCCGGGGCCTACGTCACCGCGCGGGTCGGCGGGGATCTCGGCCTGCCACTGCCGTTGTGGCTGCTCGCGGCCGCCGCGGTGGGGGCGGCGCTCGGCGGGCTGATCGGGCCGTTCACCCTGCGGCTGCGCGGGCACTACCTGGCGATCGTCACGCTCGGCCTGATCTTCATCGGCGAGCACCTGTGGCGCAATCTCACCGGGCTCACCGGCGGCAACTCCGGCACCTCGGTGACCGCGGGCGCCACCATCGGCCCGGTCGACTTCGGCGCGCTGACCATCGCCGGGGAGAGCTACTCGCGCAACCAGGGCTACTTCTGGCTGGTGTGGGGCCTGGTCGGGATCGTCGCGCTGCTGGCGAAGAACCTGGTGCGCACCAGGCCGGGCCGGGCACTGCAGGCGATCCGCGACCGGGACCAGGCGGCCGAGGTGATCGGGGTGCGGGCCGGCCGGTACAAGATCGGCGCGTTCATGATCTCCAGCGCGATCGCGGCCATGGCTGGCGCGCTGTTCGGCTCGTACCAGCAGTTCGTCAGCCCGGACGAGTGGAACCTGCTGCTGTCCATCCAGTACATCGCGATCGTGATCGTCGGCGGCCTCGGCACGATCTTCGGTTCGGTACTCGGGGCGATCTTCGTGGGCGCGCTGCCCGCGCTGATCGACCGCTACTCCGACGCCATCCCCGGCGTGCGCACCAGCGTCGGCGGCGAGGGGTTCATCAGCGTTTTCGCGCTCAACCAGGCCATCTTCGGCCTGCTGATCGTGTTGTTCCTCGTGCTGGAACCACTCGGCCTCGCCGGCATCTGGCTACGGGTCAAGAACTACTTCAAGGCGTGGCCGTTCTCGTACTGACCAAGGAGGTCTGGCATGCGCACGACACGATTTCGGCTGGTGGCGGCGATCGCGGCGGTAACCCTCGCCGCCGCCTGCGGTGGCGCGGGCGAGGGCGGTGACTCCGGCGGTGGCACCGCGGGCGAGCCTGCGAACACGGCCGGGTTCGACGGCAGCACGATCCGCCTCGGCGTGCTCAGCCCGCTGTCCGGACCGATCGCGGTGATCGGCCAGCCGCTGACCTCCGGCAACAAGGTGTGGTTCGACCACATCAACGCCCAGGGCGGGATCGCAGGCAAGTACAAGGTCGAGCTGGTGCAGGAGGACACCCAGTACAAGCCGGATGTCACCGTGCAGCAGTACAACAAGATCAAGGGCGAGGTGGTGGCGTTCACCCAGATCCTCGGCACCGCGCCGACCCTCGCGGTGCTGCCGCAGCTGCGTTCGGACAAGATCCTCGGCGCGCCCGCGTCGCTGGACGCGCTGTGGGTGCGGGAGGACAACCTGCTGCCGGTCGGGGCGCCGTACCAGATCCAGTCGATCAACGCGATGGATCACTACCTCGGCGAGGGCGGCGGCTCGCCCGACTCCACGATCTGCACGATGGTGCAGGACGACGTCTACGGAGAGGCGGGCCAGCAGGGCATCGACTACGCGGCGGAGAAGTACGGCTTCACCGTGGCGAACACCCAGCGGTTCAAGGTGAACACCGAGAACTACGCCGGGCAGATCGGCGCGCTGGCCCAGGCAGGCTGCGAGATGGTGTTCCTCACCGCGACCCCGACGGACGCGGGCAAGATCTGGGGCACCGCGGCGCAGGCCAAGTTCACCCCGAAGTGGTACGCGCAGTCACCCAGCTACGTCGGCGCGCTGGCCGAGTCGCCGGTGGCGCCGTACATGCGGCAGTACGTGACCATCGTGGCCGAGGGCACCGAGTGGGGTGACGAGTCGGTCCCCGGGATGCAGGACATGGTGTCCAGGGTGGCGGAGTACGCGCCGCAGCAGCAGCCGGACTTCTACTTCGCCTTCGGCTACAACCAGGCCCGCGCGATGACCGAGGTGCTGGAGCAGGCGGTGGCGGCCGGTGACCTCTCAAGGGACGGGGTGCTGGCGGCGTCCAGGCAGCTGGGCACGGTGTCCTTCGAGGGGCTGACCGGTGACTACGCTTACGGTCCCGCCGAGCAACGGAACCCACCGCGCACGACCACGCTGTTCTCGGTCGACCCTGCCAAGCCCTTCGGCCTCGCCACGCTGAAGTACAACTTCACCTCCGAAGCCGCCAAGTCCTTCGAGTTCAAGAAGGCCGACATCTGACCATCAGGCGGTGGCGTGGGCGTGCAGGATGCGGGCGATGGCCTCGGTGACCCGCGCGGTCTGGTCCAGGTGCAGCCACTCGTCCGGGACGTGCGCGTTGTTGCCGGGGCCGCGCGGGCCGGTCACCACGAACTGGGCCTGCGGGTAGGCACGGGCGAACATGCCGAGGAAGGGAATCGAGCCGCCCAGCCCGATCGCCTGCCAGTCCCGGTCGAACACGTCCGCGCTGACCTTGTCCAGCGTGGACTCCAGCCAGGGTGCGGTCGGCGGGGCGTTCCAGCCGTCGGCCGCATCCGCCCGGTCCAGCAGCACCTGCGCACCGAACGGCACCCCGCCGGTGAGCGCGCGCTCGATCGCACGCAGCGCGGCTGTGGCGTCCGCGGTCGGCGGCAGCCGGAAGCTCAGCTTGAGCCCGGTCAGCGGCCGCAGCACGTTGCCTGCCTCGGCGATCGGCGGTAGCCCGTCGGCGCCGGTCACCGAGAGCGTGGGCCGCCAGGTGTTGTTCAGGATCAGCTCCACCGCGTCCTCGCTCAACGGGCGCACGCCCTCGGCCAGCGGCAGCTCCGGGGCGCGATAGCCACCGGCGACCGCGGCACGGATCTCGGCCAGCCGTTCCGGCGGCACCTCCACGTTCAGCTCGGGCAGCGTGATCTCGCCGGTGTGCGGGTCCTCGATCCGGTCCAGCAGCTGCCGGATCACCCGGAAGGAGCTGGGCACGATGCCGCTGCCGTGCCCGGAGTGCACCCCGGACTCCAGCACCCGCACGGTCAGGTCCAGGAAGGCGATCCCGCGCAGCGAGGTGGCCAGCCACAGCCGCTCGTAGTCCCCTCCCGCGGTGTCCAGGCAGATCACCAGGCCGACCGGACCCAGCCGGTCGGCAAGCAGTTCGAGGTACCGGGGCAGGTCGGGGCTGCCGGACTCCTCACAGGTCTCCAGCAGCAGCACGGTACGCGCGTGCCGCCCACCCGCGGCCTGCAGTGCGGACAGCGCACCGGCGCCCGCGTAGGCGGCGTAGCCGTCGTCGCCCGCGCCGCGGCCGTACAGCCTGCCGTCCCGGACCACCGGGGTCCACGGGCCGAGGCCGGGGGACCACTCACCCGCGGCGGGCTGCTTGTCCAGGTGGCCGTAGACGACCACGGTCTCCTCGTTCGAGGCTTCCCTTGCGGGCACGTCCAGCACCAGCAGGGGGGTGCGCCCCGGCAGCTGGATCACCTCGGTGCTCGCCCCGCGCAGGCCGAGCGCCGCCAGCCAGTCCCGGACATGCCGCACGGCCGCGTGCAGCTGGCCGTTCGCCGACCAGACCGGGTCGAAGGCGGGCGAGAGTGCGGGGATCGCGACGAAACCGGACAGGCTGTCCAGCGCCGTACCAGCCCACAGCTCGTGCACGGTCTCCCGGAGTACGTGCTGGTCCATGCCCCCGATCCTGACATGGACGGGGTGTGTCATATGCCACAACACCGGCATTCGGGGGACGGATGGCCGGGATGCCTGCCCGGTCGCCGCCGCCTATTCACCCGCATGGAAGGGCTGGTCGCGCTGGGCGGGCGCAAACCCTACTTTCGGCGGCCCCACGGTAGGTGTTCCAAGCGTTTACGCAGCTCGGACGGTACTTCGTCAACAACAAAACGGCTTCGAGGACTCACCAGAAGGGCGGGTTTCATGCCAGGATGACCGCGAACACCGTCACCGCCGACGGATACGCCAGCGCTCGGACCCGATGCGCGAGTGGCCGCCGGCGAGTCGTCGTGGCGGCCGCCACAAGCGGCTGCGCGGCACCGACACAAGGAGTAGCGCATGTCGTCCCCCGAACAGTGGACGCGCCCGGAACCTGGCGCCGGACCAGCCGCGACAGCGGCGGAACCGACCCCAGAACAGGTGATAGCGGGTTTGCGAGCAACGACCGAAGGTGGCGCTGAGCTCACTCAGTTGCTCACCCCCGAAGGCGAGCGGGTTCCCTCGTCACCCTTCGATCCGTATGCCGCGGACATCGACGCGGAGGCCCTGCGCGGGCTGTACCGCGACATGGTGCTGGTGCGCCGGGGTGACCGGGAGTCCAACGCCATGCAGCGGCAGGGGCAGCTGGGCATCTGGGTCCCGCTGCTCGGCCAGGAGGCGGCGCAGATCGGCTCCGGCCGCGCGCTGCGGCCGAATGACATGGCCTTCCCCAGCTACCGCGAGCATGGAGTCGCCTGGACCCGCGGGGTGGACTTCAAGGAACTGCTCGGCATCTTCCGCTGCACCGACCAGAGCGGCTGGGACTTCAAGCGGCACGGCTTCCACCCGTACACGATCGTCATCGGCAACCAGGTGCTCAACGCCACCGGCTATGCCATGGGGCAGAAGTTCGAGGGCAAGGTCGGCGGTGATGACGGTGAGGCGACGATCGTCTACTTCGGCGACGGCGCCACCAGCCAGGGCGATGTGCACGAGGGCTTCGTCTGGGCCTCGGTGTACGACGCGCCGGTGGTGTTCTTCTGCCAGAACAACCAGTGGGCGATCTCCGAGCCCACCGAGCGCCAGTCCAGGCTGCCGCTGTACCAGCGCGCCCGCGGCTACGGCTTCCCCGGCATCCGGGTGGACGGCAACGACGTGCTCGCCTGCCTCGCGGTCACCCGGTGGGCGCTGGAGGAATGCAGGCAGGGCAACGGCCCGGTGCTGATCGAGGCGTTCACCTACCGGATGGACGCGCACACCACCACCGACGACCCCACCCGCTACCGGCTGTCCGGTGAGCTCGAGGAGTGGAAGCTGAAGGACCCGATCGAGCGGGTCCGCGCGCACCTCGCCCGTGGTGGTGGCGCCGACCAGGAATTCTTCGACCAGGTGGATGCCGAGGCCGACTCCTTCGCGGCCGAGCTACGCGACTACTGCTTCAACATGCCCGACCCGCCGCCGGAGCGGATCTTCGAGAACGTCTATGCCGAGCCCTCACCGGTGCTGGAGGCGCAGCGCGAGGAGTACCTGGCCTACCTCGGTGGGTTCGCCGCCGAAGAGTCGCTTGCGGGCTCGAGCATCAACGCCGAAGAGTCGCTTGCGGGCTCGAGCATCAACGCGGCGGGGGGTGGTCGGTGATGGCTGCTCCCACCACGACGGCGAACAACGCGGCGCAGCCGAGCTCGGTACAGCAGCTGACCATCGGCAAGGCGCTCAACTTCGGACTGCGCGCCGCGATGGAACGCGATGACAAGGTCATCGTGCTCGGCGAGGACGTCGGCAAGCTCGGCGGCGTCTTCCGGATCACCGACGGGCTGCAGAAGGACTTCGGCGAGCAGCGGGTGCTGGACACCCCGCTGGCGGAGTCCGGGATCGTCGGCACCGCGATCGGCCTTGCCGTGCGCGGCTTCCGGCCGGTGTGCGAGATCCAGTTCGAGGGCTTCATCTTCCCCGGCTTCGACCAGATCTCCAGCCAGCTGGCCAAGCTGCACTACCGCACCCAGGGCAAGGTCAAGGTGCCGGTGGTGATCCGGGTGCCGTACGGCGGCGGGATCGGCGCGGTCGAGCACCACTCGGAGTCGCCGGAGTCGCTGTTCGCGCATATCGCGGGCCTGAAGGTGGTGTCCTGCTCCAACCCTGCCGACGCGTACTGGATGATCCAGCAGGCGATCTCCTGTGACGACCCGGTGCTGTTCTTCGAGCCGAAGCGGCTGTACCACTCCGGCAACCTGAAGGCCGAGGTGGACACGGCCGCCGCCCCGGACCCGCTGTTCGCCTCCAGGGTGGTGCGGCGCGGCTCCTCGGCCACGGTGGTGTGCTACGGCCCCTCGGTGAAGGTCTGCCTGGATGCCGCCACCGCCGCCGAGGACGACGGGGTGGCACTCGAGGTGATCGATCTGCGCACGCTGTCCCCGCTGGACCTGGAGCCGGTTTTCGAGTCGGTGCGCCGCACCGGAAGGCTGATCGCGGTGAGCGAGGCTCCCACCGAGTCCTCGCTGACCTCGGAGCTCGCCGCCCGGGTGCAGGAGGAGTGCTTCTACTCGCTGGAGGCGCCGGTGCTGCGGGTGGCCGGGTTCGACACCCCGTACCCGCCGACCAAGCTGGAGGACCACTACCTGCCCGATCTCGATCGGGTGCTGCATGCCGTCGACCGCGCGCTGGCCTGGTGAAGGGGGAATCGGACGAATGCCTGACTACAAGCACTTTCCCCTTGCCGACACCGCGGAGGGGCTGACCGAGGCGGAGATCCTGAACTGGCAGGTCCAGCCGGGCGACGAGGTTCAGGTGAACCAGATCGTGGTCGAGGTGGAGACCGCCAAGGCCGCGGTGGAGCTGCCGATCCCGTGGGCGGGTGTGGTCACCGAACTGCTGGTGGAACCGGGACAGACGGTCGAGGTCGGCACGCCGATCCTGACCATCGACGTCGACCCGGGCGGAGCCCCCGCTTCCGGCTCCACAGGGAACGGAACCGCCCCCGCCGAGCAGGCCGAGCCCGCACCGCAGCCGGAGGAGCCCGCCGAGGAGGAGATGAAGCCGCTGGTCGGCTACGGCTCCAAGGCGGCAACCACCAAGCGCCGGCCGCGCAAGGCCGCCGAGCCGACTGCAGGGAGTGCCCCTTTCACTGCGAAAAATGCAGGCAACGGTGCACTCACAGCGGAGCAGGAGGTGGGCGGGTATGTGCCGCTGGCGAAGCCGCCGGTGCGCAAGCTCGCCAAGGATCTCGGGGTGGACCTGCGCACGGTCACCGGCAGCGCCGAGGGTGGCGTGATCACCAGGGAGGACGTGCAGCGGGCCGCTGCCGCCGAGGAGGCACCCGCCGAGGCCGCGGCAGCCGCCACGGCGCCCGCCGCGGACACCGCGGCGCGGGAGCACCGGGTGCCGATCAAGGGCGTGCGCAAGGCCACCGCGAACGCCATGGTGCAGAGCGCGTTCACCGCGCCGCATGTCACCGAGTTCCTCACGGTGGACGTCACGCCGATGATGGAGCTGCGGGAGAAGCTGAAGCAGAGCCCGGCCTTCGCCGGGGTCAAGCTCACCCCGCTCGCCTTCGCCTGCAAGGCGATGTGCCTTGCCGCCAAGCGCACCCCGGACGTGAACGCTACCTGGGACTCCGAAGCCGGCGAGATCGTCTACAAGGACTACGTGCATCTCGGGGTCGCCGCGGCCACCCCGCGCGGGCTGGTGGTCCCGAAGATCCGCGACGCCGACCGGATGTCCCTTGCCGAGCTCGCCGGCGCGATCGGGGAACTCACCGACACCGCACGGGAGGGCAAGACGCCGCCTGCGGACATGCTGAACGGGACCATCACGATCAGCAACGTCGGGGTGTTCGGCGTGGACACCGGCACCCCGATCGTCAATCCCGGTGAGTCGGCGATCCTCGCCTTCGGCATGATCCGGGACACCCCGTGGGTGGTCGACGGCGAGCTCACGGTGCGCAAGGTGCTGCAACTGGCACTCAGCTTCGACCACCGGGTGGTGGACGGCCAGCAGGGCTCGCAGTTCCTCGCCGACGTCGGCGCGCTGCTCGCCGACCCCTCGGTGGCCTTCACCTTCTGACCCAGCCCGTCCCCCGAGGGCCCTGAACGGCATGTTCGCGACGTCCACCGTCGCGAACGGCACTTTTGGGACATCTAACGTCCTGAAAGCCACGTTCAGGGCCCGGGGGAACGAATCGGGTGGGGCATACGTTGACCGGGTATGGCTGTCGTGTTGCTGCTCTACCTGGTCGCCGAGATCGCCGCAGTCTGGGCGGTCGCCTCGGTCATCGGGCTGCTCGGCACGCTCGGCCTGCTACTGGCCGGGGCCTTCATCGGGTCGGCGCTGGCCCGGCGTGAGGGAGGCAGGGCCGCGCAGGCCTTCCTGGCCGCAGCCGGCGCTGGCAGGCCGGCGCACGCCGAGCTGACCGACGGCATGCTGGTCGCCTTCGGCGGGGTGCTGATCCTGCTGCCCGGGTTCGTCAGCGACCTGGCCGGGCTGCTGCTGTTGCTGCCGCCCACCAGGGGCGTGTTCCGCCGGGCGTGGGTGCGCAGGCTGGAGCGCCGCGCGCAGGCCATGGGGCCGATGCGCGGGCAGGGGCGCGTGATCGTGGTGGACGGTGAGGTGGTCGACGGTCACCCGCCGGACCGGCAGGACCGGCAGGCACAGCCGCCGACCCGGCCGATCATCGACTCGCAGTGACTCACTCCCCGCCTGGCAGGTCGAAGTAGCTGCTGAACCGCATGGCCGGGGCGTACTCACCCTTGACCCTGACCCGGCCGGTGACGAACATCGTCGCCACCGCGACCCCGCCGGTGGCCATCCGGATGAAGTCCTCCGCGGACACGGTGATCGTGGTGTCCGGCTCGTGCCCGAGGTCCGTGCTTGACACGCACATGCCGTCCTCGATCAGCGTCTGGAAACGGTCGAAACCGCCGCTGCCGTCGCCCCAGGTGAAACGCCAGCCGACCACAAAGCTGACATTTCTGGCCCGCTCCGGGATGAAATGTTCGGACATCCGGCGGAAAATCTCGTCCAGAAATACCGAGCGCAACTCGTCGTGCTCGGTAATGGCCCTGAGCTGTTCCTTGGAGGCGTTGCGGACGATGTCGACGAGCACCTCGGTGGAAAGCGAGCTCAACTCCACACCCGCGCCGGTCCGGCCCAGCATGTGCAGGGTGTCGATCAGCTGGACGAACTGCTCCGGGCTGAGTGCGCCGAGGTTGACCCTGCGGGCGAAGGCGTTGATCGCGTGCTCGCTCTCCGCCGCGTGCGGCGTGGCCTTCCCGCGGCGCCGGAATGGCAGTCTCGTCCGCCAGTTCCGCGTGATCGCTGCTGCCCTTGACACGGCGGAAATGGTACTCGATCAACCGGGTTTGGGGAGATCGAAGAAACCGATCAAACCCGCGGCGAATGCCAGGTCCCCCTTCACCTTGATCTTTCCGGTGACGAAGAGAACGGCCGGGGTGGCCTGGTGGGTGATCAGCTGGAAGAAGTCCGCGGGGCCGATCGTGATGGTCACCCTCGGCTGCTCCAGCATGTCCCGGCGCACCGTGCAGGTGCCGCCCCGGATGACCGTCTCGTAGCGGTCGTAGCCGCCCGCACCGCTGCCGCCGGAGAGCCGCCAGTGCACCACGGCGTCCAGGTCCACGGCCCGGTCCTGGCGCAGGTGGGTGCTCATCCGGGAGAAGATCTCGCCGAGCAGCCACGCCCGCAGCCGCGGCTCGGCGACCACCCGGTCCAGCTGCGCGCGGGAGGCCCTGGCCACCAGGGTGGCGAAGTGCTTCGGGTCCACCCGGCCGAGGTCGAGTTCGGGCACCCGCTCGGCGACCCTGGACAGCGCGGCCAGCAGCCTGCGGAAGTCGTCCTTGCCCAGCTCGGCCGGGTCCATGGCGGCGGCGAGGGCGTTCACGTCGACCTCGGCGGGATCCAGCCCTGCCGGGTCGATCCGCTCCAGGGTTTCGATCAGTGCCCGGCCCCGCAGACCTGCCAGTTCCACGCCGGTGACCCCAGTTCTGTCCGCCATAGCCCTCTCCCAAAACCTACTCTCAAGTAAGGCTACCTGCCAGTAGGTACTGCGGCAAGCGCGGCGAACCTGCCTGATTACCGCCTTCGACCTCGACAACCGGTAGCGTTCAGTAGAACAGGAGGTACGTGTGTCGGAGGAAGTACAGGCGCAGCAGCAGCGCCCACCCGAACGGGCCAAGCGACTGCCGAGGGCCGTTCGCGAGCGCCAGATTCTGGACGCCGCGGTGCAGGTGTTCTCCCAGTACGGCTACCACTCGGCGTCGATGGACGAGATCTCCGAGGTGGCCGGGGTGTCCAAGCCGATGATCTACACCTATCTCGGCGCGAAGGAGGACCTGTTCGGCGCCTGTATCCGGCGCGAGGCAACCCGGCTGCTGGAGGCCGTGCAGGGCGGCATCCAGCCGGACGTGCCGCCGGATATGCAGCTGTGGCACGGACTGCGGTCCTTCTACCGGTTCGTCGCCGACTACCGGGAGTCCTGGATCGTGCTGCACCGGCAGGCGCTGGCCGTCGGTGGCTCCTTCGCCGAGGAGATCACCGCCATGCGCGGCAGGGCGATCGAGCTGGTCGCCGCGCTGGTGGTCTCGGCAGGCAGCCGCAAGGGGCTGGCCGAGCAGGTGGAGAAGTCCGGCGAGGGGCTGGCCGCCGCGCTGGTCGGCGCCGCCGAGTCGCTGGCCGACTGGTGGCTGGACCACCCGGACGTGACCGACGGCGTACTCGCCTCCTGGCTGATGAACCTGGTCTGGCTCGGGTTCAACGACCTGGTCGAGGGCGAGGTCTGGAAACCGCGAGACGGTTAGGCGCTGGTTAAGAAGGTGACTGCCTGAGGTGATGCGGGGGCGCGCGTCCGGCCGCAGGCCTCGCGAACCCGGCTGCGGGCCGCCTGCCCACCCGGCGCACCAGCCATGACAAAGTCGCGGCCCGTAGACGGGTTCGGCGACCGCGCGCCTTCTTAAACACGGTTAGCCTGCTTCGATCGAGCCCACCAGGTGTGGCTTGGGCTTACCCGCGTTCCACAGCTCGAAGGCCCAGCCGTCGCCGGTGCGCCAGGAGGTGAACGCCGCCTTCGCCGGTAGCAGCACCGGCGCCTTGAACCGCACGTCCACCGTGTAGGCATCGGGCAGCCTGCCCTCGAAGGCCGCCAGGCTGTGCGCCTTGGTCCACATCCCGTGCGCGATCGCCGCGGGGAACCCGAACAGCCGCGCGGTGAGCGGATGCAGGTGGATCGGGTTGCGGTCCCCGGAGACCTCGGCATAGCGGCGGCCGATATCGCCGGGCACCCGCCAGATCGCGGTCGGCGCGGGCGCGGCGAGCTGCTCCTTCCTGCCGCCGGCGCCGGAGGAGCCCCCGCGCCGCAGGTAGGTGCTCACGTCCGTCCACACCGGGGCGTCCTGGCCCTCCGGCACCCACTCGCTGAGCACGTCGAACTGGGTGCCCTGCGCATGCGATCGCAGGTTCTCCGTCCGCACCCGGATGGTGCCCCGCTCGCCGAGGCCGACCGGCCTGCGCTGGGTGATCCGGTTGGCCACATGCACCATGCCCAGCAGCGGGAACGGGAACGCGGGCTCGGTCATCAGCGCGATCTGCAGCGGGAACGCCAGGATGTGCGGGTAGGTGGCAGGCAACCGGTCGTCCAGCCGGAACCCGCAGACCTGGTTGTACGCCGCGAGGTGGGCCGGGTCGATGGTGACCCCGGAACGCACGTACTCCAGCGCGGGCAGCTCACCGCCACCGCCGCTCTTGCCGCCGGGCAGCAACCCGCCGAGCGCCGCCTTGGAGTACAGGGCCGACAGCTTGGGCTCGGACCGCAGCTCCTTCACCGTCATCGCGCTCACGCCCCGATCAGGGCCTGGCCGCACACGCGGACCACGTTGCCGTTCACCGCGCTGGAGGCGGGGTTGGCGTACCAGGCGATGGTCTCGGCAACGTCCACCGGAAGCCCGCCCTGGGAGAGGCTGGACAACCGCCTGCCTGCCTCCCGGATGAACAGCGGCACCGCCGCGGTCATCTTGGTCTCGATGAACCCTGGAGCGACCGCGTTGATCGTCCCGCCGTACTCGGCGAGCACGGGCGCGCCGGTGTCGACCATGCCGATCACCCCGGCCTTGCTGGTGCCGTAGTTGGTCTGGCCCACGTTGCCCGCGATGCCCGCGATCGAGGACACCCCGATGATCCGGCCGTCCTGGCGCAGCACCTTGTCCGCAAGCAGCTTGTCGTTCACCGCGAGCTGCGCGGCCAGGTTCACGGTGAGCACCGCGTCCCAGTTGCCCTCGGCAAGGTTGCCGAGGGTCTTGTCCCTGGTGATGCCCGCGTTGTGCACCACGATGTCCACCCCGCCGTGGCGATCGGTGAGGTACTCGGCCAGCTTGGCAGGGGCGTCCTGGGCGGTGATGTCCAGCTGCAGGGCCGAGCCGCCGACCCGGTTGGCCACCTGGGACAGGTCACCGCCCTGTGCGGGGATGTCCAGAGCGACCACATGCGCGCCGTCCCTTGCCAGTACCTCGGCGATGGACGCGCCGATCCCCCTCGATGCCCCGGTCACCAGCGCGACCTTGCCGTCCAGCGGCTTCTCCCAGTTGTCCGGCACGGGCACCTCCGGCTTGCCCGCGGTGCCGATCCGGATCACCTGCGCGTCCACGAAGGCCGACTTCGCCGAGAGCAGGAAGCGCATGGTGGACTCGGTCGCGCCCTCCGCGCCCTCGGCCACGTACACCAGCTGGGCGGTGGCCCCGCGCTTGAGCTCCTTGCCGACCGAGCGGGTGAATCCCTCCAGCGCGCGCTGCGCGATCCGCTCCCTGCCCTCGGCCTGCTCCGGGGGCGTGCCGAGCACCACGACCCGGCCGCAGTACCCGACCTTGCGGATCACCGGGTGGAAGAACCGGTACATCTCGCGCAGCTGGGCCGGGTCGGTGATCCCGGTGGCGTCGAAGACCAGCGCACCGTACCTGCCGTCAGCGGTGTCAAGCTCGCGCACCTCGATCCCGGCGCCGGTCAGCTGGCCGTGCAGGGACTTCTCCAGCCGCCCACCCGGCGCCGCGCCGAGAAGTGCGGGACCCTCGAGGTGAGGTTGACCGGGCTTGTACCGGCGTAGCGGGGTCGGGTTCGGCAGGCCGAGCTTGGGTACCAGGAACTTTCCTACCGGGGTCCTGGTGAACTGCTGATACCTGTCAGCCATGGCTTCCCTCCGCCCTTACTGCCGGTCGCGTCACTACGAAGCTTAACCTACTCGCAAGTAGGTTACACTCGTCCCGGGTTCACATCACGGTCGAATAGCACAGTGGGCGCTGGAGGAAACATGAGCTCAGCCGAGAAGCCGGACAAGGCGCCGAGCGGGCGCGGGCGGACAACCAAGGCCGCCGCGAACAAGGGTGCGGCCAAACCCAAGCCCGCACCGAAGGCGGGCTCCGGCGCGCGCAGGGTCGCCATCATCGGCGGCAACCGCATCCCGTTCGCCCGGTCCAACGGCCCCTACGCCAAGGCTTCCAACCAGGACATGTTCACCGCGGCGCTGGACGGGCTGGTCAGCCGGTTCGCGCTGCAGGGTGAGCGGATCGGCGAGGTCGCGGCTGGCGCGGTGCTCAAGCACTCCCGCGACTTCAACCTGGCCAGGGAGAGCGTCCTGGGCAGCGAGCTGGCGCCGGAGACCCCGGCCGCGGACGTGCAGATGGCCTGTGGCACCGGGTTGCAGGCGATCATCAACGTGGCGAACAAGATCGCGCTGGGCCAGATCGAGTCCGGTATCGCCGGCGGGGTGGACACCACCAGCGACGCACCGCTGGCGGTGAACGACGACCTGCGGCAGCTGCTGGTACAGCTGAACGCGGCCAAGACGGTCGGGCAGCGGCTCAAGCTGCTGACCAAACTCCGGCCGGGGCACATCGTGCCGGAGATCCCGCGCAACGCCGAGCCGCGCACCGGGCTGTCCATGGGCGAGCATGCGGCGCTCACCGCGAAGGAATGGGACATCAGCCGCGCCGAGCAGGACGAGCTCGCCGCCACCAGCCACCAGCGGCTGGCCGCAGCCTACGACCGCGGTTTCTTCGACGACCTGCTGACCCCGTACCTGAAGCTGTCCAGGGACCAGAACCTGCGGGCCGACTCCACCGCGGAGAAGCTGGGCAAGCTCAAGCCCGCCTTCGGCGGCGCGGAGGGCACGATGACGGCGGGCAACTCGACCCCGCTCTCGGACGGGGCCTCGGCCGTGCTGCTGGCAACCGAGGAGTGGGCCAAGGAGCGCAACCTGCCGGTGCTGGCGTACCTGACCCTCTCCCAGACGGGGGCGGTGGACTACGTGCACGGCGGCGAGGGCCTGCTGATGGCACCCGCGTACGCGGTGCCGCGGCTGCTCGCCAAGGCCGGGCTCACCCTGCAGGACTTCGACTTCTACGAGGTGCACGAGGCGTTCGCCTCCCAGGTGCTGGCCACCCTCAAGGCATGGGAGGACCCGGACTTCGCCAAGGAGAAGCTGCACCTGGACACCCCTCCGGGGGCGATCGACCGGGCGAAGCTGAACGTGAACGGCTCCTCGCTCGCCGCGGGCCACCCCTTCGCGGCCACCGGCGGCCGGATCGTCGCCACCCTGGCCAAGCTGCTGCACGAAAAGGGCTCCGGGCGCGGGCTGATCTCCATCTGCGCCGCGGGCGGCCAGGGGGTCACCGCGATCCTGGAACGCTGACGGGCGCCCGGGCGGTCGACACTGTGTAGCCGGCCGCGGTCAGCCGTAGTCAGCTCAGGGAGAACTCCGGGTTATTCCGGAGGACAATTGTCGGTGGTCACGCCTAGCATGCCCGCATACTTCTGAAGGGGGTATGACATGGGCCGGCCCGACAACGATGTTGCGGTGCGTGCACAAGGTCTGGTGAAGACCTATGGCTCGACCAGGGCGCTGGACGGGGTCGATCTGGAGATCCACTCCGGGCAGGTGCTCGGGCTGCTCGGGCCGAACGGCGCGGGGAAGACCACGACCGTGCGGATCCTGGCCACCCTGCTGAAACCGGACGCGGGCAGCGCGCGGATAGCCGGGCACGACGTGCTGGCCGAGCCGGACGCGGTGCGGCACGCGATCGGGCTGTCCGGGCAGTACGCCGCGGTGGACGAGAACCTGACCGGGGCCGAGAACCTGTACATGGTCGGCAGGCTGTACGGCAAGAAGAAGTCCGCGGCCAAGGCACGGGCGCGGGAACTGCTCGCCCGGTTCCGCCTCGAGGAGGCCGCCGACCGGCCCGCCAAGGGGTACTCCGGCGGCATGCGGCGGCGGCTCGACCTCGCCGGGGCCCTGGTCGCCGAGCCGACCGTGGTGATCCTGGACGAGCCGACCACCGGGCTGGACCCGCGCGGCCGGATCGACATGTGGGACGTGATCAAGGAGCTGGTCTCGGACGGCACGACCGTGCTGCTCACCACCCAGTACCTGGAGGAGGCCGACCAGCTCGCCGACAACATCATGGTGATCGACAAGGGCAGGGTGATCGCCCAGGGCACCGCGGACCAGCTCAAGGGCCAGATCGGTGGGGAGCGGCTGGAGCTGGTGGTGGCCGCGGCCGAGGACCTGCCCGCGACCGCGCGGGTGCTGGCCGAGGTCGGCAGCGGCACCCCGGCTGTGGACGAGCACACCCGCAAGGTGGACGTGCTGGTGGACACCGGGCCCAAGGCCCTGATCGAGGCCCTGCGCAGGCTGGACGGGCAGAACGTCGTGGTGCAGGACGTGGCGCTGCACCGGCCCACCCTTGACGACGTGTTCCTCTCCCTGACCGGCCACGCCACCGAGGAGGAACTGCCGGCATGAACACGATCGCGAAGAGCTTCTCCGATGGCGGCGTGGTCGCCTGGCGCAACCTGATGAACGTCCGGCGGAACCCGGAATGGCTGATGTCGGCCACCCTGCAGCCGATCATGTTCGTGCTGCTGTTCGCCTACGTCTTCGGCGAGGCCATCGGTGGCGAGGCAGGCGGGCCCGCCTACCGCGAGTACCTGATCGCCGGGATCTTCGCCCAGACCATGGCGTTCAACTCGGCTTTCACCGTGGTCGGCTTCGCCAACGACCTGCAGAAGGGCATCATCGACCGGTTCCGCTCGCTGCCGATGTCCCGGCTCGCGGTGGTCCTCGGCCGCACCACCTCCGACCTCGCGGTCAGCGTGGTCGCGCTGGTGGTGATGTCGGTCTGCGGGCTGATCGTGGGCTGGCGTATCCGGGGCAGCTTCCTGGACGCGGTGCTGGGCTACCTGGTGATGCTCATGTTCGCCTTCGCGCTGTCCTGGGTCGGCGCCTGGATCGGGCTGGTGGCCCGCAGCGTGGAGGTCGCGCAGAGCGCGGGGATCATCTGGCTGTTCCCGCTCAGCTTCGTGTCCTCGGCGTTCGTGCTCACCTCCGACCTGCCTGCCTTCCTGCGGCCGGTAGCCGAGTGGAACCCGTTCACCGCGGTCATCAACGCCACCAGGGACCTGTTCGGCAACCGGTTCGGACCAGCACCGTCCGGCTGGCCCGCGGAGAACGCCTCGCTGTACGCGATCCTCTGCTGCGTCGCGGTGGTGGCGATCTTCGCCCCGCTGGCGGTCGCCCGGTACCGGCGGGTGGCGAGCAGGTGACCCGTTAGCGCACCCTGTCGGCGAGCTCGCCGGCCTGCTCACCCGCCTTGCGGGCGGCGCGGCGGGCTCGCCAGCCAAGGGACGGCTTGCCACCGGTGTCCGCCATGGCCAGCAGCAGGCCACCCGCGAGACCGGCGTTCTTCAGGAAGTGGATCAACTGCTGCTGCCGCTCGCCGGGGTCCTCGCTTTCCCAGAACGGGTGACCGGCGGCCGTGGTGGGCACCAGGCTGCCCAGCAGCAGGACGGCGGACAACCGCGGCAGCCTGCCAAGCGCCAGCGCGGTACCGGCGCCGACCTTGACCGCGGCGTCCGCCCTGACCAGGGTCACCGCGTCCACGGTCTCGGTACCGATGGTGCGGTTCAGCAACGGCTCCGCCGCCTTGGCGTGCCCCTGGGCATCCCGCAGCGCATTGATACCGCCGGAGATGAATATGGCCGCAAGCAGCGGGCGGGCCAGTCGACGCACAATCACGATCGTCGCCCTCCTGAGATGAGAACTGGTTCACCTCGAAGCTACCCGCTCGCGGCCATATTCACGCTCCGGCGAACTAGCGAGCTCTACCCGAATATAGAGCTGACACTAGAAAGTGCTAGCGAAGGCTAGCCGGAGTGCTCACCGGGCCGGGTAGGACCGCGGGAGCCGGAATCCGCGCTCCGCAGCCACCTCGCGCAGCCGATCCGGGTAGTCGGTGATGATCCCGTCCACGCCGTCGTCGATCAGCTTGTGCATGGTGGCCTTGTCGTTGACGGTCCACGGCACCACCTTCATGCCCGCCCGGTGCGCCTCGTCCACCAGCTCCTCGGTGGTGAACGGGACGTAGTCCGGGTCGTGCACGCTGCCGCCCTGCGGGTAGCCGTGCACAGGGGACAGCGCGTGGGCACCGAAGGACTTCGCCGCGCGCACCGGGCTGCCGCCGAAGTCGTCGATGTCCAGCCCGCCCAGCCACGGGGACTTACCCGGCCGGCCCACCTCGAGAAAGCTGGGCTGAGTGAGCGCGACCAGCTTCAGCCACGGCGCCGTGCGGCGCATCTCCATCAGCGCGCCCCAGTCGAAGCTCTGGATGGTGGTGTTGTGCGCGAACCCGGACCAGGTGATCTCCCAGGCCGCGCGGCGGACGAACCGGGTGCGCGGCGCGGTCTCCTCCGGGGCGGCCGCCTCCACCTTGGTCTCGATGTTGAAGTGCATCCCCCAGGCGCGATGCCGCCTTGCCAGCGCGAACACCTCGGCCAGGGTGGGCATCTTCGCCCCCGGCGAGAGCTCCTGGTCCGGATAGTTCGGCTGCCGCTGCGAACCGCAGTCCAGCGTGCGGACCTGCGCGAAGGTGAGGTCCTTGATGTACTTACCCGCGTAGGGGAAGTCCGGGTCCCCCGGGGTGACCGGGGCGGTGTCCGCGCACTTGCCCGGGTTGATCCTGCGGTCGTGGGTGACCACGTCCCGGCCGTCGGCGGTGATCTGGATGTCCAGCTCCAGGGTGGTCACGCCGAGCTCCATGGCCTTGGCGAAGGCGGCGAGCGTGCCTTCCACGGTGAGCCCGATCCCACCGCGGTGTGCCTGGATGTCCAGCCGCTTGCGCGGCCAGGCCTGTGCCGTCCCGGTGCCGAGCAACCCGGCTACCAGCACCGCCACCAGCGCCACCAGGCCGTATCTGCGTTTCATGTCTCTCCCCAGCCGTTCGGTGAAGGGTCCGGCCGAGACTCACACAGCGACGTGACGGCTGGGGAAACAACAGCGGGAGACCGGAGGGACAAACCCGACACGCGGGTAGCGGTTTCTTCCGGAATATCGGGCGGACGCTAGACAACCCAATAGATTGTGATGGATGGACCCCGTGCGGAATCCGTTCGCTCCCGGCGCCGGCCAGCGCCCGCCGGAACTGGCAGGCCGCGAACGTGAGCTGAAGGCATTCGAGGTGGTACTGGAGCGGGTGGCGCGCGGGCGGCCGGAGCGCAGCCTCGTGCTCACCGGGCTGCGCGGGGTCGGCAAGACCGTGCTGCTCGGCGAGCTGCGCTCGATGGCGGTGCGCAGGGGCTGGGGCGCGGGCAAGGTGGAGGCGCGCCCGGACGCCGAGCTGCGCCGCCCGCTGTCCGCCGCGCTGCACCGGGCGATCCGCGACCTGGCGGTGCGGCACCGGGCACCGGACCGGGTGGACGAGGTGCTCGCGGTGCTGAAGGCGTTCGCGCTGCGGGCCAGCCGCTCGGACTCGAAGATGCGGGACAAGTGGCAGCCGGGGATCGACGTACCCGCGGCCACCGGAAGGGCCGACTCCGGGGACATCGAGATCGACCTGGTCGAGTTGTTCACCGATGTGGCCGAACTGGCCGCGGATGTCGGGACCGGGGTGGCGCTGCTGATCGACGAGATCCAGGACCTGGGCCCTGAGGATGTCTCCGCGCTGTGCGCGGCCTGTCACGAACTCTCCCAGTCCGGGGCGCCGCTGGTGGTGGTCGGCGCGGGGCTGCCGCACGTGCCCGCGGTGCTGTCGGCATCGAAGTCCTATTCCGAGCGGCTGTTCAAGTACATGCGGATCGACCGGCTGGATCGCGAGCACGCCGACCGCGCGGTACTGGCGCCGGTGGAACGGGAGGAGGCCGGGATCGCCCCGGACGCGCTGGACGCCCTGTTCCACGCCTCCGGCGGGTACCCCTACTTCATCCAGGCCTACGGCAAGGCGGCCTGGGATGCCGCGCCCTCGGACCCGATCACCGCGGAGGACGTCCGGGTGGCCGCGCCCGATGCGGAGGCCGAGCTTGCGGTGGGCTTCTTCGGCTCGCGTTACGAGCGGGCCACCCCGGCCGAGCGCGAGTACCTGATCGCGATGGCCGAGCTGACCAGGGGAAAGGACGAGAGCGCCGGTACCTCGGATGTCGCGGTGTACCTCGGCCGCAAGCCCTCCTCGCTGTCCCCCGCGCGGGACAGCCTGATGAAGAAGGGGCTGGTGTACTCCGCCGAGCGCGGACATATCGCGTTCACCGTCCCGCACTTCGGCAACTACCTGCTCGGCCGCGGCGGGGAGCTCGAGTGAACGGCTAGTGTCGGAAGACTGGCGGCCAAACTCGGAATGTTGCCGATGATTCATCGGCGTGTGCCCTGATTCACCGGACGATCAATGGCGACTTTGTGAAAAAAGGTGCATACTAGAGGGGTAGCCGATGACGAGTCGCAAGGGGATGCAGACACCATGAACCTCACCGCCAAGCTCCGCGCCCGCCGCGCCGAGGCCCGCACCCGGCGGGCGGTCAACCGCGCGATCGACAACGCGGCCAGCTCAACCATGCGCCAGGAACTGATCGCCATGGCGCAGGCCCGGCAGGCCCACATGCGCTGACCGGGCGTAAGCACGGCGCAGGCAGGACGCCGTACGCCCGTCCGACCTACACCCGATCGAGTGACCTAGGACACATTCGATAACGAATGTAACGCCGCCCGATGCGGCGTCGATACCCCCCATGACCCCGTGATGCTGGCGGACCCCCGACCTGGCAGCATCACGGGGTTTCCATATGTTCGCCCCCCATCTTTTCGCTTGCCTGGGCAGCATGCGCCCATATCATTGACTTAGTCAACTGATTGGTTGTGATGGTCAATGAATCAGCAGGTGCCCGCCCACCGGGTGGCCCAGGTCCGGGCGTTCAACCGGCTCTACACCCGGGTGATCGGGGTGCTGGACGAGGGGCTGGTGGGCACGCCCTACACCCTCGGCGAGGCGCGGCTGCTGTTCGAGATCGCCCAGCAGGACCTCACCGAGGTCACCGACCTGCGCCGGGAGCTGGACCTGGATCCGGGTTACGCCAGCAGGCTGCTGGCCAAACTGGAACGGCGCGGCCTGCTGGTCCGGGAACGCTCGGCCACCGACGGCAGGCGGCAGACCGTCCGGCTCACCGACGACGGCAGGCGAACCCAGGCGGACCTGGAGGAACGCAGCACCGCGCAGGTCGGGGAGCTGCTGGCCGGGCTTGCCGAGCCGGACCAGCGGCGGTTGCTGGCCGCCATGGGCACGATCAGCAGGCTGGTCGGCGGGCGCGAGCGGGAGCCCGCGGTGTTCCTGCGGCCGCCGCGGGCCGGGGACCTGGGCTGGGTGGTGCACCGGCACGGGGTCCGCTATGCCGCCGAGCACGGCCTGGACCACACCTTCGAGGCGCTGGTGGCGCAGGTTGTGGCCGAGTACGGGCAGGCGCGGCCGGGCACCCGCCAGGCGGCCTGGATCGCCGAGCTGGACGGGGAGCCTGCCGGCTCGATCTTCTGCATGCCGGGCGCCGATGCGCACACCGCGAAGCTGCGGCTGCTGCTGCTCGAGCCGCAGGCCCGCGGGCTGGGCATCGGCCGGAAGCTGGTCGATGGCTGCCTGGACTTCGCCCGCACGGCCGGGTACACCGCGATCGAGCTGTGGACCATCGACGTGCTGGTCGCCGCGCGCCGGATCTACCAGCAGGCCGGGTTCGAGCTGGTCGAGCAGCAGGCGCAGCACCGGTTCGGCCGCGAGGTGGTCGGCCAGACCTGGCGGCGGGACCTCTAGCGGCCCATTCCGTAGAACTCGGGGTTGGGCCGCAGCGCGGTGAGGTGGGCCAGGCGGTTGGACATGGCGAACAGGGCGGTGATCGCGCCGACGTCCCAGATCTCGTCCTCGGTCAGCCCCGCTGCCCTGGCCGCGGCCAGGTGCTCCTCGCCGAAACGGGCTGAGTCGCGCGCCAGCGCGAGCGCGAGGTCCACGATCGCCCTGCCGCGCTGATCCAGCTCCACCTGCCAGGGGTTGCTGGCGACCCGGTCGGCCAGTTCCGGGTCCTTGGCCCGGATCCGCAGGATCGCACCGTGCGCCACCACGCAGTAGGTGCAGTGATTCGCGCCGGAGGTGGCGACCACCACCAGCTCCCGCTCGGCCTTGCTCAGGCCGTCCCTTCGCTCCATCAGCGCGTCGTGGTAGTCCAGGAAGGCCCGCAGTTCGGCTGGCCGGTGCCCGAGCGCGCGGAAGATGTTCGGCACGAACCCGGACTTCTCCGCGATCACCTCGATCCGTTCGCGCAGGTCCGCGGGCAGCTCCTCCGGCTCGACGGCGCCGAACCTGCTCACCTGGTCACCCATATTGGCCACCCTAGTGGTGTCGATTCGGCGCGGTCTCGTTCGTCATACCGGCGGATCAACCCAGAAGGAGGAGACCATGCCCAGTTATGTCGGGTTCCTGCGCAACCCGGTCCAGGCCTACACCGGGCTCAGCCCGGACGAGGCCCAGCGCACCCTGGACGAGTACCTCGCGTGGAACGCCGAACGGGAGCAGGCTGGCACCCCGGTCGGTGGCGGCGGGCTGTCCCGTAGCGGCAGGGTGCTGCGCCTCGCCGGGGGCGAGCCTGCCTCGACCGACGGCCCGCACACCGAGTCGAACGAGATCGTCGGCGGCTACCTGGTGCTCGAGGCCGCCGATCTGGACGAGGCGGAGAAGATCTTCGGTAGCCATCCGCACCTGGCGATCGGGTCGATCGAGGTAAGGGCCATCGGCGAACAGGGCTGCACGGACTAGGAGCTGAACAGGAGGCGGGATGACCAAGTACATCGGTTTCGCGGTCGGCGGTGCCGACGATCCGGCGTGGGCGGATCCGGAGCGGGCGGAGCAGGCGTTGCAGGCCTATCTCGCCTGGGACGAACGGCTGCGCGCGCAGGGCAGGCTGCTCGGCGGCGCCGGGCTGGCGGACGAGGCGAAGGTGCTGCGCAGGAACGGTGACGGCGTCGTGGTCAGCACCGGGCCGTTCGCCGAGGCGCCGGATGTGATCGGCGGCTACGCCGTGTTCGAGGCGGAGAGCATGGACGAGGCGGTCGAGCTGTGCAAGGACCACCCGCACCTCGAGTTCGGGTACCTCGAGATCAGGGAGCTGACCCTCGAATGACCGTACCGGCCAGCGTGGTGGAGCACCTGTTCCGGCACAGCGCGGGGCAGATCACCGCCACGCTGGCCCGTACCCTCGGCGCGGACCGGCTCGACCTCGCCGAGGACTGCGTTGCCGACGCGCTGGAGCAGGCGCTGCGCACCTGGCCGCACTCCGGGGTGCCGGACAATCCGCGGGCCTGGCTGCTGCGCGCGGCCCGCAACCGCGCCATGGACCTGCTGCGCAGGGAACGCACCCTGCGCACGAAGCTGCCCGCACTCGCCTGCCTCGGGCAGCAGGGCACCCCGGCGACCGGGGACGCGGAGCTGGCCCTGATGCTGCTGTGCTGCCACCCGGAGCTGCCCCAGGTGTCCCAGGTGGCGCTGACCCTGAAGACCGTCGGCGGCCTCGGCGTGCCGGAGATCGCCAGCGCCCTGCTGGCCAGGCCGGCGACCGTGGCCCAGCGGCTGGTGCGGGCGAAACGCTGGCTGCGCGAGTGCGGGCAACGGGTCGAGCTGCCCCCGGCCGAGGCACTACCCGCCAGGGTGGACAGCGTGCTGGCGGTGCTGTACCTGCTGTTCACCGAGGGCTACCGGGCCACCAGTGGGGACGCCGCCGTACGCGGCGAACTGTGCGGGGAGGCGATCCGGCTCGGCAGGCTGCTGCTCGCCGACCGGCGCACCGACCTGCCGCGGGCCAGGGCCCTGCTGGCGCTGCTGCTGCTACAGGCAGGCAGGCTGCCTGCCAGGGTGGACGAGTGCGGCGACCTGGTGCTGCTGCCCGACCAGGATCGCACGCGCTGGGACCGGGCGCTGATCGCCGAGGGCACCCGCACCTTCGCAGCGGCCTGCACCGGGCCGGACCTGTCGGCCTACCACGTGGAGGCGGCGATCGTGCTGTGTCATATCGCCGCGGAGCGCCCTGAGCACACCGACTGGGCCCGGATCCTCGAGTTGTACGACCAGTTGCTGCGGCTGCGGCCGTCCCCGGTCACCCGGCTGAACCGGGCGATCGCACTGGCGATGGTGCACGGACCCACGGCAGGGATCGCCGAGCTGGAAGCGCTGCGGGAGGAGCCGCGGCTGGCCACCCACCTGCCCCTTCCCGCCGCACTCGGCGCCCTGTACCTGCAAGCCGGGCAGCCGGAAGTGGCCGCCGACCATTACCGGCGGGCGCTGCTGCTGCCGTGCTCGCAGCCGCAACGCCGGTTCCTGCTGCGCAGGCTGGACGACTGCGGCTGAGAGCATTCTTGGCCGTCGTCTGTTACACCGGAGCGCGTGGACTGGACGGCTTACGTCGACAACTACTGCGAGCGGATCGCGCCGGGGCTGTGGGGAGAGCCGCTGAACACGGTCAGCAACCTGGCTTTCCTGGTCGCGGCGATGCTGATCTGGCGGAAGGCGCGGACCGCGGCCGATCCGAGGCTCGCCCGCACCCTGGCCGTGCTGCTCGGCCTGATCTTCCTGGCCAGCACCGCCTTCCACGCCCTGGCCCAGCGCTGGGCCGCGGCCGCGGACTCCGGGTTCATCCTGGTGTTCGTGCTGTACTACGCGGTGCTGTTCCCCCGCCTGTTCTTCGGGGTCCGCCCGCGCCTTGCCTGGCTGGCCGCGCCCGCCTTCATCGGCTTCACCGCGCTGGTCACCGCGGTGTTCTCCAGCATCGGGTTCGGCTCCAGCTACCTGGCGCCGCTGCTGGGACTGTTCGCCTTCGCCCTGCTGCTGGCCTTCGCAAGGGACCACACCCTGCGGCCGTACTGGCGCAGCTTCGCGCTGGCCGGCGGGGTGTTCACGGTGTCGCTCTCGCTGCGGACCGCCGACCATTCGGTATGCGGCAGCTTCCCGCCCGGCACACACTTCCTGTGGCACCTGCTGAACGCCTGCGTGCTGTACCTGGTCTCGCACACCGCGCTGAGCAGGGCCGAGCAGGTCCGGCCTCGCTCACCCGCTGCCAACCGGGCGTAGGTTCTCGTCGTGCTCGTCCACGTGGTAGTCAGCCAGCTTCGTGGTGTCCAGCCCAGGGAACACCCGCAGCCTGCGGGCCAGCAGGGTGACCAGCGCGGCCACCACCAGGTTGGCCACCAGCGCGACGATGCCGACGTAGATCTGCACCGGTGAACCGGCGAACGGCTCCCAGCCGAACAGGTTCAGCTTGCCGAGCGCCAGCGCCGAGCCGCCGAAATGCTCCTTGCCCGCGGCCGGGTTGGGGATGGTGTAGAGCAGGTAGAGGCCCCAGCCCATGCCGACGAGCCAGCCCGCGATCAGGCCCCACCGGTGCAGCCAGCGGGTGTACAGCGCGATGGCCACCGCGGGCAGGGTCTGCAGGATGATCACCCCGCCGATCAGCTGCAGGTCGATCGCGTACTGCGGGTCGATGCCCACGATGAACAGCACCGCGCCGAACTTCACCACCAGCGAGGCGGCCTTGGCCTGCCTGGCCTCCTGCCGCGGGGTGGCCCCGCGCCTGAGGTACTCCTTGTAGATGTTGCGGGTCCACAGGTTCGCCGCGGCGATGGACATGATCGCCGCGGGCACCAGCGCGCCGATCCCGATCGCGGCGAAGGCGATCCCGGCGAACCAGGAGGGGAACATGTCGTCGAAAAGGTTCGGCACGATGGTGTTGCCGTCCGGCCTGCCGGTGGCGTTGTTCAGCAACGGCTCGGTACCCGCCGCGATCGCCATGAAGCCCAGCAGCGCCAGCAGGCCGAGCAGCACCGAGTAGGCAGGCAGCGCCGACATGTTCCGCTTCAGCACGTCCCGGCCGCGGGAGGCCAGCGCCCCGGTCGCCGCATGTGGATAGAGGAAGAGCGCGAGTGCCGAGCCCAGCGCCAGGGTGGCGTACTGCAGCTGGTTGTTCCCGTTCAGCAGGATCCCGTCGTTCGGGGACGGCGTGGCGGCGAACTTCTCCCGCGCCGCCCCGAAGATCTCGCCCCAGCCGCCGAGCTTGGCCGGCAGGTAGACAACCGCCACCAGGATCACCAGGTAGATCAGCACATCCTTGACGAAGGCGATCAGCGCGGGCGCGCGCAGCCCGGACTGGTAGGTGTACAGCGCGAGGATGACGAAGGCGATCAGCAACGGAAGGTGTCCGAGGAAACCGGACTCGTTGAACCCCATCGTGCGCAGTACCGCCTCCAGGCCGACCAGCTGCAGCGCGATATAGGGCATGGTGGCGACGATGCCGGTCACCGCCACCAGCAGGGCCATGGTCGGTGAGCCGTACCGGCCGCGGACGAAGTCGGCCGGGGTGACGTAGCCGCGCGCCCTGGACACCGACCACAGCCGCAGCAGCGGCAGGAACACCAGCGGGTAGGCGATGATCGTGTAGGGCATCGCGAAGAACCCCATCGCGCCCGCGCCGAACAGCAGCGCGGGGACGGCGACGAAGGTGTAGGCGGTGTAGAGGTCACCGCCGATCAGGAACCAGGTGATCCAGGAACCGAACTTGCGGCCGCCGAGGCCCCATTCGTCCAGGTGGTCGAGGGTGGCCGCGGCCCGCCACCGGGACGCGACGAAGCCAAGCACGGTGACCAGCAGGAACAGGGCGCAGAAGATGCTCAGTTCGACCCACTGCATCAGCCGTGGCTCCCCTCGTCCAGGTCGTCCACATCCCCGTCCCGCGGCGGCGGTGCCGGGGTGGTCGGCTTGTCCCTGGTTCCGCGGTACACCAGCACGGTGCACAGCACGCCGATGGCGATCGCGACGAACTGGAACCAGTAGAAGAAGGGCATGCCGAACAGCTCCGGATCCGTCCGGTTGTACAGCGGTGTGATCAGGATCCAGAAGGGGACGAGCAGCAGCAGGTTCCACGGGCTGAACCGCAGCCCGCTCCCGCCACCGGCCTTACCTGCGGACATGCCACCTCACCTCGTCTCGCGGCCATGCTTGAGCGGGTAGACCTTAACCCTTCTCACCGGTTCGTGGTTTCCAACGAACGTACGGTTGCCCTCCCCGGCCCGGCCGGATATCAATGTTTCGTCGCAGGTAGAGGGCCTAGACAAACGGATGCGACAAAAAGAGACAAAACGATAAGGGGCAACGCTATGAAACGCACGCGCCTCGCCGTGTTGATCCCGGCGATGGCGGGCACCCTGCTGGCCGGGATCACCCCGGCGCTCGCGGAGCAGGCTGGGGCGGTCGAGGACCTCCCGCTGAACTCCACGAACATCCCCGCCCGCTACGCGAACCAGGTCCTTGCCTGGCATCCCTGCACCGAGGACGAGTTGCCCAGCCCACCGCCACCAGGGGCGGAGGGCATCGAATGCGCGACCTTCAACTCCCCGCGCAACTGGAACCGGGTGGACGACAAGATCGACGTGTCCATCGCGGTGAGCAGGCTCAAGGCCACCGGCGGGGAGGCGACCGCCAGCGTGCTGACCAACCCGGGCGGCCCCGGCGCGCCCGGCCGGATCTTCCCGGCCCGGCTGCGCAACCAGGCGAAGCTGCGCGCGCAACAGGAGATCATCGGCTTCGACCCGCGCGGGACCGGGGAGAGCACCAACATCACCTGCGGCGGCGCGATCGGCACCGGCGACTCGCTGGACCCGCGCAACCGGCATCCGCGGAACCTGAACCTCATTCTGCAGGCGACCAAGTACGCGGCGCACTCCTGCCAGCACCTCTCCGGCGAGCTCGGACCGTTGATCAACACCTATCAGACGGTCCGGGACATCGACCTGCTGCGCCTGCTGCTCGACCGACACAAGATCAACTGGGTGGGCTACTCCGCGGGGACCTGGCTTGGCACGCACTACGCGACCACCTTCCCCGAGCGCACCGGGCGGTTCGTGCTGGACTCGGCGACCGAGTTCACCACCACCTGGAAGAAGTCCTTCGACTGGCAGCCGCTCGGCTTCGAGCGCCGGTGGCGGCAGGACTTCCTGCCGTGGATGGCACGGTACGACTCGGTGTACCACTTCGGCACCACCGGGGAGCAGGCCAGGCAGACCTACGAGGACGTGCGTGCCGCGCTGGCCGAGCGTCCGGTGGAGATCGACGGTGAGCGGGTCGGCCCGAACGAGCTGGACTCCACCATCGCAGGCTCGCTGTACAGCAAGCGGGCCTTCATCGGCCTCGCCGAGCACCTGGTGAACGTGCGCACGCTGGTCGAGGGCGGCGTGTCGGCCCAGCAGCAGGCGGCCGTCGCCAAGGAGGTCAAGGCGAAGAACCCGGACACCGAGGTCACCGGCCCGCAGCCGCTGATGGTGCCGACCGACTACGACGACGCCTACGACGCCAGCTTCTGGACCATCCCGTGCAACGAGGGCCCGTGGCCGGGCAACCGGCGCAGTGTGATCCGGCAGTCCGAGCGGCTCGGTAAGCAGTACCCGCTGCTCGGCTGGGGCTGGTTGATCCAGCCGTGCATCTTCTGGAAGAACAAGCCGATCGACCTGCCGAAGGTGGACGGCGAGGGCGTGCCGCCGGTGCTGATCGTGCAGTCGGTGCACGATCCGGCCACGCCGATCGAGGGCGCCCGGCGGGCGCACCGAGCGTTCGAGGGTTCCCGGATGCTGACCATCACCGGCGAGGGCGACCACGGCATCTACGCGGGTGGCAACGCCTGCGCGGACAGCGTGGTGGAGCGCTACCTTGTGGACGGCATCGTTCCCGAGGACACCAGCTGCCCCGGCATGCCACTGCCGGTGCCGCCAGGCGCCTGACCCGTACCCAGGGGCCCCGCCGAGCGGCCTGCTCGGCGGGGCCCCTGTTCGTCATCGGCTGGTCGGCGCGATCGTGGGCGGGTTCGGGGCCTGGGAGCTAGGCGGAACCGATGGTGGCGTGGTGGCCTCGCTCGGGCCGACGGTCGCACTCGGGCTCGGCGGTCCGGTGGTGTGCGGCGGGCTCGCGGGGTCCGGGGTGGCGGGAGTGCTCGGCCCCGGTGTGCCGCGCACCGAGGCGGGCCCCGGTCCCGCGGGCACCGCGGGACCGCGCTGCCCCGGTTCGAGGGTGACCACGATCGCCACCACCGCGGCCACCGTGGTCAGGGTGCTCGCGCCGATGGCGAGCCCCCTGTTCCTGCGCCGCACCCGCCGCCCGCGGCGCAGGACCTCGGCAACGTCGATACCGATCGGCGGGCCGTCCCCCGCCGCGCGGAACAGGGCACGCACGTCCTCGTCTCGCATGTCCCTCACCTCCGCTTCTCACTCGCCAGGGACAGCCCGTCCAGCTGCGGGCCGAGCCGCTGCCGCAGGGTGGCCAGCCCGCGCGCGGCCTGGCTCTTCACCGTGCCCGTTGAGCAGCGCAACGCGGCCGCCGTCTCCTCGACGCTGAGGTCGTCCCAGTACCGCAGCACCAGCACCGCCCGCTGCCGTGGCGGTACGGCGGCCAGCGCGGACCGCAGCAGCATCCGCTGCTCGTGATCGTGCCCAGCGCCTTCGGGCCGCACCGGCGTCTCGACCTGCTCGCCGACCAGCCGCTCCCGCCACCGCCACAGCCGCCGGTTCTCCGCGAAGAAGGTGCGCACCACGACGCGCCGCGCGTAGGCGTCCAGCGCGTCACGGCGCGCAAGGCGAGGCCAGGCCAGGTACAGCCGCAGCAGCGCGGTCTGCGTGATGTCCTCTGCCCGGTGCCAGTCACCGCACAGCAGGTACGCCGTCGAGCGCAACGAGTGCACCCGCGCGGCGAAGTACCGGCTGAACTCGCCGTCGGACGGCGCGGAGGAAAGCGGCACCGTCAGGGGCGCCCGCCTGCCGGGATGTCGACCGGCACCTGTGCCCCTGGCCGGGTCTCGACCGGGGTCTGCGAGACCGGCGACGGGGTGGCGGCGGGCGGACTGGGGACGACGGTGGGCTCCTCGCTGGGCGTGACCGCGGGTGTGGAAGCAGGCGCCGGGGCGGGCGTGGAGGGGACGGGCTCCTGGGCTGGGGTGGACTCGACCGGCTTCTGCGTGGCGGGCGGCTCAGCCGGAGCGGTGTCCGCACCCGCGACCAGCGGAATGCCGACCCCCAGCCCGAGCACCACGGCGAAGCCGGACAGCACAAGACGAGTACGCATAGATCTCCCTGTTGTGGACGCCATGTGGATCTCAGTGGATCTCAGCCGGATGCCGCCTCCGGTCGGCGGCACCGCTGCCGTTACTCATGCGCCGGACCCGCCCGCGGGTTGCACCGATTTGGCGGACGATCTTCACCGGGAAGAATTCCACAGGCTGCGGCCCGAGTTGTCCACAGGCTGTGGAGAACCTGGGGGAACCCCGCATTCTGGATCGGTACTAGTATCGAATCCATGGTGCGAGTCCCGTTGACCGACCAGGAACGCGAGCGCGGCTTACGGCTGGGTGCGGTCCTACGCGAAGCGCGCGGCAAGCGGAGCATGGTCGACGTCGCGGAGCAGGCGGGGATCTCGGTGGAGACCCTGCGCAAGATCGAGACCGGCCGGATCCCGACGCCTGCCTTCTTCACCGTCGCCGCGGTGGCCGACGCGGTGGGCCTGCCGCTGGACGGCCTGCGGTCGGCTGTGGACAGCCAGGGAGCGGTGCTGGCCCCCTAGGCTGTGTTTAACACCGAACCCGTCCACGGGCCGGGGTAGCCGGTAAAGAACCGCCAACAATGCCTGTCCGGTAGTTCCGAACTGGGCTACGTTGCCTGGCATGTCGAGCAACGTTGGGCACGATGAGGTGGCCGTCCCGGTGGGCTGGCGGGCGCGGCTGCGCCAGATCGGTCCGGGAATCATGGCCGCTGCCACCGGGGTGGGCGCCGGGGACCTGGTGGCCACCATGGTCGCCGGATCGCGGTTCGGGTACACCCTGCTCTGGGCGGTGATCGTCGGCACCGTCTTCAAGATCGCCCTCGCCGAGGCGGTCGGCCGCTGGCACCTGACCTCCGGCAGGACGCTGCTGGCAGGCTGGCGCACGCTCGGCAAGTGGGTGCTGGTGTACTTCGGCGCCTACGCCGTGGTGTGGGGGTTCGTCTACGGCGCCACCGCGATGTCCGCGTCCGGGCTGCCGCTGAACGCGCTGTTCCCCGCGGTCTCGGTGCGGTACTGGGCGATGCTCTGCGGGGTGCTGGGGTTCCTGCTGGTCTGGTTCGGCCGCTACGCCCTGATCGAGAAGGTGATGACGGCGTTCGTCGGCATCATGTTCGTGACCGTGGTGGGCACGGCGGTCCTGGTGGCGCCGAACCTGCTGGACGCCGCGGGCGGCTTCGTCCCGCGGCTGCCGGAAGGCTCCTTCGTGTACGTGCTCGGCCTGATCGGCGGGGTGGGCGGCACCATCACCATGGCGGCCTACGGCTACTGGACGATGGCCAAGGGCTGGCGCTCCTCGCGGTGGCTTTCGATGATGCGGCTGGACAACACGGCCGGGTACGTCACCACCGGGATCTTCGTGATCGCCATGTTGATCGTCGGGTCGGAGCTGCTGCTGGGGCAGGGCGTCGTCAAGGGCGACAAGGGCCTGCTGATGCTCGGCAACGTGCTGGCCGCCGACTACGGCGAGTGGGCCCGGATCCCGTTCCTGATCGGGTTCTTCGCGGTGACCTTCAGCTCGCTGATCGGCGTGTGGAACGGGGTCAGCCTGCTGTTCGCCGACTGGTGGCGGACCTGGCGGCTGCCCGCGGACGCGCCGGAGGAATCGGTGGCCGACTACGACCGCAAGGCGGGCGTGCGCAGCCCGGTCTACCGCGGATACGTGCTGTGGCTGACCTTCCCGCCGATGGCGCTGCTGTTCCTTGACCGGCCGTTCCAGCTCACCGTGGCCTACGGGGCGCTCGGCGCGTTGTTCATGCCGTTCCTCGCCGCGACCCTGCTGGTGCTGCTGAACTCGCGCGGGCTCGGCCCGGATGGCCGCTCCCGCTGGCTGTCCAACGGGCTGCTCACCCTGTGCCTGGTGCTGTTCGGTTACCTGGCCGTCGACAAGCTGATCGGCCTGTTCAGCTGACCGCTAGCGGAGGATGCCGTAGGCGGTGAGGGCCAGGGTGATCAGCACGGCGGCCAGGCCGAAGGGCAGGCCGGCCAGCAGCAGGATGCCGAGCACGCCGAGGTCGGCGCCGCGGGTGACCTGGGTGACCAGCCGGACGGGCACCTGCCCGAACGGCAGGTCGGTGCCGCCGAGGTCGTCATAGCTGACCGGCGGCCGGGCGGCGGTACGCAGCACGGAACCGGTGGCCACCGGCAGGGCCAGCCAGGCGGTACCGGCCAGTGGCGCGCCGAGCAGCAGGGTCACTGCGGCCAGCACCAGACCCCAGACGGCCGCCAGCCCGCCGAGCGTCACCGCGAACCACAGCCGCAACGCGCCCGCCGAGGTGTCCAGCCAGCGCAGCTTGCCCGGCGAGCGCCACAGCTCGCCGATCCCTGCGCCGAAGGGGATCAGCGCGGCGAAGGCACCCAGCCCGACCAGCACCACGCCCGGCACGGCGGGCAGCGCGGCATGGGCGAGCCCCGCGGTGAGCGCGAGCAGCAGGGCCGAGCCCAGAAACCTGGCCCGGCCCAGCACCCCGAGCCAGGCCAGCCGCGGCAGGGTCGGGGGCCGCAGGGACCACCCGCCGATCGGCCGGGCGGACGGCAGCATCAGCATCGGGTCGAGGAAACTCACCGCGACCGAACGGATCAGGCGCTCGGCCCAGGTGTGCACCAGTCGTCGCCGCCCGGCAGCCGCCGCAACCGGTAACCGCCGCGGGGACCGCCATGGCGTTCCCGGCGCGCGGGCGGCGAGGACGAGGGCAGGGACCGCGCTGCCGGCCAGCAGGCAGGCGCCGGTCAACCAGGCCCACGGCGGGAATGTGGCCACGGTGGCCAGGAAGGTGCCGAGATAGCCAAGGGCGAGCACCCGGGTCGACCAGCCCAGCCACAACCGCCCGCTGATCGCCCGGACCCGGTCGGCGCCTGCGAAGTCCAGCCAGGTCAACGCCGCCGGTTCGGCCCAGAGAAAGGCCCGCCGCAGCAGGGACTGCCAGGCGAAGGCACAGCAGACTGCCAGCAGGCCGAGCAACACCACCGGCGCGGGACGCGCGCCGTCGAACAGCGCCTCCCGCCACCAGTCCAGCCGGAAGAACGCGGTGACCAGCAGGCCGATGCCGAACAACGCGAGGAAGGTCTGGTAGTCCCCACTGAACACCCCGGCGAAGCGGGCCCTCCCCGGCGGCCGCACGTGGTTGTTCACGACATGTCCAGCACGTGGTCGGCCGAGTCCAGCAGTGGCGGGTAGTGCGTGGCCAGTACTACCGCCGCGCCGGCTTCGGTGGCGCGGGCGACCACTGTAGACAGCCACCCCTTGCCATCGGCATCCAGCGCCCGCTCGGGCTCGTCAAGTAGCAGCACCTCGAACGGACGGGCGGTGGCACCGAGCAGCAGCAACCGTCGCCGCTGCCCGGCGGAGAGCTGGCCCGCGGTGACCCCCGCCCGCTCGGCCAGTCCCGCGTCCGCGATCAGCTCGCCGGGATCGCCGAGCTCGAAGCCGAACGAGCCTGCCAGCAGTTCCAGGTGCTGCACCGGGGTGAGCTCGGCGAAGATGTCGGAGTCGTCGAGCAGGGCGGAAACCCGGCGGCGGAACGACCGGTCCCGCTCATCGGGTGCGTGGCCCTGCACCAGCACGGTGCCCTCGGTCGGGGTCTGCATACCGTAGAGGCAGTGCAACAGGGTGGACTTCCCGGTGCCGTTGTCCCCGACCAGCGCGAGGCATTCGCCGGGGGCGAGGCTGCCGTCCACCCCGCGGAACAGCCACTCCTCGCCGAGGTGCACGCCGAGGCCGTGCGCGCTGATCGCCGGGTTCACCGCAGGAGTTCGATGACCGGCGCGAAGTCGGTCATGCTCGGCTCCAGCACGGTGAAGTAGCTGAAGCCGAACCGCTCGCGCGCGACCCGCAGCTGCTCGGCCATCTGCGCCGGGGTGCCGGTGAGCGCGGTGGGCACGTCCGCGAGCTGCGCCAGGCTGAGGTTCGGCATCTCGGCGGACAGCCGCTCCAGCGCCTCGGACCGGTCCCGGCCCGGCGTCACCCGGAAGACGATGACGTTGAACTCCACCTCATCCGCCCGCTCGCCCAGCGTGGCCATGGCGAACTCGGTGCGCTCGGCGACCACCTCGGCGGGCGCGAACACCGGCGGCGCGACGTTGGTGCCAGCCACGGTCCCGGAGAACCCGATCACATCGGCGTGCCGTGCCGCCAGCCGCAGCACCCGCTCACCCTGGCCCGCGATCATCAGCGGTGGCCCGGACGGCCGGACCGGCCGCGGCTGGTGCTCCGCGCCGGCGAACATGCCGCGCAGTGCGGTGACGGTGCGTTCGAGGTGGTCCGCGCGTTCCCCGCCGCTGGGGAACGGCAGCCCTGCCGCCTCGAACTCGGACCGGACGTAGCCCGCGCCGAGCCCCAGCTCCAGCCTGCCCCCGGTGAACTGGTCGGTGCCCGCCACCTCACGGGCCAGCAGCGCCGGGTTGTAGAAGCCCGCGTTCAGCACGTAGGTGCACAGCCGGATGCGTTCGGTGGTCTCGGCGGCCAGCACCAGCGCGGGGAACGGCGGCGGCATGCCGAGGTGGTCGGCCACCCCGAGCACGTCGTAGCCGAGTTCCTCGGCCTTGCGGCACTTGTCCACCCAGTCGGCGCGTTCGGCGGGCGCCAGCATGGTCACGCCGAACCGGAACGGTCGCGAAGTCATGCCTCCTGCATACCCGCCTCTGCTGTGAGTGTCCCGCCCACCCGTCTCCCACCACCACCCAAACGGAGACGCTGACGCGTCGCTGCACCCATTACTGCGAAATTCGCAGTGAAAGGGACACTCACAGCGGTCAGGAGAGGCGCTGTTTGAGGGCGGCCAGCTCGTCGTGCATGGTCGAGGGCACCTTGTCGCCGATCTTGGCGAACCATTCCTCGATCATCGGGATCTCCTGGCGCCACTCGTCCACGTCCACGGCCAGCGCGGCCTCGATGTCCTCCCGCGGCTCCTTGACCCCGTCCAGGTCCAGGTCGTCGGCGGTGGGCACGTAGCCGATCGGCGTCTCGGTCGCGCTCGCGGTGCCCTCGATCCGCTCGATGATCCACTTCAGCACGCGGGAGTTCTCGCCGAATCCGGGCCACAGGATGCGCCGGTCATCCCCGCGGCGGAACCAGTTCACGTAGTAGATCTTCGGCAGCTTGGCGTCGTCGGCGTTCTTGCCCAGCTGCACCCAGTGGTTGAAGTAGTCCCCGGCGTGGTAGCCGATGAACGGCAGCATCGCCATCGGGTCACGGCGTACCTCGCCGACCTTGCCCGCGGCGGCCGCGGTCTTCTCCGAGGACATGGTGGTGCCCATGAACACCCCGTGCTGCCAGTCCCGCGCCTCGTTCACCAGCGGCACGGTGGTGGCGCGGCGGCCGCCGAACAGGATCGCCGAGATCGGCACGCCCTTGGGGTCGTCCCACTCCGGCGCCAGGATCGGGCACTGCGACATCGGCGTGCAGTACCGCGAGTTCGGGTGCGCGGCCGGCTCATCGGAGTCCGGGGTCCAGTCCTGCCGCTTCCAGGAGGTGGCGTGCGCGGGCTCACCCTCCATGCCTTCCCACCACACGTCACCCTCTTCGGTGAGCGCCACGTTGGTGAACACCGAGTTGCCCTTCTCGATGGTGCGCATCGCGTTCGGGTTGGTGTGCCAGTTGGTGCCCGGCGCGACGCCGAAGAACCCGGCCTCCGGGTTCACCGCGTACAGCCTGCCGTCCTCGCCGAACCGCATCCAGGCGATGTCGTCGCCGAGGGTCTCCACCCGCCAGCCGGGGATGGTCGGCTGCAACATCGCCAGGTTGGTCTTGCCGCAGGCGCTGGGGAAGGCCGCGGCGATGTAGTAGGCCTTGTTCTCCGGGGAGATCAGCTTGAGGATCAGCATGTGCTCGGCGAGCCAGCCCTCGTCCCGTGCCATCACCGAGGCGATCCGCAGCGAGTAGCACTTCTTGCCGAGCAGCGAGTTGCCGCCGTAGCCGGAGCCGTAGCTCCAGATCATCCGCTCCTCGGGAAAGTGCGTGATGTACTTGGTGTCGTTACACGGCCACGGCACGTCCTGCTCGCCCGGCTCCAGCGGCGCGCCGACCGAGTGCAGCGCGGGCACGAACTCGCGCTCGTTGCCGTCGTCGTCGATGAACTTCTCCAGCGCCGCCGCGCCCATCCTGGTCATCACCCGCATCGAGGCGACCACGTAGGCGAAGTCGGTGATCTCGATCCCCAGCTTCGGCTTGTCGTCCCCGAGCGGCCCCATGCAGAACGGGATGACGTACATCGTCCGACCACGCATGCAGCCCCGGTAGAGCTCGGTCATGGTCGCCTTCATCTCGTCCGGGTGCATCCAGTTGTTGGTCGGTCCGGCATCCGCCTCGTCCCGCGAGCAGATGAAGGTGCGCTCCTCCACCCGCGCGACGTCGGAGGGGTCGGAGGCGGCCCAGTACGAGTTGGGCTTCGACTTCAGCGGCACGAACGTCCCGGCTGCCACGAGCTCGGCGTTCAGGCGCTCGGCTTCCGCATCGGAGCCGTCCACCCACACCACTCGGTCCGGGGTGGTCAGCTCAGCGACCTCCCGGACCCAGGACAGCACGCGGCTGTGCGTGGTCGGCGCGCTGCTCAGTCCGGGGATGGCTACTGCAGTCATCTCTTCTCCTGACTCCGACGAACAAGAGCCCACGCCGAACTCGCGAGTTCGGAGCGGGCTCCTTTGCCGGCGACCGAATGGCTTCGCACACCGGCCGGACCGGCGTACGTGGTTTTGGGGATTCCTTGAGAGTAGCCGGGTGACTGACCAGTAACCGAGCCCTGACCTGTCGGTTCTCTCACAAGAACGATCAGGGAATCGATTCAGATATCGCTGGATCGGCGCAGTGGGCGAAATCTTCCGGCCGTTACGCGAACGGGTCCGGCACGGAAGCCGTGCCGGACCCGCGTGGTTTGTCCGGATTCCCGGTCACCCCGGGAGCGGGGGTTCAGTTCTGGCTGATCCACTGGCCGGTGGCCGAGTCGATCCGGGCCACGCCCTCAACGGGCTGCTGTCCGCCACCGCCCCAGGCGGCATCGCCTGCGGCGTCGGCGGGCTCGCCGGCCACGCGGCCCGCGGTCTCCGTCTCGGTCCACTGCCCGTCGCCGGTGTGCTCGTAGGTTGTCGACTCGCCGGTCTGGTCGATCACCACCGCCACATCGGCGTCACCGTCGCCATCCACATCGGTGAACCCGATCGTGTTACCCGAGTCGTCCTGCACCACGGCGGTGTCGTTCACCCCATCGTGGTTGGTGTCCACGGTGGCCGGGCCCACCTCGGCCTCGCCGTCCGGCAGGTCCGCGGTCATCGGGCCGTCCGAGCCGGTCTGGGTGTCGGTATCGGTTCCGGTGCCGCCGGTGGTTCCGGGCTCGGTCGACACCCAGTCCCCGCCCGCCTCGTCATAGGCCGCGTGGGTGACGAGGTTGCCGTCCGCGTCGAGCTGGACGTACTCGTCGGCGTCCCCGTCCCCGTCGACATCCACGAACGCCTGGACACTGCCGTCCTCGCGCTCGATCAGCGCGGTGTCGTCCACGCCGTCCTCGTTGATGTCGAAGTTGACCTCGGCCGTGTAGTCCTCACCCTCCACGGTGACGGTCATCTCGTCCGGGGTGCCAGTGGCGCCAGTGGTGTCCACGGTGTCGGCTCCACCGGTCTCATCGACCCACACAGGGAACTCCCCCTCGTACTGCCGGCTCGCGCCGGAATTTCAGGGCTTGTCTTCGCTAGTGAGACTCACCGTATTCCGCTTTGGTTCCACCGCACAACAACCTGGCTCCTGCCGTCACTCAACTCGGCATCCCACCGGCTCCGAGCAGCGCACACCAGTGGTCGGTCTCGTTCATCACCAGCAGCCGGTAGCGCCGTTGCGGTGGCTCACCGCCCTGCGGGTTACCCCTGGTCACGTCCAGCCAGAAGGCGACGTCCCGCCCGGACTCCATCGCCGGTTCCTCGCTCAGGGTGGCCTCGACCTGCTGTTGGGTGAACTCGCGGATGGCGTACTCCCCATCCGACTCGCTCAGCGAGCAGCTCAGGCCGACCAGCGCCTTGGGGTCGCGCTCGTTCACCGCCGTGACGTAGGCGGCCGCGAACTGCCGCGGATCCTGGGCAGGACCGTCCTCCCCGGACAGCAGGAGCACCAGGGTGAGCGCGCCGCCACCGAGCAGCAGCACGGCGCCGATGACCAGGCCGACGATCAGGCCGGTGTTGCGCCTGCGCGGCGGATACCCGTACGGCTGCGGCCCGGGGTACTGGTACCCCCAGCCCTGCTGCGGTGGGTAGCTCACGAGCCGTCCCGCAGTGCCCGGATCCGGCCGAGGAAGTTCTCCGCGCGGTCCCGCCCCTCGGTGACCTCCTTGATCCGCTTGGTCACCTGGGCCAGCTTCTTCGACCGTTCCTGCGCGTCCATCTTGATCGTCTTGTCGACTTCCTTGAGTTCGGCCTCGATGGCCTCGATCCGCCTGCTCAGCGCCTCGTCCAGGGCGAGCGAAAGCTGCTGCTCCGCCTCGATCAGCTGCTCCGCGACGAGCTGGTCCAGTGTGGAGCGGGCGTCCGCGATCGACTCGACCAGCCATTGCTTCAGATGCTGCTTGTCCGCCGCGTGCCTGCGGGTGCGGGACATCCACCAGCCCGCGCCGAGGCCGATCACGATGGTGGCAGGCAGCACCACCGAACTGGCCAGCGCCCCGACCAGCGGCAGGGCGACCAGCTTGCCCGCGCCGACCCCGCCGGAGACACCCATGAACACCAGCAGCTTGTCCTCGGCGGTCGGCGGCCGCTTTTCCGGCGGGCGCAGCACCACCGGTGGTCCGCCCGCCCTCGCGAACTGCGCCCGGATGACCTCCAGTTCCTCGGCGGAGAACAACTCGGCCAGCGCGGCGTCGGTGACCTGGTTCAACCGCTGCGCCAGCAGGCCGGACATCCGCTGCGACACGGCCTGCAGGGTGAGGTCCACCTGCCGGGGCAGCTCGGTCAGCTGTTCCCGTTTGGCGGCGTCGATCTGCTGCCGGAAGTAGGACTGGGCGTCCCGGATCTGCCTGCTGGTCTCGTGCCCGATGTCCACCCGCGCCCGCTGCACCTCGCCACGCAGCTTCAGCTGCCAGCCGCGGGTGGAGCTGCGGCGCTGCGCCGCCAGCTCGTCCCGCCGCTCGCGCAGCGAGGTCGCCTCGGCCTCCCCCGAGGACAGCGCCCTGCTCTCGGCCCGCAGCCGGGCATGCTGCTCACCCAGCGCGGTGGACAGCGCCCGCAGGGTGTTCGCCTCGCCCAGCATGGCCGACCGGCCGACCAGCAGTTCCTGCAGCGCGGCCTGTAGTTCCGCGATCCCGGACTTCTCCCGCAGCATGGCAGCCGCCTGGTCGTTCGGTGCCTTGCCCGCCATCTCGAACATGCGCGCGGACACCGGGTGCAGCACGGCCTCGGCGAACCGGGGCGCGTGCTCGGCCAGCAGCGCGCGATCGGCATCGAGCACCTCACGCCACCCGCGGAACTGATCTGTTTTGGACAGTGCGAACAGGACAGTCTCGACCCGGTCGGACATCTCGCGCAGGAAGTGCAGCTCGCTCGCGGTGAACGGGGCGGAGGCGTCGACCACGAACAGCAGCGCGGTGGCGTTGGCCGCGGCCTCCATCGACAGCTCACCGTGCGCGGTGTCCAGCCCGCCGACCCCCGGGGTATCCACAATAGATAGACGTTCGAGCAGCGGCACCGGGCCGGCGACCTCGACGTACCGCGGCGGGAGCTGCCCCTCCGGCAGCTCATGGGTCGCCGAGGACCAGCGGGGCAGTTCCTCCAGCTCGAACCCGACCGGCGCCAGCTGGCCGGGGTAGCAGGCCTGCGCCGACCACTGCTCGGCGTGCTCGAACACCAGGTAGGTCGAGGTGGCCACATCGGCGTCGACCGGGGAAAGGCCCTGGGTGGCGAGCAGCGCGTTGACCAGTGAGCTCTTGCCCCGCTTGGTCTCGCCGACCACCACGACCGATGGCTTGCCGGACCGGGCGCGGCGCTGATCCTCCACCCACTTCGCGGCCTGCGGGTCGAGCTCGCGCAGCAGCCCGAGCAGGGCCTGACTTGCCTGCTTGACCTGGGTGGGCAGCGCGGGCTTGCCGGGCGAGGGTGCCGTCATCGCAGCTAACCCTAGCGCCGGGTGTAGACCGTGACGACCGGCGCACGCAACAGCTGGTTGCGGTCGGCGAACCCGACCACCTCGGTCTCGGCCACCGTGCCCTCGAGCGTCGTATCCTCGGTCGGCACGGCACCGCCCGCCTCGTGCAGTGCGGGGTCGAACCGCTGCCCCTCCGGCCGCAGCGCGGTCACCCCGATGGCGGCAAGCCCCTGCTCGAGCCGCTCGGCGACACCGCCACTGCGCGCGCGGTCGATCGCGTACAGGCAGAGCTGGATCAGCGCGCGGCGATCGGACAGCGCCTGTTCCAGTGCGCTGTCCCCGGCAGGCATGGTGACTGGTGCGGGCTCCACGCCCGGTTTCGACGCGGCGTCCGCCCGCTCGGTTCCCCCGGTTTCGCCGTCGACCTCGCGCACGATCCGGGCCAGGTCGGTGCCGCCAAGCTGGCCGGTCGGCCCGTCGGGGTCCTCGGCGTCCGCGCGGGAGGCGGTGGTGTCCCGGGGTTTGTCCTTACGAAACCACGCGGCCATGGCTGTCCTTCTTGGGTTCGCGGAGTTGCTGCCAGATCAGGAAGTACGCCCGGTGCACCACATGCGCCACCCGGCTCTGCGCCGGGGTGGCGCCGAAGGAGGCGAAGGAACGCCACCACCCGGCCCGTTCCAGCGCGAACGCGGCCAGCTCCGGCCGCGCCGCACCGGGCATGCCGAGCTGCGCCCCGATCTCGGCGTTGCTGCCGACCCGCAGCACCTCCTCGGTGAGGTCCTCGGGCATGTCCACCGCGCCGGATGCCACCAGGGTCAGCGCCTCGAGCAGGCGTAGCTGATGCGCCTCGGGCTTGGCCAGCAGCACCTCGATGGCATCGTGCACCCGCTGCCGCTCGGCCTGATCCCCGCTGGCCTGCGCCAGCGCGGTGATCGAGGCCAGCGCGGCCGCGGCCTTGATGCCGTCGGCCCTGGCCGCGAACACCACCTCCAGCCTGCCGCGTACCTCGGCGAGCCCGGAGGCGTCCAGCAGGCTGCGGCGCAGCGCACCCGCGGTGATCCGCGGTTCGGCCCGGATCGCCTGGACCGCGCGCCGGATGCCGTACAGATCGAGTTTCTCCAGCAGGCGCACCCTGGTGCCGGCCGGGATCTCGCAGTCCCAGCTGGTGAAGATGTCGGCCGAGATCAGCATGGTGTCCAGCACCTCATCGGCCAGCTCGGACACCTGGCGCAGTGCCTCGGCATCGGCGGAGGTGAACCCGCCGGACTCGGCCGACTCGGCGAGCAGGCCGATCACCGGGAGCACGTCTGCCACCCGGGGCCGCAGCATGGCGGCCTGCTTCCCGGCCAGCACGGTGGCGGCCTTCCACACATCCCCCTCGGCGCCCTCCACCGACTCCGGCGCGATGGTGTCCGCCTTGTTCAGCACCGCGATGGCGTTCACCGGGCCGGCCTCGCGGCTGGCCGTGGCCGCGGTGAAGGCCGCGAGCGCCTGCTGGTCATCGGCCCGCACCCCCTGGGTGACCACGTAGAGCACGGCCTCGGCCCCGGTGACCGCGTTGCGCGAGGTGTCGTCCAGCTCACCGGCCTCTTCGGCCCCGCCATCCGCCTCCGCGGTGGCGCCCTGGCCGTCCTGGCCATCCTTGCTGCCCTGCTTGGCCGCGCCGAGCAGTTGCTCGGTCCGGGACACCGAGGCCGCGTCCAGCGAACCCAGCCCCGGGGTGTCGATCACCGTCATGTGCTGCAGCACGGCGTTGGTCAGGTAGGCCTCGATATGCGAGACCTCCTCGATGTTCACCCCCAGCTCGGCGGGGATCATGCCATCCGCCGCGAACGGCAGCACCTGCGTGCGGCCGTCGGTGAACACCACCTCGATCCGGTCCACGGTGCCGTACTGGAAGCGCGTCACCAGCCGGGTGCACTCGCCGATGTCCGTTGGCGCCACCCGCCGCCCGATCAGCGCGTTGACCAGCGTGGACTTACCGGACTTGATCCGCCCGGCCACGGCGACCTGCAATGGGGCACCCAGCCGCCGCAGCACCTCGGCGAACCCCGCCGCGGTGCGCGCGGAAACCTGCGGTTGCAGGCGGTGGCACAGGTTGGCCACCGATGTGGAAAGCGGCCCGGCGAGCCGCCCATGCCCGGTAGCTGTCACGCGGAAATCGTGCCACGGGAGTCATCCCGCGGTCGCACCCAAGGTGCTACCGCCGCGTGACGCGGGGGTCACGGGCGGCGGCCTAGAGTTGCCTGGTGCGACGGCTGAGTCTGTGGATGCGGGCGCACCCAATGGTCGGGGACAGCCTGCTCGCCGCTGCGTTGTTCACCGTGGATGTGCTGATCTTCCTGCTGGAAGACCTGCCCATGCCGGCCTGGTACGTGACGGTGCCGCTGGACCTGCTGCTGGTGCTGCCGCTGGTGATCCGGCGCAGGCACCCGCTGTGGTCGGCGTATCTGGTGCTGCTGTTCGCGCTGCCGCCCAACCTGCTGCGGCTCGGCCTGGCCGCGGTGTTCTGCACCGCGATCGCGATCTACACCGTGGTGGTCTACGCCGGGCGCAAGCAGGGCGCGATCTACGCGGTCGCCTCCATGGCCACGCACCTGCTCGCCGAGTTCGTCATGGCCGAGCCCGACTGGGTGGCCAACGCCGTCACCGTGACGTTGATCTTCGTGCTCTGCTGGGTGCTCGGCGAGTACGTGGGCGCGCGCCGGGCCTATCACGCCGAACTGGAGGCGAGGTTGCACCTGTTGGAAACCGAACGCGGGCAGGCGGCCCGGATCGCGGTGGCGGAGGAGCGCGGCCGGATCGCAAGGGAACTGCATGATGTGGTGGCACACGCGGTCAGCGTGATCGTGGTGCAGGCCGACGGGGCCTCCTACATGATCAGGTCCAACCCTGAGCTGGCCGAACGCGCGGTGCAGACGATCTCGGAGACCGGCCGCGGGGCGCTGGCCGAGCTGCGCAGGCTGCTGGACCTGCTGCGCGGCGAGGGCAGGAGCGGTGAGCCGCGGGTCCCGCAGCCGGACGCGGCCACCCTCGCCGAGCTGGCCGAGCGGGTGCGGGGGGCCGGGGTCCCGGTGCACCTCGAGGTCGATGGCGAGCTGAACGACCTGCCGGCCGGGGTGTCCCTCGGGGTGTACCGGATCGTCCAGGAATCGCTGACCAACACCCTCAAGCACGCGGGCCCCGGAGCGTCGGCCACGGTACGGGTGCGGCAGGCCGCGGACACGGTGGAGATCGAGGTGACCGACGACGGCGGGAACAGCGGTGCGCTGGTGGCAGCCGGGGAGAGCACCGAGGTTCCTGGCGGCAACGGGCTGATCGGCATGCGGGAGCGGGCGCATGTCTTCGGCGGCACCATCGAGGTGGGACCCGCCCCTGGCGGGGGCTGGCGGGTGCGGGCCAGCCTGCCGGTTAGGTTGGCCCCGTGATCCGTGTCGTACTGGTGGACGACCAGGAGCTGATGCGCGTCGGCTTCCGGATGGTGCTGGGCGCCCAGCCGGATATCGACGTGGTCGGTGAGGCCGCCGACGGCCAGGAGGCGGTGCGGCTGGCCGAGCAGGAGCGGCCGGACGTGGTGCTGATGGACGTGCGGATGCCGGTGCTGGACGGGGTGGAGGCCACCAAGCGGATCGTGGCGGCGGGTACCTCCCGGGTGCTGGTGATGACCACCTTCGACCTCGACGAGTACGTCTACTCGGCTCTGCAGGGCGGGGCCAGTGGTTTCCTGCTCAAGGACACCCCGCCGGATCACCTGGTGACCGCGCTGCGCGCGGTGGCCAGCGGGGACGCCGTGGTGTCGCCGAGCGTGACCAGGCGGCTGCTGGACCGGTTCATCGGCAGCGGCGGAGCGCCACCGCGGGACCCCGCCGCCCTGGACGTGCTCACCGACCGCGAGCGCGAGGTGCTGGTGCTGATCGGCAAGGGGCTCTCCAACACCGAGATCGCGGACCGGCTGTTCCTCTCCGAGGCCACGGTGAAGACGCATGTCGGCCGGATACTGGCCAAACTGGAGCTACGCGACCGGGTGCAGGCCGTGGTGCTCAGCTACGAGACCGGTCTGGTCCGGCCAGGAGTCGAATAGCTGGGATCAGGCGCTGCGCAGGAGCCTGTCGAGCCAGGACTGCCAGGCCGCGGTGCGGGACTCGCGGTCCACCCGAACGCCGTAGAAGTACTGGGTCGTGCTCACCATCCGGTGCAGATCGTCTGCCATGAAGCGGTAGAAACCGTGCTCGGTGCGGATGCCGAGCAGGAACCTGCCGTGCAGGTCCACCACGCCCTCGATGGGTTCGATGCCGTCCGGCCGCAGCCGCACCCGCCCGCAGGGCTCCGGATCCGCGCCGAGCCGCGCGAGCAGCTCGGCCCACACCGTTTCGGCAGGCAGGGCGGTGAATCCGGTGGCGACCACATTGGCCACCGGCAGCCCGGGGAAGTACCGGAAGTACCCGGCCAGGTTGTGCAGGAACATGTCCCAGCCCCTGCCGAAGCCGTCGTACTCGGCCTCCCAGTCGTCGCCGCCGAAGAACCCGCTCTGCACGAGGCGGAGCACGGTGCTGCCGCCACCCCTGCCCTCGACAAGGAACTCCAGCGTCATCGGGGACGCACCGTCCTGGCCGGGCGCCCCGTACACGACCCGCCTGCCCGGCTCCGACTCCAGCACCTGGCCCGCCTGGGTGTTTCCGCCGCCGAAGTCCGCCTCGACCTCCTCGCCCGTGTGCTCGTGCGGCACGAACCAGACCGACATCCCCTCCGGGGTGGCGACCGTCCGCCAGACCTGTTCCGGAGTGGCGGCGAGCTCGATCTCGCGCACCAGGCGCCGGGGCTCGTCCACCCCGATCAGTCCCGCTGGACCAGCACGATGAGGTTGCCGCAGGTGTCGTCGAACACCGCCTGCGCGCCGAAGCCGGTCTTGGTCGGCTCCTGGGTGAACCTGACCCCGAGCCCCTTCATCCGCTCGTAGTCCTGCTGCAGGTCGGTGCTGCCGAGCATGGTGAACGGCATCCCCGCTTCGTAGAGCGTCTTCTTGTAGACCTGCGTGGCAGGCTTGCCGTCGATCTGGATCCCTGCATTGCCGTCCGGCTCGAGCAGCAGCTCGACACCGTCCGGCGCGTCCGGCGAGACAACGGTCAGCCATTTGGCGCCGCCGACCGGGACGTCGGTCTTTTTCACGAAGCCCAGCACGTCGGTGTAGAACGCCAGGGCCTTGTCCTGGTCGTCGACCGGGATGCTGGTCACCGGAACGAACATCATCAACCCTTCGTTTGCGCGTCGAAGCACTGGCCGTACGGTCACACCGTGCCGCCGACAAAATTATTTGTCAAGGCGGGTCCTCCCTGGGGTGGACCGGGTTCAGGTTCAGGGTCCGCTCAGGGTCATCACCGATCGTCTGACGTCCGCGAACCCGCCAAGCTACTACCACGGAAGGGTTCGAAGTTCGGTCTCAGGAATGACGCGCTCAGCGGACCGATCCGAAATCCTGGACGTAGGAGACCACGGGGCAATTCACGGGGGTGCTCGGCAGCACCCGAGGAGGAACGATGATCGAGGCAAGGGGCCTCACCAAACGATACGGCAACACGCTGGCGGTGAACGAGCTCTCGTTCGACGTCACGGCCGGCCGGGTCACCGGCTTTCTCGGACCGAACGGCGCCGGGAAGTCCACCACCATGCGGATGATGCTCGGCCTGGACAGCCCCACCGCGGGCCAGGTCCGGATCGGCGGGAAGCGGTACGACGAGCTGCGTCATCCGCTCCGGACGGTGGGCGCCCTGCTGGACGCCAGGTGGGTACACCCCAACCGGTCGGCAAGGGCGCACCTGAGCTGGATGGCGAAGTCGAACCGGATCGCGCCCCGCCGGGTGGACGAGGTACTCGAGATCGTCGGGCTGACCTCGGTGGCGAACAAGCGCGCAGGCGGTTTCTCGCTCGGCATGTCGCAGCGGCTCGGGATCGCCTCCGCGCTGCTCGGCGACCCGGAGGTGCTGCTGTTCGACGAGCCGGTGAACGGGCTGGATCCGGAGGGCATCCTGTGGATCCGCAAGTTCATGCACCGGCTGGCCGACGAGGGGCGCACCGTCTTCGTCTCCAGCCACCTGCTGTCCGAGATGGCGCTGACCGCCTCCGAGCTGGTGGTGATCGGCAAGGGACAGCTGATCTCGCAGAGCAGCACCGAGGAGTTCGTGGCCCGCGCGGCGGAGAACACGGTCAAGGTGCGCAGCCCGCAGCTCGCCCGGCTGCGCGGCGTGCTGCAGCAGGCCAGCGCGGAGATCACCGACTCCGGCGAGGCGATCATGGTGTCCGGAATGGACAGCGACAAGATCGGCGAGATCGCAGCCAACAACGGGATCGTGCTGCATGAGCTGAGCCCGCAGCAGGGCTCGCTGGAGCAGGCCTTCATGCAGATCACCGGCGACTCCGTCGAGTACCACACCGGCCTGGAAACCGAGGTCAAGGACGTGCTGGCCGGCGGCGAGCCGCTCACGCCCTCCGCCCGCTGACCTCCACCACTGCTAAGGATTCGAGACAAGACCATGACTTTGCTCGCCGTTGAACGCATCAAGCTGTTCACTACGCGATCGCCGTGGTGGTGCGCCCTGCTCACGCTGCTCATCACCGTCGGCTTCGCCGCGCTCATCGCAGGCACCACCGACGCGGGTACTGGCACGGTGGCCAGTACCCAGTTCGGCTACAGCTTCGGCCTCGCCGTGATCATGGTGCTCGCCGCGCTCGCGGTGACCACCGAGTACCGCTTCGGCACCATCCGCACCACCTTCCAGGCCGTACCCAACCGCACCTCGGTCCTGCTCGCAAAGGCGGGCGTGGTGAGCCTGCTGGCGCTGGTGATCGGGGAGGTGGCCGCGTTCGGCTCGCTGGCGGTCTCCATGGCCATCCAGCCGGAGGCCGACCTGGCGCTGAACTCCACCGCCGACTGGATCAACGTGGTCGGGATCGGGCCGATCTACGCGCTGACCGCGGTCATTGGAATGTCGGTCGGCCTGCTGATCCGGCACAGCGCCGGTGCGATCTCGTTGCTGCTGATCTACACCCTCGCGGTGGAGTCGCTGGTGGCGCTGATCCCGAACGTCGGCGACGACATCCAGAAGTGGATGCCGTTCCACGTGGCGGAGAAGTTCCTCACCGGTGACGGCGCGACCCGCGGTGGGGAGATGTCCGGGCCGCCGCTGTCCAGCTCGCCGCTCAGCCCCGGCTGGGCACTGGCCTACTTCGCCGGATTCGCCCTGCTGATGTTGATCATCGGGATCAGCACGGCCAGGAAGCGGGACGCCTGAGTCCCTGACGACCACCACAGGAGAACACCCGGCTCCGCCGCGTATTTCGGGGCGCGACGGCTGCCGGATTCGGGGATAGGACCCGGGTCGCCTTCGGGGGGCGACCCGGGTCTCTCGTGTGCATACCCCTTATGCACTCGCTGATGCACGGGCGCGCAGGCTAACCAGCGGTTATCTCCGTAAGGTCACCACGGGCTTGCTTGTTGTAACGATTCGGCGGCGGGGTGCGATACTTGTATGGAGCTTGCACTACCGCAGGACGGCGCATTAAGGCCACGTTAAGTCGCTGTGGGCTTGCCCACGAGCAGCGGACGAACTGCCGTCGCGCGGACGACATTCGAGTTCAGACCCGTCACGGACTCTACGGAGGTGACCCTTGACGGTGGATATCAGCGCAAGCGTCGACAGTGCTGTTGACGAGGTTGAGAACGCAACCGATACCAGCATCCCGACCCCATCCCGCCCGCCGCGGCTGGAGGCCATGCCCGAACTGGAGTGGTCCCAGGCCATCGAACTGCCGCGGGTGTTCGCGGGCGCCACGAAACCGTCCGACATCCGGCGCGCCTGGATTCACCGTGCCCCGGAAGAGCATGTGCTCGCGCTGTACCGGGCGGCCTGCCGGACCGGCGGGCCGGTGCCCGCGCCGTGGTGGCTGCGCGCCCTGGCCACGGGTGAGCTGCCCGGCAGGGAGAACGGCTTCCGGGTGGAGGACCGGATCGCGCAGTTGCTCGGCAGGCGGCCGGGCTGGGAGTACGTGCCGTGGGCCGTGGACGGCGAATCCGGGTACTGGGAGTTCATGCCGTCCGAGGGCGGCAAGACCGGGCACCGGATCCCCACCACGGTGTTGACCACCGACCGGCACCCGGGGTGGATCGACGTGCTGCCCGCACACAGCCAGGGCACCCCGGACCCGATCCCGGTGGCCGGGCTGGCCGGGCTGCGGTCCCGGCTCGGCGAGTTCGAGGCGGTGCGCTGACCCGGCACCCGGTCAGACGGTGATCCGCAGCAGGCGGGCCGCCTCGACCACCCCGTCCCTGGGATTGAAGATCCCGCCGGTGGTGCTGGCATACAGCCTGCCGCCCGCGTCGAAGGCGACCGCAGTGCACCCCGTCGCGCCCTGCTCCGCCCCGGCGATGTCCACCCGGCTGCCGTCCGGGGCCAGGCACAGGACACTGTTCTGGTCGTGGGTGGCGAGGTAGATCCGGCCGTCCGCGCCGACGGTCAGGTCGTCCGCGCGCAGCCGCCCGGCCAGTACCCGCGGCCCGGACGGCCGCGGCTGCAGCGGGCAACCGAGCACCAGGGCGCGCTCGGTGCTGGTCAGATACACCTGCCCGGCGTGCACGGCGATCCCGTTCACCCCGGGCAGCTGCGTGGCCGGGTCGGTCTTGGTGAGCCATTCGTGCTCGAGCCAGCGCTCCGTGGCGCCGGTCCGCGGGTCGAGGGCGAGTACCAGCCCGCGCACCGAGTCGGCGATCAGCAGCCGCCGTCCCGCCCAGGTCATCCCGTTGCCGAAGATCAGGTCGGGCAGCTCGCATACGGTGCTGACGGGGTATCCCTCGCCCGCGGGGCCGAGCCGCAGCAGGCGCCAGCCCGGTTCGCCCAGCGGGCCGCTGAGCAGGTAGCAGGCTCCGCCGTCGGTGACGATCCCGGTGACCGGCCGGCTCAGCTCGGCGACCGTTTCGGTGCGCCCTTCCGCGGACACGTGGTCCACCCGCTGATGCGAGGGGATGGTGACGAACCAGTCGTCCGCGGGACCGGGGGCCAGGTTCTCCACGAAGGTGCCCGGCTCCCACTCGGCGACCACCGTGGTGGGCCGCGGCCGGAGTGGGACCGGCTCGTGCGCGGGCGGATCCGCCTGGTCGGTGCGCTGATCGGTGGTCATGGTGCCGGAACGGTAGTGCGCCCTTGGCGGCTCCCACTACGCGGATCGTGCCTTGTGGGTTGGGGCTGGGCCGCGGCACCCGGCTATCGTGCGAGCCCGTGGACAGTGAGCAGCAGCCGCGAATGCGCAGCGTCGTCAGCTACGTGCGGCGTGGCGGACGGATGACGGCGGGTCAGGAACGGGCCTGGGATCGGAACTGGCCGACCATGGGCCGGTCGGTGGCGGAGCTGGAACCGGGCCCGGTGGACTTCGCGAGCTGGTTCGGCCGGTCCGCCCCGCTGCTGCTGGAGATCGGCTCCGGGATGGGGGAGACCACCGCGGAGCTGGCAGCCGCGGCCCCGGAGGTGAACTACCTGGCGGTGGAGGTGTACGAGGCCGGGCTCGGGCAGCTGATGCTGCGCGCGGAGAAGCTCGGCGTGCGGAACCTGCGGCTGTTCCTCGGGGACGCGGTCGTGCTGCTGAAGGAGCACCTGCAACCGGAGTCGCTGGCCGGGGTCCGGATCTTCTTTCCGGACCCGTGGCCGAAAAAGAAGCACCACAAGCGCAGGCTGGTCCAGCCGGAGTTCGTGGCGCTGCTGGCCTCCCGGCTCGCCGAGGGCGGCACCCTGCATCTGGCGACCGACTGGGACAACTACGCGGAGCAGATGCTCGAGGTGTGCACTGCTGAACCGCGGTTGCGTAACCGGTTCGCGGACTGGGCACCCCGGCCGGAGTGGCGGCCGGTGACCAAGTTCGAGCACCGGGCGCGCGAGGAGGGCAGGGTCAGCCGGGACCTGATCTTCGAACGGGTCGCTCAGGCCGGCACTTGACAGAACGTCCGAGAACGCTGAGATCTACCGTGGTGAGTGGAGAACGCGCGCTCGGCGCAGCCCACGAGCGGAGAGGCGGGGCGAACGACCTACTGAGGTGGCGGCAGTTACCGAAGTCCGAGCCTCGCCGAGCCGATCGTGTCGCGCGTTTCGGACAAGCGCTGACGGGTGGTGGTGATCCGCGTCCGTTCGGTCCGGGTGGCCCGCACCGCCCTGGCCGCCGGGCGGACCGGCAGCCGCTCGTTCAGTTCCACCAGCACCGGGGCAAGCGCCAACAGCAGCAGCACCAGCATGCCGGTGGCGATCCCGATCGCGGCGAGAACCTGCATGACATCCTCCTGGGTCTCCCGGCCGCACCATGCGGCCGACTGAGTCCAGTTTCCATCGAAAGCGCAGGTCAGCGGATCGGCCGGGCGGCCGGGCCTGGCTGGCCGACCGGCCGGAAAGCGACCGGCCGATCGGCCGATGGGAGCCTGTCCGGAAGCCGTCGACGCCCCGGCCCTCCCCCGATGAAAGGGCCGGAGCGTCGACGGCAGGCCTTGGCCGGCTACTCCTCGGCCAACGGCTCCGCGCGCACCCGGTTCAGCGCCGGGCGGCAGACCGAGGCGGCCAGCGTGGCCACGCCCGCCCCGAGCACCACCGGGGCCAGCACCCACGGGCTGAGCACGATCGACTCGTAGTCGAACAGGCTGAACAGCCCAAGTCCCACGAGTACCCCGGCCAGGCCCGCGCCAACCGTGGCGACCAGCGCGGGCAGTGCGGCCTCGGTGCGCAGTGCCCGCGCCAGCACCCGCACCGGGGTCCCCGCCGCGATCAGCGCGCCGAAGGTCCGGCGCCGGTCCAGCACCGAGCCCGCGGTGGCGATGGCCGCACTGCACCCGGCCAGCACCGCGGCCGCGACCAGCCCGATCACGGTCACCCTGCGCAGGTCGGCCAGCTGGGTCTGCTGCCCGGCCAGCCGCAGCTCACGGCTGTGCACCTGCTGCCCGTCCGCGGCCGCGACCAGTGCCGTACGCACGACCTCGCGATTGGCCGGGGTGGTCGGCACCGCCACGACGACCTCCTGCGGCACGAAACCCGCGGGCAGCACCGCCGGGTCGAGCAGCACCGAACCGGCCACGTCGGCGTCCCCCGCGGACACCGGGCGCACCGGGACGCCCCCTGGCAGCGGCGTGCCCTGCGCCGCCGGATCCGGCGCGTCCCACTGGCTCACCGCCAGCCCCTCGGTTTCCATCCGGTAGTCGCTGTAGATCCCGGGGGTGCCCGCACAGGCCCCGCCGAACTCGAACCGGGTCAGCTCCGCGGCCGCGGAGCAGCTCAGCACCATCGCCGACTGGCCGACGCCGGAACCGTTGGTGAGAATCACCCTGCCGATGCCGACGGCCCGCTCGGACTGGCCGTACCGGGCCAGTTCCGCGTTGGCCGTGCCGAGCACCTGCGCGGCGCGCTCCGCCGTGGTGTCCAGGTAGAGCACGGAGTCGCGGAAGGAGCGCCCGCCACCAGCCTGTGCCTCGAAACTGGGCAGCAGGGTCAGCGCCATCGAGCCGACGAACACCGCGAGCACCACCCCGGCCGAGGCGCGGTAGGCGCCCTTGGGGTCGTCCCGCAGCCGCCTGCCTGCCAGCAGCGCGGCTGGCCTGCGCCAGGACCGTACGAAGATCCCGCCGACCGCCGAGGTGATCCACGGGCCGACGATCGCGGCCGAGCCGACGATCATGGCCAACCCGGCCAGCAACAGCAGCTGAGCCAGGTCAGGGCCGAGTGAGGAGCCGGAGACGATGACGAAGCTGAAGAACAGCCCGGCCACCGGCAAGGTGAGCAACCGCCACCAGTGCAGCGGCTTGCGCTCATGCGCGCCGACCGCGCCGAGCGGGGTACTCAGCACCCTGCGCAGCCCGAGCACGGCCGCGGCCAGCACCAGCAGCGGGATGGCCAGCACGATGACCACGGTGAACGCGGCGGGCGTGGTGAAGTCGTCGGCCTGCCAGGTTCCGCCATCCCATGGCACCAGGGTGGCCAGTGATCGCAGGCCGGGGCTGACCGCGAGGCCCAGCAGCGCGCCACCGACCGAGGCGAACGCGATTTCCGCCGCCACCATCGAGGTCACCTGGCCGGGGGTGGCTCCGGCAAGGCGCAGCGCGGCGAGGCGCCGCTCCCTGCGCGCGGCGGTGAGCCGGGCCGCGGAGGCGACCAGCACCAGGCTCGGCACCAGCAGCACCACCACGCCGACCCCGGCGAGCAGGCCCAGCAGCGGGTCCGGGTCGGCGTCCCCGGCTGGGAAACCGGCCAGCGGCATGGCGTCCGCCGGCATGGCGTCCGGGGTCTGCCCGACCAGGGCCACCAGCTGCTCGGGTGAGCGCAGTGCCTCGGCGCCGAGCAACCCGGTCACCTCGCCACCGAACCGGTCGCCCAGCTGGGCGGCCGGGGTGTGGTCGATCCGCTGCGCCAGCTCCGGGGACACCAGTACCTCGCCCGGCCCCGGCAGCTCGGGCACCCCGGGCGGGAGCCGCACGGCGGCGGGGTCGGCCAGCGCCGCCACGTCCACCCTGGTGATCTCCGCACCGTCGGTGTAGTCGGTGCTGCGCTGGTAGGAGAGCGTGGCGGCGCCCTGGGACGGCGGGTAGCGATGGCCGTCCTGCCACATCGCCCGCTCGGCCCTGGACTCGGTGGCGAACGGCAGGCCGACCAGCAGCAGCACCAGTGCGGTGGCCACCGCGACACCCACCCCGGTCAGGACCGCCGAGGTGCGGGTCCGCCGGTCCACTCGCAGCACGCGCAGGGCAAGTCGGAAGCTATTCATGCGCCACCGCCACCACCGGGGTGTCGATGCGGCCGTCCCGGATCGCCACCGTGCGCGGCACGGACTCGGCCAGCTCGCGGTCGTGCGTCACGATCAGCACGGCGGCCTCGGTCTCCCGCGCGGCGGACAGCAGCGCGTCCATGGTGTCCCGCCCGGTGCGGGTGTCCAGTGCACCGGTCGGCTCGTCCGCGAAGATGACCCGCGGCCGGTGGGTGAGCGCCCTGGCGATCGCCGCCCGCTGCGCCTCGCCACCGGACAGCTCGCCGGGACGCTGCCGCTCCTTGCCGGACAGCCCCAGCCTGCTCAGCCACTCCCGCGCGGACCGCAGCGCCTGCCTGCGCCCGGTCCCGCCGAGCAGCAGCGGCAGCGCCACGTTCTCCTCCGCGCTCAGCTCGGCGACCAGCATCCCGGACTGGAACACGAACCCGAACTCGGTGCGGCGCAGCTCGCTGCGCTTGGTCTCGCTGAGCCGGTCGATGCGGGTGCCCGCGAGGTGGATCTCGCCCGCGTCCGCGCGCAGGATGCCTGCCAGCACGTGCAGCAGCGAGGTCTTGCCGGAGCCGGATGGCCCCACGATCGCGACCGCGTCCCCCGGTTGGACGTCGATGTCCACCCCGGCCAGGGCGTGCTGCGTGCCGTACCGCTTGACCAGCCCCCTGCCGGCCAGCACCGGCGTCCGCTGTGGACCGTGCTCGTGTGTTGTCTGCACGAAACTTTCCTCTCCAGAACCGATTCAACGGTCGTTGCCTGGTGAGCAGCCTCGCGCAGGACCCGCATCGATCACTTCGGACGGACGGCCCGCACTGGGCAGGCACGCATCGGCCGATCGGCCGAGGGCGGACAGCTACCCGGCCAAGGTGCGTTCCGGCGGAATTGGCTTACCGTCACGGTGTGTCCCAGTCGCCGAACCAGCTGACAAGCAGGCTCACCGCCGCGTTGCAGTGGCTCGGCCTGCCCGGCATCGTGCTGGCGGCCGCGCTGCTGTGTGACCTAGTGATCATCTTCTCCGCCGCCACCGACCACATCGGCGTCCCCTCGGCGGACCTGGTGCTGCTGCCCGGCATCCTGGCGCTGTCCGCCTGCGCGCTGTGGGCCCGCAGCCAGCCGGTGACGGCCACCTTCGCCGGGGCGGCGGTGCTGGTCGTGTCCAGCCTCCTGATCGTGCTGGGAGACGGAGCGCCGTACACGGCGCTGCTGTCCACCATCTCCTTCGCCGAGACGGTCGCCGGCTTCGAGCTGGTGATCTACTGTGTGCGCACCGCCCGCGGCGGGGTGGCCTTCGCCGGCGTCGCGACCCTGGTGACGGCCTGCCTGCTGGCGATCGTGGTCCGCTCCGAAGGGGCCATGCTGGTGCGGCGGGTCGACAGCGTGCAGACCATCGTGGCCGGGCTGGTGCTGCTGATCGTGGCCGTGGTGGCCGGTATCCAGCTCCGCAAGCCGCAGACCCGGCAGGAGCCCGGGCTGGTCGCCGGCCTGCTGCGCAGCCAGTGGCCGCTGATCGGGGCGCTCTCCCTGCTGCTGTTCCTGGAGATGTACGCCGTCGCCTCCGCCGAGCTGCGCACCCTGCCGGTGCTGCTGTGCTCGGTGACCGCGGCGGCCTGCGCGGTGCTGGCCACGCGCTACCCGATGCGGTCCGGGCTCGGGCTGGTGCTGATCATGCTGCTGTCCGCGCTGGTGTCCTGGCAGCTGCCCGGCGACGGTTACACCACAGCCACCGGCATGCCGATGAGCCAGATCGGGGCAGGGGGTGTGGCGGTGGTGCTGCTGGTGCGGTACCTGCAGCCGGCGCGGGCCTGGACCGTGATCGGGCTGATGTCCGCGGTGGTGGCGCTGGCCGCGCTGCTCAACTCCAGCGCGGGCCTGCCCTATCCGAATGTGGACGGGCTGCGTGCGCTGGCCGTCGCCGCCGTGCTGACGCTGGGCGTCGCGGTGGCCACCGGGTTGTTCTTCCGGTCAAGGGACTCGGAGCGAACCCAGGTGATGCAGGCCGCGGTCACCGACGCGCAGACCTCGGAACGGATGGCGCTGGCCCGCGAGCTGCACGATGTGGTCGCGCATCACGTCACCGGGATCGTGGTGCAGGCGCAGGCCGCGAAGATGGTGGCCAAGCAGAACCCCATGGTCGTGGTGGACGCGCTGGAACGGATCGAGACCGCCGGCACCGACGCACTCACCGCCATGCGCAGGCTGGTGCGCAGCATGCGCGGGGACACGCCCGCCGGCAGCAGCGAGTTCAGCGAGCAGGCCACCACCGACCTTGCCGCGGACCTGCGCAAGCTGGTCGACGCCGCGCAGCATGGGGTACCGGTGGAGCTGGAGCTCGATCTGCCACCAGGGCTACCGCAGGAGGTCGCCCGTTCCGCGCTGCGGCTGGTGCAGGAGTCGCTGACCAACGTCGGCAAGCACGCCGCCACCGCCACCAGGATCACGGTGTCGGCCAGGGTGGAACGCGGGCAGCTGCACATCCGGGTGAGCGACGACGGCAGGCACGAGCCGCAGCGACCGGTCGGTGGCTCGGGAGGCTACGGTCTGGTGGGTATGCGCGAACGGGTCGAACTGCTGCGGGGACGGCTGTCCGCGGGGCCGGGACCGGATGGTGGCTGGCTGGTCGAGGCGTGGTTACCGCTGGAAGGAACAGAGTGATACGGGTACTGATCGCCGACGACCAGGACATGGTCCGGACCGGGTTCCGGATGATCCTCGACGCGCAGGAGGACATCGAGGTCGTCGCCGATGTGCCGGACGGGGTCGAGGCCGTGCGCAAGGCACGGGAGCTGCGGCCGGACGTCTGTCTGCTGGACATCCGGATGCCGGGGATGGACGGCCTCGCGGTGACCAAACAGCTGGCCGGGCCGGACGTCGCCGACCCGATCAAGGTGGTCGTGGTCACCACCTTCGACCTGGACGAGTACGTGCACACCGCGTTGCGCAACGGGGCAAGCGGGTTCCTGCTGAAGGACGCGGGCCCGGCGCTGCTGATCGAGGCGGTCCGCGCGGCCGAGCGCGGGGACGCGCTGGTGTCCCCGCAGATCACCGTGCGGCTGCTGCGGCATTTCGACGGCCCGGCGCCGAGCAGGGACACCGAGGAGCCGAGCGAGCCGCTCACCGCGCGGGAGCTGGATGTGGTGCGGGCCACGGCACGCGGGCTCACCAACACCGAGATCGGTGCCGAGCTGTATCTCTCGCTCTCCACGGTGAAGACCCACCTCGCCTCGGTGCAGTCGAAGATCGACGCCAGGAACCGGGTGGAGATCGCGGCCTGGGCCTGGCGATCCGGGTTGATGGCGGACTGAGCGTCCGGGGCGTTCCGTACGATCGCGGTATGCCTGCGCTTCGCCTCCGTGCCCCGATCGTACTGCCAGCCGATCCCGCCTGCTCCGTGTTACGCGATGCCGTGGTGGACGTGGACGAATCCGGCCGTATCGTCCACTGTGGACCTTATGCAGCCGCGCCGCAGACCGCGGCGGGCGCCCAGTTGCGGAACCTGCGGGGAATGCTGCTGCCCGGACTGGTGAACGCGCATGCGCACAGCCCGATGGTGCTGCTGCGCGGCCTCGGCGGAGACCTGCCGCTGCTGCGCTGGCTGCACGAGGTGATCTGGCCAGCCGAGGCCCGGCTGCGGCCGGAGGACGTCGGCGCCGGGATGCTGCTCGGCTCGGTGGAGATGCTCCGGCACGGGGTGACCACCAGCGCGGAGATGTACTTCCACGCCGAGCAGATGGCCGAATCCGTGCTGTCCACCGGTGCGCGGGTGCTACTCGGCTCGCCGATCATCGACCTGCCCGGCCTCGACCCCTCCGCGATGATCGCCGCCACCGAACGGTGGATCGATGCGGACGGGCTGCGGTTCGGGCCCGGCGACCGGGTGGAGATCTGCTACGCGCCGCACTCGGCGTACATGCTGCCGGTCGAGGCACTGCGGAAGATCGCGGACTCGGCGGGGGAACGCGACGCACTGGTGCATATCCACGTGGCCGAGGCGGCCACCGAGGACGAAAGCCAGCGCGCCGAGTACGGCTCGGTTCCCCGGCTGCTGGAGCAGGTCGGCCTGCTGGCTGGCAGGCTGCTGGCGGCGCACGGGGTGCACCTTTCCGACTCCGATATCGCACTGCTCGCCCGGCACGGCACCGGAGTCGCGCACTGCCCCGGCTCGAACGCCAAGCTGGCCTCCGGAATCGCCCCGCTGTCCCAGCTGCGGGCGGCCGCGATCCCGGTCGGACTCGGCACCGACGGGCCCGCCAGCAACGACGACCTTGACCTGTGGGAGGAGATCCAGCTGGCCGCCATGTTCAGCCGTCTGGCCACTCAGGACTCGACCGCGCTGACCGCGGGGCAGGCACTGCTGCTGGCCACCCGTGGCGGCGCGGAGGCGTTGGGCCGCACCGACATCGGCGCGCTGGAGCCCGGCCGTTGGGCGGATGTCGTGCATATCGACGTGGACCAGCCCGCCTTCGCGACCGGCCTGGACGTACCGGACGAGGCGCTGCTGGCGAACCTGGTGTGGGCGGCGGGCTCGCGCCGGGTGAGTGAGGTCTGGGTCGCCGGTGAGCAGGTGGTGGCCGATGGCGAGTCCACCAGGGTGGACCGGGCCGCGGCGCAGGCCGGGGTGGCCTCCGCCGCGGCCCGGCTGCGGGCCTGACGGAGCCTGCCGGGGCGTCAGGCCGAGTACTGGTAGGCCGGGTAGGTCAGGTAGCCGACGTCCCCGCCCTGGTAGTAGCCCGCCTCGTCGACCGGAGCGAGCGGGAGCGCGTTGCGCAGCCGCTCGACCAGATCGGGGTTGGCGATAAAGGCGCGGCCGAAGCTGATCAGGTCCGCGCCAAGGCCGAGCCAGTGATCCGCTTCGGCCCGCCCGGTCTGCTTCGGCCCCATCGGCACGACCGGGTTCATGATGAGCGTGCCCGGCCAGGCCCGGCGCAGGTCGAGCAGCACATCCTCGTCGAAGGTGGCTTCGAGATGGACATAGCCCACCTCGAGGCGAGCCAGCTCGCTCAGCAGCGCGGTGTACAGCTGCGGGACGTCGGTCTCCGCGACACCCCAGAACGTCCCGCCGGGGGAGAGTCGGATGCCGGTCCTGGCCCCGCCGACGGCCTCGACGGTCGCGGACGCCGCCTCGACGGCGAACCGGATCCGGTTGCGTACCGAGCCGCCGTAGCGGTCCGTGCGCAGGTTGGCGTTCGAGGAAAGGAACTGCGAGATCAGGTAGCCGTTGGCGCCATGCAGCTCCACCCCGTCGAAGCCGGCTGCGACGGCCCGGCGGGCGGCCTGGGCATAGGACAGGGCATGCTCGGGCACCTCGGCGGTTTCCATGGCCCGTGGCATCGGTGCGGGCTTGGGCCCGTCCGGGGTGAACACCTCGCCGGCCGCGGGCACGGCGGAGGGACCTGCGGGCTGCGTCCCGATGGTGTCCGGATGCGAGACCCGTCCGCCATGCATGATCTGGGCGACGATGCGCCCGCCGTTGGCGTGCACGGCCGCGGTCACCGGACGCCATGCGGCCACCTGCTCATCGGTGTGCAGACCTGGCGTACCCGGGTTGGACTGCCCGATCAGGCTCGGCTGTACCCCCTCCGACACGATCAGCCCTGCGCTGGCCCGCTGGGCGTAGTACGTCGCCATCGAGGCGGTGGCCAGGCCGCCGTCGGCGGCCCGGACCCTGGTCATCGGGGCCATCACCACGCGGTTGGGCAGCACCAGGTCGCCGAGCCGGTAGCTGTCGAAAAGGGTCGTCACGTCAAGGCTCCTTCGTCGTCCGCGGCGCCGGATTCCCGGGCACTACGGCTACGCTAGAACCTGACATCCATGTCAGAGGCAACGCCTCGTGTCGGGCGTCACAGCCGGGAGGTCGAGATGCGTATCGGGGAGCTGGCGTCCAGGGGCGGGGTCAGCGTCCGGTCCCTGCGGTACTACGAGGAGCAGGGCCTGCTCACCAGTACCCGGAGCGCGGGCGGGCAGCGGCACTACACGGCCGACAAGGTCGAGCGGGTCAGGTTCATCCAGCGGCTGTACGCCGCGGGCCTTTCCAGCCACACCATCGCCGAACTGCTGCCGTGTGTCGACTCGCCGAGCGAGGAGAACACCGAAGCCGCGCTGGAACGAATGGCACAGGAACGCGACCGGCTGTCCGAGCACATCGCCAGCCTCATCCACACCAGGGACGCGCTGGACGAGCTGATGGCCGCGAACCGGGCGCACCGGGAAAGTTTGCGGACAGGCGGAGGGGCCCCGGCGAGGTTCTAGGCGCTGGTTAAGAAGGTGGCTGCCTGAGGTGATGCGGGGGCGCGCGTCCGGCCGCAGGCCGCGCGCCTCCTTAAACACGGCCTAGTAGGGCGCGGGCCTTGGGCGCAGCACCAGCTCGGTGAGGTGGGCATCCGGGCTCGCGGTGACGGCGGTGCGCACGGCCTCGGCCACCGACTCGGGGCGCAGGAAGCGTTCCGGGTCGTACTCCCCACCCTCACCGGCGACCACGGCCCGCTGCATCTCGGTGTCGGTGCGGCCGGGGTAGACCGAGGTGACCCGCAGCCCGCTGCCCTCCTCCTCGGCGCGCAGCGCGTCGGCGAAGGCCCGGACCGCGAACTTGCTGGCCGCATACGGGCCCCAGCCCGGCCGCGCGTTCAGCCCGGCGCCGGAGTTGAGCACCACCACATGCCCGCGCGCGGCACGCAGGGCGGGCAGCAGCAGCCGGGTCAGCTCGGCCACGGCGACCAGGTTGACCTCGAGGTTGTCCCGCCACGCCTGGGCGCCCGCCTGCTGCACGGTGCCCAGCCGGGCCACCCCGGCGGAGTGCACCAGCACCTCCAGCCGGTCGATCTCGGCCGCGGCCGTTTGCACCGCGTCCGGGTCGGCCAGGTCGACGGCCCAGGGCCGGGCTGCTGGCAGCCTGGCGGCCTGCTCGGCGAGCGCGTCGGTGTCCCGCCCGCCGAGCAGCAGCCGGTGGGTCGGCGCCAGCGCCTGCGCGACCGCCGCCCCGATACCCCGGGACGCGCCGGTCACCAGCGCGAGTGGATCTTCTCCCATACCACCACGGTAGCGCCGGGCCGGATGCTGTGAGTGGCCCACTCACAGCTGACGTCAGCGGCAGCCGATCTTGCCGGGGAAGCCCCACCAGCCCTGGCGCCACACCGCGACGATGGCGGGGCGGGGCTGCGAGTCGCCGCCGTCCGGCCAGTGCGACAGCGGGTCGGCCGGGCTGCCGCCCTCGCCGGGGTGCTGCACGGCGACCAGGACCAGGTTGTCGGTCACCACCGGCCCGCAGGTCTCCGCGCCGACCGGCACGGTGAGGAACTGCTTGACGTACCCGCGTTCCTTGCCCTCCACCGGCACCGAGAACAGGCCGTCGTTCGAGCCGAGCGTGTTGCCGTCGGTGGAGACCCACAGGTTGCCGTAGCCGTCGAAGGCCACGTTGTCCGGGCAGGAGATCGGGCTGACCTGGTCCTTGGGGAAACCGCCGAAGTAGGTGTCGGCCTCGGCCGGGTCACCGCAGACCAGCAGCAGCCGCCAGGAGAAGCTGGTGGACGCCGCATCCCCACGGTCCTCCTCCCACTCCAGCACGTGCCCGTTGCGGTTGCCGTTGCGCGGGTTGGCCTCGTCCGCGGCCTCCTTGCCCGCGGCGCCGCGGTCGGAGTTGTTGGTCAGCGCCGCGTAGATCCGGCCGTTCACCGGGTTCGGCTCGATGTCCTCGGGCCGGTCCATCTTGGTGGCGCCCGCCTTGTCCGCGGCCAGCCGGGTGAAGACGTAGACCTCCTCCGCGGTGAACCCGTCCACAAAGGACCTGTTGCCGCTGGCCAACGGGATCCACTCCCCGGTGCCATCGAACTCGCCGTCCGATGGCAGCGTGCCGGAGCCGTCGATCTCGCTCGCCGGGGAGTCGCCGGTGAACCGCGCGACGTACAGGGTGCCATCGTCCAGCAGGGCGGAGTTGTGCCTGCGGGCGTGCCTGCTCTGACCCTTCTTGTACTTGCCGTTGGAGACGAACTTGTAGATGTAGTCGAAGCGCTCGTCGTCGCCGGAGTACACGACCACCCGGCCGTCCTTGGCGATCTTGACGTTGGCCGCCTCGTGCTTGAACCGGCCGAGCGCGGTGTGCTTGACCGGGGTCGAGTTCGGGTCGTGCGGGTCGATCTCGACCACCCAGCCGAACCGGTGGCACTCGTTCGGCTCCTCGGCCACGTCCCAGCGCTTGTCGAACCGCTCCCACTTGCGGCTGGTCTCGCCGCCGCGCAGGCCGTACCGGGCAAGGCGTTCCCGCCGCACCGGGTCGGTGACCTGGCCCCCGTTGGCGAAGTACTGGTGGAAGTTCTCCTCGCCGGAGAGCACGGTGCCCCACGGGGTGACGCCACCGGCGCAGTTGTTCTGGGTGCCGAAGACCTTCTTGCCGCTCGGGTCCGCGGAGGTCTTCAGGTACTTCGAACCCGCTGCGGGGCCGCGCAGCTCGAACTCGGTGTTGATGGTGATCCGCCGGTTGCGCCAGCTGGGCAGCACCCGCAGGCCGCCGCTGAGCTCGCGCACGGTCTGCACCACGCTCAGGCCGTGCGCGGCCCAGGCGATCTTGACCTGCTCCTCGGTCGGGTTCTCCCGGTCGTAGCTGCCCGCGGGGAACATCTGCGTCTCCGCGGTGTACTCGTGGTTGACCACCAGCAGGTTGAACCAGCCGAGCCGGTCCTGCGGGATCAGCCCGACGAAGTCGTTGTTGTAGCCGAACTGCTGCTCCTGCGCCGCCGCGGTCTGGTTGTCGAAGTCGAACTCCGGCGCGCCGGGCAGCACCTGGTCGCCCCAGCGGATGACGATGTCCTGCCGGTAGCCCTTGGGGATGGTCACCGCGTCGGCGGTGTTCGGCTGCACCGGGTCGAAGTCGGTGCCGGGGATGCCGTGCCGCGGCCTGCCGTGCTTACCGGCCAGCGCGGGGGGCACCGAACCGGGGGCCGCGGCCGCGGTTCCGGAGAGCGCGGCGAACCCACCGGCGGTCGCGGCGAGCGCGGCACCTGCCTTGAGCGCGCCACGCCGGGACATCATGTCTTTCACGACATCGCCGAAATACTCGTTGTCCGAGGTGTTGGGCGCCGGGTGGGCGCACGCGTTGCCGCAGCGGTACTCGCAGGTGACCGCGGAGCGGCCACCTGGGTGGGTGGTCGAGAGGGGCAGTAGTCGCCCAGGCTCGATGGACACGACGCCTCCATGATCACTCAGTCGGGAACGAACGAGACGCTATGTCGGCCAAACTATCCGAGCCGAAAGTCCAGGTGAACGGTTCGCGAACGACTCCGGTTAACCGCCGACCCGGTACCGGCCCTTTCGGTCGAACCTCAACGACCTGCTCAGAACTCCTCGCCGAGCAGTGCGGCACCGGCGGGCACGGTGTGCGGATCGGGGGCGCGGTCCCGGATGGCCAGCAGGCCACCGGCCACGGCACAGAGCACGGCCGCCACCAGGTAGGGCGCCTGCGCGAAGCCGAACCAGTCCGCGACATGCCCGACCAGGGTCGCGGCCAGTGCGCCGCCGAGCCAGCGGCAGAAGTTGTAGCCCGCACTGGCCACCGGCCGCGGGGCCGGGCTGATCGACATCGCGGTGCCGGTGAACAGGGTGTTCAGCAGCCCGGACACCAGCCCGCTGGCGATGATCGCGAGGACCAGCAACGGTTTGCTCGGCACCGCCATGACCAGCATCAGCAGCGCGTAACCGGACACCGCGAGCACGGTGGCGTGCCGCTCGCCGAGCCGGGCGGCCAGCCGCGGGGCCAGCACCACCCCGGCGACCGCCACGCACAGCCCCCAGCCGAAGAACACCATGCCCACGGCGATGGCACTCCACTCCAGCACGAACGGGGACCAGGCGAGCACCACGAAGAAGGCGGCGGTGTACAGCGCGGAGCCGATCGAGGTACGCAGCAGGCCGCCGTGCCGCAGCGCCCGCAGCGGGTCGAGCAGCCGGACCGGGGGCCGCCGCTCGCCCGCGTCGCTGCGCAGGAAGGTGACGCAGAGCACCAGCGCGCTCGCCATCAGCACGGCCGTGCCGAGGAAGGGCCCGCGCCAGGAGATGCTGCCGAGTACCGCACCCAGCAGCGGGCCAACCGAGAGGCCGACCCCGAGCGCGGCCTCGTAGAGCAGGATGGCGCCTGCCTGCCCACCGGCGGCGGCGCCGACGATCACGGAAAGCGCGGTCGCGATGAAGAAGGCGTTGCCCAGCCCCCAGACCGCGCGCAGGCCGACCAGTTGCTCGATGGAACCGGCCACCGTGCACAGCGCGGTGGCCAGCACGATCAGGGACAGCCCGGTGAGCACGGTCCGCTTCGCCCCGAACCGTGCGCTGGCCGCTCCGGTGACCAGCATGGCGACCACCTGCACCCCGAGGTAGGCGGAGAACAGCAGGGTGACCTGGGCCGGCGTGGCATCCAGCCCCTCGGCAATGGACAGCAGGATCGGGTCGACCAGCCCGATCCCCATGAACGCGATCACCGCGGCGAACGCGGTGATCCAGACCTGTCGCGGCTGTCCCTTGACCGCCTCCAGCAGGCTCGCGTGCCCGGCGCTCATGCACACCTCCGAAAAGTCACTTAGCAATGCTAACAATAATTGCTTAGCGTTCCGAAGTAAGTCGGCTCACAGGTACGTTGGCCGGTATGGAAGCGGTGATCTTCGACCTGGACGGGGTGCTGGTCGACTCGGAGACGGTGTGGGACGAGACCCGCCGTGCGGTGGTCGCCGAGCACGGCGGTGGCTGGACCGAGCAGGCCAGCAGGGCGCTGCAGGGGATGAGCACACCGGAGTGGGCGAGATACCTGGTGGCCGAGCTCGGCACCCGGCTGACCGCCGAGCGAGCCGCCGAGGTGGTGGTCGACCGGATGGCGCGGCGATACGCGGCAGGCCCACCGGTACTACCCGGTGCGGAAGAGGTCGTGCGCGCGGTCGGCGAGCGGTACCCGGTGGCGATCGCCAGTTCCTCCCCGCCGGTGCTGATCGAGGCGTTCCTGGCGGCCACCGGGCTGACCGGACTGGTCCGGGTCGCGCTCTCCAGCGAGCAGGCCGGTGCGGGCAAGCCGGAGCCGGACGTCTACCTGCAGGCAGCGGACCGGCTGGCGGTGGCGGCGCGGGACTGCGTGGCAGTCGAGGACTCGACCAACGGCCTGCGTTCCGCGCTGGCGGCCGGGATGACCGTGGTCGCGGTACCGAACCCGCACTTCCCGCCGGAGGAGGCGGTGCTCGCCAGGGCGCACAGCAGGCTGCGCTCGATCCGCGAGCTACCGGACGTACTCGGCGAACTCGGCTGACCGGTCACCGGCCGAGCGGTCCAGCCCCGATCTGCTCGCCCGTGGCGTCCCTGGCCAGGTACCGCAGCTGTTCCGGGCGCAGGCCGGGATCGGGCACCGTCGCGTAGAACAGCGCGGCCTCCCCGGTGCCCCCGGCCCGGGTGGTCCTGATCAGGGCACCATGATCGTTGCGCAGCTCCACTCGCTGCACCTGCGGACCCATCGCCAGCACCAGCCATTCGACCGGTGTGCCCTCATCGACCCAGTTCAACCGGTGGACCTGGAACAGGGGTGCGGTCCGCCCGGGATCGACAGCCTGCCCGCACCCCGCCGAGCCGGTGCCCTGCCGGGCCGGATCGGCCTCGTTGATCGGCATTCCGGCACGGGCCCTCCGCACACACAGCGCGGTGCCCCGCGGACCGTTCGGGTCGGTGTAGCGCAGGTAGTAGGCGCCGACGGTGTGGCGCTCGCCCTCCCACCGCACCTCACCGAGGGGATAGGGGCCCGCGAGCAGTTCGGTGCCCGCATGCGGCCGGTAGGGCAGGGTGTCCTCGGCGGCCGGAGGGGCGCCGCTGGTCGGCTCCGGCCCGGCACCGGCAACCTGGTCCCGCGGGGGCCGTTCGGTCAGCAGGCCGGGGACCAGGAAGGCCCCAACGAGCACCAGCACGGCCGCCGCGGCCGTGCCCACGCTGGCCAGCACGGCCTGCCTGCCGCGCCGCGACCCGGCCGCCAACCGCCGTTGCTGCTCTGCCCACGGGTCCTTGCTGGGCGGCAGCTCATCGGCCAGCTCCGTGAAGGTCGCGCGCAGCCGGTTTTCCAGGTCATTCATGCCGGCCCTCCACCTCGTCGATCCGCTTGCGCAGATTGGCCAGGGCATGCGAAGTGGTGGCCTTGACCGTGCCGACGGAGATGCCGAGTGTCTCGGCGATCTCGGCCTGCCCGAGGTCCAGCCAGTAACGCAGCACGAGCACCTCACGCTGCCTGCGGGCCAGCCGCCGGAGCGCGGCGCGCAGCCGGTGGTGTTCCTGCCCGACCAGCACATGGTGCTCGGCGGAAAGCTCGTCCGGCGGCAGGTCGGCCGGGGTGCGCCGGACCACCCGCAGGTGGCGCAGCCGGGACCGGCACAGGTTGACCACGATCTGCCGCAGGTAGGCCAGCGCCTTGGCGTCCTCGTGCAGGCCGTCCCAGGACTTGTGCAGCCGGACGAAGGCCTCCTGCGCGATGTTCTCCGGGTCGTCCGCGCCGAGCAGGTAGGCGAACCGTTTCATCGGCTCGAACGCGTCATGGAACAACGACGCGAACGCCGTCGGCGCGCCGTGATCCGGCGCGCCGACGGCTGGATCAGCAGCTACCGTTCGCACATCCCCGCGACGCCCGAACGCGCGCGGGGGTTTAGCCCCCGGGGTAAACGGAATCGGCTCAGCTGTCCGGGTCGCCTGCGATGAAGCGCTCGACGGCGGCGTGCGCGTCGGAGTCGGAGTACTGCACCGGCGGCGACTTCATGAAGTAGGAGGAGGCCGAAAGCACCGGGCCACCGATGCCACGGTCCTTGGCGATCTTCGCGGCCCGCACCGCGTCGATGATGATGCCTGCCGAGTTCGGGGAGTCCCAGACCTCGAGCTTGTACTCCATGTTCAGCGGCACATCGCCGAAGGCACGCCCCTCCAGCCGGACGTAGGCCCACTTGCGGTCGTCCAGCCAGGAGACGTAGTCGGAGGGGCCGATGTGCACATTGCCCTTGCCGAGATCCCGGTCGACCTGCGAGGTCACCGCCTGGGTCTTGGAGACCTTCTTGGACTCCAGCCGCTCCAGTTCCTTCATGTTCAGGAAGTCCATGTTGCCGCCCACGTTCAGCTGCATGGTGCGGTCCAGCTGGACCCCGCGATCCTCGAACAGCCTGGCAAGGACCCGGTGCGTTATGGTCGCGCCGACCTGCGACTTGATGTCGTCGCCCACGATCGGCACCCCGGCCTCGGTGAACTTGGCGGCCCACTCCGGGTCGGAGGCGATGAACACCGGCAGCGCGTTGACGAAGGCGACCTTCGCGTCGATGGCCGCCTGCGCGTAGAACTTGTCCGCCTCCTCGGAGCCCACCGGCAGGTAGGACACCAGCACGTCCACCCCGGCTTCCCGCAGCGCGGCTGCGACGTCCACCGGCGACTCGTCGGACTCCTCGATGGTCTCCCGGTAGAACCGGCCGAGCCCGTCGTGGGTGTGCCCGCGCTGCACGGTCACCCCGAGCGGCGGCACGTCCGCGATCTTGATCGTGTTGTTCTCGCTCGCGACGATGGCTTCCGAGAGGTCCCGGCCGACCTTCTTGGCATCCACGTCGAACGCGGCGACGAACTCGATGTCGGAGACGTGGTAGCCGCCGAACTGCACGTGCATCAAGCCTGGCACGCGCGAGTCAGGTTCGGCGTCGCGGTAGTACTGGACGCCCTGCACCAGCGACGCCGCGCAGTTGCCAACTCCTACGATGGCCACCCGCAGGTTCTCGCCCATGCCGGTTTCTCCTTACTCGTGATTTGCGTGTGGTCTCCGCCGGGCGGCGGCGAGTCAGGTCTGCTGACCGCGCTGCTCGGCTTGTTCGTGTGCGATCAACTCGTTGAGCCAGCGCACCTCCCGCTCGCTGGTCTCCAGCCCGAGCCGATGCAGCTCGCGGGTGTAGCGGTCGATCTTCTCCTCGGCTCTGCCCAGGGCGGCGCGTAGTCCCTCGCGGCGCTCCTCGACGCGACGGCGCCTGCCCTCCAATATCCGCATCCTGACGTCGGCCGGTGTCCTGGAGAAAAACGTCAGGTGCACACCGAAACCCTCGTCGTCCCAGGTCTGCGGGCCGACGTCGGCGAGCAGTTCGGCGAACCGCTCCTTGCCCTCGGCGGTGAGCTTGTACACGCGCCGGGCCCTGCGGCCCCAGCCACTCCTGCTCTGGGTCCTGGAGCTCGTCCTCGGCTGACTCGGGGTGGATTCACCCACCTCGAGGTCTTCGGGCTCCTCGACGATGAGGCCCGCTCGCTGCAGCCTGCGCAAGGTCGGATACAGCGAGCCGTAGGAGAACGTGCGGAACATGCCGAGCGTCTCGTGTAGCCGTTTGCGCAGCACATAACCGTGCATGGGGGCCTCGTGCAGCAACCCGAGGACTGCGAACTCCAGCACGATCAACCCCCTTTCGGGAACAAACGACTCCGCCGGACGTTGCAGTGTCCACGCGGTCATCCAGCCACAACCTACCGGTTCATTATATCGCCTCGATACATCGACGTGGTGTATCTAACCTTCTTGAGGTACGCGGGTAGTACCTCAGTGTTCACGAGAGAGTTATCGAATTCCCGGCGTGTCGGCTTAGTAACCACGGTCCTTACCCAGAACGGCCCACCGTGCACCCGGCTGGAGCACGTACTCTGTGGACGTGCGAACCCAGCGGCATGTCGTGGACTACACCTTGCAGCGCCGAGCGCTGCTCGCCGGATACCGGGCGGGCAGGGTCGGCGCCGACGAGGTCTGCGATGCTGGGCCGTACCTCCTGCGAGCTGCGAAGTTCCACGGCAGGCCGGGCGGATGGGACTGCCCCGTCTGCCGCCGGGAGGCGTTGACCCTGGTCTCCTGGGTCTACGGGGACGAGTTGAAGCACGCCGCCGGTTCGGCCAGGACCCCGGAGGAACTCGAGCGGATGGCCAACCTCTTCGGTGAGTTCACCGTCTATGTCGTAGAGGTGTGCCGGGCGTGCCGCTGGAACCACCTGGTCCAGTCGTACGTCCTCGGTACCGGAACACCACACCGGCGTTCGCGGAGGACCGCGGGCCAGTGAGGACCGGGAACATCGCTGTGCTCTTACCGACCCCCTGGCGGGGCCCGCACGCAGGCAACGGCAGGACGGCGCGCCCCGAAGCGCCGGTCCGGGAGGCTCAATCGTGAACGATCACCGCTGGCCAGGACAGGACCCCGAAGGCAGGCACGAGCAGTGGCCGCCAGGCGAGGGCCGTCAGGACTCCGGCCCGCAGTGGCCCACCGGTGACGAGCCGCCCCGCCCGCCCCGGCAGGGCAGGCCGCCCCAGCAGCCACCCTGGCCCCCGCAGCAGCCTCGCTGGCCGGGCGCGGAGGATCAGGGCCCGCGCTGGCCGGGCGGCCAGGACCCGGACCACGGCGGGCAGCGGCAACGGCCCGCGCAGCGGCCCCAGCAACCAGGCCAGGCACCGCCCCCGCAGGGGCCGTACCGGCCACAGGACCCGCGCGGACACCGGCCACCGCAACCGGGGCAGCCACCGCAAGCGGGCGGGCGGCAGGGGCCACAGGGACCAGGGCGGGGACCTGGCCAGCCATCCGGCGGCCGCCCGCCTGCGGGGCCGCCACCAGGCGGCAGGCCGGGACAGCCAGGACACCGGCAGCCACCACCCGGGCCGCAGGGCCCCGGCGGACCCGCGGCCGCCGGGGCGGCTGGCGCTGTCGGAGCGGCCGGAGCGGGGCAACCACCACGCCACCCCCGCGTCGAGCAGCCGACCGGCATGGTCGGCCGCCGGATCGGCCCGGAGGACCGGGAACCCGAGCTGCTCACCCATGACCACCACGGCGCGGGCCCGGACGATCCCGACTACGGGTACGGGCCGGAGGACTGGCCGGACGACGACGAGCAGCAGCTGTACGAGCACGGCCTGGACGAGGAGGACGAGGAGCCGCGAGGCAAGAACGGCAAGCCGCCGCTCACCCCCCGGCAGCGGAAGAAACGCCGCTGGCGGCGGATCCGGCGCACGCTGTACGCCCTGTTCGGCCTGTTCGTGGTGCTGCCCGCGCTGGCCTTCACGATCACGTACTTCCTGGTGGACGTGCCGACCCCGGAGGAGGTGGCCGCGGACCAGAACAAGGTGGTGACCTACCTCTTCGACGACGGTTCGGAGATGGGTAAGGACGTGCCCCCCGGCGGCAACCGGGTGCTGCTGAACTACAGCGAGATCCCGGAGATCACCAGGAAGGCCGTCTACGCCACCGAGGACGCCACCTTCGAGACCAACTCCGGGTTCGACGTCACCGGCATCATGCGCGCGGTGTACAACCAGGTCACCGGCGGGGTCGGCGGCGGATCGACGATCAGCCAGCAGTACATCAAGGTGGCCACCCAGAACGACGAGTACAGCTACACGCGGAAGTTCCTCGAGCTGGTCAAGTCCTTCAAGATGAACCAGCAGCAGGAGAAGAGCGAGATCATCACCGCGTACCTGAACACCATCTACTTCGGGCGCGGCGCCTACGGGCTGCAGACCGCGGCGCAGGCCTACTTCGGCAAGGACGCCAAGGACCTGAACGCGTCCGAGTCCGCCCTGCTCGCCGGGCTGATCCAGCAGCCGGGCCGCTCGGAGAACCCGGAGGTGGCCACCGAGCGGTGGAACGTGGCGCTGGACCGGATGGTGGAGAACAAGTGGCTGGGCAAGGCCGAGCGGGACTCGATGCAGTTCCCCGAGATGATCCCGCTGGAGCAGAGCAGGCCGAACACCATGAACCAGGGGCCAGCCGCGTTCATCAAGCAGCGGGTGAAGGCCGAGCTGGAAGCCAAGGGGTACCCGGAGGAGAAGCTGCAGGCCGGCGGCTACCGGATCCACACCACCATCGACCCGGAGGCGCAGAAGCTCGCCGTGCAGGCCGTGAACAAGGTGATGAAGGGCCAGCCGGAGAACCTGCGCAAGGCACTGGTCGCCGTGAACCCGAAGTCCGGCGGGGTGATGGCCTACTACGGCGGGCCGAACGAACCGGGAGTGGACCAGGTGGACTGGGCGAACACCCAGCGCAACCCCGGCTCCTCGTACAAGCCCTTCGACCTGGTGGCGCTGCTGCTACGCGGCAAGGGGCTCGGTGAGACCTACGACGGCCGGTCCGGGCGCACCTTCGAGGGCCGCGAGCAGGTGGTGAACAACGCAGGCCCGAACTCCAGCTGCAGCGCGCAGTGCACGGTGGCGGAGGCGATGAAGCGCTCGGCCAACACCGTCTTCTACCAGATGGTGATGGAGGACACCGGGGTGCAGGCGGTGGTGGACGCCGCCCTCGCCGCGGGGATCCCGGAGAGCCACGGCGACAAGAAGACCATGGACGAGCCGACCGGCAACATCTCCATCGGCGGTGGCCGGGTCGAGGTGACCCCGGAGGACATGGCCTCGGCGTACGCGACCTTCGCGGCCGAGGGCATCCACCACGAGTCGCATTTCGTTTCCAAGCTGGAGAAGTCCGACGGCAGCCTGGTGTTCGAGGTGGACAAGAAGGGCGAACCGGCCTTCGACTCCGACGACTCCAAGCGCAACGCCCAGATCGCGGGCAACGTCACCAAGTCGCTGGAGCCGGTGCTGCCGTTCTCCGACCTGGACTGCGCGGGCAACCGGGACTGCGCAGGCAAGACCGGAACCCACCAGTCGACCGCGAACGAGGGGGAGAACTCACAGGCCTGGATGGTCGGTTACACCCCGTCCATCTCGGCCGCGGCCTGGGTCGGCACCGGCCGGGACGAGGCGATCAAGGACAAGCGCGGCAGGAGGATCTACGGCAGCGGGCTGCCCGGTGAGATCTGGAAGGAGTTCATGGACTCCTACCTGAAGGGCAAGCCGAAGGAGGAGTTCCCGAAGGTCGACCTGATCGGCAAGGAGGTACGGGACTACACCCCGCAGACCCGGGACCGTAACCCGACCACCGAACGGGAGCCGGAGACCTCCGAGCCGGAGACCTCCGACCCGACGAAGACCTCCTCGCCCCCTACCTCGATCACCATCCCGACCCCGCCGACGAACACCAAGCCGGGTAACAGCACCGGTCCGCCGGACGGGGACGACGAGGGCATCGGGCTGCTGCCCGGCCGCGGGGGACGCGGGGACGAGTAGCAAGGCCCGGTGTAGTGCCATGGGGCCGCTCATGGACCCGCTGACGGGATCGGCGACCTCCACGGCGCATGCCGCCCGGCAGCGAAACGGCCCGTCCTGATTGTGCTCTTGAGCCTGCTCCTCTTCGTCTTCATCCCAGCGGGATTGGTCTCGCTGGGATTGGCGGCTGTCCCATGGCGCCCGCTGCCATTGCGAGTACTTCTGCTGTGGACGCAGGTGCTTGCCGCTGGTGTGGTCGTCGCGGCGGTGCCGCCCGGATGGGAGGTATGGCTGCTGACCATCGGCCCGGGCGCCTTGGTGGCATTCCTCCATGGCTTGGCGGCACTGCTCCAGATCCGCGACGCACGACAGGCCGGGCGAAGCCCGGCGATCACGTGACTGACAACAGGGTGGTTCGCCACCTCGATGCAGTGCTACCGATGCCCGGACGTCATCGGCTGAGCCTGCGGCTACCCTCGGCCCGTGTCCAGCCAGTCCGAACCAACGCCCGAACCGGCGTCCGAGACAGCCTCGCTCGACGCCGGCCAGCGGGTGATCCCCAGTTGGACCGACCCGTTCGCCACCACGGCCACCCGTCCCATCGGGGGTCCGCTCGGCGAGCACGCGGTGATCGGCAGACATTGGTTCTGGACCCCGCTGCGGGTGGGCCTGCTGCTGGCGGTGCTCACCCTGACCCTCGGCTGGTTCGGCAAGGCGGCCTGCATCCAGCAGTACACCAACGAGGCCGGGCAGGCCGAGCTGGACTGGCGCTCGGGCAGGCCGTACGTGGCGATGTGCTACTCGGACATCGTGCCGCTGTACGGCGCCGAACGGCTGGACCGGCCGGGCACCTTCCCCTACGCCACCCAGTGGGTGGAGAACGAGGGGACCCCGCAGGAGCAGGTCCGTTACATGGAGTACCCGGTGCTCACCGGGCTGTTCCAGTGGGTCAACGCCAAGCTCACGCACGCCTGGACCGAGGCATCCGACGCGGGCTGGCTGCCCGGAGCGCTGCCGGTCGCGGTCTACTTCAACATCACCGCACTGTTCCTCGCCCTCGCCTGGCTGACGGCGGTGTGGGCGGTGGCCAGAACGTCCAGACGCCGACCGTGGGACGCGGCGCTGGTCGCGGTCTCCCCGCTGGTGGTGGTGCATGCCTTCACCAACTTCGACGCGCTCGCCGTCGCGTTCGCCGCGACCGGCATGCTCGCCTGGGCCCGCCGCAAACCCGTGCTGGCCGGGGTACTGCTCGGCCTGGGGGCCGCGGCGAAGATGTACCCGCTGTTCCTGCTCGGGCCACTGCTGGTGCTGTGCCTGCGCGCAGGGAAACCCCGTACCTGGGTGAAGACCGCGGTCAGCACCGCGCTCGCCTGGACCACGGTGAACCTGCCGATCGCGCTGGCCTTCCCGGACGGCTGGCGGGAGTTCTTCCGGTTGAACGGCGAACGCGGGATGGACCCGGACTCGCTGTACAACGTGATCTCCTACTTCACCGGGTGGACCGGGTTCGACGGGGAGCTGGTCCGCGGGGAGAGCCCGGTCTGGCTGAACACGGTCAGCGGGGCGCTGTTCCTCGCCTGTTGTGCGGGCATCGCCTACCTCGGTCTCACCGCACCGGTGCGGCCCCGGGTGGCACAGCTGTGTTTCCTGGTGGTCGCGGCCTTCCTGCTCACCAACAAGGTGTGGAGCCCGCAGTACTCGCTGTGGCTGGTGCCACTCGCGGTGCTGGCGATCCCGCGCTGGCGGCTGCTGCTCGGCTGGATGATCATCGACGCGGCGGTGTGGGCGCCGCGGATGTTCTACTACCTCGGCACGGACGACAAGGGCCTGCCGGAAGGCTGGTTCCTCGGCACCGTGGTGCTGCGCGACATCGCCGTCATCGGGCTGTGCGTGCTGGTGATCAGGGAGATCTACCGGCCGTCCACCGACCTGGTGCGGATGGGCGGCGAGGACGACCCGGCAGGCGGGGTGCTGGACCGGGCCCGCGACGCCTATGTGTTCCGGCGCCGCAGGCCGGTCACCGCGGCGAGGTAGCGCCTCAGTACCTGTTGATAACGCGCGACACGATCGGCTCAGCCGGGGCGCAGGCGGTCCCGGCCGGGGTGCTCGAAGGTGGCGGTCGCCCCGAAGTCGGGGGCGCCGTAGTCATGCACGGCGACCCGGACCCAGCCGGGACCGGTCTCGGCGATCCGGCAGGAGTACCAGCACCCGTCCGACGGCCAGTACACCGACCAGCGGTCGGCCAGGCAAGCAAGGCCGCGCGCCTTCAGCTCGGCGATCGCGTCCTCGGCGGGGACCGGCTCGCCCAGCGGGTAGCCGAACACGGTCAGCGGCTGCCAACCGGCGCCCGCGGGCCGCAGGTAGCCGACCAGCTCGTCGTCCTCCCGGTACACCGGGGTCAGGCCATCCGTAAGCATGCCCCCAGGCAACAGCCTCACGTGGGGTGAGGCGCAAACCGGTTCTCCGCAAGGCGTGGTTGCGCCGCGCTGCCGGGCGCATCCCATTCCCTGCTGGTGAGGAACGCGACGAACAGCCCGGCGAGCAGGGCGGCCCGGCCCCAGACCCCGATCATCACCGCCTGCGCGGCGAAGCCGTCGTAGATGTGGCCGCCGTCCGCACCCAGCGCCCCGTACCAGCGGAAGATGCCGATCCCCATGGCCAGGTCCGCAAGGAGGTAACCGAGCACCCAGCCCCAGCGCACCCGGACCAGCACGAACATCGGCAGCAGCCAGAGGGTGTACTGCGGGGAGTGCACCTTGTGCAGCAACAGGAAGCCGCACAGCATCGCCGCGCAGACCGCCAGCCACGGGTAGCCGCCCTCGCGCCGGTAGCGCTGCCAGCCGACGGCGAGCGCGGCGGCGAAGGAGACCAGGACCAATGCCGGGGAGACCACGTCCACCACCGACTGGAAGCTCGCCCCGTCCTCCGGGCGGAAGGCCCAGTACCAGATCGAGTTCGTGGTGGCGTCGACCCGGCGTTCGGCCTGGAACTGGAAGGAGGCCAGCCAGCCGTCGAACCCGGCGATGGCGAACGGCAGGTTCACCGCCACGGCGGTGCCCGCGGCCACGCCCAGCACCCCCGCGGCACCGCGCGGGTCCCTGCCCTCGGCGCCGCCGCGGCCGCCGGTCAGCACATACAGCGCCAGCGGGAGGACGAAGAACGCGGGGAACACCTTGACGGCGAACCCGAGCCCGAGCAGCACCGCCGCCCACAGCGCCCGGCCGCGTAGCGCGCCCCGGCCCAGCAGCACTACGGCGAAGGCGCCGACCGCGCAGGCCACCGCGGGCAGCTCCCAGTTGTGGAAGGCGTACAGCACCAGCGGCGGGCCGATCGCCCACAGCAGCGCGCGCCAGCCCGCGATCCGCCCAAGTAACCAGCCGGTCAGCAGCCCGAACGGGGCGAGCAGCAGGGCCGAGCCGAGCAGGAACCCGGCGTCGGTTTCGGCGAAGGTGGCGCCTGCCCAGATCAGCATGCCGGTGAGCACGGGGTACTCCACCGCCCCGCCGACCAGCCTGCCGTCGACAAGGTCGCCGTGCACATAGGGGAAGATGTGCCGGTCGATGTCCCTGCCGAGCCACAGGAACTGGATATCCGAGTAACAGGCGTCGGCGAAGTTGCGCTCGGAGTAGTTCGGTGTGCTGCGGCCGTTCTGGTCGAAGTCGGGGCCGGTGCACCGGTCCTTGTTCAGGAAGCCGAGCAGGAGCGTGCACCCGCACAGCAGCACCAGTACCGCCAGCGCCGCGTTGCCGAGCCTCGAACGCCCCGTCACGTGCCGAGTGCCTGCCGCAGGAACTCGATGTCGGCCTGCTGCCCCTCGGCCGGGGTCTCCACCACCACCGGGGCATCCGCCGCCCGCGCGACCTCGGCCAGCAGGTCCGGGTCGATGGTGCCCGCACCGCCGACCACATTGGCGTGCCGGTCCCGGGTGGAACCGAACTCGTCCCGCGAATTGTTCAGGTGCACCAGGTCGATCCGGCCGGTGATGGCACGGACCCGGTCCACCGCGGTCTCCAGTTCCCAGCCCGCGGCGAAGGCATGGCAGGTGTCCAGGCAGAAACCCGCACCGAACTCGCCGACCACGTCCCACAGCCTGGCCAGCGCCTCCAGGTGCCTGGCCATCGCGTTCTCCCCACCCGCGGTGTTCTCGATCAGGATCGGGACGCCGAACCCGCCCTGGTCGGCCTGCCGTTCGAACAGCTTGCGCCAGTTGGCGATCCCCGCGTCGGCGTCCTCGTCCTTGCGCAGCTGCCCGCCGTGCACCACGAGCCCCCTGGCGCCGATCTCGGCCGCGCCCGCCGCATGCTGCACCACCGCCTTGCGCGAGGGCACCCGGACCCGGTTGTTCATCGAGGCGATGTTGATCAGGTACGGCGAGTGGATGAACACCTCCACCCCGGCGGCGGCGAGATCCTCGGCCTGCGCCGGGCGTTGCGGCGCCTTCCAGCTCTGCGGGTCGGCGAGGAAGAACTGCACCACGTCGGCGCCACGTTCGCGGGCGGCCTGCAACGGGTCGTCGTCGCGGACGTGCGCTCCGATCAGCATGGCGCGAGGGTACCGACCGGCACCGACGACCATCGAGTACGGTGCAGACGTCCCGGGCTGGTAACCGGGGCCACCCGCGCGAAAGGCGACGACCTTGGTTCGGAACGCGCGATCCGGCCGGATCGGTACGGCAGGCGCGCTCGCCGCGGTCATCGCGGCCCTCACCTGCACCGGTACCGCCCAGGCCGAGCCGGACACCGGCACCGCGGCGCGGGTGGTCGACGGCGACTGCGCGGCCACCCTGCGGCAGGCGGCGGGCGATCCGCTCACCGTGGACCCCGGTGCCGTGCTGGACCGGCCCGGCAGGCTCACTCTCGGACTCGGCAGCACGGCGAAGGGCACCGGCGAGCAGCGTCGGCCCACACTGTCCCTCCCGGTCGCGGACCTGATGGGCGCCCTGGGCACAGCCAGGGTGCCGGTGGTGACCGAGGCGGGCACGGTGGTCTGCCACACCGCGCAGGACACCGTGAACGGGCTGGTCGCCGCGCTGCACGGCCGGCCGCCGGGAGAGGACCCGCCCGCACCCCCACCCGCACCACAGCCCCCGCCGCCGGACGACCGCGCCCCCGCACCGCCGGACGGCTCCGGCGAGCATGACCAGGCCGCGCCGGGCGGCACCGGGACGGCCGCGGGCGCCGGCATCGGATCCGGCCTCGGCGAGCCGCTGCCACCACGCAACGGCCTCGCCGGTCCGGGCGCGATCATTCCGCCGGTCAACCCGCGGCCCGCGCCGGAAGCCGGTCCGGTCCCGCAGGGTCCCGCGGTGGACCGGGGCGACTCCGGCACGGCGCAGGCGCTGCCCGAGTCCACCCCGCCGGAGCGGCTGCCACTGCTGCTCGCCGTGCTGGCGCTGGCGGTGGTCAGCACCCTGCTGATGCGCAGCTGGATGCGCCGCACGGTCCCGGCCTCCTGAGTTACCCAATGTGATCATCAGGTCCACCCGAATGCGCGCCCCGCTTCGGCGCGCCCCCGTCACGATGTCCGGTTAGCGTCGTTGTACCTGGTGAGCGACATCAGCGGCGGGAGGGTGAGCGATGCCTGGTCGCGCACGGAAGGCAACGGCGGTTTCCGCGACCGCGCTGCTACTGGCCGGATCCGCGGCGCTTGCCACCCCGGCCACGGCGGTGGCGGAGACCAAGACGGCCCAGTGCGGCGGCACGGTCAAGGCCAAGCCAGGTGACCGGGTGCAGGCCACCCTGCTCGGCATCCCGCTCGACCTCGGCATCGTCCAGGAGACCACCACGGTGCTCACCGGCACGGTCAGCGCCCTGCTCGGCAAGGTCTGCAAGGTCACCGTGCAGGTGGTGGACACCGTGGTCGCGCCGGTGCCGGGAGTGGGCGAGCCCGCCGCGGACGCGATCAACAAGGGCGTGCAGGGCACCACCAACACCCTCAGCGACGCCGCGAACACGGTGGGCGGGACGGTCACCGGCGGCGGCACCGAGCCGGTCGAACGAAACCAGCCAGCGCCCGGCGGCAGCCAAGGCGGCCAGCCCGGCGGCGACCCCGGCCAGAGCCAGGGCAGCGGCGGTACCGACCGGGGTGAGCGGGCCGGCGTTCCGGAGGCGAACAGCCCGGTACTCGGCGGGGGCGCCGTGCCTGGCTTCCCCGGGTTGCCAACGGACTTCAGCACCGGCTTCGCCCCGATGCGCGACTACAGCAACCTTCCGTTCGCCACCGCGGGCCTGTACGCCCCCTCGCCAGGGGTGCGCTACGGCGGCCAGATCCCCGGCTACGCCCCCGAGTTCGGCATCCTCGGCCAGGAGGAGGACCAGGACCCCGAGGGTGCCGGTGTGCGTAACGCCGGGGAGGCGCGGGCGCTCGCAGACGGCGCCGGTGGCCCGATCGACGGCACCAGCCTGCCGCTGCTGCTCGCGGTGGTGGCGCTGGCCGGGGCATCCGGCGCGCTGGTGCGCACCTGGGTACTGCGCAAGGCGTAAATTGGCACTGTTGAACAAAGACACCGGACGGCCGCGTATCCCGGTCGTACTCGACTCGTTACCTTGAGCGGAGCAGTTTTCCCGCTGCTCTCCGTGCACCCCGGCAACTGAGCGAACCGCGGAGGATGAGCGCTGGTGCGAACCCGAAGGACCCCTTTCGCCACCACCACCCGCAAGGTCCTCACCGCGACGGCGATCGCGGCGGCCATGACCGGCTTCTCCCTCGCCACCGGCGGCTCCGCCAGCGCGGCCACGCTGGCGAACTCCTGCGACCAGTCGGTGACCGCGGCTGCCGGAACCGCGGTGGCCGTGGACTCCAAACCGGTGGCCGAGATCGTGCGCTCCGCGGCCAAGGAGAAGCAGATTCTGCTCAACCTGAACGGGGTCAACCCTGGCAAGCTGGCCGACAAGGTGAACGGCGGGGGCGCGATCCCGGTCGGCAAGGTGCCGAGCTCCGGGAGCATCAAGGTCAGCGAGCCGCTCATCAAGGTGGTCACCACCCGGCTGCAGGCGAACAACGGGGACGGCCTCGGTCCGCTGTGGGACCCGTTCAACGTCAAGGGCAAGACCCTCCAGCACATCCAGAGCAAGCTCTCCGGCCTGTGCACCATGCAGCTCAAGGCGAAGCCGCGGCCGACCACCGAGCGGCCCACCCCCTCCACCGGCGGTGAAACCGGACACACCGGTTCCACCGGCGGCACCCCGGACGCCGGCGACTCCGGTGCCATCCCCTCCGGCGGCTCCCAGGGGCGGGCGCCGCGCCGGGACTACGGCGACATCCCCACCGCGACCCCCGGGGTCGCCACCCCGCCAGGGCTGCGCTACCCCTCGCCGGAGGCCGCCCCGGGTCAGCACTCGCCGGAGTTCGGCATCCTCGGCGCGGACCCGAGCAGCCCACAGGGGCCCGACCAGGCCGAGGTACGCAACGCCGGTAACGCCGACGCGCTCGCCGCCGAGCCGGCGCCGGACAGTGTCCAGCTGCCCATGTTGCTCGCCGTGGTCGCGCTGGCCGGAGTCACCGCCGCGCTGGTCCGCACCTGGGTGCTGCGCAAGGTGTCGTAACCCCTCGTTACACTCGAGCGTCGGACAACCCTCCTGTCACGGATCGTCCGTGACCGCGAAGCCCATAGGAGGTGAGTGGTTGTGTCACGCCATTACGAGGTAATGATCATCCTCGACCCGAGCCAGGACGAGCGCACGGTCGCGCCGACCCTGGAGAACTTCCTCAAGGTGATCCGGGACTCCGGCGGCAGCGTCGAGAAGGTCGACGTGTGGGGCCGCAGGCGGCTGGCTTACGAGATCAAGAAGCACGCCGAGGGCGTCTACGCGCTGCTGGACCTGAACGCCACGCCGGACGCGGTCAAGGAGCTCGAGCGGCAGCTGTCCCTGCAGGAGATCGTGCTGCGGACCAAGGTCGTGCGCCGCGAGGCCCCGCGTCCTGGCTCGCGCGCCGCCCGTTCCACCAACCAGCCGGCCAAGGTCTGAGGCCGGGGAGGTTCCCATGGCTGGAGATACCATCATCACGGTGGTCGGCAACCTCACCGCCGACCCGGAACTGCGTTTCACCTCCTCCGGTGCCGCGGTCGCGAACTTCACGGTCGCGTCCACGCCGCGGATGTTCGACCGGCAGAGCGGCGAGTGGAAGGACGGCGAGGCGCTGTTCCTGCGCTGCAACATCTGGCGGCAGGCCGCGGAGAACGTCGCCGAGAGCCTGACCCGCGGCGCCCGCGTGGTCGTGCAGGGCAGGTTGAAGCAGCGTTCGTTCGAGACCAAGGAAGGCGAGAAGCGCACGGTCGTCGAGCTCGAGGTCGACGAGATCGGGCCCTCGCTGCGGTACGCCACCGCAAAGGTGAACAAGGTCAGCCGGGGCAGCGGAGGCGGCGGCTTCGGCGGCGGTGGCGGCGGCGGGTCCGCGCCTGCCGACGATCCGTGGGGCTCGGCCCCGCCAGCGGGCAGCAACGCCGGGTTCTCCGACGAGCCGCCTTTCTGAGGCCCGTTTCGACACGGACCGACCCCAGACCAACCACACTGATCACCCCAGGAGTCAACTGTGGCCAAGCCACCCGTACGCAAGCCGAAGAAGAAGGTCTGCGTGTTCTGCAAGGACGAGAAAAAGGGCCGTGCGGAACTGATCGACTACAAGGACACGAACCTGCTGCGGAAGTACATCTCCGACCGCGGCAAGATCCGTGCCCGCCGGGTCACCGGCAACTGCAGCCAGCACCAGCGTGACGTCGCCACGGCGGTCAAGAACGCCCGTGAGATGGCGCTGCTGCCCTACACCTCGACCGCTCGCTAGGAGATCCCGTCATGGCGAAGATCATTCTTACCACCGACGTGGCGAACCTCGGCGGCCCCGGCGACATCGTCGAAGTGAAGGACGGTTACGCACGTAACTACCTGCTGCCCCGCGGCTACGCCATCCCGGCGACCAAGGGCGCGGAGAAGAACGTCCGGACCATCCAGCGCACCCAGGAGTCGCGCCGGGTGCGGGACCTCGACCACGCCAAGGAGCTGAAGGCCTCGCTGGAGGGGCTGGGCGCCGTCCAGCTGTCCGCCAAGGCGGCCGAGGGTTCGAAGAAGCTGTTCGGCTCGGTCACCCCGGCCGATATCGTCTCGGCGATCAAGTCGGCGGGTGGTCCCTCGCTGGACAAGCGGATCATCCAGGTCGGCAAGCACATCAAGACCGTCGGCAGGCACCAGGTCACCGCCCGCCTGCACCCCGAGGTGCGGGCCGAGGTCCGGATCGACGTCACGCCGCAGCGATAAGGCGACATATCGCGAAAACGGCCCCTTCCCAGCCGGGGAGGGGCCGTTTCGCTTTCCAGGTTCACCGGCGGGAACCGGCGTCGCCGCGTTAACATCCAAGGACCGGATGCGCAGGTCGATGCTGACGCACGAAGGGGAACGTGATCATGGCTGAGCTAGCGCGCCATCCATATGCTCCGGTCGACCGGCTGACCAGTGTCCCGGCACCGGCCCCGATCCAGGTCGGCGGCAACGGCGCAGGCGGTGGCTACAAGTTCGCGCCGGACGAGGTGGACGGCGTCATCGCCAAGTGGCGCGAGCTGCTGGAGGACCTGCGCAACGACGAGCGCGAGGCGTGGCGGGTCGCCCATGTGCAGCCGCCTGGCCGGGAGTTCGCCAGTGGTGACTTCGTCGACCAGGGCGCCAACCCGTCCGGCAAGACCCTGCTCGAGCAGCATCAGCGCATGATCGAGTACGTGGAGAACTACATCGAGGCGCTGGAGAAGGCCAGCGGCAAGATCCAGGAGTCCGAGGACGAGGCCGAGCAGACCATCGCCAAGCAGGGACAGGGGATCGTGTGACCATGCTCCGCAGCATCCGGTTCGGCGGCGCCGTTGCCGCCGCCCTCCTGCTGGCCGCCTGCGGCGGTGAGACCGGGGGCAGCCCGGCGCTGTCCGAGTCCGGGGAGGAGACCTCGGCCGGCTCGTCCCAGCCCCCGCAGTCCGAGCAGGGCGCCGCGCCGCGGGTGCCGGAGCCGCTGCCGGTGGACGGCATCCTGGCCGACCCGTGCACCGCCCTTTCCGATACGCAGCTCTCCCAGATCGGGCTCACCGCGCCCGGCACGAACCGGGACACCCGGACCGGGCCGGAATGCGTCTGGAAGTCGGCCACCTTCCAGGACAACTCGGTAAGTATCAGCCCGATGACCGCCAACGACAACGGCCTGGACGGGATCTACGCGAACGAGCCGGAGGACGAGTACTTCGAGCCGACCACCATCGGCGGCTACCCAGCGGTGTACGCGAACGTCATCGACAGCCGTTCGGACGGCGACTGTGTGCTGTGGCTCGGGGTGACCGACCAGCTGGCCGTCAGCGTCATCACACAGATCGCGCGCGGACCGAACGAAACCGACCCATGCCCGGTCAACGAGCGGGTAGGGGAAGCGATGATCGAGCAGCTCAAGAGGGGTTGAGTGGGATGCCGAACGACGCTTACCAAGCCGGTCGCACGATCACGACGGTCGGCACCTACGCCGGTGCCGGCGCGGCCATCGGCTCGGTCGTGCCCGGGGTCGGCACGGCCGTCGGCGCCGCGGGCGGGGCCGTCGTGGGTGGGCTGGTCAGCCTGTTCGGCGGCGGGCCGGAGGCCCAGCAGCACGAGTCGAACGTCGGCGGACGCTCGATCGACGCGCGGCAGATCTGGGAGCAGATCCACCCCGGCAGTTCCACCTCGGTGCGCGACGGCGCGGACGCGGCCAACAACCTGCAGCGGGTGCACCACGACCGGGCCGGCCAGATCGACGCCCTGAACCGGATGATGGACGAGGCCTGGACCGGGGACGCGGGCGCGCAGGCGCAGGCAGGCGCCCACCCGCTCGGCATCTGGCTGCGCGACTCGGCGAGCAACCTGGAACAGAGCTCGACCTACCTGAACAGCCAGGGCGACTCCTTCGACACGGCGAAGTCCCAGGTGCAGGAGATCTCCGCGGAACCACCGGAGGCCGGGTTCCTGGACGGGATCAACCCGTTCAGCGACAAGGACGAGGAGATCGAGGAGTACAACCGGGTCGGCCAGTCCAACGTCCAGGCGTTCAACGCCTACTACCAGGCGAGCATGCAGAACGCGGCGAGCATGCCGCAGTACGGAGCCTGGGAGGGCAACAACATCTCGGACGGGAACATCGAGACCCCGGAGATCCACAAGCCCGGCCCCGGTGACGACGGCCGGAGTGGCGACATCCCGCCGGGCGGTACCGGGAACATCCCTTCCGGCACGGGCAACATCCCGTCGGGTACCGGCAACATCCCGGCGGCCGGCGGGAACATCCCCGGTGGCGGTGGCAACCTTCCCGGCAACGTGCCCGGCACGGGCAACATTCCGGGCCCCGGCAACATCCCCGGTACCGGCAACGTCCCCGGGCCTGGGGGTTACCAGCCGAACACGCCGCCCGGCTACCAGCCCGGCACGGTACCCGGCTACCAGTCACCCGGCTGGGACGACGGCACCTCGACTTCCGGTTACACCCCGCCCAAGATCCCCTCGGCGGACATTCCCGGCGGTGGGGGTGGTGGCTTCGGCCCCGGCGGATCGGGCGGTTTCGGCCCCGGTGGTGGCGCGAGTGGTGGCTTCGGTCCAGGTGGTTCCGGCGCAGGCGCCGGTCCCGGCGCCGCGACCGGCGCGGTCGCCCCCGGCAGCGGTTCCGGCGCCGGCACAGGTGGCCAGGGTGCCGCCGGTGGCCGAGGGGGTGCCGGGATGGGCCGGATGGGCGGGATGCCCATGGGCGGTATGGCCGGTGGCGGCCGCGGCGGCCAGGGCGGCGGCGACGAGGAGCACCAGAACCGCTTCCTGATCGAGGAGGATCCGAACTCGCTGTTCGGATCGGATGAGCTCACCACCCCGCCGGTGATCGGCGAGTAGGGATACTGGACCGAGAGTGCTGACCACGCCGCTGAAGTTCACCACCCCGACCCTGCTCAACCTGATCCGGCGCCGGGGCGGGGAACCGCACCAGACCCTCGCGGGCACACCCACCTGGCATGACGACCAGGCGCAGCGCACGCTGGACCAGCAGGTCAACGCCGTGCTGACCGAGCATGGTCTGTTGGGCCCGCGTGGCATGGACCGGGACCTGCTCGCGGTGATCGAGTCGATCTCCCGGCCGCAGCTGGAGTACTACGGCTGGTTCGAGGGGCAGTTCGCAGGCGCACCACCGAACTTCACCGTGCTGGCCGGCAGCGGCAGCGGCGGCGCATTCGTGCTGGCCCGGTTCATCGCGGACGACGGGGTGCTGATCACCGCGGAGCAGCCGGAGAACCTGCTGCGGGCGTTCATCGAGCAGATCCCGCCGGGTCGTCCCGGCGGCGGGCAGGCGCTGGTGGTCGGCAAGAGCGAGTTCCTCAGCGGGCGGCCCGCCGGTTCGGACGGGACGGGTGCGGGGGTGCTGCGCCCGGCGCCCGGTCAGGACCAGGCCTCCTCGATCCACGAGATCAAGCGCATCCTGCAGGCGGAACGGACCGGGGCCGGCAGCCTGTACGTGGCCGCGCGCGGGCCGTCCGGGGTGCGGCGGCGCTGCGAGCGTCCGCTGAACTTCATCGACACGGCCGAGGGGCGCTGGCTGATGGAGGAGGTCCCCGGCCGCGGCGAGCCGCTCGTGGTGTTCACCCCGGCCACCCCGCAGCTGCTCGCCGAGCGGCTGCGCAACGCGCAGGGCGCCCTCGGCTGACCGCCTGCTCCCGACCCGGACAGGGTCCGGCAGGTCGGCTACGGAAAGTAGCGCCACCCTTGCCACACCGGCCGGTACCCAACGCCCGTTCAGCCCAGCGGGCGGCTGCCCTACGTTCCGTAGCTTTTATCCACAGGTGCTGTGGGCCGGCGCGGCCGACGGCCCACGCGACACGCCGGATCGGCGCTCGGCGCGACACGCCGCACGAACTACGAAGAAGTTCTCCACAGTTTACCCACAGGGCTTGACCTGCGGTTTCGCTAACAACTTCCCGGGCTGTCCCCAGGTTGTACACAGGTAGAGCGACGCTTGTGACTCGTTCCGGCCGACCATCAACAGGTAGTCCACAGGCCGGTCCCCAGGCCGGTTTGCACTGCTTCTTCCGGGGGATCTAGCGTGCCGCCGAACCGGTCGCGAAACGCCGCCGGAAACTCCCCGCCGAATGACCACAGATCGGGTATAATCGAACTGGTGTTCGATACCATATGAGGAGGTGTACCCGCCGGTGGCGATCACCGATGACCGCGGTCCCGCGTTCGCGACCCCCGAGAACGGCGAGTCCCGGCAAGGCGAGTTCGATCGCCAGCCCCCGCAGGATCTCGCCGCGGAGCAGTCCGTGCTCGGCGGCATGCTGCTGTCCAAGGACGCCATTGCCGATGTGGTGGAGGTGCTGCGGCCTGGCGACTTCTACCGGCCGGCGCACCAGGCGGTGTACGACTGCGTGCTGGACCTGTACGGCCGGGGCGAGCCTGCCGACCCGATCACCGTCTCCGCCGAGCTGGAGCGGCGCGGCGAGCTCGGCAGGGTCGGCGGGGCACCGTATCTGCACACCCTGATCGCCACCGTGCCCACCGCGGCCAACGCCGGTTACTACGCGGAGATCGTGGCCGAGAAGGCGGTGCTGCGCAGGCTGGTGGAGGCAGGCACCCGGATCGTGCAGTACGGCTACGGCGCGAGCTCCGCCGAGGGCAGCGACGTGAACGAGGTGGTCGACCGCGCCCAGGCCGCCATCTACGAGGTCACCGAGCGGCGCACCAGCGAGGACTACGTCGCGCTGGAGGAACTGCTGCAACCGACCATGGACGAGATCGACGCGATCGCGTCCCGGGGCGGCTCGGCGCAGGGGATCCCCACCGGCTTCCTCGACCTGGACGAGGTGACCAACGGCCTGCACGCAGGCCAAATGATCATCATCGCCGCCCGGCCCGGTGTGGGGAAGGCGCTGGCGCTGGACACCCCGCTGCCCACCCCGGACGGCTGGACCACCATGGGCGCGGTGCGGCCGGGCGACCGGCTGCTCGGATCGGACGGCCTGCCGACAACGGTGGTCGCCGCCACCGAGGTCATGCGGCAGCGTCCCTGCTACGAGGTGGAGTTCGCGGACGGCAGCGTGCTGGTCGCGGACGCCGAGCACCAGTGGCGCACGGCGGACGACGCGGTGCGCACCACCAGGCAACTGGCCGGGCGCACCGGGTGCGCCGTACGCAACGCCGGGCCGCTGCGGCTGCCGGAGCGGCGGCTGGACCCGCATCCCTACGCCCTCGGCGCCTGGCTCGCCGCCCAGCGGACGAACGGCACCCGGTTCCACCTGGCTGATCCGGAGGTGGTCACGCGGCTGGAAGGCGAGGCAGGGCTGACCGTATGGCCCACGGCCGGTTCCCGGTTCGTGGCGGAACTGCCCGCGCGCACCGCGCTGGACGCAGCCGAACGCGACCGCATCCCGGCGCAGTACCTGCGTGCCTCCTTCGAGCAGCGGCGGGCCCTGCTGGCCGGGCTGCTGGACACCGCGGGCACCGTCGGCCGCGCCGGCGAGATCCGGCTCGAGCTGCCCGGCACCCGGCTGACCGAGGACGTCCGGGAGCTGATCACCGGACTGGGCTACGGCTGCGGCGCGACCGGCGGGACGCTGTGCTTCGACACCGAGGAGCGGGTGTTCGGCACCGAGCGCAAGCACCTGCGGCACAAGCGCAGGCTCGGCGGGCGGGCCTGCGCGGAGCCCACCCGGCGGATCGTGGACGTGCGCGAGGTGCCCAGCGTGCCGGTGCGCTGCGTGCAGGTGGACGCGGCCGATCACCTCTACCTCGCGGGCCGGTCCATGATCCCGACGCACAACTCCACCCTCGGGCTGGACTTCGCCAGGTCCTGCTCGATCCGGCACGGCATGACCAGCGTGATCTTCTCGCTGGAGATGAGCCGCACCGAGATCGTGATGCGGATGCTCTCGGCCGAGGCCCGGATCCGGTTGCAGGACATGCGCGGTGGCCGGATGTCCGATGACGACTGGACCAGGCTGGCCCGGCGGATGAGCGAGATCAGCGAGGCACCGCTGTTCATCGACGACTCGCCGAACATGACCATGATGGAGATCAGGGCGAAGGCGCGCAGGCTGAAGCAGCGCAACGACCTGAAGCTGGTGGTCGTGGACTACATGCAGCTGATGACCTCGGGTAAGCGGGTGGAGTCGCGGCAGCAGGAGGTCTCCGAGTTCTCCCGGCAGCTCAAGCTGCTCGCCAAGGAGATCGAGGTGCCGGTGGTGGCGATCAGCCAGCTCAACCGTGGCCCCGAACAGCGCACCGACAAGCGGCCGATGTTGTCCGACCTGCGTGAGTCGGGCTCACTGGAGCAGGACGCGGATATCGTGCTGCTGGTCAACCGGCCGGACGCCTGGGAACGGGACGACCCGCGGGCCGGGGAGGCGGACCTCATCCTCGCCAAGCACCGCGCGGGCCCGACCTCCACCGTGGTGGTGGCGCACCAGCTGCACTACAGCCGGTTCGCCGACCTGGCTCAGGGCTGAGCACCACCTTGTAGGGGTCTCACCGCTGATTTTGGGTGGGCTGGCAGCATGTGGCCCGTCCGCGTGCCGAAAGTGATGGCAGGCACGGCTACCCGACGAGTGTTTGGGTGCCGAGGACGGTGAGCAGTGCGAGGCGTCCGGCGTCGTCGGTATCGGGTTCGGCGGTGTAGATCATGATGCGCAGGTCGCTGCCGGCCACGCTGAGCACGTCGCAGTCCAGTGTCAGGGGACCTACGTGCGGATGGTCGATGGTCTTGCGGGCCGCCTCGTGGTGGCCGACGGCGCCGGAGTCCCACAGCTTGGCGAACCGGGCACTGTTCGTGCGTAGTTCCGCGATCAGCCGCTGGAGCCGCTGGTCGGCCGGATACCGGGCAGCGGCGGTGCGCAGGTCGGCGACCTGCGCGGCCTCCAGCGCGCTCCGGGACTCCGGTGTGTGCCGGACCCGGCTACCCGCGCCGAGGAAATTGCGCCACACGCCGTTGCGCTCGTGACCGCGCCATCCGGACGGATCACCCATCAACGCCGCGTACGGCGGGTTGGCCACCAGCAGGGTCCAGCACGCGTCGTAGACCGCCACGGGCGTGCCGACCAGCCGGTCCAGCATCCGCTGCACGCTCGGGGTGAGGTACGCGGGCACGGTCTCCGCGCCCAGCGGCATGAGCCCGGCCAGCCGGAACAGGTGCTCCCGCTCGGTTGACGACAGCCGCAGCGCCCGGGCCAACGCGTCGACGACCTGTGACGACGGGTTGGACGCGCGGCCCTGTTCGAGGCGGGTGACGTAGTCAACGGAGATCCCTGCCAGGCCGGCCAGCTCCTCGCGGCGTAGTCCGGCCGCGCGCCGGTGTCCGCCAGCCGGCAGCCCGGTCGCCTCGGGCGAGAGCCGGTCACGCCAGCGGCGCACCGCCTGCCCGAATTCCGTCGTCTCCATGGCAACCAGTGTGCAGCGCCGACCGGCGGGCTGCCTGGTACCGGCAGTCCCAGGAAGGGCAGGCGACTGGCTGACCACGCCACGCGAGCCGAACCTGTAAGACATGACAACGACATTGATCACCGGAGGGAACAAGGGGCTCGGCTTCGAGACCGCCCGCCGACTCATCGCCGCAGGCCACACCGTCTACATCGGCAGCAGGGACACAGAACGTGGACGCCGAGCCGCCGAGCGACTGGGTGCGCGAATGGCCCTCATCGACGTCACCGACGACGCCACCGTTACGGCCGCGGTGAAAGCTATCGAGGCGGACGGCGGCCTGGACGTGCTGGTCAACAACGCCGGCATCGAAGGGCGGACGGAGAACGCCGGTGTGCTCGGCCCCGCGGAGACCACCGCCGACTTCATGCGGACAATCTTCGACACGAACGTCTTCGGCTTGGTGCGCGTCACCCACGCGTTCCTGCCACTGCTCGAACACTCCGCCGCCCCGGTGATCGTGAACGTCAGCAGCGGCCTGGCCTCGATCAACCGAGTCGCCACCCCGGGCACGCCGACCTACGCATACCCCGGAGTCGCCTACCCGGCATCGAAGACCGCAGTCAACATGATCACCGTGCAGTACGCGAAGGCGTTCCCGAACATCCGGATCAACGCAGTGGAGCCCGGCTACACCAAAACGGACCTCAACGGGAACACCGGCACGCAGACTGTCGAAGAAGGCACCGAGATCATCGTCCGCATGGCACAGATCGGTCCAGACGGTCCCACCGGAGGCTACTTCGACGCCGCAAATCCCCTTCCCTGGTAGGAAGCACACCTGCTGCCGACCTGACGGGCCGGTCTCACTTCAGGTGCCGGACGAAGAACCGGTTCCCGTCCTCTGCCTCGAACCACGGGACGCCGGTGTGCCCGCCCATATTGGCGTGCAGCGTCTTCTCCGTGGAGCCGAAGGCGTCGAACAGGTCCAGGGCCAGCCGCCGGTCGTTTCCTTCGTCGTCCCACTGCAGCAGGACCTGCAGCGGGATGGTGACCTGCCGGGCCTCGTCGAACAGAGCGCGGGGCACGAAACTCCCTGCGAACAGAAGGGCGGCCGAGATGCGCGGCTCGACCACAGCCAGCCGGATGCCGATGGCGATCACCCCTCCCGCGTAACCGACCGGGCCACCGATCTCGGGCAGCGCAAGGAGTGCGCTCAGGGCGGCCTGCCATTCCGGGACCGCCTTGCCGACCAGTGGGAGGACGAGCCGGTCGACGATCTCGTCGACCGGCTCGCCGGCCTCCAGCGCCCGGCGCAGGTCGGCGCGGGCCTCCTCGGCTGCGGCGGAACGCGGCCGAGCACCGCTCCAGGGAAGCTCGATAGTTGCGGCCGCGAAGCCCTCCGCCGCGGAGTGCTGGGCCCTGGCCACCAGCCGGGGGTACATCTTGCGTAGTCCGCCGGGGTGGCCGACCAGGATCAGCGGCGCCGGTGCGGGTGTGAATCCGGGCGTCCACAGGATGCCGGGGATCGCGCCGAGGGTGAATTCGCGCTCGAGGACACCGTCGTCGAGGCGCTGTTCGGCAGTGAATCGCATGGTCGTGCCCTTTCGGGAGTGCTCGGAACGGCGCTCCCGGACGACCTATCGCCCGACCGTGACCCCGGAGGGGAGCACCCATGTCGATACGTTCACGGGTACCACCTCCTCGTTCTCTCGCACGGTCGCCGGAAAACTAGCAGTGGTCGCTGTGGTCCGCCAACAGGTATTCCGGCTTGGTCAGGGTGTGGCCGTTGGGTCGGGTCGGCGGGCGGGCTGGAACAGTTCGACGAGGTTGCCAGCGGGGTCGGCGAGCAGGATCTGCCGTCCGCCGGGCCCGGCGACGACGTCGCTGCGAAAAGACAGTCCGGCGTCGCGGAGCCGGGTGATCTCGGCATCGAGGTCCTCGACGGTGAGGTGGATGCGGTTGCGGCCAGCGGTGGTGGCGTCGTCAGGGGTGGCGCGGGTGCCCGAGCTGGCGGGCCCGGACAGCAGCAGCCGCAGCGGGCCGCGGAGCACGTCGGCGAAGGCCGGTACGGCACTGGTGTTGAGCGTGAAGCCGAGGTAGCTGGTGTAGAAGTCGATCGCGGCCTGCACATCGTCAACGAGGTAACGGACGCTGGCGGTGTGATCGGGTGTGGTCACGGCGGAATCTCCTATCGGTTGGTGGTGGCGAGGCCAGGCAGCAGGTGCCGGATCCGGATATCGATGTCTGCCGCGGTCCGCTGGAAGGCGGCGTAGCTGGCTTGGTCGGTGTCGTCGGCCCTGGCCGGCTCGGGGATGCTCCAGTGGACCCGCCGCGAGTGGCTGCCGAACTCGGGACAGACCTCGCGAGCCTTGTCGCACAGGGTGATCACGTGGTCGAACCGGCGACCGGTGAGAGCGTCGAGGTGCCGGGGGCACTGGTCGTACGTGTCGATGCCGAACACCTCACGCAGGACCCGGATGGTGTTGGGGTGCAGGCGGGGTTGGGGACGACTGCCTGCGCTGGCCACGGTCACCTGGTCGGCGGCGTGGTGGCGCAGCAGGGCTTCGGCGATCGGTGAGCGGACGCTGTTGCCGGTGCACACGAACAGCACGGCGATACGGCGGGAGCGCAGCTGCCCAGCCGGAGGAACTGGTGGTGCGGCGTCCCGGCACAGCGAGGGGTGCAGCGCGGCACCACTGGCGGCCAGCGCATCGGCGCAACGGTCCAGATCCAGGTGGTAATAGCTGTCCCGCCCGTCGAAGCTGCTGCGCGTGGCGGTGACCAGTCCGCCGTCGCGTAGCAGCCGCAGGTGGTAGGACACCACGTTCTGTGGCTGGTCGACCCGGGCCACCAGCTCACGGACCCGGTGGTCACTGTTGGAGAGTTCGGTCAGCAGCCGCCAGCGCAGCGGGTGGGCGGCCAGCCGGACGAACGTCGGCGGGCTGGCGAGTTGACCCGAGGGAACCATGTGGCGCACATTACATCAAATAAACTTGATACATCAAACCTATTTGATGAAGTACCAGCGCAGGATCAGTAGGACATGCGTGGTGTGCCCTCATGGCCGGCGCGCAGTACCGCCGTGACCAGGGTTTCCTCCAGCCAGTCCTGGTACTCGCCGGGGGACCAGCCCGCATCCAGCACCAGGCTGTCGTGCACGTCGGCGCTCATCAGCGCCACGGCGATATCGGCCGCCCTGGGATGGATCCGGTGCCCCGCGGCACGAATGCGCTGGACGACCAGCTCCACCCCGAGCCGGTTGCGCCGCTGCCCCTCCGCCCTGGTGGCCGCGATATCCGGGTCGACCGCGGCGCCCGAGTCGAGGATCCGGACGATATCGCCGCAGCGCTCGCGGACCTGGCGGGCGGCCCGCGCCAGCAGGCCGAGCAGTCGCACCGGATCGGTCATCCCCTCCGCCTCGGCGATCAGGTCCGGCAGGCCCGCCTCCTCGTCCAGCAGGTCGACCAGCCCGCCGAGGACGCCGGCCTTGGAACCGAAATGCGCGTAGATCGTCTGCGGCGCCACCCCGGCCTCGGTGGCGATCAGCCGGATCGGGGTGCGGGCGTACCCGCGCTCGGCGAACAGCCCGCGGGCCGCAGTGAGGATGGTGCGCAGGGTCAGCGCCTCGCGCCGGTCGCGCAGCCGGACGATGCCGGGCAGGTCCGCGGTCATGTAGGCTCCATTTAGAACGTTGTTCCAACAATCAAAACGTCATTCTAGCGGAGGTGACCATGACCGTCGCACGGATCATTGCCGAACTGGCCCGGGCGTGGAACGCGGGTGACGGCACCGCCTGGGCCGCGAACTTCGCCGAGGACGCGGACTTCGTCGACGTGGTGGGCCGGGTGCAGCACGGCAGGGAGGTGATCGGCAGGGAGCACCAGAAGATCTTCGACACCATCTACCGGGGAAGCAGGCTGGAGATCCGCGAGCTGGGCAGCCGCCCGCTCGCCGAGGGCATCCGGCTGGTGCACACCGGCTCCACCCTGGAGGTACCCGCCGGGCCGCGGGCGGGAAGCTGGCGGGCGATCCAGACGAAGATCATCCGAAACGGCGAGATCCTGGCTTTCCACAACACCGGGCGGGACAGCCTGGCCGCGTTCACGAACGAGGACGAGGAGCTGTCCCGGCGGGATCCGCTGGACTGGCAGGGTTCCTGAGACGACTGGTTCAGGGGATCGCCAGGCCCGCGCGGCGCAGTTCCTCCTCCACCCGCAGCCGCTCGGCCGCGCGCTCGATACCGTCGAGCTCGGCCTCCAGCCGGTGCGGCACCTCCACCGCGCGGCAGGCCTGGACCAGCAGCGCGTCATAGGCCTGGTTGGTGGCGCGGCGCCGGACCACCGGCGCACCCTGGCGCAGGGTGCGCAGCGACCGGTGTACCCGGCGCAGGTCGGCGGCGAGCCGTTCGATCGGCGGCAGGTCCGGCTGGGCGCGGCGGCGCCGGCAGGCCAACCGGGTGACCAGCCGGGCCAGCTTCGGCAGCAACCAGAACCCGGCCGTCGGAGCCACCACGACGGCCAGGTACAGCAGCACGTTGCCGAGCGGGAACCCGCTGGGGGTCATACCCCATGCTAGGGCGCGCCAGCGGGTTCCGGCAGTGCTGCCAGCCTGCGCACCAGCGCGAGCCCGAGGAGCGCACCGGCTAGGCACTGTCCGGCGTGCACCAGCAACGGCAGGGAGAGGTCCAGCAACGTAGACCACTCGCCGGTCAGCGCGCCCGCGCTGCCCACACCCCAGAACCCCTGGGCGAACATGGCGGCCGAACCGGTCCAGGCCAGCACCATCGGCACTCGCACCCGGCGCCCGCCCGCCGCCAGCACCAGGATCGCCCCAGCCACGGCGAAGGTCAGCAGTCCCTGCACCGCGTCCACCGCATGTGCCGCGACACCCCGGTCACCGGGCGGCCCGGTCGGCACGCCGAGCGCCCAGCCCACCTGGATGCAGCCGGTGACCATGGCGATCGCGATACCCATGGCGCCGGGCAGGGTGAGCCTGCCGGCCGCGGCGCGAGCGGTGAACAGCCGGGCCCAGCGCACCCGCGCGTACAACACGAACGCGGTGAGCAGGGTGCAGCCCTGCCAGATGAAGCTGGCGTAGACCAGCGGGGTCACCCAGCTCGCCAGCCCGGCCATCATGTTCGCGCCGAGCAGGAAGTCCATCCCGATCAACGGGCCCGCGAGGACCAGCGGGGCAAGGAAACCGGTTCCGACCCAGATCGGGAACAACACCAGCGCCGCCGGTAACCGCAGTCCCCATGCATGTGTGCAGGCCAGCGCGAGCAGGATCGCCACCGCGTCCATCCCGCCGGTGAACGCGTTCGCCGCGTACATCTCCGGAGTGTCCACCAGCGTGGGGTCGGTCAGCCCGAGCGTGCCGCCGGTGACCCAGCTGATCTTCAGCAGCAGATAGGGGAAGGTGCCGAGGATCGCCGCATAGCCGACGAGGAACCGGAGGGTTCCCTGTCGGCTCCTGGGCACCGTGGGCGCTGTCATACCCGGATCCTGGCAAACGGACCACCGCACCGGTTCCCGCCACGGAGTCGTCGGCGTCCCCCGCGGGTAGCAAAAGACCGGGCCCCTGATGCGTGGCTCGCATCAGGGGCCCGGCCGGGATCAGCTATTCAGGAACTAGCCGAACTTTCTCGCGCTCACCCGCCGAGGATGGTGCGCAGCGAGTCCAGCTGCGCGATGGCGGGCACGTCGGCCTGCGGAGCCAGGTCGGCCTCGCGCAGCGAGGGGACGCCCTGCAGGTCGGCCTGCGGCATCAGCTTCGCGGGCAGCGTCTGCACCGGCAGCATGCTGACCTGCGGCAGCGAACGCTGCTCCTGCGCACCCGGCAGGCCGGGCAGGTTCACCAGCTCGCCGCCTGCCGGCAGGCCCGGCAGCTCGGGCAGGCTGGTGGCCGGAAGGCCTGCGTCGCTGCGCGCGGCGGCCGCGCCACCCACGGGCAGCGTGGGCAGCCCGGTGGCCGGCAGTTCGGACCCGCTGATCGGCAGGTTGATCTGCGGCTCCTGGCTGTCCACCGTGATGTCGGTCAGGTTGCTGGCCTCGGTCGTGGCCGAGCCCAGCAGCGCGAGCGGCACGTCCCAGATCTGCGCGACCGCGCCGACCGGGGCCTGCAGGTCGACACCGGCGAGCGAGCCGAGCGAGGTCGGGCTCGTGGTGGTGGTGCCACCGGCCTGGCCGGTGGTGACGTTGTGCCCCACCGCGTCGGCCACGCCGCCCGCGGCGATCGCGTTGCCGAACACCTGGGCCACGGCGGCAGCGGGCACATCGAAGATGTTGCCGGAGAAGCCGCCCTCGACGCCGGAGGTGGTGATGTCGCCACCCGAGGTGACGTCGGTGGCGTTCACGCCCTCGCCGGTGGCCTTGGCCGCCGCGGCAACGGCGTCGCCGAAGACCTGCGCGATCGGCAGCATCTGCGCGGCGACCACGTTGCCTGCGAGCCCGCCACCATCACCGTTGGTGGTCGCGTCCCCGCCGGCCTCGGCCACCACGTCGTTGGTGCCCGTGCCGGAGACCAGCGCGGCCAGCCCGGCCGAGGAGTTGTACAGCACCCCGGCACCGGCGAGCGGCGCCTCGATGATGTTCCCGGCGACCGCGCCGTCCTGCCCGTCGGTCAGGGTGCTGCCACCCGCGATCGCGTCGGTCAGGTTGTCCGCGGAGCCCTTCCCGATGCCGATGAACGAGCCGCCGACGCCGTGCGCCTGCAGCGGCAGCGCCACCGGCGCGGTGGCGATGTTCCCGGAGGCGCCACCTTCCTTGCCGCTGGCGCTCAGGTCGCCACCGGCCTCGGTGATGGTGTCGTTGGTGGCCTCACCGATGCCCGTGCCGATGTGCGAGCCGCCGACGCCGAACACCTGCGCCGGAACGGCCAGCGGCACGGAGACCAGGTTGGCGGCGCCGAACGCGCCGTCGTCCACGGTGCTGCTGTCGTCGCCCGCCTTGATCCGCTTCTTCTCGGTGACGCCGCCGTCCTCACCGGCAACGGCCTGGCCGATGTAGGTGCCGCCGATGCCGAAGACCTCCACCGGGGCCGCGATCGGGGTCTCGACCAGGTTCCCGCCACCCGAGGAGTCGTTGCCCGAGGTGCCGTTGTAGCCGCCGACCTCGACGTTCTTCTCCTCGTGCGAGGAGGCCGATGCGTTGCCGATGTGCGAGCCCGCGATGCCGAACAGCTCCGGCGCGACCGCCAGCGGGGCGTGGGCGCCGTTGCCGCCGAGGAAGGACTCGTCCCCGTTGGTGTAGGTGCCACCGCCGGTCTGGGTGTCGTTGCTGCAGTCGTGCGCGGCGTGCGCGTTCCCGATGTAGGTGCCGCCGATGCCGCAGGCCTCGACCGGAAGGCCGATCGGAGCATCCACGATGTTCGCCGAGCCAGCGGACTTCTGCCCCGCGGTGCTGGAGAAGCCACCCGCGGCGACCTCGCTGGTGGAGGTGCCTGCCTCGCCCTCGCCGAGGGCGTTGCCGGTGGTGGCGTTGCCGACCCAGGTGCCTGCGACCCCGGCGATGTTGCCGGTGCCGGCGAGCTGCGGCTGGATGATGTTGCCGGACAGGGTGGAGACCCCGCCCCCGGTCTGCACGAAGCTCTCGATGTCGTTGATGCCCGGCGTGGTCGCGGTGCCGGCCTCGGCATCGGCCTCGGAGCTGGCCACCGAGTCGGCGTCCGAGCCGTGCACGGCCGCGGCGTTACCGTTGAAGCGCAGCGGCAGCGCGATCGGCACGGCACCCACGTTTCCGGAGCCGCCTGCGCCGTCGCCGTTGGTCTTGATCCAGCCACCGGACTCGGCCTCGGTCTCCGCCTCGGCCTCGCTGTAGGCGTTGGCCAGAATCCAGGACGCGGCGTTCCCGGTCACCTGCACCGGGGTGGCCAGCTGCCCGGACACCACGTTGCCGGAAAGGCCGGACCCGGTGCCGTTGGTGCTGATGTTGCCGGTCTCGGTGACATCCTGCGAGGCGGTGGTCCCGGTGACGGCTCCGCTGCCGCCCGCGAGGCCGACGCCGTTGCCAGCCAGCTGGATGGGGGCGGCCCAGTCCAGCGCGACCACGTTCCCGGCCAGCCCGGAGTGCGTGCCGTCGGTGGTGGTGTCCTCGTGGCTGCTGACGGACTGGTCGCAGCTCGCTCCGTCCACCTGGGCGTCGCCGCCGACACCCACCGCGTTCCCGCAGATCTGGATCGGGACGGTGACGTCCCCGTCCACCTTGTTGCCCTTGAACGCGTCCTCGGTCTGGGTGAAGCCGCCGCCCGAGGTGCCGTTCTGCTTGGCCCGTGCCTGGCCGGCCGGCTCGCTGGCCTTGACGGTCTGGGTCGCCGCGGCGGCCGACTGGGTGGCGGCGCCGAGCGGCTTCAGCACCGGGTCGGTGCTCAGCTCGCCCTCGAAGCCGGGCACGTCGATCTCGCCCAGCGGGGTGCCGATCTTGTTCTCGTCGATCTGGACCGGGACGTCGACGCCCAGGTCCAGCGGCCCAGCCGGGGAATCCGGGTTGGCGGCGCTTTCCTCAGCGGACGCGATGCCGGTACCCAGCATCAGCAGTCCACCCGTGACCAGCGCGGTTTGTAGGCCACGCTTTGCCCACGTCTGCATGTGCAGATTCTCCTTTTCTTTGGTTTCCCTTGCGGGGTTTCTGGGGTGTTCCGTCGCGGGGCGCGACGGCGCACCCGGCTCGAGGTCGCTGGCGCGCTGGATCGCGCACCGCGAGGGGATGAGATCCGGGTCGCGGACGCGGCTGTCCCATTCGCGAAAACGGCGAGGGAATGCGCCCGGTCAACCCCGGGGGAAATAATCAGTCAGGCGTGACGCCGGGCTGCGCGCCCAGCTCAACCGGCACGTTCTGGGTGCCGGGGGACACGTCGCCGAGGACGGCGGTGTCCAGCGCGGCGAGCTGGCCGACGGGAACGCCGAACAGCTGGCCGTCGAGATGACCGCCACCGGGCGACGAACCGCCCGGGACGGACGGAACGGTCACCGGGGCAGCGGGCAGCCGCAGCGGCTGCACCGGGCCGGAGCCGTTCCGCGAGTCACCGGCCTGCCGCGCCTCCGCGGCGGAACCGGCGAACAGGTGCTGTGCCTTGTCGGCGATGGCAGCACCGCCCAGCTGGTGCTGGGACATCTGGGGGACTTCCACGGTGACCGTGCCTGCCGCGCGTTCGGGGGCAGTGGTCACCGGAGTCTCGGTTTCGGGCGCGGGCCGCTGCCCGCCCGTACCGGGCAGGGTGGGCAGGCCCGGCAGCTGGATCAGGTCGTCCTGGCGTTGCGGGTCCAGCAACCCGAGGACCGCGGAGCCGACCGCGCGCATCTCCTGCGGCGGGGTCAGGGTCCGCTCGAGTACCTGCTTGGCGTCCTCCGGCTTGCGGACGACGTGCTCGAGGGAGCCGGTCACCCGGTGTACCGGCCGCAGCACGGCCCGCTCGGCGAACTCCGCCGTCGCGCCGCTGACCTTCCTGGCCACCTCACCGTCGATGTGCCTGGCCTCGCGCGGCTGGTAGGAGCCGGCGTTGGTGACCGGGCCGCCGGTGTCGCCGGGGGCGGCGCAGTCCCGGACCGCGGTCACGGTGTCGCAGGCGGCCTCCTGCCAGGCGTGCGCCAGCGCGCCTGCGCCGTCCCCGGCCAGCTCGGCCGCACCGGTGGTGACATCCCGCAGGCCGGCGGCGGTCGCGTCGGCGACCGGGTTCAGGTCGGCCCTGGCCGGCTGTGCGGCCTCGGCAACCCCGGCGTGCACAGTGTCCTGATCCGGCGCGGTCTCGGCCGTGGCGGCGGGGGAGGTGGACAACGCCCAGGCGGCGGCGGTGCCCGCGACGGCACCGGCGAGTCCGAGCAGCACACGCGAGCACCACCGGCGAGCGCGCATCGCGCGCTGGGTGGTCGCTGCTGCCTCGGTCACCGTTCTCCCGTCGCTGTCTGCCGTGGGGCGTTGCGGTCGAGATTGGCAAACGGAGTAATGACCGCGCATCTTCAATGCGACTTGAGTGCCCAATCGTGTGAAAAACACCGTGAGGGCCGGGCACAAATCCAGGCAACAGGTCTCACGACCGGTAATCGACACAGCATCGGCGCGGTTAGCCGGGAAGTCGGATCATCTGTCGCCCGGTACCGATACGCTCAGTGCGTGAGCGACACGAAGCCGCGCGTCCCGGTGATCTCGGAGGACTCGGACGTCACGGGCATGGTCCCGCGCGGGCTGCGCATCGGGGCCGCGCTCTCCTGGCGCTTCCTGATGGTGATCGCCGCGCTGTACGTCATCGTCTGGCTGGTCGGCTACCTGTCCGTGGTGGTCATCCCGCTGGCCATCGCGTTGCTGCTCTCGGCGCTGCTCGCGCCGGCCGTGCAGCAGCTGATGCGGCTGCGGGTGCCACGGCCGCTGGCCACCGGGGTCATGGTGGTCGGCGGCCTCGGTGTGCTGGTCGGGTTGATCACCTTCGTGGTCGCCCAGCTCGCCGACGGGCTGCCCGCCCTGCGGGTGCAGCTGAACGAGAGCCTGGACCAGATCAAGAACTGGCTGCTGAACGGACCGCTGCACCTGGGTCAGGAGCAGATCCAGGAGTTCATCAACCAGGCGATCAGCCTGCTGCAGGAGAATCAGGCCTCGATCACCGATACGGCACTGACCACCGCGAGCACGGTGGGGCAGGTGCTCACCGGCTTCGTGCTCGTGCTGTTCATCCTGATCTTCTTCCTGGCAGGCGGCGAGCAGATCTGGTCCTTCCTGGTGCGCGGCGTGCCCGAGGTGGTCCGGGACAAGGTCGACGTGGCAGGCAGGCGTGGCTTCGCCTCCCTGGTGAGCTACGTGCGGGCCACCGCCGCGGTGGCGATCGTGGACGCGGTCGGCATCGGCGTCGGACTGTGGATCGTCGGGGTGCCGCTGGTGGTGCCACTGGCCACGCTGGTGTTCCTCGGCGCCTTCGTGCCGATCATCGGGGCGGTGATCACCGGGGCGGTCGCGGTGCTGGTGGCACTGGTGACCAATGGCTTCGTGTCCGCGCTGATCGTGCTGGCCATCGTGATCGGTGTGCAGCAGGTGGAGAGCCACGTGCTGCAGCCGCTGCTGCTGGGCAGGGCGGTCCGGCTGCACCCGCTCGCGGTGATCCTTGCCATTGCGGCAGGCCTTGTGGTCGCCGGAATCGCCGGGGCGCTGCTGTCCGTACCGCTGGTGGCGGTGCTGAACGCCGGGATCAAGTCGCTGCTCACCGAGCGCCGACCGGATCCGGACACGGTGGACGCGCTCAGCGACGAGGGCGCGCACCCACCGGAGGAGAAGCAGACCCAGCCGTCGCAGTCATGAGGTTCCGCCTCGTTCCTGGCGACCGTCCGCCGCGGGATCCGGCGACCCCGCTGTGGTGGGGCACGATCGTGCTGCGGGTGATCACCCTGCTGTTCGCGATCGCCGCGGTCGCCGCCGACTACGACGGCTACCGCAGGTCCTGGCTGGCCATGGTGGTGGTGCTGGCGATGACCGGGTGGACCGTGCTCACCAGCGTGGCCTATGCCCGGCGGTCCTGGCGCAAGCACTGGCTCGTGGTGCTGGACGTGCTGGCCACCTGCGGGCTGATGCTCACCTCCCCGCTGGTGCTTTCCGATGCGCAGTACGCCTCGGCCCATCCGCTGATCACCACGGTCTGGGTGGCCGCCCCGGCCGCGGTGGCCGGGGCGCGGTTCGGCATGCCGGGTGGCGCACTGGCCGGGCTGGCCCTGGCCGCCGGCACGGCAGGCGCCCGGATGGAGGTCGACCTGGATGTGCTGCGGGACGGGGTGCTGCTCACCGCGACCGGCCTGTTGATCGGGATGACCGCGACCACGGCCCGGCGCTCGCAGGCGATGCTGGCCCAGGCCATGCGCACCGAGGCGGCCACCGCGGAGCGGGAGCGGCTGGCCCGGTCGATTCACGACAGCGTGCTGCAGGTGCTGGCCAGGGTGCGCAAGCGTGGCGCGGAGCTGGGCGGGGAGGCAGCCGAGCTGGCGAAGCAGGCTGGTGAGCAGGAGATCGCGCTGCGCTCGCTGGTCAGTACCCAGCCTGCCGGGTCGAACGGGGACGACACCGCGGACCTGCGCGCGGCCCTGCAGGTGCTGGCGACATCCCGGGTGCAGGTCTCCGCCCCGGCAGGGGAGGTGCGGCTGCCCGGCCAGGTGGTCGCCGAGCTGACCGGGGTGGTCGGCGAGGCGCTGGAGAACGTGCGGCGGCATGCCGGGCCGGAGGCACGCGCCTGGGTACTGCTGGAGGAGCTCGGCGAGGAGGTGGTGGTGACCGTCCGGGATGACGGGCCGGGTATCCCGGAGGGGCGGCTGGCGGCCGCGGCCACGGAGGGCCGTTTGGGTGTCGCCAAGTCGATTCGGGGCCGGGTGTCCGACCTGGGTGGGACGATCTCGCTGGAAACCGGACCCGGGCAAGGCACCGAATGGGAGGTCCGGTTGCCGAAGCCGGGCAGACGGAGGGGAGCGAGATGACGGCCGCAGCGGTCTCGGTGATGGTGGTCGACGACCATCCGATGTGGCGGGACGGTGTGGCCCGCGACCTCACCGAGCACGGTTTCCAGGTGCCGGCCACGGCACCGGACGGCGCGGCCGCGGTGCGGATCGCCACCGCGGTGCGGCCGGATGTGGTGCTGATGGACCTGAGCATGGGGGATGCCTCCGGGGTGGAGGCCACCAGGCAGATCACCGCGGAGCTGCCGGAGACCAGGGTGCTGGTGCTGTCCGCGAGCGGCGAGCACAACGACGTGCTGGAGGCGGTCAAGGCCGGGGCCGCGGGCTACCTGGTCAAGTCCGCCTCCGCGCAGGAGCTGGTGGACGCGGTGCAGCGGGTCGCGGCGGGCGAGACCGTGTTCACCCCCGGGCTGGCGGGCCTGGTGCTCGGCGAGTACCGGCGGATGGCGGAGGCGCCGGGAGGGCAGGGCGAGCCGCCGCCCCGGCTCACCGACCGGGAGACCGACGTGCTGCGGCTGGTGGCCAAGGGGCTCACCGCACGGCAGATCGCCGACCGGCTGGTGATCTCGCACCGGACGGTGGAGAACCACGTGCAGTCAACGCTGCGGAAGCTGCAGCTGCACAACCGGGTCGAGCTGGCCCGTTACGCCATCGAGCACGGCCTGGACCAGGAGGAGAACGACCCCGGGTAGGGCGGACGGCCCTCAGCCGTCCGCGGGATGGCCGTCCGGATCGGTGGCGCCGCCGATCCGCGCGCGTACCCGGCTGCTGAGCACCACCTCGTGCGGCAGCGCCCTGAGTTCGGCCGCCCGCACGGCGACTCCCCGCTCCTGGGCGATCAGCGCCAGCTCGGCCCAGTGGTCCGCTGCCATCTGCTCGTGCGAGTAACCGGGAGGGGGTTCGTCCGGACCCACCACGACGCGCGCCGTCTCACGCAGGTCCTGCGCCGAAGCGGTGTGCCAGGGAGCCGTGCTCCCCCACCCACGGTCGTCCAGCAGCAGCACCCTGCTGCCGTCGGCGAGCTCGGCCTCGTGCCGCGCCGAGGCCGAGATCTCGCCCGCCGGGCCCTGCGGGTCGACATCGACGAAGGTCACCAGCCGGGTCACCGCTGACATAGGATCCTCCAGTGCTTGTCTGGAAACGCGCGACACGATCGGCTCGGCAGCTCTCGGACGCTCTGTCAGGTAGCGGGTTTCTCTAGGGGATTTTCCCGGATCCGCGCCGCCGCCGCGACTCCTACCCTGACCCTATGGTCGAGGAAGAGCGTGCCGGGCAAGCGCAGCAGGAGCCCGAACCCGGGTCCGAGCCGGAGGTGCGGTCCGGGTCCACCGCCGAGCCGGAGCTGAGCGAGGAGCAGCGGCGGCAGCGCAATCTGCGGGTCTCCGACGCGGAGCGCGAGCACGTGGTGGAGCTGCTGAAGCGCGCGATCGGCCGGGGGATGCTCGACCTGGACGAGTTCACCGAGCGCACCGACACCGCGCTGGCCGCCCGTACCCGGGGCGAGCTGAACGCCGTGCTGGTGGACCTGCCTGGCCTGGTGCACCAGGACGCCATGGCCGCGGCGGCCGCGCCAGCGCCGGGCGCGCCCGGTATGGCCACCGCCACGCCGGTGCCGGGGGTGCCCTCCGCCGCCGACCGGCTCGAGCTCAAGGCGCACGGCTCCACGTTGAACCGCGGCGGCCGCTGGTATGTGCCCGCGGAGGTGCTGGTGCGCAACAAGTACGGGCACACCCTGCTGGACTTCACCGAGGCGCAGGTCGCCAGCTCGGTGGTGCACCTCGAACTGGACACCAAATGGGGCTCGGTGACCATGGTGATCCCGGAGGAGGCCGCCGTGGACGTGAACGGGATCACCGAGGTCAAGTGGGGGAACCTGGACGACAAGACCCGCTCCAACGGCAAGACAGGTACGCCTCGCTACGTGGTGACCGGCCGGGTGCACGGCGGCTCGCTGACCATCAAGAACCCGCGCCGGGGTCTGTTCAGCCGCTGACCGCCGCACTCGCCGCGGTCCGGGCGCTGGGCACGTCCGGCGCGGCCACCGCGGCCCTGGCGGCCGCCGCGCACTCGTCGAAGGTCACCCCGGCCAGGCTCGCCCCGACCGCACGCACCGCGGCGGCGTTCATCGAGAGGCTGGTCAGCCCGAACCCGGCCAGCACCCTGGCCAGCAACGGGTCGGCGGCGGCCTCTCCGCACACCCCGGCCGGCTTGCCGGTGGCCCGCGCGGCCTCGCCGACCATCGCGATCAGCCGCAGCAGCCCTGGCTGCCAGGGGTCGTTGAGCTGAGCGACCGCGCCGAGCTGCCGGTCCGCGGCGAAGGTGTACTGGGCGAGGTCGTTGGTCCCGATCGAGACGAAGTCGCTCACCTCGAGGATCTCCCGCGCGGCCAGCGCCGCGGCCGGCACCTCGATCATCACCCCGGCCCGCTCGATCCCCGCGGCACGCGCCCGCTCGGCGAACCAGGCCGCCTCGGCAGCGGTGGCCACCATCGGCGCCATCACCGAGACCTCGGCGCCGGAGTCGGCCGCCGCCCCGGCAATCGCCTCCAGCTGGCGATCCAGCACCTCGGGCAGGTCGAAGGCGATCCGCAGCCCGCGCACGCCAAGGGCGGGGTTCGGCTCGTCGTCATGGGAGAGGAAGGCCAGCGGCTTGTCCGCGCCGGCGTCCAGGGTCCGCACGATGACCGGTTTCCCGTGAAACGGCTCGAGCACGGCGGCGTAGGCCTCGCGCTGACGCTGCACCGACGGTTCGGCGGGCGCGTCCAGGTAGCAGAACTCGGTGCGGAACAGGCCGACGCCCTCCGCCCCGGCACGCGCCGCGGCCTCGGCGTCGGCCGGCGAGCCGACGTTGCCGAGCACCTTCACCCTGCGCCCGTCCGCGGTGGCCCCGGTGCCGTTCCACTCGGCCGCCGCCTCCGCCTTCGCGGCCACCGGGGCGGCGTCCGGGTCGGCGATGGTGACCGTGCCGAGGTCGCCGTCCACCGCGAGCGCCTCGGCCTCCAGCGCGAGCAGCCCGCGCACCGCGACCACGGCGGGGATGCCGAGCGAGCGGGCCAGGATGGCCGTGTGGCTGGTCGGGCCGCCCTCCTCGGTGACGAGGGCGAGCACCAGTGCCGGGTCGAGGCCCGCTGTGTCCGCGGGGGCCAGGTCCCTGCCCACCAGCACGCTGGGCCGCTCCAGCAGCGGCACCCCGGGTGGTGCGGTGCCGAGCAGCTCGGCGACCAGCCGGTCCCGGACGTCCTCCACATCCCGCACCCGCTCGGCCATGTACCCACCGGCCGCGGCGAGCTGCTGGACGAAGCCGTTCGCCGCCTCGTAGACGGCGCGGGCGGCCGGCATGCGCTCGGTGGACACCAGCTGCTCGGCCTGGCCGACCAGCGCGGGGTCGCCTGCCATTGCCGCGGTGGTGGTCAGGATGGTGGCTGCGTCCCCGGTGGCCGCCTCGGCCAGTGCCTCGAGCCTGCCGACAACGGCCTGTGCCGCCGGGGCGATCCGGGTGGCCTCGGCCTGCGGGTCGTCCGGGGGTGGGCCGCTCGCGGGCTCGCCTGCCGGTTCGGCGACCCGGACCACCGGGCCGCTGGCCTGACCGGGGCTCACCGCGACGCCGGACAGCTCTTGTGTAGACATGGTCTAGACCATAGCGCCTTCCGTGCGTGGGTCACGATCCCCGTCCGCAGCGTACTGCCAGCCGGGAGACCCCTGAACGTGGCGTTCGAGGCGTTGGACGTCGCGAACGGCACTGTTGGGACGTTGAACGTCCGGAAAGCCACGTTCAGTGCTCCTGCCCCGGGAGTTCGTCGGGGTAGGGGTAGGAGGGCTGGGCGCCGTGCCTGGTGACCGAGACGGCGGCGACCCGTGCCGCGCGCCGGGCGGCATCCGCCAGGCTCGCCCCGGTGGCGAGGGTGGCGGCCAGCGCACCGGCGAAGGCATCGCCCGCGCCGGTGGTGTCCACCGCCTCCACCTCGGGCGAGCCGACCTCGGCGACCTCGCCGTCCGCGAGCACCAGGGCGCCGCGTGCGCCCCTGGTGATCACCGCCGCGCGCGGGCCGAGTTCGAGCAGCCTGCGCGGGTCGGCATCGGCCTTGCCGAACCCCGACGCCAGCAGCCAGGCACCCTCGTGCTCGTTGACCAGCAGCACGTCCAGTGCCCGCAGCACCCGCTCGGACACCTTGGCCACCGGGGACAGGTTGAGGATAGAGCGGATGCCGGCCTCGGCGGCCGCGAGCACGGCGTGCTCGACCGTGGGCAGCGGAATCTCCATCGAGACGACCAGGATGGCGGCGCCGGGCAGCGCGGCGTCCACATCGGCCGGGCGCAGGGTGCTGTTGGCGCCGGGGGAGACCAGGATGGAGTTCTCCCCGTCCGGGGTCACGGTGATGTAGGCGGCGCCGGTCGGCCGGTCGGCGATCCGCACCAGGTCTGTGTGCACCCCGGACTCGCCCAGTGAGTCCAGCAGCACCCGCCCGTTGCCGTCCTCGCCGACCGCGGCCAGCAGGCCGGTGTGCGCGCCGAGCCGGGCCGCGGCCACCGCCGTGTTCGCGCCCTTGCCGCCGGGCAGGATCTCGGTGTCCCCGCCGAGCACGGTCTCCCCACCGGCCGGGCGGCGCTCCGCCGCGACCACCAGATCGGCGTTGGCCGAACCGACCACCAGTACCTCGGGCCTGCCCTGGGAACCATGCATGCGGACCAGCCTGCCACGGCGGCCACCCGCCCGGCCGGTGGTGTACTGGCGAACCCCGGTATGCATACGTGAAGAACTTTGTAACTTTTCGCGTGCGCAATGCGACAATCAGGCGAGCGCTCCTCTAGCGTCACCCGATCGGGGCGGATCCAACACGGAGCCGTCACGTCCTTACAGAGGCGGGCTCCTCTGACACACCGGCGTTTTGTGCGCCGGTGTTTGTTCGGCCACGGTCCACCAGGACCGCGGCCGGATCGGGTCGCCGGCATCGGTCACGTAGCCCCCCGAGTGATCGGTGCCGGCGGCGCCCCGGTTCCCGGGTTTTCCCGAACGGAACCGGCGGTCAGCCGGATACCCCGGCCAGTGCGGCGCGCCTAGCTTCGCGGCATGACACGTCTCCTTCCGCGGCTCCCGCCGCTGTGTCGTCGCCTGTGGCTTTCCCTGTGCCTGCCGCTGTCCGGAACGCACTGGCGGCGCAGCGCGCACGGTCTGCTGCTGCCACTGAGCACGCTCGTCCGGTCCCGTACCGGGCGGGACCTGCTCGGCCTGCTGGTCAGCGTTCCGGTCTTCCTGCTCTCCGCACTGAGCTGGTACCTGGTGGGCAGGATCGTGACCTACGGCCTGTTCTGGGGCGATGGCGACCACTCCGATGCCTGGGGCGGGCCCACCCTGCTCGGCGCCTGGGTGGTGCATGCGCTCATCGCCTTCGTCCTGGTGGCCGCCGCGATGTCGGCCTCGGTTCCGCTCATGCGGCTGCATCACCGGCTAACCTCCTAAACTGCTGGTACCAAAGGCAGGCAGGCGGGAAGTCCCATGACGAAACCGACGCGCAGGGGGCGCGAGCGTGCGGCCACCGACAAGGAGATCAGGCAGATCGCCAGGAAGCTCCTCGTCGAGCAGGGGCCGGAGGCGGTCACCCTGCGCGCGATCGCCCGTGAGCTCGGCATCACCGCACCAGCGCTGTACCGCTACTACGTGTCCAGGGACGACCTGGTGGAGCACCTGCGCCTGGACGTCATCGCCGACCTCGGTGCCGAGCTGGCCGCCGAGGCGGAGGCGATGGCCGACGAGGGCGCGCTGCAGCTGTTCGCCATCTGCCGGGGGTTCCGGCGCTGGGCGCTGACGCACACCAGGGAGTTCACCCTGGTGTTCGCCTCCCCGACCGGCGGGGTCGGCTCGGCGGCGAGCAGTGTGGCCACGCTGAAGCGGGTCACCGAGCCGTTCGGCCGGATCTTCCTGCTGGCCGCGGGTGAGGTGCTGGCCAACCACGAGCTGGCCACCCCGCCCGAGGAGGAGGTGCCCGCGCAGCTGCGCGAGGACCTGGCCGCCTACCGGGGCGAGCTGCTCGCGGTGATCAACTCCGCCGGGCTGGACATCCCGGCGGAGAAGCTGGACCTCGGCACCACCTACCTGATGATCCAGTTCTGGGCGCGGTTGTACGGGCACGTCACCCTGGAGGTGTTCGGCAACTACCCGATCCCGGTCTCCAACCCGGACGCACTGTTCGACGCGATGCTGGCCGACCTCGCCAGGGAGATCGGCCTCACCCTCGCCTCGACCCGGTGAGGGTCCGCTAGTGTCCTGCGCCTGAATTGGCTTGTGTAAATGTATGGTTCGGGGATGGCGCGGATCGGTCGGCCGAAGAAGGCTGAGTTGACGGTGAGCGAGGCTGATCGTCGGGAGTTGGTGCGTGGGGCGCGGGCGGCGACGTCGACGCAGGCGTATGCGTTGCGGTGTCGGATTGTGCTGGCGTGTGCGGAGCCGGGTGCGTTCAATAAGGATGTGGCTGCCGCTGTGGGGGTGTCGGTGCCGACGGTGGCCAAGTGGCGGGGTCGGTTCATCGAGCATGGCTTGGCCGGGTTGGCTGACGAGCCGCGGCCGGGGCGTCCGCCGTCGATCCTGCTGGAGCAGGTCGAGGAAGTGGTTGCCTTGACTCTGGAACAGACGCCGCGTAACGCCACGCATTGGTCGCGGGCTTCGATGGCCGAGCGCACCGGGCTGTCGCGCTCGACTGTGGGCAGGATCTGGCGGCGTTTCGACCTCAAGCCCCATGTGGTGGACGGGTTCAAGCTCTCGACGGATCCGCTGTTCGTGCGCAAAGTCGTGGATGTTGTCGGGCTGTATCACAATCCGCCCGAGCGGGCGGTGGTGCTGTGTGTCGACGAGAAGTCCCAGATGCAGGCGTTGGATCGGTCCCAGCCGGTCCTGCCGATGATGCCGGGCATGCCGGAGCGACGCACCCACGACTACGCTCGCCATGGCACGACCAGCCTGTTCGCGGCGTTCAACATCGCCGATGGCACGGTCATCACCGAGTTGCATCGCCGCCACCGCGCCACCGAGTTCAAGAAGTTCCTCACCAGCATCGACAAGGCGGTGCCCGCCGACCTCGACGTGCACCTGGTCTGCGACAACCTGGCCACCCACAAAACACCGATCGTCAACGAGTGGCTGGCACGGCATCCGCGCTTCCATGTGCATTTCACCCCGACCGGGTCGTCGTGGGTCAACCAAGTGGAGCGCTGGTTCGGCTACCTCACCGACCAGCTCACCCGCCGCGGAGTCCACACCAGTGTGGCGGGATTGGAGAAGGACGTCCGCGACTGGATCCAGCGGTGGAACGCCGACCCCAAACCCTTCGTCTGGCGCAAGACCGCCGAAGAGATCCTCGACTCCCTCGCCCGATATCTACAACGCATTTCAGGCGCAGGACACTAGAGCACCACGTTCACCAGGCGGCCAGGCACCACGATCACCTTGCGCGGCGCCCCGCCGTCCAGCAGCGCGGCGATCTTCTCCTCGGCCAGCGCGGCCGCCTGCACGTCCTCGGTGCCCGCGTCGGCGGGCACGGTGACCCTGGAGCGCACCTTGCCGTTGACCTGGATCGGGTACTCCACGGTGTCCTCGACCAGGTACTGCTCGTCGGCGACCGGGAACGGGCCGTGCGCAAGCGAGTCCACGTGCCCCAGCCGCTGCCACAGCTCCTCGGCCAGGTGCGGGCACAGCGGCGCCAGCATCAGCACCAGGGGCTCGGCCAGCTCGCGCGGGGTGCCCGCGGCCGAGCCGTAGGCCTTGGTGAGGTGGTTGTTCAGCTCGATCAGCTTGGCGCCCGCGGTGTTGAACCGCATCTCCGCGTAGTCCTCGCGCACACCCGCGATGGTCTTGTGCAGCTGCCTGCGGTCCGCGGTCGTCGGCTCGTCCTCGGAGACCCGCAGCTCGCCGGTCTCCTCGTCCACCACCAGCCGCCACAGGCGCTGCAGGAACCGGTGCGCCCCGACCACGTCCTTGGTCGCCCACGGCCGGGACATGTCCAGCGGGCCCATGGCCATCTCGTAGAACCGGAAGGTGTCGGCGCCGTAGTTCGCAGCCATCTCGTCCGGGGTGACAACGTTCTTCAGGCTCTTGCCCATCTTGCCGTACTCCTGCGTCACCTCCTCGCCGTTGTGGAAGAACCTGCCGTCCTGCTCGGTCACCTCGTGCGCGGGCACGTAGAAGCCACGCGAGTCGGTGTAGGCGTAGGCCTGGATGTAGCCCTGGTTGTACAGCCTGCGGTAGGGCTCCTTGGCGGAGACGTGCCCGAGGTCGTACAGCACCTTGTGCCAGAACCGGGCGTACAGCAGGTGCAGCACGGCATGCTCGACCCCGCCGACGTACAGGTCGGTGCCGCCGGGGTCGTCCACGCCGTGCTCGGCAGGCCGCGGGCCGACCCAGTACTTCTCGTTCTCCGGGTCGACGAAGGCCTCGTCGTTGGTCGGGTCGATATAGCGCAGCTGGTACCAGCAGGAACCGGCCCACTGCGGCATGACGTTGGTGTCCCGGCGGTACTTCTTCGGCCCGTCGCCAAGGTCCAGGGTCACCTCGACCCAGTCGGTCGCCTTGGACAGCGGCGGCGATGGCTCGGACTCGGCGTCCTCCGGATCGAAGGTCTGCGGGGAGTAGTCGTCCAGGTAGGGCAGTTCGACCGGCAGGTGGCTCTCCGGCAGCGGGATCGGCACGCCGTCCTCGTCGTAGACCACGGGGAAGGGCTCGCCCCAGTAGCGCTGCCGGGCGAACAGCCAGTCGCGCAGCTTGTACTGCACCGTGCCCTCGCCGTGGCCGTGCTCCTCCAGCCAGGCGATGATGGTCTTCTTGGCGTCCTCGATCTCCAGCCCGTTCAGGCTCAGGTGCTCGCTGGCCGAGTTGATCGCGGGGCCGTCGCCGAGGTAAGCCTCGCCGTCGAAGTCCTCGGAGGGCCGCACGGTACGGATGATCTCCAGGCCGAAGGCGGTGGCGAAGTCCCAGTCCCGCTGGTCCTGCCCGGGCACGGCCATGATCGCGCCGGTGCCGTAGCCCATCAGCACGTAGTCCGCCACGAAGATCGGCAGCCGCTGGTCGTTGACCGGGTTCACCACGAAGGAGCCGGTGAACACCCCGGTCTTGTCCTTGTTCTCCTGGCGGTCCAGCTCGGACTTGCGCGCGGTGGCCGCCCGGTACTCGGCGATCGCCTCGGCAGGCGTGCCCGCACCACCGGTCCAGCGCTGGTCGGTGCCCTCCGGCCAGGACCGCGCGGTCAGCTCCGGAACCAGCGGGTGCTCGGGGGCCAGCACCACGTAGGTGGCGCCGAACAGGGTGTCCGGGCGGGTGGTGAACACCTCGACCGTGGTGCCGGTGCCGGTCTCGGCGTCGGCCACCGGGAAGTGCAGGTTGGCACCCTGCGAGCGGCCGATCCAGTTGCGCTGCATGGTCTTGACCTTCTCCGGCCAGTCCAGCAGCTCCAGGTCATCGACAAGGCGGTCGGCATAGGCGGTGATCCGCATCATCCACTGCTTCAGGTTCCTGCGGAACACCGGGAAGTTGCCGCGCTCGGTGCGGCCGTCCGGGGTCACCTCCTCGTTGGCGACCACCGTGCCCAGCCCCGGGGCCCAGTTGACCGGGGCTTCGGACAGGTAGACCAGGCGGTGCGAGTCGATGATCCGGCGCTGCTCGGCCCTGGTCAGCTCACACCAGTTCCTTCCGTCCGGGGTGCGCCGCTTGTCCTGCGCGTACTCCCGCTCCAGCTCGGCGATCGGGCGGGCCTTGCCCTCGCTCTCGTCGTAGTAGGAGTTGAAGATCTGCAGGAAGATCCACTGCGTCCAGCGGTAGTACTCGATGTCGGTGGTCGCGATCCGGCGGCGCTCGTCGTGGCCCAGCCCCAGCCTGCGGATCTGGCTCAGGTACCGCTCGATGTTCGCCTCGGTGGTGGCGCGTGGATGCGTCCCGGTCTGTACCGCGTACAGCTCGGCGGGCAGCCCGAAGGCGTCGAAGCCCATGGTGTGCAGCACGTTACGCCCGGTCATCCGGTGGTAGCGGGCGAAGACATCGCTGCCGATGAAGCCCAGCGGGTGCCCGACATGCAGCCCGGCCCCGGACGGGTAGGGGAACATGTCCTGCACGAACAGCTTGTCCGAGGGGACCGGCCTGCCCTCCTCGGCGAGCTGGCCGACCGGGTTGGGCGCGTGGTAGGTGCCGTGGTCGGCCCAGTAACCCTGCCAGCGCAGCTCGATCTGCCCGGCCAGCGCCGCGTTGTAGCGGTGCGCCGGAGCCGTTTCGGTGCCCTCGTTCATCGCCGATCCTCCCTGTACCTGCTGCCCCGATATGAGAAAACCCCCCAGCCGATTGGCGTGAGGGGTCGCCGCGCTGAGCCGGATCGCCGGTCAGCGCGGCCAGATAAGCAGCAGGCTGGCCGTATGCATCATGCTTATCGTAGCCACCATGGCCACCCGGTTCGTCCCCAGGCCGGTCGCAGCCGGTGCAGGTCGAACTCGTCCGAGGTCGCACCAGCCAGCAGCACCTCGAGCCTGCCGCTCAGCACGTACGCCCCGTGCGGGGACAACGCGACCGTGCTGGGGCCGGTGACCGGCCACGGACCGACCCGGTGCACGACCCGCACCGCGGACCAGTTCCACGCCGGGCGCAGTACCGTCACGGCGTCCGTGCCGGGAGCGCTGAAGGAGTTGGTGACGGCCACCAGTGCGCCGTCCCAGCGCAGGGCCAGTCCGTCGCCGCCGGTGAGCGGGGCGGGCAGGGCGACCTCCCGGATCCGGTGCCCGGCACCGGTGTCGATCCGCAGCAGCCTCCCGTCCTCGTAGTGCACCGCCAGCAGGTAACCGGCCGGGTGCCAGACGATCCCGTTCATCCCGATGGACTCCCCGGCCAACCGCTGGTCGGAGACCAGCACCGAACCCCGGCCGTCCGGGGTGACCCGGTAGATGGTGTCCGAGGAGGAGTCGGTGACGTAGGCGTTGCCCCGCCAGTCGATGGCCAGGTCGTTGGCGGTGTGCCTGCCCGGGCCGATGGCGAGATCCACCAGGTGCAGCGGGCGGCCGGTGGCCAGGTCGAAGATCCCCACCCCGGATGAGGTGAAGGTGGTCTCCTCGGTTGAACGCTCACCGAGGCCCATGTCCGCGTAGGTCACCAGGATCCGGCCGCGGGCGGCGTCCACATGCACGCCGAAGGTGGAGACCATCCGCGGGTCGGAGACCAGGGTGCGCACGGTGCCGTCCGGCCGGACCACCGACACCGTGCCGTGCCGGATCGACCCGACCAGGAAGGCGCGTCTGCTCGGGTCCCAGGCCACGCCCTCCGGATGCAGGGAGTCCGCGGTGGCGCTGATCGTCTCCGGCGGCCGGTGCGGAACGGCCACCGCGGCCGGCACCGGCACGAGCAGGCCGGCCAGGAGCACCACCAGTACCGCGGCCCTGGCGCGGGTGCGTCGAAGCATCGTTACTCCAGTTCCTCGACTATGTCCGAGATTGCGTACGGGTACCCATCTTAATCAGTACTCTGATGTACGACAATGTATTTATCTTCGTCCATACCCGTACACAGCGGGGGTGCTCGTACTATGTGAGCATGCGAATGCCGCTCGACCAGCGCCTCGGCTCCGACCTGAAACGCGTCGAGCAGCAGTTGATGACCGCCAAGCACGAGGCGGTGCGGCCGGCCGGGCTGACCGTGCCGCAGTTCGCCGCGCTGCTGGTGCTGGAGCAGAGCCCCGGGATCTCGGCCGCGGCGCTGGCCCGGTCCTGCGCGGTGACCCCGCAGACGATGACCACGATCCTGCGCAACCTCGAGCAGCGCGGGCTGATCGAGCGCAACGCGCACCCCTGGCACGGCAACGTGCTGGAGACCCGGCTCACCGAGTCCGGGACGGCGGTGCTGGTGGCCGCCGACGAGCGGGCCTCGGCCGTGGAACGCAGGCTGGCCGACGCCTTCACCGAGCAGGAGCGCACGACCCTGCGCGCGCTCCTTGCCCGGTGCTCAGAGGTGCTGACCTCGTAACGCCAGCGCGACCACCTGGGTCACCTGGCCCGCGGCGAAGTTGTCGTCGCTGACCAGCAGCAGGGTGCGTTCCCCGGTGGGCAGCCGCGGCCCCCATGCCATCCCCTCGATGTTGTCCACCCTGGACAGCGGAAGGTCGGAAAGGTCGGCAAGGAGCTTCTTGCGTACCGGCCGCAGCCGTGCGCCCGCCAGTGCGCTGCGGTGCAGCACATTGCTCGCCCCGCTGGTGTCGATCCGGAAGATCCGCACCTTGTTGCCAACCCCGGCGACATACCCGCGCTCCAGCACCAGGTACCTCGTCGGGTCGGCAGGCCCGGCCGCCAGGATCGAGGTGACCCCGTTGTCGGAGTAGCCATCCGGCGGATCCGGCTGGGTGAACACCGGCTCGACCGGGTAGGCGTACTGGGCGAAGGCGGGGCCGTACCGCGGCTGCAGGGTGATCCGGGTGAGCGCGCCGTGCGCCGGGGTGGGTACCGGGCCGTCCTGCAGCAGCGGTGCTTCCAGCGCGCTCATCACCAGCGCACCGCATCCGGCGAAGGTGAAGCCCTCCGGACCGAGGTTGCGCCGCGGCCCGGTGTCCTCGGTCATCCGCCAGTTGTCCGGGACCCGCAGCCGCCGCACCTGTGCCCCGCCCGGTTCCGCGACCCGGATCGAAGGGCCCCGCAACCGCCCTTCGATCCGGTCCCCCTCCTCCGACCAGTAGTACCGGCCGCGCCACGGGTCCACCCGCAACTCCTCTGGGTCCACCGACCCGCTGGGGTAGGCCGCGCCGTCCGGCCGCCGCAGTACGTGCACCCCGGTCAGCCGCACCTCGCCGAGGCCGCGCGGGCCGAGCGGGATCCGCGCGGTGTAGTAGCGGGCGGCGCCCCGGTCGTCGCTGATCAGCACGTACTCCCCGGTGCGCGGGTCGCGGTCGATCCCGGACAGCCCGCCGACCGTGGTGCCGCGGAACTCCAGGCCGTGCGGCAGCACCCGCTCGCCGAGCAGCCGGACGGAAGGCGAATGCCCCGCGGCGGGTGGCGCCGCCAGCAGGCCGAGGGTGAGGGTGCCGATCATCCCGGCCGCGAGCATCCGGAGCCGTCTGGTGCGCATGGGCTACAGCACAGCGCATCAGGGTATCGGCGAGGTAGCCGGCAGCTGACACCTATCCTGATGCGCGTGATCGTTGTGGCGCTGGTTCCGGTCCTGCTCGGTGTGCTGGTCGGCTGGGGTGGCTGGCTCGGCTGGCGGGAGCGGTTGCCGCGCGGGCGGGGTGCCGGGGTGCGCACCTCCGCCACCCTGCGCGGCGACGAGGCCTTCCGGGTGGCGAACAAGGTCGCCGGGTTGCCGACGCTGGCGGGCGGCGGCGTCGGAGTACTCGCCGGGGCGGCCGCGCTGTTCGTGCCGAGTACGGCCGCCGCCATCGTCACAGCCGTGATCGGCCTGCTCGGGATGTTCGGCCTGCTCGCCGCGGGCGGAGTGCTCGGTCATCGCGCGGCACTGGCCGTCCCGGAGCCTGCCGCACCCGCAGGCGGCTGCGCGGGCTGTGCCTGCGGCGCGGGCGGCTGCTCCCCGGCGCAGGCAGCCGGTAGCGCGTAACCGGCTTCCGCCGGTCAGTTCCGCTGCAGGTCACCGGGGTGCGTGGCCAGCAGTGCCGTGGGTACACCCTGCCTGCGCAGCACCTGCCCCCACAGGTCGCGTTTCGGGGTGGCCAGCACATCGCTTGGCAGCGCGGGCACGATCAGCCAGTCGCCACGGTCGATCTCCCCGGCCAGCTGCCCGGAGTCCCAGCCAGCGTACCCGGCGAACACCCGCAGCCCGCGCACCTTCGGCATCAGCAGGTCCGGGTCGGCGTCCAGGTCCACCAGCGCCACCGGCCCGCGGACGGCGATCACCCCCGGTACCGAACCGGCGTGCTCCCCGGTGCGCAGCGCGGCAAGGCACAGCGCGGTCTTCTTCTCCACCGGCCCGCCAACGAACACCGCCTGCGGCTCCGCCACATGCGGCCCCCAACTCGGCAGCACGTCATCCACAGGGACCTCGCTCGGCCGGTTCAGGATGACGCCGAGGGTGCCCTCCTCGCGGTGGTCGATGACGAACACCACGGTCCGCCGGAAGTTGGGATCGAACATCGTCGGGGCAGCGACCAGCAGTGTGCCCGGTTCAACCTCGGCGTCGGCTTGCACGGACACCATGATTCCACTCTCCGGGGAACAACGGTGGCACCTGCCCCGTTGGTACGGGTGGCCGGCGCACTCCGTGTCCCCCGGGCCCACTTGAGAAGAGCCGTTGTGGAATACCGTCCGGCTGGAGCCACACTGCGCCGTACCGCCGAGAGGCGACCAAGTGCGCCGGCCAATCCCCAGCCGTCACGCCTTGTTCACCGGGGACCCACGACCGGTCCGTAACCTGAGAGTCCGTGACCTCGAGCGCACAGAGTGCCCGTACCGATACGGCGGCGCAGGCTCCGATCGGCCCGCGTGCCCTGCTGGCCATGCCCGGCTTCCGCAGGCTGTTGCTGGCAAGGTTCTCCGCGCAGTGGGGTGACGGGGTCTTCCAGGCCGGGCTGGCCGGGGCGGTGTTGTTCAACCCCGAGCGCGCCGCCGACGCACTGACCATTGCGGGCGGGTTCGCCGCGCTGTTGCTGCCGTACTCCGTGATCGGGCCGTTCGCCGGGGCACTGCTGGACCGCTGGGACCGCAGGCAGGTGCTGGTGGTGGCCAACCTGCTGCGGGTGATCGGCATCCTGGCCAGCGCCGCGGCCGTCGGCTTCGGGGTGGAGGGGCCGGGGCTGTTCACCCTGGCCCTGCTGGTGATCGGCATCTCCCGGTTCGCAGGCGCGGGCACCTCCGCCTCCCTGCCGCATGTGGTGCCGCGGCACAGCCTGGTCACAGCCAACTCGGTCGCGGTCACCCTGGGCGCGCTGATCGCGGTGGTCGGCGGCGGCTGCGCGATCGGGTTGCGGGCGGTGTTCGGCGAGGGCAACACCGGCTCGGCGGTCACCACCACGTTCGCGGTGGCCGGTTCCTTCGCCGCCGCGGCAGTGGCCGCCGGGTTCGCCCGCGGCAGCCTCGGCCCGGACCGGATGAACGAGCCCGCCGAGGCGCTGATCGCGGTGGCCCGCGGGCTGGCCGATGGCGGCCGCGCCGCGGCCCGCGCGCCGAGGGTGGCCGCCGGGTTCGTCGCGCTGTTCGCCCACCGCGCTGCCTTCGCGGTCTCGCTGCTGCTCACCGTGCTGCTGATGCGCTATTCCTTCACCGACATCGGCCTGCTCAAGGCGGGGCTGCCCGGGCTGGGGCAGGTCGCCGCGCTGGGCGGTGCGGGCATCCTGCTGGCCGGGGTGCTCACCCCGCGGCTGGTCGCCCGCTTCGGCCGCACCCGGGTGGTGGTGAGCGCGCTGTTGCTGGCGGCCGCGGCGCAGGCCGGGCTCGGGCTGCCGTTCCTGCTGCCCACCGTGCTGGTCGCCTCGTTCCTGATCACCTCGGCCGGTCAGGTGCTGAAGCTGTGCGTGGACTCCGCCGTGCAGGCCGATATCGGGGACGAGGCCCGCGGCAGGGTGTTCGCCCTGTACGACACCCTGTTCAACGTCACCATGGTCGCCGCGGTGGCCGTGGCCGCCACGCTCAGCCCGCTGGACGGGCACTCGCCGGGACTCCTGCTCGCCGCCACCGGGTGTTACCTGATCGGTATCGCCGGTTACCTGGTGGCCGTGCGCCGGTGAACGCGGCCCGCCTATTAGGTTTGGTCTCTGTCAAATCGAGGGTGAACCTGAAGGGGGCAGGCGTGCGCTACCGAGTCGAGGTGGCCGATCGCCCGGACGGGCTGTACGCGCTATGGAACGGCCAGGTGTTCCGAGCCCAGCGGTCCACGGCGGATGGGACCGTGCTGCTGGCACCACTTCCCGGCGAGGAGGAGACGCCGGAGGGCTTCGACACCGAGTGGAACGGTCGGCCGGCGAAGGTGGTGCCGGAGGGGGAGACCGGGGCCAGCTTCAGCCTGCACACGCTGTGCCTCTTCGATGACGAGGTCTACCGGATCCTGCCGCAGTCCACCGATGGTGAGCTCACCCTGAAATGGACCGGACAGGACGAGCGGGTCGCCGCCGAGCTCGGCCTTGCCGACTTCACCACGAAGACCTCGGACCCGGAGAGCATCACCGCGCTCTGGCAGGAACGGCACGACCTCGGACCGGCGGGCGCCGGGTCGGGCGGCGCGCAGGCCGACCCCTCGGCGCTGCTGCGGGCGATCGGCCGCACGCTCGTGCGCGAGATGCCGGAAGGCTGGCAACGGGTCGGTGCCCAGTTCCGGCAGGTCGGCGACTACGCCGAGCTGGAGGTGCGGGCGGTGGCCGAGGACGTGACGGTATCGCTTTGCGCCCCGCCCGAGCTGGGGCAGCTGTTCGCCCGGTTGCGCGCCGCGATGTACGACCCGGCGGGCGGCGCCTGGATGCAGGGCACGTTCACTCTGGACGCGGCCTCGAACTTCGACTTCGACTACGAGACCGACACCGAGCCGAACTGGCGGCTGCCCCCCGGCGGCCGGGCTGGTGCCCCGTCCTACGACGCCGAGCTGGAGCACTTCCCCCGCGAGCGCAAGAACGTGCCGCAGTGGCTGGCCGCCAAGGCGGGCCTGCCGCTGGAGGTGACCTTCCGGCAGGCCAGGGTGGTGGACGGGCAGAACCCCGGGGAGCAGCCGTTCGTCAACCGGCCGCCGGTGCCGGCCGAGGAGGCCCGCGCCGTGCTCGGCTACCTCTACCGGGCGCCAATCGTGCTGACCCGGCCCGCGACCGGTCCGGACCTGTTCGCGCCGACCGGCCCGGCGGACGTGCCGGACGCCTTCCACACCGACGGCTTCTGGATCTGGCCCGCCGCGGTGCCGCACTACCTGCGCAAGTACGGGGTGCCACCGGATCCGGAGTTGCTGGACCACATCCGCGCCAACAACCACCGCCCGCCGTACGTGCCGGAGCGGGTGCGCGTCACCGCCGAGGCGGAGCTCCTCGGCAAGCCGCATCCGCCGCAGCAGGCTGCCGACCTGATCGAGTACGACCGGGTGGGCAGGGTCGAGCGCGGGGCCGAGCCGGGGAACCTGCGGGCCGCCGAGGTGCTAGGGCTGTTGCGCACCCGGCTGGCCGAGTACGGGATCCCGGACAGCGCCTTCCGGCTCGGCACCACCGCCGCGGGCGCCTGGTGCCTGCGCCGGACCGACCAGGGGTGGGAAGTGGCCCGGCATGCCGGGGACGGGCCACTGGAAGCACAGTATTTTCCGGCGATCGAACCCGCCGCGCGGGCACTGCTCGGCTCCCTGCTGCTCTATCCCGCGCGCGGCGCACCGCCCGCGGAGCAGGAGGCCGCCGAGCCCGCCACCCAGGCCCAGGACTGGCCGATCCTGCCGATGCGCGGGGAGCCACCGCTGACCTTCTTCCGCGGCAAGCGGATGGTGGTGCTGCCCGCGGGCACCAGGGTGCTGCGCTTCGGCAACGAGGGCGGCAACCTGGTACACGCCGAGGCCACCCGGTTCCCGGAGACCTCGCTGGCGCAGCAACGCGAGTTCGAGCGCGGCAGCTACCTGCTGCGCAGGCCGTTGCGGGTGCTGACCGGGGTCACCCTGCCCTGGGCCGGCCTGCCCGGCGGGGCGATCGCGTACCTGTTGCCCCGCGCCATCGGCCAGCACGTGGAGAACGGGGCGATCGAGCGCGACCCCGGTTAGCCAGGGTTCAGGAGGGGACCCAGAGGGTGACCCTGGTGCCGTTGCCCGGGGTGGACTCCACGGTGGCGTTCCCGCCGACCTCGGCCAGCCGGGCGTTGATCGACTCGCTGATCCCGAAACCGGGATGGGCTTCCGGGCCGAACCCGGTGCCGTGGTCGCGGATGATGGTGGCGATCCCGCCGGACCGTTCCTCGACCCGCACCACCACCTTGTCGGTGCCCGCGTGCTTCATGGTGTTGCGCAGGGCCTCCCGCACCGCGTCGCGCACGGCAAGCTGCCGGGCCTCGGACAGGGTCTCGTCGTCCAGCTCGGCCACCACCACCTGCGCGCGCAGGCCGTCCCTTGCCATCTCGGCGGCCAGTGCCGCCAGCTTCTCACCCAGCGGCCGGGAGCCCGCGGTGCCGCTGCCGCCCGCGTCGGACTCGATCCGCGCCCGCAGCTGGGACGCCTCCGCGCGGGCCAGTCGTCGCAGGGCGTCCAGCTCCTCCGCGGCGGAGGCGCCAGGGCGGGAAAGGGCCATCGCCTCCAGGCTCTGCAGCACGGTGTCGTGCAGCATCCGGTGCTGCACCGCGCGCTCCGCCCGCCTGCCGTGCCGGATGCCGTAGGCGAGGGCGAGCCGGGTGCCCAGCCCGACCAGTACCAGTGCCCCGGTCGCGGTGAGCAGCACGCCGAGCAGCGTGCCGAAGCCGTTGAACCCGGTTGCCGGGTCGAACTGCCCGGTGTTCAGCCAGTGCATGGCGGCGGACAGCGGCACACTGGCTACGGTCAGCGCGCCGCCGTAGAGCACGCCGAGCGCGAGGGTGAGCAGCGCGACCCCGCCGAGCAGGTGCTTACCGGGTACCTGCATGGCCGCGCCGAACACCGAACTGGGCACGGCGGCGGCCACCACCAGGTTCGCCGCCCCGGTGAACACCACGTCCGCGCCGAGCAGCAGCGCCGCCTTCCGGCCGTCGAAGGGCACCGGCCGCAGCAGCCAGAATGCACCGAACACGCTGAGCAGCACCGAGCACAGGGCGACCAGCGCGACCGGGGCGAGCCCGACGTGGCCGGTGGTGGCGCCCGCGCCGATGAACGCGGCCAGCGCGCCCGGCACCGCGATCACCCGGTAGGCCAGCGGGGCCAGCGCCACGTACCTGGCGGCGCGCAGCAGCAAGGTGTCCCGCGCGGCCACGTCCACCGTGCCCGCCAGGTACCGGATCCGGCGGATCGGCCGGATCGGCGTCGGATCGGCGATCTCGTCGGAGAGCTCACTGGTCGCGGTGGCCATCACGGGAGCGCCACCCCGGAGGAGGGCCATCAGGAAGTTGCCACGGCGACGTGACCCGAGACGATCCGGCGACATCGGTGCTCCAGACAGCAGGGTGGGGGCTCGAGTATCCGTCATCGGCGCGGGAAGAACGGAGAGCGCAGGCCGAAGTCCCACCGAATGACCCAGTGGATCACCCCGGGCTCTACTCGGTGTGGCGGAATCCCGCTTCGGGCCTCCCGGCGGAGTATCGCGGGACCGAGTAACGGGAAGTAATCGGTCGTGAGTGCACAGGAGTCGTCGTTCGTTCGCCGCAGGTACCTCGGCCGCCTGCTGCGAGACGCCGCACACCGAAGCAGGAGGAGGCCGCCACGGACACGACGTCGAGCCCCGATCGCATCCCGGAGCCGGACGAGGAAAGCGAAAGTGATCGAGGTTACCTTTTCTGAAATTGATTCCACTACGGCACGTGACATGTTATGGAAACCGGCCCCACAATCGTTCCCCAGTCACTACCGGACAGCCCCTGTGGAGCAGGAATGTGTAGACAGAGAGTGGCCCCGTGACTGCCAAGAGCAGGAGCAATGCTCGTCGGTAAGATAACTTTTCGACAACAAAAAGGACTCGCCCTAAGGAGTGCGCTTCTGAGCAAAATGTCACGAAGAGCTGTGATTGTTTCCATAAATCGAGACAAGAACGGGCTGCCCATACCAAAGTATGTAGTGCGACATGGGGGCGGACCTTAGGTTCGTAGGCTCTGGGAAATCCGACTGTCACGACGGTTGTCTGGGGCGACGAGATTCGCTCGCTCGTTGTGCTGCTGAGGGGACATGATGGTGCGAATCGCGATAGTCGAGGACGCGCAGGCGCGGCGGGCGCGCCTGCGCGCGACGCTCGAACGTGGCGACCGGATGGAAGTAGTGGCCGAGCGCCGCTGGCGGGACGGGGCGCCGGACGGGCAGACCCGTCCGGTGGACGTGGTGCTCTACTCCACCCGGGAGTTCGGGAACTGCGATGCGGGCGCGGTGCTGGCGACCCTCGAGTCACGCCCGGCCGTATTCGTCGCCGACGACCCCGTCGTGCCGGAGGGCTTCATCGGAGACCTGGTCGGCACGGCGCTCGGTGCCGGTGTCGGGACCGCGCTGCTGGTGGCTCCGGGCGCGGAGGAACTGCGGCGGGCCGTCTCGATCGTCGCGCTGGGCGGATGGACCATATCCCGGGCGGTCGCCTCCCGTCTCGTGCCCGAGTGCGGGTGGGGCGGGCGCTGCGACTGCGCCCGCCCCACGGACACCACCGCGGTGCTGACCAAACGTGAGGAGGACGTGCTGGCACTGGTCGCCTCGGGCGACACCAACCAGAAGATCGCCCGCGAGTTACTGCTCTCGGTGGACACCGTCAAGGAGTACATGACGTCCATCTTCGGCAAGCTGGGTGTCGACAACCGGGTGCAGGCCGCGCGGTGGGCGTGGCAGTCAGGTCTGGACGCGTCCCGGACCTGACCGGCGCTCAGGTGTGCCTGCGCACGACGAGGTACGGATCGGCGCGCAGTGCGTAGCGACCGCCGAGCCAGATCCCGGTGAGCAGGCCCCCCGCAGGAACCACCAGCGCCAGGAGCAGCCAGAGCGGGTGGGGGATGACGTCGGTGACGGAGATCGTCAGGCCGAGCAGGTCGCTGCTGGGACCGCTGAGCGCCATCGCGGCCACCAGACCGGTCACCGTGCCCGCCACCCCCGCGATGGCGGCGGTGAGGGCACCCTCACCCAGGAGCACCTTCCGGAGATCGCCGACACCGGAGCCCAGCACGCGCAGGATCGCGAAGTGGGACAGCCGTGCCCGGACGCTGTCCTTCGCCCTGGCCAGCCCCACGAACGCGGACAGCCCGGCGAACAGGACCAGTGCCCAGCGGGAGATCACATCGGCCGCGCCGAACAGTCCCGGCAGGTTCCGCACCCGGTCGGCGACCGGCGCAGCCGAGAAGTCCATCGCCTGCAGCTCGGCCGTGACCGCGCGAACGTTGCGCTCGTGGTCCACCTGGACCACGGCCGACACCGCGCCTTCGGTCCGCCGGTAGGTGTCAACGGGCTGCCCCGCCCGTGCGGCCGCGAGCGCCGCAGCGGTGTCCTCGCTCAGGTACGCCGTATCGGGCCCGTCCGTCTGCCAGCTCGGATCGAAGACCCCGACGACCTTCAGCGTCATCGCTTCCCCCGTCCCGGTGTTCGGTCCGGTGGCCTTCGTGTACTCGACCGGGAGTTCCGTTCCCACGTACGGGGTGAAGTCGATGCCCTGCGAGGACGCGGGCAGCAGTACCTGGTCGGGGCCGAGGGAGTCCGGCTGGGAACCGGCCACGACCGGCAGGTCGTCCTCGACGCCGAGCGTGTGCGTGCTGAACGAGAAGGCGGGCAGGCCGTCCTGGCCGGACGGGGTCTGGATCGAGGCGACGTAGTCGGCGGTGATGGTCTCGACCTCGGGAATCTCGGTCGCCTCACCGAGGCTTTCGGAATTGAGGGGGCGGACCGAGCTCCCGTCGTCGAACGACCACAGCTCGATATGTGTCAATCCGCCGGATCGCAGGACATCCCGTTCCACGGCGGCGGAGGCACCGGAGGCCAGGCCCGCGCAGAGCGCCAGCAGCGCGGCGAGTCCGGCCAGCAAGGGAAGCACCTTGCGCAGCGAGAGATCGGCCCGGGCCCACGTGAGCAATGACCAGCGCAACATTCGGCTACCGCTCCTTCGGGCCGGCTGGCTGGGTGCCCGTCAACCGGCCGCCGTTCATGTGCAGGACATCGGCGCAGCGGGCCACGGCCCGCCGGTCGTGTGTCGCGACGAGGACAGCCGCGCCCTCCCCTGCCGCCGTCGCGAGGGCATCGAGTACAGCCCCCGCGTTCACGTCGTCGAGGTTGGCCGTCGGTTCGTCGGCGAGGATCAGCGCGGGGCGCTTCACCGCCGCGCGGGCCACGCCGACGCGCTGCCGTTCCCCGCCGGAGAGATCGGTCGCCGGGGAATCGGCGAGACGGTCGAGGCCGAGACGGTCGAGCATGTTCCTGGCCGCGCTCTCGTGGCGGGCCAGCCGGGGACCGAACGCGGCCGCCACGTTCTGCCAGGCGTTCAGGAACGGCAGCAGCCCGAGATCCTGTAGCACGATCCCGATGGTCTCGGCGCGGATCGCGTCGCGCTCGGCGGAGCCGAGCGCTCCGGTGTCGCGTCCGGCCAGCGCCAGCGTCCCCTCCGCGGGAGCGAGAATCGTGCCGAGCAAGGCCAGCAGTGTGCTCTTGCCCGAGCCGGAAGGGCCGGTCACCGCCGTCATGCCGCCCGCCATCAGCCGGAGGTCGGCGTGGTGCAGACCGTTGCCGGAGGGGTAGGTGTAGCGGAGCCCTCGCGCGACGACGGCGGGTTCACCCGGGTGTGCGGGCATGATCTCGTGGCCCCCTTCCTCACTCGGTGAGTGCGGCGAGCTGATGGCCCGCCATCGTGGCTTCGCTGCTCGCGGCTTCCCCTGGCGCGCGGCTGAACAGGTCCTCGTGGCCGTCGACGCGGTACGGCTCGAGCGATGAGTGCAGCTCGGCGAGCTCTGGCTGGCGAACCTCCACGCCCAGGATCGCCGCGGTGTTCATGGCCTCGCCTGCGACGACGAGCTCGCCGCCGGCCAGCGCGGTCCGTGCGCGTTCGAGCATGACACCCGGATCGGGAACGTGCTCGCGCAGCTGATCACGACACCCGACCGTGCCGAGCAGGAACAACGCACGCACCCAGTGCCCATCGAGCTCGCCGGCGGGCGTGTCCGGCAGCCGCACGCGGGTGTCCGGGCAGCCGAGGTCGAACTCGGCGCGGATCCACATGGCGTCCTGCCAGGCCCGCAGGTTGTCCTCGGTGGCCTGTGCGGGCACCTGGATACCGGCCGCCGCCCGTTCGCCCTGCTGTGCCACCGGGCCACAGGTGATGGCCAGCCTGCGGCACACCATCGCGAGCACGATGTGATCCGAGTCCGGAAGGGAGCGGTCCTCGCCGAGCGCGGTGAGCTTCTGGACCAGCCAGTCGGGGGCGGCGTCCTGCTGCGCGGCGCTGGTGAGCGCGCGGGCGGCGAAGTAGGAGGCGCGCAGCGTGCCGAGCTGGGCCGGTGACTTCTCGACCAGACCGTCGGGGGTGAACTCGACCCGGGGAGGCGGCGTCCCGGCGTCCTGCCCTGCGTCCCGCAGGGCGCGCCTGGCGAGCCACTGGGTCTGCGGATCAGCGGAGTTCGCCCCTCGCCGCAGGCAGTCGAGCACCTCGCCGGATACGGACTGCTCGGCCGCGGGCGCGAGCACGACCCGCGCGGCCAGCTCGTTCACCGAGCCGTCGGTGCACTCGGCCACCGGGCTCGGCGAGGCGACCGCGAGCTGCCCGGGGAGCGGCTCGCCAACGGCCTCGAGCGCGTCGGCCGCGTTGAGCGCGGCCATCGGTGCCGTCACCTCAGCGGCATCGCGGGCCAGCCGCGCCGCCGCGCCGGATGGCACGCTGCCTGCCGCGCCGAGGCAGTGCAGCGTCTCCAGGTAGGCAGCCCTGGTGGTGAGGGCGGTCAGCGGGCTGTCGGTGGTTTCGGGTTCACGCAGGTAACGGACGGCCTCCTCGCGCGCGGCAGCGTGCTGGCCGCTTTCGGCCAGCACGGCACGCGGGGAAACGGCCGGGTCCTCGCCCACCGCCCGGCAGACGTAGAAGGCCCGCCATGCGGGGGTGTCGATGACGTCGGTGCGCACGAGCTCGGAAAGCGAGTCCACGTCCAGCGGCGGTGGCCGTTCGCCGGTACCGGCGAACGTGGCGGCGAGCCGGCCGTACGCGGTCAGGTAGAGGCTCGGGTCCGTACCGACGTCGGCGGCGCTTCCCCGCACCAGGTCGTTCTCGCCACGCAGCAGGGCAAGCTCGCTGCCGAGAGTCTCACCCTCGTAGGTGACCTGCGGCGTGTCGTCGTCCCAGAGGTCGCGGACCGCGGGAAACAACGCGACGGCCACCGCAAGTACCACCACGGCGATCCCCAGCCCGAACCCTTTGCGCCGCCACCACGGCCGGGGCGAGTCGTCCATGTCACTTCCTGAAATGTCGGGGTGTTTGTTGCCAGGTGGGGCGGTGGGCCCGGCATGCGGTCCGGGCCCACCAGCTCACTCAGCCGTTCGCGCAGGCGCTGGCGAAGGCCTTCGACCCGCTCTTGAACCCGGACGCGTCCGAGCATGTCGTGACGCTCGTGTTGAACGCCCCGCTCGGGTCGGCGATCCCGCTGATATCCGAGATCCAGCTGTTGGTGTTGGTCCAGGCGATCTTCCTGGTGTCCTCGCTGACGTAGGTGCCGCTCGGGCTGGTCGAGATCGTCGCCTGCCAGCCGTTCGCAATCACCGTGGCCACGTTCTTCACCTTGTCCAGGGTGTAGGCATTGCCGTTCTTCAACCCCTTCGACGAGGTCTTGAACGAGCACTTGTCAACGTAGACATTGCAGTTCCAGGCGTTCGCCTGGATGACTGCCCCAGTACCAGGGATCGCGACACTGGCGGAATCCGAAAAGGCCATCGCCTGGCCGGCGCTCCCCAGAACGAGGCCTGCTGCGACCACAGCCGTGGCTACTACTCTGCGCATGCTCGGTTACTTCCTTCACGATAGGTTTGACGGTGCCTCGCACCGCCGGTACGGGCTCGCTGCTACCGAGCCCGGGACCGGTGCGTGCGAGGCGCGCTTTATCGTTCAAGCTCGCGCGAGGGATCCACAACCCCACCTATGGGGGGTGAACGCGTCGGCTGGGGGTGCCGGCAGGCACGGCCTCAAGCCGGTTCGGGCGGCTCGAGCCCCTGGTCGGCGGCCCATTTGCGGAGCTCGGTGACGGCCTCGTCGTGGTCCAGCGGACCGCGCTCCAGGCGGATCTCCTTCAGGTGCTTCCACGCCTTGCCGACCAGCGGCCCCGGGGGCAGCCCGAGCAGCCGCATGATCTCGTTGCCGTCCAGGTCCGGGCGCACCCTTGCCAGGTCCTCCTCGGCCGCGATCCGGGCGATCCGCTCTTCCAGGTCGTCGTAGGTGCGCTGCAGCGCGGCGGCCTTGCGCCTGTTCCGGGTGGTGCAGTCGGCCCGGACCAGCTTGTGCAGCCGGGGCAGCAGCTCCCCGGCGTCGGTGACGTACCTGCGCACCGCGGAGTCGGTCCACTCGCCCTTGCCGTAGCCGTGGAAGCGCAGGTGCAGGTACACCAGCTGGGCGACCTGCTCGGTGATCTCCTTGCTGTACTTCAGCGCCCGCAAACGCTTGCGGGCCATCTTGGCGCCGACCACCTCGTGGTGGTGGAAGCTGACCCCGCCGCCGGGCTCGAACTTCCTGGTCGCCGGTTTGCCGATGTCGTGCAGCAGTGCGGCCAGCCGCAGCACCAGGTCCGGACCGGAGGTCGGCTCGTGCAGGGACTCCAGGTCGATCGCCTGCTCCAGCACGGTGAGCGAGTGCTCGTAGACGTCCTTGTGCTGGTGGTGCTCGTCGATGGCCAGCCGCATCCCTGGCACCTCGGGCAGCATGTGCTCGGCCAGCCCGGTGCGCACCATCAGTTCGATGCCCGCACGGGGCCGCACGCCGAGCATCAGCTTGGACAGCTCGGCCTGCACCCGCTCGGCGGTGATCCGCTTGATCTCCGCCGCCATCTCGGTCATCGCCTCGACCACCCGTGCCGCGGGCTCCAGCTCGAGCTGGGCCACGAACCGGGCGGCGCGCAGCATCCGCAGCGGATCATCGGCGAAGGACTCCTGCGGGGCGGCCGGGGTGTCCAGCTCCCGCCTGCTCAACGCCCCCATACCGTCGTGCGGATCGACGAACTTCTTTGTCGACAAGTCGATCGCCATCGCGTTGACGGTGAAGTCGCGGCGGAGCAGGTCCTCCTCGATGGTGTCGCCGAAGGTCACCTCGGGGTTGCGGCCGACCCGGTCGTAGGAGTCGGCACGGAAGGTGGTGATCTCCAGGGTGGAGCCCTGCTTGGTGACCCCAACGGTGCCGAACGCGATCCCGACCTCCCACACCGCGTCGGCCCAGCTGGAGACCAGCTTCAGCACCTGCTCGGGATGGGCGTCGGTGGTGAAGTCCAGGTCGGTCTCCCCGGATTGGGTGAGCCTGCCCAGCAGCGCGTCGCGCACGCTGCCACCGACGAGGAACAGGCTCCGGCCCGCCTTGGCGAACCGGGCGGCCAGCTCGTCGGCGACCGGCGAGATACGCATCAGCTCGGTCACCGCGTTCTGCTTCGCGGCACGTTCGTTCACAACTATTCCACCAGCTCGGGCGTCCACTTGTCAGCATTACTACATCCGTGCGGCGGCACGGACAGGAGAAGCCAGCCTAAGAGATACCGGCCATTGCTCTAGCATCGCAGCATGCCTGGATCGGCCGGTCGCTCCGGTGGCGCCAAACCGGGACGCCGGTCACGGCGCCGCCGTGGCAGGCGGCTGACCACGGTCGACGAGACCTCGGCTGGGGGCCTAGTGGTCGATCCCGGCCGGGATCGGGCCGTGCTGATCGGCAGGCTCGACCGGCAGGGCAAACTCCTCTGGTCGCTGCCGAAGGGCCATATCGAGGACGGCGAGACCATGGAGCAGACGGCGGTACGCGAGGTGAAAGAGGAAACCGGTATCACCGCGCATGTGCTGGAGCCGCTGGGCGCCATCGACTACTGGTTCGTCGCCGAACGCCGCCGGGTGCACAAGACCGTGCACCACTTCCTGCTGGAGGCCTCCGGCGGTGAGCTCTCCGACGAGGACGTCGAGGTCACCGAGGTGGCCTGGGTGCCGCTGGCCGAAGTGGAAGACCGGCTGGCCTACGCCGACGAGCGCAAGCTGGTCCGTAAGGCACGCGAACTTTTTCTCGACTCCGAACCCGCTGCCGAGGGGGCTGGCGAGTGACAGTGCCTCCGAGCACCGCTGGGATCCGGTTCGGCGCATTCGTGCTGACCTTGCTGTTCCTGGCCGGGAGCTGCCTGTTCGCGACGAGCGCGGGCGGGCAACCGCTGCCCGAGGAGCCGAACCGGCTGCGGATGGACATCGCCGACATGAGCCCGCGGCTGCTCACGGCGAACTCCACCACGCTGACCGTCCGCGGCAAGCTCACCAACGTCGGCGACCGCCCGATCAGCGATCTCAAGGCCAGGGTGCAGCTGGGCCAGGTGCAGTCCGGTGCGCGGGAGCTGGCCGAGTCACTGGCCGAGCCACCGCCCGCCGAGCTGTCCATGTCGCGGTTCACCGAGGTGGTGGACGAGCTCGTACCCGGCCAGTCCGCTCCGCTGGCGCTCGAGGTTCCGGTGAACGGCGCGGCGGACGGGCTGCAGATCGTCCGGCCGGGGGTGTATCCGCTGCTGGTCAACGTGAACGGCACCCCGGAGTACGGCGGGACCGCCCGGCTCGCCGAGCTGAACATGATGCTGCCGGTGCTCGAGGTGCCTGGCGGTTCGGACGGTTCCGGGCAGTCGGTCCCGGACCAGCCGCGCCGGATCTCCGTGCTATGGCCGATCGCGGCCACCGAGCCTCGGGTGGTCGCTGCCCCGTTCGGTGGCCCGCTGGTGCTCGCGGACGACGCGCTGGCCGATGCGCTCGCCCCCGGCGGCAGGCTGGACGGCCTGGTGTCGGCCGCCGAGCAGTCCAGGGACGATCCGCAGGTGTTCGGTTCGCTGTGTTTCGCGGTGGACCCCGACCTGCTACAGACCGTCGAGGCGATGGCTGGCGGGTACCGGGTCCGCACCCCCCGAGGCACGATCGAGGGCACCGGCGCCGCCGCGGCGAGCCGCTGGCTGGACTCGCTGCGCGCACTGGTGGACGGGAAGTGCGTGATCCAGCTGCCGTTCGCGGACGCGGACCTGGCCGCGGTCTCGGCGATCCGGGACGGCGCGCCCGGCCTCACCGCGACCGCGGTGGACAACGCGGACACGCTGACCAGGATCCTCAAGGTCAAGCCGGTGGAGGGGGTGCTGTGGCCGGACGGCAGGCTGGGCGAGGACGCGCTCGGCGACCTGAGCCGGACCGGGGTGCGCACGCTGATCGTGGATCCGGCCAGGCTGCCGGACGACACGGCCAACGGCTCCGCCCCCGAGCTGTCCGGGACCGGGATCCGGGCCCAGCCCTATGACGCATTGCTGGCCCGCGCGCTGAGTGGCTCCGGCGCCGCGAACACGCTGAACCCGGCCGTGGAACCGGATATCGCGGCCCAGAACGGGCTCGCCGTGCTCGCTGTCCGGGCCGGCCTTGACCAGCGGGAGACCGACCCGGGGCCGGTGCTGCTCGCGCCACCGCACCAGTGGACCGCCTCGGCCGCGGAACTGCGCACCCTGCTGCAGACCCTCGGGGACTTCGCGGGCAGCGGCCGGGTGGAGCCGGTGCAGTTGCAGGAGCTGCTGGCCACCCCGGCCGCGGGCAACACCAGGATGGTCCGCCCAGCAAGGGATGTGCCGACCGAACTGTCCGGCGAGGTGCTTGGCCGGATGCGGGAGATCGACGCCATCACCGACGACCTCGGCCAGGCGATGTCGGTGGACGCGACCGCGCAGGTGGAACCGGCCCAGGTACTGCAACCGCTGCGCAACGGGCTGCTGCGCGCGGCGTCCTCGGCCTGGCGCACCACCCAGCAGCGGGACCAGGCGGTGCGGGTGGCCAGGGAACAACTGGAAACCCTGCGTGGCCGGGTGACGGCGGTGACCCCGAACCGGCCGATCCAGCTCGCCTCCGGCAGTTCACCGCTGCCGGTGCTGCTGTCCAGCGAGCTGCCGGTCGCGATCACCGTGCAGATCAACCTGAGCAACGCGGCCGGGCTGCGGCCTGAGGACGTCCCGGACGTGGTGATCGCGGCGAACAGCAAGGTGAACCGGCGGATCCCGGCCGAGGCACAGCGGGCAGGAAAGTTCAACGTGTACGTGTCGCTGAGCACACCCGGCGGCACCCAGCTGGGGCCGCCCGCCCGGTTCGAGCTGATCTCCAACGAGTACGGCGTGATCACCATCATCGTGACGGCCACCGCGGGAGCCGCGTTGCTGCTGCTGGCGGGCAGGCGCATCTATCGTCGGGTCCGGGCGGAGAAGCGGGCCGGCACGAGCGGGTCCTGAGTTTCCGCCGGAAGCCGATTACGCTGGGTCGACCAGCTCGACAGCCGACGATGGGGCACGCCTTGGACAGAGGATCCGCTTCGCGACCAGAGCGTGAAGCGCAGCCTTCGCAACCCGAGCGCGGCGATCGCCCCCCGGATGGGGGGCGGCAGCGCCCCGATCGCAGGCAGCAGCAACCGCCACCGCAGGCGCAGCGCCCGGATCGCAGGCCACCACCCGCACAGGAGCCGCCGGAACGCCGCCAGCCCGGGCAGGCCCAGCCACCGCGCAGGCAGGCACCGGACCCGCGGGAGAACGGCAGGCCACAACGCCGGTCCGGGCAGTTGCCCGCTCAGCAGCCGCCCCAGCAGCCTCCCCAACAGCAACCACGGCAACAGCCGCCGCCGCGGCAACCGCAGGGCCCGCGACCGCCACGGCGCCAGCCCCCACCCGGTCCGCCGCCGCAGGGCCAGCCGCCTCCCGGCAGGCGCCCGCCACCTCCGGTGCGCCCCTGGCAGCAGGGCCAACAGGGGCAGCAGCCGCAGCAGGGCCGGCCGGCCGAGCCGGACGCCACCCAGTTCATCCGCCCGGAACACGGGGTACCGCCGGGGGCCCGCTGGCCCAGCGCCGACCCGGACATGATGCGGCCCTACGACGAGTTCGCCACCAGGATGCTGCCGCGCATCCTGGATGCGCCGCGCCCATCGGAGCCGATCGGGGACCGGTTGCCCGCGGTCGGGCTGGAGCCGGAGCACAAGCCGCGCCCGGAGCCCGCGGAGAGCAAGAAGGCCCCCTCGGTGGTCAAGGCCAGCGGCCGGATGGCGATCGCCACGCTGACCAGCCGGATCACCGGGTTCGTCTGGAAGGTGCTGCTGGCCGCGGTGGCCGGGCTGAGCGCGGTCTACGACTCGTTCACGGTGGCCAACACGCTGCCGTTGATCATCAACGAGCTGCTCCTCGGCGGGGTGCTGACCAGTGTGGTGGTGCCGCTGCTGGTGCGCTCGCAGGACGACGAGGACGGTGGCGAGGCATACACCCAGCGGATGCTGACCATGGCGATCACCATCCTGCTGGCAGGCACGGTGCTGTCCACCCTCGGTGCGCCACTGGTCACCTCGCTGCTGATCGACGACAGCGGGGAGGCCAACCGGGACCTGGCCACCGCCTTCGCCTACCTGCTGCTGCCCGGCCTGCTGTTCTACGGGTTGTTCGCGGTGCTGTCAGCGGTGCTGAACGCAAAGCAGATCTTCGGGCCTGCGCAGTGGGCTCCGGTGATCAACAACCTGGTGATCATCCTGACCATCGGGCTGTACGCGCTGGTGCCGGGTGATCCGACGCTGAACCCGCTGGCGATGAGCGACCCGAAGCTGCTGGTGCTCGGCATCGGGGTGTTCACCGCGATGACCGTGCAGGCACTGTTCCTGGTGCCGGCGCTGCGCCGGTCCGGGTTCCGGTTCAAATGGCGCTGGGGCCTGGACGAGCGGCTGCGCGAGTTCGGCGGGCTGGCCGCGTGGATCTTCGGCTACGTTGCGGTGAGCCAGATCGGCGTCATCATCAACACCCGGGTGCTGACCAGCGGCGACGAGGGCGGGGTCTCCACCTACTCGAACGCCTGGCTGCTGTTCCAGCTGCCCTACGGGGTGATCGGGGTCTCCCTGCTCACCGCGATCATGCCGCGGATGAGCCGGGCGGCCGCGGACGGGGACAACCGGCGGCTGATCGGCGACCTCTCCTATGCCTCCCGGCTCAGCACCCTCACCCTGCTGCCGATCTCGGCGGTGATGGTGGTGGCGGGCACCTCGATCGGGATCGCCCTGTTCAGCTTCGGCAAGGGCACGCTGGAGGACTCCGAGCGGCTGGGTCAGGCACTGGCGGTGTCCGCCTTCGGGCTGTTGCCGTACGCGCTGGTGATGCTGCAGATGCGGGTCTTCTATGCGATGAAGGACTCGCGCACCCCGACCCTGATCATGGCCGTGATGACCGCGGTGAAGATCCCGCTGCTGTACCTGGCGGGGGGCATCCTCAGCCCGGCCAACGTGGTGCTCGGCGTGATGATGGTGAACTCGCTGGTCTTCGTGGTCGGCGCGATCATGGGGCAGGTCTGGCTGTGGGTGCAGCTGGGGAACCTGCGCAGCAAGCGGGTGCTGGGGGTGATCCTGTTCACCGTGGTGGCCTGCGGGCTGGGCGTGCTGGCGGCCTGGCTGGTCGGGCTGCTGGTGCCGGACGCGCTGGGGGTCACCCTGCAGGCCTGGATCAAACTGATCCTGCAGGGCGCGGTCGGCCTGGGGGTCGCCTTCGGCGTGCTGATCGCGTTGAAGATCGACGAGCTGAACCCGATCACCAGGAGAGTCACCCGGATGGTGAAGCGGGCATAGGGATAGGGGTCGCTGCCACCCGGGTACCCGGATCGTTCACGTACCCTCGGTTGGAGATAAGCGGGAGAGTGCGGTGAACACGAGACGGAGCGAGCAAGGGGACGGGACCCGGGTGAACATTCGCACCAGGGGCGGCTCGCTGGCGCCCGGGGGAGTCGTCGGCGACGGCCGGTATCGGCTGCTCGCCCAGTTCGGCATCGACGAGCGCGCCGGCGCGCACCTGTGGCGGGCGCGGGACGGGCAGCTGCGCCGGGATGTCGCGCTGACCATGCTGGTCGGCGACCCGGCCGATGGCGAGGCCGCCAGGGCTGCGCGGCGCACCCTGGACCGCGCGGCACACGCGGCGAAGTTCAGCCATGGCGGGGTGGCCAGGGTGCTGGACGTGCTGAGTCTCGGCAACGGCATCACCTCCAGCGAGGGGCTGCTTGGCATCGTGGTTGCCGAGTGGACCAAGGGCAGCGACCTGTCCGACCTGGTCACCGAGCGGCCGGTGGCGCCTGCCACGGCGGCGCGGATGGTGCAGGCCCTGGCCGAGGCGGTGGACAGCGCGCATCACTCCGGCCTGGTGCTCGGCCTGGACCATCCGCAGCGGCTGCGGCTGACCCCGGACGGCAGGCTGCGGCTGGCCTTCCCCGGCCCGCTACCGGACGCGACCCTGCGCGATGACGTCAAGGCCCTTGGCGCGGTGCTGTACCTGCTGCTCACCGGCAGGTGGGCGTTGCCGGGCGGGCCGCCGGCCATCCCGGCCGCACCGTACTCCCCGAACGGCAGACTGGTGCCTGCCAGGTCCCTGCAGCCGACAGTGCCCGCGGCGTTGTCCGCGCTGGCCGGGCGCACGATCGAGGACGGTGGGCAGGGGGCCATCCGCACCAGCTCGGCGATCCTGCGGGTGCTGGAGCAGGCCGCGGAGGAAGAGGAACGCACCCAGCTGATCAAGCAGGTCGGCGATGAGAGCGTCGACGAGGACGGCGGGGTGTGGACCACGAAGAAGCCGGTGAAGGACGCCGCGCGGCGGCGCAAGCTGGCGCTCGGGGTGACCGTGCTCGCGGTCGCCGCGGTGGGCATCCTGGCCTGGCTGGGCATGATGGCGATCGACTTCTTCCAGGACGACCCGGCCTCCGGGCCGCCGGTGAACGTGGCCGATGAGCCGACCACCCAGCAGGCCGACCCGGATCAGGGCCGGCAGCCACCGGAATCGCAACCGCCCGCGCTCGGCGAACCGGTTCAACCCGCCTCGGTGCAGGTGTACAACCCGGAGGGCACCGGGGATCACGTGGCGCAGGCGAAGAACGCCATCGACGGCGATCCGGCCACGATCTGGCGTACCGACCAGTACCAGCAGCAGCTGCCCGCGCTGAAGTCCGGGGTCGGCCTGATCGTGGAGTTCGACGATCCGATCAACCTGAAGCAGCTGAAGATCGCCGCGGACAGCCCTGGCACGGCGGTCGAGGTGCGGGTGGCCGAGGAGTCCGACCCTTCGCTGGAGGCGACCAGGGTCGTGGCCAGCACCGAGCTGACCGAGGTGCAGACCGAGATCGACCTGCCGAAACCGGAGCAGGCGGAGTACGTGATCGTCTGGATCACCAAACTGTCCGAGGACGGCGCGGACCATGTCTCGGAGATCGGCGAGCTGACGTTCGTGCCTACGCAACCGTGATCTCCGGCGGTTAGTAGGCTCTGCCGGGTGACCGCAGCCGCACCATCGGACGCCGATCTCATCGCGGCACATGCCGCCGGGGACCCGCACGCGTTCACCGAACTGGTCCGCCGACATCGTGACCGCATGTGGGCCGTAGCCTTACGCACCGTGCGCGATCCGGAAGAAGCCGCCGACGCGCTGCAGGACGCCTTCATCTCGGCGTTCCGCGCGGCGAGCAAGTTCCGCGCCGAGTCCCAGGTCACCACCTGGTTGCACCGCATCGTGGTGAACGCCTGCCTGGACCGGGTACGCAGGCGGCAGGCGCGGCCCACCGTGCCGCTGCCGGAGACCGGGCAGCACGAGCCCGCAGTGCCGCGGGACGCGCTGGCCGAGCGGGAGACCACGCTGGTGGTCCGCAGGGCGCTGGACGAGCTGCCGGAGGACCAGCGTGGCCCGATCGTGCTGGTGGATGTCGAGGGATATTCGGTCGCGGAGACGGCGAGCATGCTCGGCATCGCCGAAGGCACGGTGAAGAGCCGGTGTGCCCGGGGTCGCGCCAAGCTCGCCAAGGTTCTCGGGCATTTGCGGAACCCGGACACCGAAGAGGCCGTCCCAACTCACGAAAGCAAACGCCAGGAGCCATCGGGGCGTACGACGCAGGCCGCGCCGCACGCGGGCGGGCAACGTGACGGGGAGGGACGATGACAGACGAGCAGCGGGGGACCGGCGAAGCCGTCGGTCCGCCTTGGTCTGTCGATGTACTCGCTGACCTCCACGCCGGAGTGCTGGAAGAGGAGCAGGCCGCGCGGTTGTGGCCGCAGGTCGATGCCGATCCCGAGGCACGGGCGATCATCGAGGCGCTGGAAGCGACCACCGCCGACCTTTCGGAGCTGACCACCGCGCCTGCCGGACCGATGCCGGCCGCGGTGGCGGCGCGGATCGACGCCGCACTGGCCGAGGAGGTCCGGCAGCGCGGCGGCACCGGCACCGACTCCGGTCCGGGTGCCGAAGCCGGGGTGGCCCCGGTGGTGAGCATCAACGCCGCACGCAGGCGTCGCAACCGCATGCTCGGCTGGGGCGGCGGGGTGCTGACGGCGGCCGCGGCCGCGGTGGCCGCGCTGGCCATTGTGCTGCCGGGGGACAACCAGACCCCGGGCAGCCCGGACACCGGGGGCGATCCAGGGCAGCCGCCGGTCGCACTGCAGCGGGACGCGCTGGGCGCGGCGATCGGTGAGGTGAACGGGGTCCGCGACTTCGGTGCGTTCGGCACCGAGCAGAAACTGGACGCCTGCCTCGCGGCCAACGGGATCGACCCGGACCGCAAGGCGGAAGGCGTCCGGCCGGCGACCATCGACGGCAGGGAAGCCGTGATCGTGCTGTACACCACCGGTGAGCTGGCCCAGTTCCGGCTGGTGGCGGTGCCGCCGACCTGCGGGCCGGAGAATCCGGAGCTGCTGGTCGACGAGATCATCGGCGGCACTGGCGGCTGAGTGGCCCGCGAGCGGCCCACGTCACCTCGGGAACATGCGCACCTACGATCGTGTTGAGCCTGACGTGCAGGTCGAGACGAGCGGAGGTCACGGGTGGCACAGGACGTACGGAACCTGATCATCGTGGGATCGGGTCCCGCGGGATACACCGCGGCCGTGTACGCGGCGCGCGCCCAGCTGGATCCCCTGGTGTTCGAGGGGTCGCAGTTCGGCGGGGCGCTGATGACCACGACCGAGGTGGAGAACTACCCGGGCTTCCGGGAGGGTATCCAGGGGCCCGAGCTGATGGAGCAGATGCGTGCGCAGGCCGAGCACTTCGGGGCCGAGCTGCGCGCCGAGGATGTCGAGGAGCTCGACCTCACCGGCGACGTCAAGTACGTGACGGTGAACGGCACCCGGTACGCCGCCCGCGCGGTGGTGCTGGCGATGGGCGCGGCGGCAAGGTACCTGTACGTGCCAGGGGAGCAGGAGCTGCTCGGTCGCGGGGTGTCCTCCTGCGCCACCTGCGACGGGTTCTTCTTCCGGGACAAGGACATCGCGATCGTCGGCGGCGGCGACTCGGCGATGGAGGAGGCCACGTTCCTCACCAAGTTCGCGCGCACGGTGACGGTGGTGCACCGGCGCGAGGAGTTCCGCGCCTCGAAGATCATGCTGGCGCGGGCGCGGGCGAACGAGAAGATCCGGTGGCAGCTGAACTCGCAGGTCACCGAGGTGCTCGGGGACGGGAGCGTGTCCGGGCTGAAGCTGCGCGACACGGTCACCGGGGAGGAGTCGGAGCTGGCGGTTTCCGGGTTCTTCGTGGCCATCGGGCACGATCCGCGCAGCGAGCTGGTGCGCGGCCAGGTAGACCTGGACGAGGAGGGGTACGTGCTGGCCAAGGGGCGCAGCTCGTACACCAACCTGGACGGGGTGTTCGCCGCGGGTGACCTGGTGGACCGCACCTACCGGCAGGCGATCACCGCGGCGGGGTCCGGTTGCACGGCGGCCATCGACGCCGAGCGGTGGCTGGCCGAGCACGAGGTCGCCGAGGAGGCCCAGGAAGCACCCGAACTGGTCGGCGGCGGTTACGCCGCATCGGCGCCGGTGAACTGATCACGCCGGCCGCGGCCGGTAACCCATTAAGGAGAGAACATGAGCGACACCGTTGCGGTGACCGACTCGACCTTCGTCGATGACGTGCTGTCCAGCGACAAGCCAGTGCTGGTCGACTTCTGGGCCACCTGGTGCGGCCCGTGCAAGATGGTCGCGCCGGTGCTGGAGGAGATCGCCAGCGACCACAAGGACAAGCTGAAGATCGCCAAGCTGGACGTGGACCAGAACCCGCAGACCGCCAGGGACTACCAGGTCATGTCGATTCCGACGTTGATCCTGTTCCAGGGCGGCAAGCAAGTGAAGCAGATCGTCGGCGCGAAGCCGAAGGCGGCCCTGCTCTCGGAGCTGTCCGAGGTCATCGGCTGAGCCTGGCCTGCTGTCCTATGTCACAGTGAGGCAACGACAACCCGGGGCCCGCGCGTCCATCGGACGTGCGCCCGGGTTTTTCGTTGTGGATCTGTTGTCGCCCGATGCGACGCTTCGGTTACTCCAGGTGCGTGAACTACGCGGGCGTGACGTGCGGTGACGCACCGACCGGCCCTGCGCGCTTACCGAGAGTTCGCAGGGCACAATAGAGACCCCCGGGTTGGTTCCGGAGGAAGCTGACAAGCATCGAGTGCACCAGCGGTGCCCAAGGAAGAGCGAGGAGTGCATGCGGGTACTCCGCCGCGGCGACGCCGGTCCGGACGTCGCCGAGATCAGGTCCATGCTCGCCGCGCTGGACCTGCTCCCGTCGGCACAGGGTTCCAATGGTCACGGCGCTTTCGATCTCGCGGTGGAACAGGCCGTCCGGGCCTTCCAGCAGCGCCGTGGCCTGCTCACCGACGGGGTCGTCGGGCCCGCGACCTACCGGGCTCTGCGGGGGGCCAACTACCACCTCGGCAGCAGGCCGCTGGCGTATCTGATCTCGACCCCGGTGCATGGTGACGATGTGTTCGCGTTGCAGGACCGGCTCACCGAACTGGGGTACGACGCAGGCAGGCCGGACGGGGTGTTCGGCCCGCAGACCGAGCGGGGCCTGCGAAACTTCCAGCGCGACTACGGCCTGCTGGTGGACGGTATCTGCGGTGCCGCCGTGGTTCGTGCGCTGCGCCAGCTGTCCCCGCGGGCGCGCGGCGGCAGGCCGGTGTTCCTGCGGGAGCAGGAACAGGTGCGCCGCGCGGGCCCCCGGTTGAGCGGCAAGCGGATCGTGCTCGACCCGGGGCACGGCGGCGCCGACACCGGGGTGAACGTGCACGGCCTGCGCGAGGCCGACCTGGTCTGGGACCTGGCTCGCCGCCTCGAAGGCCGGATGAAGGCCACCGGCATGGAGGCCCTGCTGTCCCGCGGCCCTGCCCACAGCCCGGCCGAGGCCGACCGCGCCGCCTTCGCCAACGAGGTGGGCGCCGACCTGTTCCTCTCCCTGCACTGCGACCAGAACTCCGCCCCGGAGGCGCAGGGCGTGGCCAGCTTCCACTACGGCAACGGCTACGGCTCCACCTCCACGGTCGGCGAACTGCTGGCCGGCTTCATCCAGCGCGAGCTGGCCGCGCGCACCGGCCTGAAGGACTGCCGCACCCACCGCAAGACCTGGGAAATCCTGCTCAAGACCCGCTGCCCCGCGGTGCGCATCGAGATCGGCTACCTGACGAACGCCGAAGACCGCCGCCGCCTTGCCGACCCCGCCTTCCGCGACATCGTCGCCGAAGGAATCCTGGTCGCCGTCAAGCGCCTCTACCTGCTCGGCGAGAACGACCAGCCCACCGGCACCTTCACCTTCGCCGACGTACTCGCCCACGAACTCGCCAAAGCCGAGTAACTCACACCAGTCCCGTACCCACCCCCCACCACTCCCTGGGGGGCGACCCCGCTGCCAGCGTATCGGGCTGGGCGGGTTGGTGGGGGTGCGCGCGGCAAGTTGTGGACAACCCTGGGTAATTGTGGATAACCCGCGCGGGGCATGCTGCCCGGCGAGAGTTACCTGCCGGGGGGTTCGTCCTCCTCGAGGAGTCGCCGGGTCTGGGTTCGCAGGATCTCGATCGTGCGGGCCAGGTAGTCCGCGATCACCCGCTGCTCGGCTGGTTCGTAGCCGGCCACCAGGTCGTTCATGGCCTTGCCCAGCCCGGCGAAGGCGGCCGCGAAGGCCCGCGAGCCACCCTCGGCCACGCTGATCACCACCCGCCTGCGGTCGAACGGATCGGGCTCCCGGCAGACCAGCCCGGCCCGTTCCAGCCGGTCGACCATGCCGGTAACCGCGCCGGGGGTCAGGCCGATCTCCTTCGCCAGCTCCCCCGCCGACAACGAACCGCGCCTGCCGATGTACGCGAGCGCCCGCTGGTCCACCGCGCGTACCCCCAGCCGTGCCCCTACGGCCTCGTGGAACGCGACCACCGCAGTACTCAGCTCCCGCCCGAGTTCGGCACCGCTGACATCGTCGGCATCCTGACCCACAAGCTCACTTTAGCACTGTCGATATTTCTGTATAGTAAACTAAACTACTTTGTGAGGGAGATATCGATGAGTAGCAGGTTTCGTGCGGAGCTGGCTCTCGCACTGGCCGTACCGCGCTGGGCCTTCCGGTTCTACCTGCGGTACTTGCCGGTCATCGGGGGTCTGTCCCTGGTGCCCGCGGTACAGCGGTTGGTGGTGGTGAACTGGGCGGAGCAACTCCCTGGCTGGCTGGCCACCGCCACCGAGGTACTGGTGCTGGGCGTGCGGATCCTGCTGCTGGTGGTGATCTGGCGGCTGGCCATGCGCGGGGTGCCGGAACATCAGCAGCGGTGGGGCACGGCCTCGGCGTTCGCCACGGCTCACTGGCCGAGCCTGGTGCTGCAGGGCGTACTGCTCTCGCTGGCCTTCCTGACCTTCGACCTGCTCGCCGAGCATGCTGTCGCCGGGCTGCTGCCGGAATCGGCGCGGCAGGGCTACCTGGCGGTGCTGCTCATGCTGAAGAACCCGACGGTGATCGCGTTCACCTTCGTATGGCTGGTGGGCATGGTCCGGCAGGTGTTCGGCTCTGGCGTGCCCGAACCGGCAGGCCGCGGCCGCCGGGTCCCTTAGACGCGCGCGGTACTTGGTTCGGCGGTGGTGACGCTGACCTGGCCGAGTAGCTTTTCCAGGGCCGCCTCGACGTCTTCCTTCCAGGAGATGGCCGAACGCAGTTCCAGCCGCAACCGGGGCCAGCGTGGATGGGGGCGCACCGTCTTGAATCCGACGCTCTGCAGGAAACCGGCTGGCAGCACGCAGCTGTGCTCCTCGGCTGGATCCTCGTCCTCGCCGTTCTCCGCGTCCCCGAAGGCCTCGATCGCCCGCACCCCGCGCTTGGTGAGGTCCTTGGCCACGGCCTGCACGAGGACCCTGCCAAGGCCGCCATCGCGGAACTCGGGTAGCACGTGGAAGCCGGTCAGCAGCACCGCGTCCGGGCTGGGCGGCGAGGTGGGGAATGCGTTCGACCTCGGCACCGCGTTCGGCGGGGCGTAGAGCACGAACCCGACGGGGAGGTCCTCGCTGAAGACGATCCGGCCGCAGGAGCCCCACTCCAGCAGCACCGCGGAGACCCAGGCCTCCTTCTCCACCTCGGTCTCGCCGAACTCCTCGGCCTGCTCCCGCAGGTGCGGGGCGAGTTCCCAGTACACGCAGCGGCGGCACCGCCGCGGCAACTGCTCCAGGTTGTCCAGCGTGACGCCCGTGATGCGTCGCGACACCCGTCCTCCCCGGAAGTTCTCATCGCATGGTGGAACCACGACCGGCGCTGCCACCGGTCGACGGCGCGCACGGAAAGGTGGATCAGCAATCCACTGCTGAGGATAGGCTGATGTGACAACGGCCGGAAGGGCGGGAGCCGGTTAGCGAGCACGGTTACACTCGATGGATCTACCCGCCGGTAGAACTCAGCCCCCCGACCTGTCTGCGAAAGTGCCAGATGACGACCTCCGGACCACCCGAACCCACGCCGGGTAGCCAGCCCAACCAGGCCGGGCACCACAACCTCGACCCGCATCTCGACCGGTACGCCGCGCGCACCGCAGGGATGACCGCGTCCGAGATCCGAGCGTTGTTCGCGGTCGCCAGCCGGCCCGAGGTGGTCTCGCTCGCGGGTGGCATGCCCAACCTGGCCGCGCTGCCGCTGGACTCGTTGTCCACCCAGATCGCCGACCTGATAGCCGAGGACGGGCTGGTCGCGTTGCAGTACGGCTCGGCGCACGGCGTGCCGGCGCTGCGCGAGCAGATCTGCGAGATCATGGCGATGGAGGGCATCTCGGCTCATCCCGACGACGTGGTGGTGACGGTCGGTTCGCAGATGGGCCTGGACATGGTCACCAGGCTGTTCTGCGATCCCGGGGACGTCGTGCTCGCCGAAGGCCCTTCCTACGTCGGCGCACTCGGCTCCTTCGCCGCGTACCAGGCGCAGGTGGTGCACGTCGCGATGGACGACGACGGCCTGATCCCCTCCGCCCTGCGCGAGGCACTCGAACAGGCCGAACGGGCGGGCCAGCGGGTCAAGTTCCTGTACACGATCCCGAACTTCCACAATCCGGCCGGGGTTACCCTCGCCGTCGAGCGCAGGTCCGAGATCCTGGAGATCTGCGCCACGCATGGCGTACTGGTGATCGAGGACAACCCGTACGGGCTGCTCGGCTTCGACGGCCAGACCTACCCGGCGCTGCGGGCCAGCGATCCGGACAACGTGGTGTACCTGGGTTCCTTCTCCAAGACCTTCGCCTCGGGCCTGCGGGTCGGCTGGGTGCTGGCACCCCACGCGGTGCGGGAGAAACTGGTGCTGGCCGCGGAGTCCGCCACCCTGTGCCCGCCCACCTTCAACCAGCTCGTGGTGTCCCGCTATCTCTCGACCCACGACTGGAAGGGCCAGATCAAGACGTTCCGGGAGAACTACCGGCAACGACGGGACGCCATCCTGTCCGCCCTCGAGCAGCACATGCCGCCCGGATGCAGCTGGACCAAGCCGGACGGCGGTTTCTATGTGTGGGTCACCGTGCCGGAAGGAGTGGACACCAAGGCGATGCTGCCGCGGGCGGTCACCGCCCGGGTCGCCTACGCCTCGGGCACCGGGTTCTACGCCGATGGGCTCGGTAGCAGGCAGATGCGGCTGTCCTACTGCTATCCCACCCCGGAACGGCTACGCGAGGGGGTACGCAGGCTGGCCGGCGTACTCGAGTCCGAGCTGGAACTCGTGCGCACCTTCGGTAACGTGCCGACCCGCACCATTTCCGGGCCGCAGTCGCCCTCGCCGGACACGGCCTGAGCGCCTGGTTCCGACCGTCCCCAGCACAAGAAGGAGCTTCTCGGGTGACCGAACCCACCGTTGCCGTGCTCGCCGGCGGCCTGTCCCACGAGCGCGACGTATCCCTGCGCTCCGGCCGCAGGCTGTCCGCCGCCCTGCGCGGCGAAGGGCTGACCGTGGAGGAGTGGGACACCGACGCCGGCCTGCTAGACCGCTTGCGCGAGCAGCGCCCGGACGCGGCCGTGGTGGCACTGCACGGCGGCGAGGGGGAGAACGGCTCGGTGCAGACCGTGCTGGAGATGCTGCACGTGCCGTACGTGGGTACGAACTCGCACGGCTGCCGCCGCGCCTGGGACAAGCCGACCGCCAAGACGCTGGTCGCCGAGGCGGACTTCACCACCCCGGACTGGGTGGCGTTGCCCCACAGCACCTTCCGCGAACTGGGCGCACAGGCCGTGCTGAACGCCATGGTGGAGCGGCTCGGCCTGCCGTTGATCCTCAAGCCCGACCAGGGTGGCTCCGCGCTGGGCGCGCAGGTGGTCCGGGATGCCGCCGACCTGCCCGCGGCCATGGTCGGCTGCTTCGCCTACGGCGAGACCGTACTGGCGGAACGTTTCGTCGACGGGGTGGAAGTAGCCGTTACGGTCGTGGAGCGCGCGGACGAACCCGAACCGCTGCCCGCCGTGGAGATCGTGCCGGAAAGCGGGGTCTACGACTACACCGCCCGGTACACCGCGGGGCTCACCGACTTCTTCGCCCCGGCACGGCTGTCGGCGGACGCGGCCAAGGCGGTCGGCGAACTCGCGGTGGCCGCGCACCGCCTGCTCGGGCTGCGGGACATTTCCCGGAGCGACGCCGTGGTGATGGCGGACGGCACTATCCAGTTCCTGGAAGTCAACCCTTCGCCAGGACTGACCGAGACCTCCACCGTGCCGATGGCGGTGGAGGCAGCCGGAACCACCCTCGGCGCGGTGTTCGCCGACCTGGTCGCGCGGGCCATCCGCCGTGGCGGCTGACCCGCACTTCCCGTTCACTCGCACTCACCCGAGGTAACCGTCACCGTGACGAAACACCCTCGGGTCATCCTTCATCGGAATAACGTGTCCGTTTTGCCTGATTTGGGTCCATAAGCGCCACGATGCGCTCGAGGTCGTCCACCGAGGCGAACTCGACCACGATCCGGCCCTTTCGGCGGCCGAGGTCCACCTTCACCCGGGTGTCGAAGGCATCGGAGAGTCGCTCCGCGAGGTCCTGTAGGCCGGGTGCCTCCATCGGCTTGCGCGCGGGCGCCTTCTGTTTGGCCGGCTTCTCACTCTTGTTGAGGGTGACCGCCTCCTCGGTCGCCCGTACCGAGAGGCCCTCCGACACGATGCGGGCGGCCAGCTCCTCCTGACCGCCGGGGTCCTCCATGGACAGCAGGGCACGGGCGTGCCCCGCGGAAAGCACGCCGGCCGCCACCCGCCGCTGCACCGGCAGCGGCAGTCGCAGCAGCCGGATCGTGTTGGTGATGACCGGCCGGCTCCGGCCGATCCGCGCCGCGAGCTCCTCGTGGGTCACCTCGAACTCATCCAGCAGCTGCTGATACGCGGCCGCCTCCTCGAGAGGGTTCAGCTGCACCCGGTGAATGTTCTCCAGCAGCGCGTCCCGCAGCATCGCCTCGTCCGCGGTCTGCCGGACGATGGCGGGGATCTGCTCCAGCTCCGCCTGCTGGGCCGCGCGCAGCCTGCGCTCACCCATCACCAGCTCGTACTCGTCGTCCGGCAGTTGCCGGACGACGATGGGCTGCATCAGGCCGAACTCACGGATGGAATGCTCGAGTTCCGCCAGCGCCTCCTCATCGAAGACCTGGCGGGGCTGCTTCGGGTTCGGCTTGATCGACCCGACCGGCACTTCCTTGTACACCGCCCCGGCGACCTCCCCTCCGGTAGCGGGGGCGGGGGAGGCGCCGTTCGTGGCCGCTTCCTCGCCGTCCTCGATCCGTACCGGTACTTCGACGGTCTCGCCGTCGGTGGCCGCGGGGCCGGTGGGAATGAGCGCCGCCAGGCCTCGCCCGAGGCCGCCCCTTCGCTCGGTCATTGGCCGTCCTTTCGTGCACCACGCTCGGCGAGCTCGCGAGCCGCGTCGAGGTAACACATGGCACCCCGGGAACCGGGGTCGTAAGCGAGGACCGTCTGGCCGTAGCCCGGCGCCTCGGAGACCTTCACACTGCGCGGGATGATCGTCTTCAGCACGACCTCGCCGAAGTGGTTCCGTACTTCCTGGGTGACCTGATCGGCCAGCTTGGTCCGGCCGTCGTACATCGTCAGCAGGATGGTGGACACGGTCAGCTCGCGATTCAGGTGCTGCTGGACGAGGTCGATATTGCTGAGCAGCTGCCCGAGCCCTTCCAGCGCGTAGTACTCGCACTGGATCGGGATCAGCACCTCATGCGCCGCCACCATCGCGTTGACCGTCAGCAGCCCGAGGGAGGGCGGGCAGTCGATGAAGACGTAGTCGACGTCCAGCTCCGCGAGCGCCTCCTCGGACAGCGCCTCCTTGAGCCGGGCCTCCCGGGAACCCATCGACACCAGCTCGATTTCCGCGCCGGCGAGGTCGATGGTGGCCGGCACGCAGAGGAGGTTGGGGGACTGCTCGCTCATCGCGGCGGCCTCGACCACGGACACCTCACCGAGCAAGGTCTCGTAGACGGAAGGCGTACCAGAACGATGGTCCACGTTGAGCGCCGTACTGGCATTGCCCTGTGGGTCGAGGTCGATGACGAGTGTCTTCAGCCCGGACAGCGCGAGCCCGGCGGCGAGATTGACCGCCGTGGTGGTCTTACCGACGCCGCCCTTCTGGTTGGCGACCGTCATGATCCGGCGCCGGGCCGGGCGGGGCAGCTGATGCTTCTCCGGATGCAACACCCGGGCGGCCCGGTGCGCTTCCTCTTCGATCGGCGTCCAGGCCAGCTCGTGGCCCGCACCCGGGGCTTCGGGTCGAGGGGATGGGGGGTTCACCGGGCGCCACGCCTCCCTGTGGTCGACTGGTCAGTGATACTCGAAGCGCGCTGTTTCACGTGGAACATGAGCGTTACTCCGTACTCGGGTGGGCTCGGGCATTCTTTCATCTCGACAGTCACGCACTGCGCTACTACCTCCTCCGGCGACCGGACGCGGTGCGTGTCGAGGCACGTCGCTCGATGAGCGCCACGATGGTCGCCGGCTCCAGCAGCCCCTGGCCGCACTCGACAACCTGCGGCGTGCTGCCGCCCGCACGCTGAATCTCCACGCGGTCCCGATCCACCTCCTCCGCGACACTCGCGCCTTTCATCGCGAGTAATGTGCCGCCGGCCCGAACGAGGGGGAGGCACCAACCGGCGAGGCGCCCCAGCGGCGCCACCGCTCGCGCGGTCACCACTTCGGCGCTACCGATTCGCTCCCGCACCGCGCGTTCCTCCGCGCGGCCGCGCTCGATCGCAAGGGGAAGTTCGAGCGTCTGGGCCACTTCGGTCAACCAGTCGACGCGCCGGGCCATCGGCTCGAGGAGCACCATATCGAGGTCCGGGCGAGCGATGGCGAGTGGCACACCCGGGAGGCCGGCCCCGGAGCCGACATCGACCACCCGCGCACCTTCCGGGATGCGTTCGCCGATCACCGCGGAGTTGAGCACATGGCGTTCCCACAAACGGTCCGTCTCGCGCGGGCCGATCAGTCCGCGCTCCACCCCATGCCGCCGGAGCAGGTCCACATAGCGCTCGGCCACCGCCGCGTTCGCGCCGAAGACCTCCCCGGCAATGGCCGGTGTCCCGGACGCCAGGTCATGGATGCCCACTGAATCACTCCTCGATGGTCGCCCGTTTCACGTGAAACCGGCTCTGTCGATTCTCCCCGAAGCACGACCGCGGGGACTCACGACAGACCGCGAGTGTGGACAAATCCACTTCACCAACGGACACCTCGCGCCGTTTCACGTGAAACGGGGGATGGACGGAACACAAAAAGCGCGGCCCGCCGGTGCCGGCGGGCCGCGCTTGGAGTAGCCGCGTTGGGATCAGGGCTGCGGGAAAACCACCACGCGCCGCTTGGGCTCCTCGCCCTCGCTCTCGCTGTGCACTCCGTCGACCGCCGCGACCGCGTCGTGCACCACCTTCCGCTCGAAGGGGCTCATCGGCTGGAGCCGCACCCGCTCGCCGCTCGACAACACCGACTCCGCGGTCGAACGCCCGAGCTCCTGTAGCTCGCTCCGCCGCCCGGATCGCCATCCGGCGACGTCCAGCATCAGCCTGCTCCGCGAGCCGAGCTCCTGCTGCACCGCCAGCCGGGTCAGCTCCTGCAGTGCCTCCAGCACTTGCCCGCGCGCGCCGACCAGTTTCTCCAGGTCCTCGCCGCCGTCGATGCTGACGACCGCACGGCCGGCCTCCACGTCGAGGTCGATATCCCCGTCGTAGTCCAAGAGGTCCAGCAGGCGCTCCAGGTAGTCGCCCGCGATGTCCCCCTCTCGCACCAGTACGTCCTCGTCCACGCCTGCGGACCGCTCCGACGTCTCGGGCTCCTCGGCGTCGGCGACATCCGCGACCGCCGCCTTACTCTCCTCGGTGCCGATCGCGTCGACCGTCTCCGACATGTTCGTCTCCTCTCAAGCACCCGGCCGCGTCAGCGACGCTTACGCCCCGACTTCTTGTTCGAGCCGCCGACCGTTCCGGACGCTCCAGTGCCGTTGTCATTCGAGCTCTTCTGCTCGGTGTCCTTGTTGCGAGCGGGCGCCTTCTTCGGCTGGGCGGCGGCGGAGCCGCCCTTCGCGCCGCCGTTCTTCGCCCATGCGCCGCCGCGCAGGTTGCTGTTGCCGCCCTTCGCCTGGCCGCCGGACTTCTTGGCCCCGGAACCAGAGGAGCCCTTCGACTGGCTGCCGTTCTCACCGGCCTCCGGCTTCTTCGGCTGTGTCGGCTTCTGCCCGGTCTTGGGCTTCTGGCCCGGCTGCGGCTTCTGCCCCGGCTTGGGCGCCAGCGAGGTGCGCTTCTCTACCGCCTCGACCTTCTTCGCTTCCTCTTCCTTGTCGATGCGCGTGTAGACGATCCGCTGCTGCATGAGCGTCCAGCCGTTGTTGGCGAGCCAGTAGATGAGCAGACCGATCGGGAAGAACGCACCGAAGACCAGCACGCCGACCGGGAAGATGTACAGCGTCAGCTTGTTCATGACCGCGGTCTGCTGGGTCGCCGAGGCCGGGTTCTGCCGCGCCACCGAATGCCGCGCGGTGAGGTGGGTGGCGATGCTGGCCACGATCATCAGCGGAATCGCCACCGGCGCGACATCCCAGTGCCAGCCCGGCTCCATGCTCGCGCTGCCGCCCATCACGTCCATATGCCGGATGGCGTCGCCCAGGTTGACCCCGAACAGCTTCGCGTTGACGTAGGAGTCGTTACCCGCCTCGTCGAAGAAGTAGTTCTCGGTCTTGCCCTCGCCGAAGTTGCGCAGCACCCAGTTCAGACCGATGAAGACCGGGATCTGCAGCAGCATCGGCAGGCAACTGCCGAGCGGGTTGACACCGTGCTCACGCTGGAGCTTCTGCATCTCCTGCGCTTGCCGCTGCCGGTCGTTCGCGTACTTCTTCTGGAGCTTCTTGATCTCCGGTGCGAAGTCCTGCATCTTCTTCATGGACCGCACCTGCTTCACGAACGGCTTGAACATGATGCCGCGAACCGTGAAGGTCAGGAAGACGATGCCGAGCACCCACGAGATGGCGCTGGCTTCCCCGAAGACGAACCCGAAGACCTTGTGCCAGCACCAGAGGATGAACGACACAGGGTAGTAGATGAAGTCGAGCACTGAGCTACTCCTCGGTAGATGTACCAGGTCTCTGGGGGCGGTGCCGGAAGCTGAACGTGTCCGGGACCGGATCGCGCCCTGGCGGCGTCCACGGTCCGCACCGCAACAGCCGGCGCAGCGCCAGATACGACCCCGCGCGGCGCCGTGGCGGGTCAATGCCTCGGCCGCGTACGCGCTGCAGCTGGGGTAGAACCGGCAGCTCGGGGGTAAGAAGGGGGAGATCGCCTTACGGTAGAAGCGGATGGGAAGCAGCAAGACCCACGCCACCGGACTCGGCCGGGCGGGGCCCGATGGTCCCTGGCTTTCGGCCGAGGACTGCCCGGCCATCTGCGCTTCACTCACACCGCTGGTCCGTTGTCGTTGCCGGTGCCGCGGCACCGGGATTCGCTGGGACCGCCGGCGACTGCGCCGACGATCGAGCCGGCAGCAGGCCGAGCCTGCGTAATGCCGCATCGAGATCCGAACCGAGTTCGGCACTGGTTGCGCTGGCCGCGGCGGGCAGGGCCCGCACTACCAACGCACTGTCCTTGGTCAGGGTTCCGAGCCGAGCCGCCACCAGATGCCGCAAGCGGCGGATGACCCGGTGCCGCACCACCGAGTTGCCCACGGCCTTGCTCACCACAAAGCCAGCCTTGGCGTCCTCGCCCGCGAGCGCGTGCAGCACAAGGCGGCGACGCCCGGCTCGGGCGCCGCCGCGCATGACCTTGCGGAATTCCTCACTCCGCCGCAGGCGAGCGTCAGCAGGAAGCACGCCGCGCCCCCGGAGACGGCGGAATCAGGCGGAGAGCCGCGCGCGGCCCTTGCGGCGGCGTGCCGCCATGATCGCGCGGCCCGCGCGGGTCCGCATCCGCAGCCGGAACCCGTGGGTACGCGCGCGCCGGCGGTTGTTCGGCTGGAAGGTGTGCTTGCCCTTGCTCACGGCTGTAGTTCTCCTGCTCTCGGCTCCGGCGCCCGGAAGGTCGGGGCGTGTCGTGCGCACAGCACGGCGGTCCTGTGGTGTCTCCTACCAACGTAGGCTGTGCACTCGTCAGGCTTTGCCGAATATAGGCACGCGAAACGAGGCCGCGGTCGGCGGCAGACCTTACGAGGGTACGCACCCGGCTCGGTGACACCGAAACCGGCCCCTCGGTAGCGCTGCGCTACTGGTCTGGTCCATGATCGAGAGCCACGTACCAGCACCGAATGGCAACCCGCCGTATACCGTGAAACCCTTGCCGGCAACGGTCTCTTGTGGCAAGGCGCGGCGCTTGTTAGCGTGCCTCTTCTCGAGTCACCGAGGTGCTCGCGCCGCCGTGGCAAGGTGGGAGACTCCGGCTGGCGTACCTCGACGCCGGTCGGGTGCCGGCGCCTCCTGTGGGTGCACTGTGCGAGGCGCCGTACATTAGTGCACAGTTGTGGACAACCTTGTGGATACCCCTGCGCGGGTATGCACAGCGGCCTGCTAATGCATCCGGAGGCTGCGGCACGGGCGAGCGTTGAGTGACTTGAGGGGAGGGGAGCAGAAG